>NC_012522.1:5478542-6087269 GCF_000010805.1 Rhodococcus opacus B4 | reverse complement strand
CCCCCGGACGCCGACCTCGACCGCTACTCGGTGCTGGTGGTGCCCGCGATGTATCTGTGCAGCGACGGGGACGCCGCGCGCATCGAGGCAGCCGCCCGCGCAGGCGCCCAGGTGCTCGTCACCGCATTCTCCGGGATCGCGGACCGTGACGACCACGTCCGGCTCGGCGGCTACCCGGGTGCGTTCCGAGACCTGCTCGGCGTCCGCGTCGAGGAGTTCTTCCCGCTCGGCGCCGACGAGACCGCCGCCCTCGACGACGGCACCTCGGCCCGCACCTGGACCGAGTACCTCACGGTGTCCGAGGACGTGGACGTCCTCGCCCGCCACGCCGAGGGACACCTGCAGGGCGTGCCCGCCGTCACCCGGCGCTCCGTCGGCGACGGCGCCGCCTGGTATCTCGCGACCGTCCCCGACCCGCGCGGACTGGAGAGAATCGCCGAATCGATTTGCTCCGCAGCCGGTCTCGCACTGCACACCGGGCAGCACTCCGACGTCGAGATCGTCCGCAGGCGGGGCGAGCACGGGTCGTGGCTGTTCGTCCTCAACCATACGAACGAGAAGGTGACCGTCGACGTGTCCGGCACCGACCTCGTCACCGAACGGGTCGTCGACGGACCCCTCACGCTGGAACCGGGCAACTGTGCTGTGATTCGCGAAGACGGCGCCGGCACCGGCGCCCCGACCCGGAAGGCGGACGCATGATGCTCGCTCGGCAGCGCCAGCAGGTGATCCTCGACGAGGTCACCGCCCACGGTGCGGTGAAAGTGGTCGACCTCGGTGCGACGCTCGGGGTCTCCGACATGACCATCCGGCGCGACATCAACGAACTCGTCGAGCAGGGTCTGGTCGAGCGGGTGCACGGCGGGGTCACATTGCCGCGGTCGGCGAGTGTCCACGAACCGGGATTCTCGGCGAAGTCCGAACTCGACCGCGAGGCCAAGCGGGCCATCGCCCGTGCCGCCGCCCGGCTGGTGCGTCCGGGCACGTCGGTGGGCATTTCCGGCGGCACCACCACGCACGCCCTGGCCCGCGAACTGCTCGACGTTCCCGACATCACCGTCGTCACCAATTCGCTGCCCGTCGCCGACGCGTTCCACGAGGGTGGCCGCGACGACCAGACCATCCTCCTCACCGGCGGTCAGCGCACCCCGTCGTTCGCCCTCGTCGGGCCGCTCACGGTCGCCGCCCTGCGCGGGATCCACGTGGACATGCTGTTCCTCGGCACGCACGGCATGGGGATCGACTCGGGGCTGACCTGCCCCAATCTGATGGAAGCCCAGACCAATCAGGCGCTCGTCGCGTCTTCGCGCCGGGTCGTGGTGCTCGCCGACCACACGAAGTGGGGTGTGACCGCGCTGGCCAACACGATCCCCCTGTCCGACGTCGACATCCTCATCACCGACGCCGGGCTCGAGCGCGCCGCCCAGGAATCTCTCGCCGATCACGTCGGCGACCTCGTAGTGACACGGGAAAACTTGGAAGGATCCACCGATGACCGTGCGTGACGAACAGGATGCGCGGGAAGCCCCCGCGCGGGTCCGGATGCGCAAGACCCGGACCACCCTCGCGGACGGCCGCGAACTCATCTACTTCGACGACTCCGAGCCGTACGTGTCGGGCGGCGCCACCCGCGAACTGGTGGATTCCCGCCCGCTGCCGCCGGCGGTGTCGCAGTCGCAGATGCGCTTCGACGTACTCACCGGGGAATGGGTGGTCATCGCCGCCCAGCGGATGGACCGCACGTTCCTTCCGCCGCCGGACGCGTCGCCACTCGCCCCGAGCCGGCCGGGCAAGGCGCCCACCGAGATTCCGGCCGACGACTACGACGTGGTGGTGTTCGAGAACCGTTTTCCCTCGCTGGCGACGGCCGCCGCCGAGCAGGATCTCCCCGACTGCGTCGACGGAGAAGCGTTGTGGCCGCTGGCACCGGGCGCGGGCAGGTGCGAGGTCGTGTGCTTCACCAGCGACCCGGATGCCGCGTTCGCCACCCTGAGCGTCGACCGGGTCCGCACCGTCGTCGACGTCTGGGCCGACCGCACCGCCGAATTGTCGGCACTGCCCGGGGTGCGGCAGGTGTTCTGCTTCGAGAACCGGGGCAAGGAAATCGGCGTCACCCTCACCCATCCGCACGGCCAGATCTACGCCTACCCGTACCTGCCACCCCGCACGGACGCGCTGATCCGGCGCTCGCGCGAGCACTTCGAGAGCACCGGGCGGCTGCTACTCGCCGACGTCCTGGACGCCGAAACACGGTCCGGCAGGCGGGTGGTCCTGGCCGGCGAGCACTGGACCGCGTACGTTCCCGCGGCCTCGCGCTGGCCGCTGGAGGTGCACCTCGCACCGCACCGCGACGTCCGAGACCTCACCGAACTGACCGACAACGAGCGGGACGAACTCGCGGAGGTGTATCTCGAACTGCTGCGGCGGGTCGACCGCTTCTTCGACGGCGTCGACGCCGTGCCCTACATCGCGGCCTGGCACCAGGCGCCGGTCGGCGAGGACCGCCCGCTCGGGCGGCTGCACCTGCAACTGTTCTCGATGATGCGATCGCCCGGCCGGATGAAGTACCTGGCCGGCTCCGAATCCGGGATGGGGGCTTGGGTCAACGACACCACCCCCGAGCGCATCGCCGACCGGCTGCGGGAGGTGGCGTCGTGAGTGCGGCGCGCTGGGTCGATCCCGTCGACGTACAGAATGTCGCGGGAACGGCGGAAGCGTTGTTCCGCAGCACGTTCGGCGGCGCCGCGGACGGCGTCTGGGCGGCGCCCGGCCGGGTCAACCTCATCGGCGAGCACGTCGACTACGCGGGCGGGCTGGTGCTGCCGTTCGCCCTCCCCTACGTCACCGTGGTCGCCGTCCGCGTGCGCGAAGACGGGATACTGCACGCCGTGTCGACGCACACCGGCGAGTCCTGGCAGGGCCCGCTCGCCGACGTCGCCCCCGGCCACCCGTCCGGCTGGGCCGCGTACGTCGCCGGAGTCGTGTGGGCGCTGCGCCGGTCCGGACATCTCACGGCCGGAACGGGTTTCGATGTGGCAGTGCATTCGACGGTCCCCGTCGGCTCCGGGCTGTCGAGTTCGGCCGCGCTCGAGTGCGCGTTCGCGCTCGCCGTCGCCGATCTCGCCGGGCTGCCCACGGACGAGTCCGGCCGCCGGCCGCTGATCGCCGCCTCCATCCTCGCGGAGAACGAGATCGCCGGTGCGTCCACCGGCGGCATGGACCAGTCGGTCGCGATGCTCGCCCGGCCCGGCCACGCGCTGCTGCTCGATTGCCGGGACGGCGCGAGCAGGCACGTCCCGCTCGACTTCGAATCCGCGGGCGCCCGGCTGGTGGTCGTCGACACCAACGCGCCGCACCGGCTGGTCGACGGCCGGTACGGCAACCGGCGCGCCGCCATCGAGAAGGCCTGCGCCGACCTCGGTGTCGCCACCCTCCGTGACGTCGCCGACGCCGACGCCGCCGTCGCCGCACTGAGTTCCCCCGCGGCGCAGCGGGCCCGGCACGTGCTCGGCGAGATCCGGCGCGTCACCGAGGTCGCCGGCCTGCTCGACCGCGGCCGGATCGCCGACCTCGGTGACGCCCTGAACCGCTCGCACGCCTCTCTGCGCGACGACTACGAGGTCAGTTCCGTCGAACTCGACTCCGCAGTCGACGCCGCGCTCGAGGCAGGCGCCTGGGGAGCGCGAATGACCGGCGGCGGCTTCGGCGGTTCCGCGATCGCCCTCGTCCCCCTGGACCGGGTCGACGCCGTCGCCGAGAACATCGTCCGCCGGGCCGAATCCGCGTCCCTGCCCACACCGCAGTTCCTGTCCGCCGAGCCGTCGGGCTCGGCATCCCGACTCTGATATCCCCTTCCACGACCAGGAGAAGACCATGGCACGAGTCACGTACGACGCGGCGACCAAGATGTACCCCGGCTCGGTCGTGCCGGCAGTGGATTCGTTGAACCTCGACATCGAGGACGGCGAATTCCTCGTCCTCGTCGGACCGTCCGGCTGCGGCAAGTCGACGTCGCTGCGGATGCTCGCCGGTCTCGAAGATGTCGACTACGGCGCCATCCGCATCGGCGAACGCGACGTCACCGCGCTCGCACCGAAGGAACGGGACATCGCGATGGTGTTCCAGAACTACGCGCTGTACCCGCACATGACGGTCGCGAAGAACATGGGGTTCGCGCTCGAGATCGCCGGCATGGACAAGACCGAGATCGCCCGCCGCGTCGAGGAGGCCGCGAAGATCCTCGACCTCGGCGACTACCTGAACCGCAAGCCGAAGGCACTGTCCGGTGGGCAACGCCAGCGAGTCGCGATGGGCCGGGCGATCGTCCGCAACCCGCAGGTGTTCCTCATGGACGAACCGCTGAGCAACCTCGACGCGAAACTCCGGGTGCAGACCCGCACCCAGATCTCGCTGCTGCAGCGCCGACTGGCCACCACCACCGTCTACGTCACCCACGACCAGGTGGAGGCCATGACGATGGGCGACCGCGTCGCCGTCATGAAGGCGGGCGTCCTGCAGCAGTGCGCGAGCCCGAAGACGCTGTACGACAAGCCCGTGAACAGTTTCGTCGCCGGGTTCATCGGCTCACCGGCCATGAACCTCTTCGAGGTGGACGTCGTGCACGGCGCCGCCCGGATCGGTTCGCTGTCGACGCCGATCGAGCGGTCGGCGCTGGGCGCCCTCGGCACCGGCCGGGTCGTCGTCGGCATCCGCCCGGAAGCGTGGACCGTGTCCGACCAGGGCACCACCGTGAAGGTCGACGTGGTGGAGGAACTCGGCGCGGACGCCTACATCTACGGGCGCATCGTCCGCGACGGCGAGCTCGGCGGCCACGACATCGTCGCGCGCGTCAGCGACTCCCCCTCCCCGGCCAAGGGTGACGTCATCCGGCTGGCGCCGGACCCCGCCCGCCTGCACTTCTTCTCGCCCACCACCGGTGCCCGGCTCGGCGACTGACCAGAAAGGGAACCGTGAAACTTCTCGTCACCGGCGGCGCCGGTTACGTCGGCAGCGTCTGCGCCCAGCGGCTGCTCGAGTGCGGCCACACGGTTGTGATCGTCGACGACCTGTCGACCGGCAACGCGGACGCGGTGCCGGCGGGAGCGGAATTCCTCGAGGACGACGTCGCGAGCGCAGCCCACCGACTTCTCGGCGCCGGGGATGTCGACGGCGTGCTGCATTTCGCCGCCCGCTCCCTCGTCGGCGAGTCGGTCGAGACGCCGGAAACGTACTGGCAGGCCAACGTCGTGAAAACCCTGACGCTGCTGGAGGCGATGCGCTCGTCCGGTTCCGGCCGGCTGGTGTTCTCCTCGACGGCAGCAACCTACGGTTCGCCGGATTCCGTGCCGATCACCGAAGACGCACCGACCCGGCCGACCAACCCGTACGGCGCCACCAAACTGGCAATCGACCACGCGATCACGTCGTACGCGCACGCCCACGGGCTGGCGGCGTGCAGCCTCCGGTACTTCAACGTCGCGGGCGCGTACGCCGGGCTCGGCGAGAACCGTGTCGTGGAGACTCACCTGATCCCGCTGGTGCTGCAGGTCGCTGCCGGGCACCGGGACGAGATCTCGGTGTTCGGCACCGACTGGCCCACCCCGGACGGCACCGCCGTCCGCGACTACATCCACATCCGCGACCTGGCCGAGGCGCACGTCCTCGCGCTCGAGTCCTCACGGCCCGGAACTCACCGGATCTACAACCTCGGCACCGGCGCCGGGTTCAGTGTGCGGGAGGTGATCGCGTCGTGCGAACGTGTCACCGGGCGGGCCGTCGCCACCCGGGACGCCCCCGCGCCGAGCCGGGGATCCGGCGGTACTCGTCGCGTCCGGCGGCCGGGTGCAGGCCGAACTGGGCTGGCAACCACGACACACCGGCCTCGACGAGATCGTTGCCGATGCCTGGGCGTATCTGCAGTCGCTGGGCGAGCGGCAGCGCTACCGTGGTTCGGTGCGGTCGTGACGGGTGTGCCGCGGGAAGGAGGCCGGTGTGGACGACACCGATTCCACGAGGCAGAGGCAGATCGTGGAGGTTCTCGACGAGGCCTTCGCCGACCTGATGGAGGCGGATCCCGGCGCGTTCCGCACCAAGTTCCGGAAGATGGCCGCCAACCCGTTCGCCTTCTACCGGGGCAGCGCCTGCCTGTTCTACGACGATCTGCGGACCTTCGACGATCCGTGGGCGGACGAGCGCACCGGTCGCGTGTGGATTCACGGCGACCTGCATCTGGAGAACTTCGGCACGTACATGAACTCGGAGGGGACGCTCGTCTTCGACGTCAACGATTTCGACGAGGCGTACGTGGGGCACTTCAGCTGGGATCTTCGCCGCTTCGTCGCGAGCCTGGCCCTGATGGGGTGGCAGAAGGCCCTTCCCGAGAGCGATGTCCGGGCACTCGCCGAGACGTACCTGCGCAGTTACGTCGAGCAGGTCCTGCAGTATGTGCGGGAAGAGGCGGACGAGGCGTTTGCGCTGCGCCTGGACAATTCGCGCGGCGCCATTCACGACCTTCTGCTCAGCGCGCGTCTCGCCACCCGGGTGAGCCTGCTCGAGTCGGTCACGGTGCTCGAGGACTACGACCGGCACTTCCGCCGCGGTCGCGGGGTCCGCGAACTGGAGGAGGCGGAACGCGCCACGGTGTGTGAGGCGGTGGAGACGTACGTCGACAGGGTGCCGCGCAGCAAGCGGTCCACACGCCCGGTGTTCTACCGGATCAAGGACGTGGTGGGGCGGAAGGGCTTCGGGATCGGCAGCGCCGGCCTGCCCGCATACAACGTGCTCATCGAAGGGGCGAGCCAGGCGCTCGAGAACGACATCGTGCTCTCCCTCAAGCAGGGTAACGTCGCCGCTCCGAGCCGGATCGTCGACGAGTCCGGTGTGCGGGAGTACTTCGAACACGAGGGTCACCGCACGGTGGTGAGTCAGCGCGCCCTCCAGGTTCACACGGATCCGCTGCTCGGGTACACGGAGATCGACGGCGCCGGCTTCGTCGTCGCCGAACTCTCCCCGTACGAACTGGACCTCGACTGGTCCGACCTCACCGAGCCCGAGGACATCGCGCCGCTGCTCGAAGACCTCGGCCGGGCGACGGCGAAAGTGCACTGTGTCTCCGACGAGGACAGCGACCAGACCCTGGTGACGTTCCAGACCGAGGACGCGATCCGGAGCGTCGTCGACGGCAGGCTGGACGAGTTCGTCGGTGAGATCGTCGACTTCGGCATCGACTACGCCGAGGTGAGCCGCAAGGATCACCAACTGTTCGTGGACGCGTTCCGGGCGGGTCAGATCAAGGGTGTCTCCGCGACGTAGCTCGGCTACCAGGTTGTGGGCCGGTGCTCCGCCGTTCGCGGTGGGGGTGAGGCGCATGCGGGAGGGCCCTTCACGTCCGGGCGTGTCCTGGCTAGGCGGGCCGGTGCTGCTGCTCGATGTATTGGCGGAGGATGGAGATCGGGGCACCGCCGACCGACCCCGCGAAGTATGACCCGGACCACAGCCGTTGCGCACGCCAGTAGTGCCGCACCAGTTCCGGGAACTCCTGCCGCATCCGCCGCGAGGACACGCCCTTGAGGCTGTTCACCAGCCGCGACACGGCGACCTTCGGAGGGAAGTTCACCAGCAGGTGAACGTGGGTGGCTTCGCCGTTGAATTCGACCAGCTCGCATTCGAAGTCCTCGCATACTGCTCGCATGATCTCCTCCATCCGGCTCAGATGCTTGTCGGAGAACACCCGATGCCGATATTTCGTCACGAAAACCAAGTGAGCATGGAGAGCAAAAGTACAGTTCCTGCCAGTACGTATATCGTCATACTCAGACATAAACCAATGGTACTGTCGTGGTGTGCAGCTGCGATACCAGTTCCGCTTGTACCCCACTCCGGGGCAGCAGACGGCGCTGGCTCGGGCGTTCGGATGCGCCCGAGTGGTGTACAACGATGCGCTCGCAGCGCGGGAGCAAGCCCGTCGGGACGGGCTGCCGTACCTCGCGGACGCCCAGCTGTCGCGGGCGTTGACCGACGCGAAGAAGAGCCCGGATCGGGCATGGCTGGCCGAGGTGTCGTCGGTGGTGCTCCAGCAAGCGCTGGCCGATCTGAATTCCGCGTACCGCAACTTCTTCGCCTCCATCACCGGCACGCGCAAAGGGCCGAGACTCGGATCGCCGCGATACCGGTCCCGCCACGATCACCGACAGTCGATCCGGTTCACGAAAAACGCGCGATTTCAGATCACGGACGGCAGCAAACTGCGGTTGCCGAAGATCGGGGACGTGGAGGTGCGCTGGTCCCGGGGGTTGCCGTCCGAGCCGTCGAGTGTGACCGTGATCAACGATGCGTCGGGTCGGTACTTCGCGTCATTCGTGGTGGTGCTCGACGACGAACCGATGCCGGAGCTGGACACCGACGTCGGTCTCGATCTCGGATTGGCCACGTTCGCGGTTCTATCGAACGGGAAGGTTGTCGACTCCCCGAAGTTCTTCCGCCGCGCCGAACGTCGGCTCCGCAAGGCACAACAGAATCTGTCCCGCAAGCAGAAAGGATCGAAGAACCGGGCCAAGGCCCGCATCACGGTTGCCCGGGCACACGCGAAGATCCGCGACGCCAGACTCGACTTCGCGCACAAGCAATCCACGACGATCATCCGCGAGAACCAAGCGGTGTACGTCGAAAACCTGTGCGTGAAGGGGCTGGCACGGACCCGGTTGGCGAAGTCGGTGCACGATGCCGGATGGTCGATGTTCACCCGATTGCTCGAGGAGAAGGCCACCCGGTACGGGCGGCACTTCTTGAAGGTCGATCGGTGGTTCCCGTCGTCGCAACTGTGCTCGGCGTGCGGGCGGATCGACGGCCTCAAGCCACTGTCGGTGCGCTCGTGGACCTGCCTGTGCGGAGCCGAGCACGATCGGGATCTCAATGCAGCACGAAACATTCTCGCCGCCGGACGGGCGGAGAGGCTAAACGCCTGTGGAGCGCAGGTAAGACCGGAACGTGTTCCGGCGCAGCGCGGCGAAGCAGGAACCCACCGAGAGCGCCAAGCGGCGCTGGTAGGAATCCCCGGCCTTAGGCCGAGGAGGGCGTCAAAGGCGGACGGTGTTCAGTTCCTCCAGAACACCCTCCGCGCTGCGGGCCGCGACGGTGCAGGCCCTCGCCGTGAACTGGTCGAGCAAGGGGTGCCGTGCCCGTTCGCGCCACTTCCGCACCGCGGCGAGCGCCCGCATCCGCTGCAACTCCACGGAGTCGTCGCCGTCGGTGCCCAGTCGTTCCGGGATCTCGATTCCGAACCCGCCGATCAGGCGCTGCAGCTCGGCGACGTCGTCGGCGGGCAGTCCCACCTCGGTGGACCGCAGCCGCCCGAGCAGGCGCAGTTCCTGGAAACCGTGCACGTCGGACAGCAGCCGTTCGGCCGACATCAGGATGTCGCTCGCCCCCGGCAGCGGATGCGCGGTGAGGACCCGCTTGAGCGCCACGAGCGCCGAGTGGGTCTTCAACTGATCGGCCCGCTGCCCGAACTGGATGTCGATCACCTGACGCAGTTCGTCGAGCCCGCTGCGTTCCACCAGTTCGGCCGCCAGCGTCGGCGAGTCCTTGGTGCCCAGCCGGATCAGGGTGACGGCCATCCGGATCCCGAAGAGCCCGAAGCGGTCTGCCAGCTGGGCCCGCATCCGCGCGTCCACGGGCAGCGGACTGTCCTCCCGCGCGAACCGGTCGGCCGACAGCATCGCCAGGTTCAGATCGTCCACCGGGACCTCGGCGAGGTGCTGGAACGCGGCGAACTCGGCCTGTCGCATCGTGCGGGCACCGAGCGCCAGCAGACCCGCGACGGGGACGACGGCCTGGCACAGCCCGGTCCGTTCGAGTTCGCCCGCGAACCGGGACGCCACCTCCTTCGCCGACATCATGGCGTCCAGCCGGCCCGCCCCCACCTCGTCGGCGCGCGACACGACACCGACCACGCCGAGTGGCCCCGACTCGTCGCCCACGTGGTCGCCGATCTGGCCGAGGAACTGGACGTCGGTCGCGTTGAGGGTGCGCAGCAGGTAGACCACGGCGTCGGCGCCGGACGCCTCGTTGTCCGGGGTCAGCATCTCGAGGGTGCGGGCCGAGACGTCCCGCGACAGCGAGGACGTGCCGGGGGTGTCGATGATGGTCGTGTGCGCGAGCGCGGACGACGGCCACTCCACATCGAGGCGGTCCACCTGATCGGCGGTGAGGTGGCCCAGGTCGAACGTGAGGTGTCCGTCCCGGCGCAGCACCGGCACGTTGGCGGAACGCTGTGCCCCGGTGCCCGGCTCGGGCTGGTACCACGCCGTCACGGTGGGCGTCGACCCGCTGCGGTACCAGGTGACGACGCGGGTGCACTCGGTCGCGTCGGTGGGCGCGATGTCCTGCCCCACCAGGGAATTGAGCAGCGTGGACTTGCCCGCCTTCAGCGAGCCGGCCAGCGCCACCCGCAGCGGCTGTTCCAGTCGCCGGGCGCATCCGCCCAGCTGATCCCGGATGTCGGGACTGCCCGCGTACAGCCGGCGAGCGGACGCGATCAGCGCGCGGGCTTCGTGCAGCGGCGCGGCGCTCATGCCGTGACCGCTCCCGCGTCGCCCGCGACGAGTTGCGCCGCTTGCTGTTTCAGTGCGGACGCGACGTGCAGATCCTTCTCGAGCTGCGCGATGCGGCGGGTCCGTTCGGTGGATTCGAGGTTCGCCGCCTCCTGCGCGGCCCGCAGCGACTCGTTGATCGAACGCAGCGCCTGCTCGGCGATGGCGGTGAAATGATCGCGCAGCAGCCGCTGGATCGACCGGAGCCGATCCTTCGACTCCTTGCCGACCTGGAAGCTGGCGTCGTCGGCGAACCGCCGGATCGCTGTCTTCGCCTCCGCCCGGCGCTTCAGGATCCGGCTCTCCCGGTCTTCCCGGTACGCCTTGGTGCCCAGCAGGACTCCGGCGCCGATCGAGATCGGATTGACCAGGGCCATGCCCATCATGGTGGTGATCAGACCGAACATGAGGACGCCGCCGTAGGACCCGCGCATACCGACGAGGACCTTCTGCGTGATGCCGATGCGTCCCGCCTCGAGGTCGGCGAGCGAGGCCACGGGTTCGAGGACCCCGTCCACGTCGGCGACGTCCAGATGCGGCAGTTCGACGGAACCGGTCTCCGCGAAATGCTGCGCGACCACCTCGGCCAGCCAGAGGGCGCGGTCGTGCGCCCAGACGAAGTTGTCGCCGATCGCGGTCGCGAACTCCTGCTCGAGCCACTGCCCCAGCGCGTCCCAGTCCTTGCCGGGGTCGCCCTCGTCGACGGTCTCCTCCGCCTCCCGGGTGACGCGGCGCAACCGGTCCCGCAGGTCGTGGTCGATGTCCGCGGCGAGGTCGGCGATGCCGTCGCCGAGCGTCTGCTGCCACAGCGACGTCTTCTTGTGGAGTTCCTCGGCGGCGGCCTTCGCCTTCTGCAGTTCCGCCACCGCGGCGGCGCCCTTCGCCGGATCACGCAGGGCGGCAAGCTCGCTGCCGATCCCCAGGGTGAGGTGCTCGGCCGCCGACGACACGTCCAGCGACACGGCCCGGCGGGTGTTCGCCTCGGCCCGGGCCACCACCCGGTCGCGCAGGAAGGCGTACAGCTCGACGAAACCGGATTCGGTGTTGAGTTCCTCGTCCTGCAGTCGCAGCGCGTGCGAACGCAGCACCGACGAGATCGGGATGAGCGGAACGTCGAGGCCCGCGCGCGCGAGGTGCCCGCGGTCGGCCTCGACGATCTCGCGCCAGTGCGGGTACAGGTCGGTCTTGCTGATCAGGCACGCCACCGACGGGCACAGGCTGGTGACCTGACGGATGAAACCGAGCTCCGGTTCGGTGAATTCCTGGCTGGCGTCGGACAGGACGAATACGGCGTCGGACGCCGGAATCAGCCCGAGTGTGCTCGCGGCGTGCGGGTTGCCGGCGCCGCCCACCCCGGGTGTGTCGACGAGGACCAGCCCGTCGGCGAGAAGTGGACTCGGGACGTTGACCTCCACCCGCAGCACCTCACGGCCCCCGGCGCGGGGCGAGGCCGGGGTGATGCCGTTCAGCTCGTCGAGGGGCAGGGGCACCCGGATCGGGTCGGCACCCGGATCGGCGAGGACGAGTTCGGCCGACGCGGTCTCCGCATTCTGGACGACGGTGGGGATCGCGGTGGTCTCGTCGTCCCCCACCGAACACACGGTGAGATTGAGCAGGGAATTCACGAACTGGCTCTTGCCCTGCTTGAGCGGCCCGACCACCACGATCCGCATCCGCGGGTCCTGGACGCGGGTCCGGGCGGAGTCGAGGCGCTGCGCCAGGTCGCCGCGACCGAACCGCTTCGCCACGCCCAGGGCCTGCTCGAGCAACGCCGTCATCGACTGCGACCCGGCTGGACTCTTCTCGGCGGCTGCACTGTCCATGAGCTTCGTTGACCCGCAATTCTTCCGACCTCGTGCGGGCACCTGTTCGGCGCCCCGACACCCGACTGTGGAAAACAGCCCCGCACGCATAACGCGTCCGGGGCTGATTTCGTTACATCGTACGGCGGTCCCGGCCGCCCCGTCTGGGGGATGCCGGAACCGCCGTTTCATCACGGCTCGAGGTGATCGACCACGCCCGTGACGTCGTGCGAAAGGTCCACCGAGGAGTCGGTGTCGCCGAACAGCGAACCGTCGGTGTCCGCGTGCAGGCCCGAGTCGGCGCCGAACGCGTTGTCCGCGTCGATCGACGACCAGGTGTCGGCCCCGGTGTCGACGGCACCGCCCAGGGTGGATCCCAGGCCGCCGGCGATCGAACCGGTGGTGTCGGCGACGGCGCCGCCCACCGCTCCGAGGTCCGCGGAACCGTCCGTGCCGGCGTCCGCGGCGGCATCCGCGCCGGCGGAAGCGCCACCCGCGACCGATCCACCGGCGGATGCTGCGCCGTCGAGAGCGCCACCCACAGCGGCTCCCCCGTCGACCGCACCGTCGACCGCGCCACCGACGGCACCGTCGACCGCGCCACCGACGGCACCGTCGAGGGCGCCGCCGACCGAGGTGCCGAGCGATCCGAGACCACTCACGCCACCGGACAATCCGGCGCCGAGGTCGGCGGCCGCGTCGGTGGTGGCGTCCAGGCCACCGGTCAGACCTGCGGTGGCGTCGACGGCGCTGTCCACGCTGCCTTCGATTCCGCCGGCCACGTCGCCGCCGATTCCGGCAGCGGCGTCCACGGTGCCGCCGAGGCTTCCGCCGACGTTCGCGGCCGTGTCCAGGGCGCCACCGACAGTGCCGCCCAGGTTGGCCGCCGTGTCCAGGGCGCCACCGAGGTTCGCGTCCAGGCTCGCACCGGCGTCGGCGACCGCGCCGACCGAGGCGCCCGCCTCGCCGACCGCGTCCACGGCACCGCCGACGCTGCCGGTCAGTGCGGAGCCGAGGCCCGCACCGGTGTCGAAGATTCCGCCGAGACCACCGGTGAGGCCGCTGGTCAGACCGGCACCCAGGCCACCGGCCGTGTCCAGTCCGCCGACCAGGTTGGTTCCGAGGCTGCCGCCCAGGTCCGCTCCGGCGTCGGCAACAGCACCGACACCCGCCGCGACACCGGCCCCGATGCCGGCCGCAGCGTCCGCGCCGCCCGCCACCCCGCCGCCGACGGCACCGCCGACGTTGCCCGTGACGTCGCTACCCACGTCGAGCAGTCCGCCCAGCGCACCGTCGATGCCGCTCGTCAAGCCACCCGCGAGTCCGGTGCCCGCGTCGAGCGCACCGTCCAGGGCGCCACCCACACCGGCCGCCGCGTCGAGTCCGAGATCGGCGTCCAGGGCGGAGTCGAGGTCGAGCCCGCCGCCGGCCTCCAGCGCCGTCTCCAGTGCGGAACCGAGGGTCGCGCTGAGGTCGCCGTCCGCTCCGAGGACGCCGCCGAGTGCGGTGCCCAGCGTGCTGCCGATGCTGCCTTCCGCACCGAGGACGCTGTCGAGGTCGAGAGCGCCGCCGGTCTCCAGCGCACCGCCGAGCACTCCGCCGAGGGCCGCGCCGAGATCGGCGCCCGCGGCGCCACCGGCACCGAACGCACCGCCGAGCACGCCACCCAGGTCGGTCGCGCCGCCGAGGTCGATCCCGCCGTCCGCACCGAGCACCGCGTCGAGCGCCGCGCCCAGACCGGCGGTCGCGTCACCGTCGACTCCGAGGGCGCCGCCGAGCGCACTGCTGATCGTGGTTCCCAGATCGGCACCGGTGTCGAGGACACCGCCCAGCCCGAGGCCGCTCTCCAGCGCGCCGCCCAGAACCGTTCCCAGGTTCGCCCCTGCCTCGCCGCCCAGACCGAGGGCACCGCTCAGCGCCGTCGTCAGCTCCGATGTCAGTTCTCCGCCGAGGCCGAGGTCGCCGCCCAGACCGAGGTCCAGTCCGCCGTCCAGCAGGCCACCGAGGTCGATGCCCGTCACGCCGCCGGCACCGAGCGCGGCGTCGAGGGTGCTGCCCAGTTCGGCGGCCAGGCCACCGTCCAGGCCGAGGGCGCCGCCGAGGACCGTGCCGAGTGCGGCATCCAGTCCGAGACCGCTGTCGAGTGCACCGGACAGTGCGCCGCCGAGGCCGCCGTCCAGGTCGAGCGCGCCGCCGAGCAGACCGCCCAGGGCTCCACCGAGATCACCGCTGACGTCGCCGCCGGCGCCGAGGACACCACCGAGGATGCCGCTCAGCGCACCACCCAGGCCACCTTCGGCACCGAGCACGGCACCGAGGTCGAGTCCGCCACCGGCACCCAGGACCGCGTCCAGCGCGGTGCCCAGACCGGCGGTGAGGTCGCCGCCGACTCCGAGTTCGCCGCCGAGCAGACCGCTCAGCGCGCCGCCGAGGCTGCCGCCCGCACCGAGGATCGCGTCGAGGTCCAGTCCGCCGCCCAGGTCCGCGATCGACCCGAGCGTCGCGCCGAGCGCGCCGCCGAGGTCTGCGCCGAGGTCGCCGCCCGCACCGAGGACACCGCCGAGCGCGCCACCGAGGACCGCGCTGAGGTCGGTGCCGAGGACACCACCGAGCGAACCGGCGACGTCGCCGAGCAGTTCACCGCCGAGCAGGCCGTCGAGGGTCGCACCCAGTCCGCCGCCGGCGCCGATCGCCGCGTCGAGGGCGCCGCCCAGCGCGCCACCGAGACCGGCGTCCACACCGAGCACGCTGCCGAGGGTCGTTCCGAGCACGCCGCCGAGGTCGAGGCCGGCTCCGAGTCCGGCGAGGATGTCGCCGTCCACGCTGCCACCGAGGTCGACGACGCTTCCGAGGGCGGCACCGAGAGCCGCACCCAGGTCGGCGCCGAGGTCGCCGCCGATCGACAGTGCGGGCGCGAGGATCCCGGTGAGACCACCGGCCACGTCGACCACCGGCAGGGCCGTGATCGCCGCGGTGAGGGTGGTGGCGAGCTGCGCGGTCAGGTCGGTGCCCAGTCCGAGCGCTCCCCCGAGGGCTCCGCTGATCACGGCACCGAGGTCGAGGGCGCTGCCGAGGTCCAGGCCACCGGTCAGGGAGAGTGCCGCGTCGAGGGCCGCACCCAGCGCGGCACCGAGCTGCGCACCGATCTCGCCGCCGATTTCCAGCGCGGCGCCGAGCGCGGCGCTCAGACCGGCCGCCAGTTCTGCGGCGAAGTCGAAGTCGCCGCCCAGGCCGGCGCCCAGACCGAGGCCTGCGCCGGCGCCGATTCCGACCGCACCGCCGAGGCCGCCGCCGAGACCGAGGCCGCCGCCGAGACCCCCGCCGAGGGCGCCACCGACACCTGCGCCGAGACCGCCGGCGACGTCACCGGCGACATCCGCACCGGCGTTCACGATCGCGGCCAGGTCGGCCCCGCTGCCTGCGAACAGTCCCGACTCCGCGACCAGGGGAGCGACGGAGACGATGTCCGCGTGGCTCACACCCTGCAGGCCGGCGGCGCACAGCGCGTCGGCCGGGTTGGCGCAGTAGGCCGCCGCAGCCTGCTCGTCGCGAAGAAGGCCGAGGATGAAGTCGAGGACGGCGTTGGTAGCCATGGCAATCTCTCCTGTGGTCGAGGTTCGGGGAGTTCGGGTGGCCACCACAACTGCTGTGACGGCGAGTGAAATACACGTTATGGATCGGCGGCCCCCTTCCCAACGGGGCGGCGCCCCCTACTCGCGGACCCCGGCATCGGGGATCTCCCACCGGGGGTCGGGCCCCCGCCGTTAGGGGATAGGGGGGCATTAGGGGCTCGGCCCCGTAACTGCCGTCGACCTGCGCATCGGCGTAACGAAACGGCCGCCGCACGCGACAATTCGAGTGACCACGACGGCCCCGGCCGTCACATACGACGGCGGTACCGTCCGTCTGACACAGGCGGCGTGACGCCCGCCCGGACCACAGGAGTGGAACATGGCTGCAGCGCTCGGCATCGGTGTCGGATCGGTCAATACGGTGGCCGCCGTCGACACGGACGGGGCGAGCGTGACGGATGCCGCCGACCTCACCGTCCTGTCCCGTGCGAGTGTTCTGCACCTCTCCCCCGACCGCGCACCCGTTCTCGGCGGCGACGGCGGCGAGCCGGATGCGGTGATGGTGTCCGACTTCGCGAACCGTGTGGGCGACCCGGTCGGGATCCTCACCGACGACGGCTCGACCTACTCGGGCGAAGACCTCGTGGCCACCGCCGTGAGCTGCATCGTGCACGAGGCGGCGTCGGGCAGGCACGGTCTCCCGGCCACCGTCGTCGCCCACCCGACCGTCTGGCCGCCGTACACCGTCGGGGTCCTCGCCGAGGCGCTCGAGCAGGCCGGCGTCGCGGACGCCACCCTCGTGTCGGAGGCGCAGGCGGTGATGACGTGGCTCGAACGGACCCGCGGCACCCTCGGCGACGCGTTGACCGTCATCTACGACCTCGGCGGCACCTCACTCGACATCACCCTGTTCCGTTCGGACGCACACGGCACCGAGACAGGCGTCCTCGGCAAGCCGGTGCGGTCCGAGGACTTCGGCGGCGCCCACTTCGACCACGCCACCATGCAGTACGTCCTCGGCAACGTCGCCGAGGAGTTCGGCGACATCGACCCGTTCGCCCCCGACACCGTCGCCGCGCTGACCCGCCTGCGGACCCGGTGCACCGCGGCGAAGGAGGCTCTGTCCTCCGACACCGAGGCCACCATCGGCATCGAACTGCCCGGCATCTCCACCGACGTGCGGCTGGTGCGCTCGGAACTCGAAGACCTCATCCGCGAACCGCTGCAGGACTCGGTGACGCTGGTCCGCGAGAGCATCCACGCCGCCGGTCTCGAATCCAGCGAGGTCACGCAGGTGGTGCTCACCGGCGGCAGCGCCGCGATCCCGCTGGTCGCCGAACTCCTGTCCGCGGAACTGCGGGTTCCCGTCGTCGCGGCCGAACGTCCGGGCCACACCGCGGCCCTCGGTGCGGCGCTGCTCGCCGCCGACCGGGATGCGGGACACGCCGCCGCCCCGACCGTCGCGCGGATGCCGGTCGTCGTTCCCACCGCCGCGCCGGCAACGGCAGCGCCCGCCGCCGCCCCGGCTGTCCCGGCGGTCCCGGCGGTCGGGTCGGACGCCGATACCGTCGTCCTCGCCGCCCGGCCGCCCGCACCGAGACCCGTCGACCCGGGCCCCACCGGGATGTCCCGCAAGAAGAAGGCTGGGATCATCACCGCGTCCGCCGCCGCCATCGCCCTGCTCGCCGCAGGTGGGCTGTCGCTCGGGACGGTCTTCGACGTCGCACCGGCGTCCAGTTCGGGTTCGACCACCTCGCAGTCGTCGGGCACGTCCGCCGGTTCGGCCTCCACGTCCGGTGTTCCGGCGGAGGCCGCCGCGACGGGCGCCGTCGCACCCGGCACCGAGGCTGCGGGTGTCGCCGACGCGACCGGTGTTCCCGGCACCGCGGCCGGTGTCGCGACTCCGGTCGCCGCCCCCGGCACCGTCCCGCCCGGCACCGTCGCACCCGCCGCGGCCCCACCGGTCGCCGCTGCGCCCGGCACCGCCCCGGCCCCCGTCGCTGCGGCACCGGCACCCGCGCCGGCCCCAGCCCCCGCGCCGGCGCCCGCACCCGCGCCCGCCCCGGCACCGAGCGTTCCGTCCGACGGCGGCGCCGCGATCGCCAACACCATCGTCGGTGGCGCGGGCGCGGTCGGCGACACCGTCACCGGGGTGGGCGGCACGGTCGGCGGCGTCGTCGGCGGAGTCACCGGCCTGGTGCCCGGCGTCCTCGGCAACGGCGGATAGGGCGCCGGTGTCCACGCTGCCCTCACCGCTTCCTCCCACGGAACTCGCGGAGCTCGACGGCCCGCAACTCTCCGCTCTCGCACTGGTTCTGCTCGGTAGCGACCTCGACGAGACCGTGGTCGCCCGGGTACTCGACGTCGAACCCGACCGGGCCCGCGCGGCGGTCGACTCGCTCCGTTCGGACGGCTGGGTCGACGAACGGGACACGCTCCTTCTCACGGACCACACGCATCTCACGACGACGCTCGGCGAGAACCGCCTGCACACGCTGGCCCGCCGCCTGCTTGCCCACCACGTCGACGGCGGAACGCTCACGCTTCCCGTCGCCCGCGCGGTGGCCTCGACCGGCACACCGAGCGAGGAGTTGAGCCAATTCCTCTGCGCCCAGGCCGAACTCGCCGAACCGGCTCTGGCCGCCGCACTGTATGCCGAAGCGGGCCGGGTCGGCAGGCTCCACGACGCCGCCGTCGTCGCGTACGCCGAGGCGAGCGCCCTGGGCGGTGACCTCGACACCGCGGTCGGCCTGGCCGATTCCGTCCTCGAACGATCCGCGACCGTCGACTGTCCGGAACTCGCTGCGGCCGTTCGCATTTCGGCCGCCGGCGCCGCGTTCTGCGGCATGATCGACCGCAGCGCCGAACTGTACGCCTGGCTCGGTGCGGACCGTGCCGGCGCCGACGCGTCCCTCGCCGCCTCCGTCCTCGTCGTCGCGGGCCGGCTCGACGACGCCGAAGCCGTCCTCGCGACGAGCGCGGGCGCACCCCCCACCGCCGCCACCGCCGGCGCCGCCCTCGTCGCGACCGGACTCGTGCAGTCGGTGACCGCGTCCGCGAATGCGGCACTGAACTCGTTGACTCGCGCCCTGTCGATGCCCGGCCGCGCGTCGCGGCCCCGGATGCTGCCCGACTCCCCCGCCGCGATCACCGCCCTCGCCGCACTCCACTGCGGCGAACTCGCCCACGCCGACGCCGTCCTCACCCGGGCCCGGGAAACCGAGCGTCCCGGCAGTGTCACCGCGAACCGGCACCAACTGCTCACCGCCTGGACGTCGATGGTCCGCGGCGACCTCACGTCGGCGCAGTCCCGGCTCGACGGTCTCGACGCCGCGTCGATGCACCAGCGCGATCTGCTGTTCGTCCACGGCCTGCGGGTCGGGCTGGCGCGGCGCACCGGCGACAACGCGGCACTGCTCCAGGCGTGGGCGGGCGCGCAGGGTGTGCTCGCCGAGTACTCGGTGGACCTGCTGAGCCTGCTGCCGCTCGGCGAACTGTGGCTCACCGCGATCCGGGTCGGCGAACCCGGGCGGATCACCCACCTCGTCGACGATGCCCAGTCGCTGCTGCGGACCCTCGGCGAACCGGCGATATGGGGGTCGGCGCTGCACTGGTACGGCGTGCAGGCCTCGATCCTCGCCGAATGCCCCGCCGATCTGATGCCGCACGCCCGCGCGCTCGGTGAGGCCGCCAAGGTCAGCCCGTACGCGTCCGGGCTCGCCACCGCCGGTCGCGCCTGGCTGCGCGTGCTGCAGGGCGACATCGACGCCGCGTCCGTCGAGGACGCCGCCCGCACCCTCGACCGGATCGGCCTGCCATGGGACGGCGCGCGCCTCGCCGGCGAAGCCGCGCTGCGCGCCTCCGACACCAGGGTGGCGACGACCCTGCTCCAGGTCGCGCGGGCCCTGCGCCAGCCGACGTCCCCCGGCAACGGCGCCGACTCCGCGGTCGTGTCGAGCCCGAGCACCCCGGGGTCGCTCACCGACCGCGAGGCGGAGGTCGCCGACCTGCTCGTCCAGGGGCTGACGTACCGGGAGATCGGGTCCCGCCTCTACATCTCTGCGAAGACGATCGAGCACCACGTGGCCCGGATCCGGCGGCGACTGGGCGCCGGATCGCGGTCGGAACTGCTGTCGATGCTGCGTGCGATGGGCCACGGATCTGCGGCTCCGCCACCCGTGAGTACTTCTTGACCGCCCGCGGTTGACAAGTACTCACGGGTGCCGCATGTAACCAATCGACTGCGGGGCGCGACACACTGTGCACATGGTGCGATGATGCACCCCTCTGAACCGTGCCAGTAAGGATCTTCCATGACCACCGGAGTCGGACTCACCGTCGGCGATTCGGTTTCCACAGCGGTGGTGACCGCTTCCGGAACCGACGTGAGGACGATCGAACACCCATCCGTCCTGTTCACGGCCCCGGACGGCTCCGTGCAGCTCGGCGATCCCGGCACGGAGTCGACCGGCGCCGTCCGCGACTTCCTCGCACGCGTCGGGGAGCCCGCGGGCATCGAGTACGCGGGTTCCCTGACCCGCGCCGAGGACCTCGTCGCGACGGCGATGTTCTGTCTGTTCCGGGAGGCGGCGGACGGATTGTCCGGGACGGTGAAGGTCACGGCGACCCATCCGTCGGACTGGGCGCCGGAGATCGTCACCAAGCTGCGTGAATCGCTCGACTACATGGGTCTGGGCGAGGCGACGCTGATCCCGGAGTCGGTGGCACTCGCCGCGTCACCGGAGTCCCCGGCGCACGGGGCGGCGCTGCTGGCGGCCGGGTTGGCGCTGACCGACGAGGACACGAGCGCCGACACCGAGTCGATTCCCGTCGTCGAGGCCCCGTTGCACACCGCGTACTCCGCCGTGACGGCGGTGCCGGCCGCTGCTGCGGCGTCCGCCGACGCGGTTCCGCCCGCCGCGACGGGGGCGTCCGCACCGACCACACCCGCCAAGCGCCCCGACCGCCGTCCGCTGATCATCGCCGGCGTCGCCGCGGCCGCACTCGTGGTGGCGGGTGGGGCGGTCGCGTTCGCGCTCACGAGCAACGGCAGCACCGTGGTCCCGTCGATCCAGGACGCCCAGACCGCGTCGGTGACGACGACGTCGGCCGCGCGACCCACTCCGGTCGCGCCCGCGGTCTTCCCGACGGCGAGCACGCAGGAGGTGGCCGTGACGACGGAGGTGGAGGCCCCGGTCGCTCCCCCGCCGGCACCGGTCGTGACGACATCCGTGTTCGTGCCGCCGCCTCCGCCCCCGCCTCCGCCGACGACGACGCCGGTGATCACCCTGCCCTCGATCCCCACGGTTCCCCAGACCACCACGACGACGACCGCCGCGACGACCACGACGACTCCGCCGGTGACGACGACCACCACCACCGCTACGACAACAACCACGACGACGCTGAAGGCACCCGCGGCCGCGGTCACCACCACGACGACGACCACACCGCCGGCTGCGATAAGTCCAGGTCAGTGACGCTTCGCTCACACCTCCCCGACGGGCCGGCCCGTCCGTAGCTTAAGGTGGGGCGCTGATACCCACCCCAGAAGGAATCCTCAGTGAACGGATTCCGTGCAGAAGGGATTTCATGCGTAACGTGCTGGCGCACCGCGCCGCTGTTGTAGGCGCCTCGGCAATGCTCCTTCTCTTTCCGTTTTCCACCGCCGCCCAGGCCGACCCTGTTACGCAGCCCGACACCACGCAGCTGAGCCCCGACAAGTTGCCGGCCGAACTCGTCGAGGCCATTACCCGCGACCTGAAGATCAGCCCGCAGGAGTACCTCGACCGCGCCGCGAAGGCACAGGAGCTGGGTAGTTACGCCGAGGACTTCCGGGAGCAGCATCCCGACGACTACGCCGGGGCGTGGATCGGCCTCGACGGCAAGCCCGTCGTCGCGGTCACCACGAACGAGGCCGCCGACGCCGCAGCGAAGGCCGGGTACGACACCCGCATTGCGCCGGTGTCCGCGAACGGCCTGGAGAAGACCCTCTCCGACGTGAACGGCTGGATCGCGGGACTGCCGAAGGACGTGGCGTCCCAGGTCAACTCCGCGTCGATCGACGTTCTCGAGAACCGTGTCGTCATCGACGTCGTCAACAGCCCCATCGGCCAGGCGCTGAACCTGCCGACGCTGCTCGCCAATGTCAAGGTGATGCTGAGCCCCGGCGGCGGCGGTCCGGTGGAGCGGGGCCCCCTCGCCGGCGACACGTACATCACCACCGCGGGTGAACTGCCGAAGACGCCGATCTCCGAGATCTCCGTCTGCTCGCTGGGCTTCAACGCCGTCGACGACAGCGGCCAGGCCGTCAACATCAGCGCCGGGCACTGCAACCCCGCCGAGGGTCAGCCGTCGCCGGTGTTCCTTCCCAATCACCAGAACGTCGACGACAGCCAGCAGATCGGCGCGTTCTCGAAGTCGTCGGTGGGCAACCCGGCCGACAAGCTGGACTACTCGGTGATCAAGCTGAACGACGCGGGCGTCAAGGCCGGTCTGGACCGTCCGGCGGTCCGCGGCGCGAACGGCACCACCCTGGAGATCACCGGCACGGCCCGTCCCGTCGTCGGTGCCCCGATCTGCAAGTCAGGTCAGACGTCGTCGTTCACGTGTGGTGTGGTCGCGGCGGATCACGTCGAGACGCAGTTGTTCGTGGCCGACGGTTCGAGCCGCGTGATCAACGGTTTCGCGGGCACCGCCTGCACTCTCGCGGGTGACAGCGGCGGCGCCATCGTCACCGGCACCCTCGCGCTGGGAATCACGAGCGGTTCCAACGCCAGCGGCGCCCCCAACTGCACGGAGGCGAACCTGGTGCTGGCACCGGAGGGTGGCACGGCCAGCCTCGGGATCCCGGTCGCGGACATCGTGGACACCGTCGGCTCCGGGATGCGCGTGCGCACCGTCTCCGACTAGTACCCCAGGGTTTTCATCCTGCGCCCGGTGTCCGTTTCCTCTCGGACACCGGGCGCAGGCGGTTCCGGTGTCCGCTTTGTCCAGCTGCGTCATCCACCGAAAGTGTTACAGGTGGGAATAGACGGGGCGAACCCATATAGTCGACTCCGACTGTGTACGGCCTTACCTGTCAGGGGGGTCGTATTCGCGTGCGCCCGCGAGGCAACTGCGAACAAACAACATAGAAAGGCCCCCATGCGAAGCTCCATCGCACGTCGTGCCGCCGTGTTCGGCTCCGCCGCGCTGCTGCTCCTCGGTCCGGTCACCGCCTCCGCTCAGGCCGATCCGGTCGAGCCGGGAGTGTCCGGCCAGGCCGCCAAGCTGCCAGCGGAATTGATCGACGCAATTTCGCGTGATCTGTCGCTGAGCCCGGATCAGTACCTGGAGCACTCCGAGCTGGGCCAGAAGCTGGCCGAGTTCGCGAAGATCGCCCGCACCCAGTTCCCGGACGCCTTCGCCGGAACGTGGCTCGACGACGCAGGCACCCCGATCGTGGGGCTCGCCGACGGCGCCGACAAGGAGGCCGCCGTCGCCGCAGCCGAGAAGGCCGGCTTCCAGGTGAAGGATGTGGCACAGAGCGAGAGCAGCCTGCAGGAGCAGGTGAAGTCGCTCGACGGATGGCTCGACACCCAGCCGCCCGCCGTCGCCGATCTCGTGCGCGGCGTCGCCATCGACATCGTGAACAACGATCTCGTGCTCCGCGCCGACAACGCGGGCGGGTTGCAGCTTCCGGACTTCCTGAAGGGCGCCCGCGTCGTGCAGTCGCCTGCCACGGCCGCTCCGCTGCCGTCCACCGACCTCACCCCCATCGCCGAACCGCTTCCCGCCGACGCCCTGCTGGGCGGCGACGCGTACGGCTCGCTCGGCGGCGGAGTCGGACTGCGCTGCTCGCTCGGGTTCAACGGCACCGACGGCTCGGGCCGGCCGGTGAACATCACGGCAGGGCACTGCGACCCCAACCGGGCCGCTGCGGGCACCGCGGAGGCGTCGGAGGCGTTCTCGCTCGTCGGGGGTGGCACCGGTCCGCGGATCGGCACGTTCGCCAAGACCAGCCTGGATATTCACGACTACTCGATCATCCGCGCCGACGACAATGCGGCACGGCGGTTCGAGAACAACGGCGTCCGGGTTCCCGGTGCGGCGCCGGTCGCGATCACCGGAACCGCCGACCCGGTCGTCGGCGCACCGGTGTGCAAGTCGGGTCTGACCACCGGCTTCACCTGCGGTCGCGTCACGTCCGTCGCGCAGACCGTCTCCGTCGGTGAGCGCACGCTCGCCGACAGCTTCTCGACGAGCATGTGCGCCCTGCAGGGCGACAGCGGCGGCACGATCGTGACCGGCACGCTGGCACTCGGCATCTCGAGCGCCTCCAACGTCGGGCAGTACCCGATCTGCCAGGTCGCGGACGTCGTCACGTTCGTCCTCGGCGAGAGCCCCGAATTGTTCGCGACGCCGATCAACGAGGTGCTGGCGGAGAACCCGGGTCTGCGCGTGCGCACCTCGTAACGCACCCCCGCAACGACGACGGCCCGCCTCCTTCTCCAAGGAGGCGGGCCGTTGTTGCCGGTTACGAAGTCAGGCCGTGGGCGCGGGCGGCACGAACGGGGTGTTGATGGTGACGAGGTACTGGATTCCGAGGATCACGAGCGCGGCACCGCCGACGAAGATGGTTCCGGCCAGCCCGCCGGCGGCGAATCCCGCCAGCAGTCCGCCGAGGCAGCCGACCGGCGTGCCGACCACGGTCCAGGCGAGCAGTCCGCATCCGACCGCGAGACCGACCGCACCGAGGATCACCCCGAAGACCAGGCCGCCGATCAGGGTCGCGTACCCGAGGTAGCTGTTGAAATCGGCCAGTGCCGAATCGTCGCGCTCCTTCTGCGTGTCGAATCCGCTCTGCGCCACCGACTTCAGCGACGACGCGACATCCTCCGGGACGTGCGGGGTGAGCGTCGCGGTCCGCCCGTCGAGGTCGGCGTCGATCGGATAGACGGCGTCTTCGATACGAATGGTGAGGGGCAGCGCGGCCACGACGTTGCCGCTGTCGTCGACCATCTCGATCGCGTCACCGGTGTCGGTGACCCGGAAGGCGCCCGCATCGATCGTCGTGATCACGGACGTGCCCTCGGCGTGGGCCTCATAGCCGATGCCGGACGATTCGTGCTGCGCCACTGGGGCTGCGTGAGCGGTCCCGGCAGAGACGCCGAGGGCCGCGACGACGAGGAGCGCCGATCCGGTGAGTGCCCGTAGGTTCCGGCCGTACCGGCCGCTCATGCCGCGGGTTCCGGTGCGACGAACGGGCTGTTCACGGTGTTCAGGTACTGGATACCCAGGACGACCAGGGCGCCGCCGCCGACCACGATGGTGCCCGCGAGCGCGACGACGGGCGCGACGATCAGCGCACCGCCGATGCACCCTGCCACCGGCCCGGCGAGGCCGAGGAACGGAATCACCAGGGCAGCGGTGCCGGGGATGACGCCGATCGCGCAGCCGATCGCGCCGCCGATGATGGCGGCGACGATCGCGGTGATCGCGCTCGTGATTCCGAGTTGCTGCTGGAAGTCGTCGAGCGCGCGGTCGTCGCGTTCCTGTTTGTCCTGCGGTGCGGCGACGTCGGCGAGGGTGATCCGTTCCGACACGGGGACGGGTGTCGCTGCGGACGGATCCATGTTCGGGACGAGCCGCAGGACGCGCGCGGACTCGTCGACCGCGACAGCGAAGGGATGCTGCAGGTCGTCGACCCGGAAGAACGTGGGAATGGACGCTACGACGCGGCCTCCGTCGTCGATCACGTCGACGGTGTCGTTCGCGGCGTTGATGGAGAAGGCGCCGGCGTCCAGCGTGGCCACAGCGGCGTCACCGTCACGGGCGGTCTGGTAGTTGATGTTCGGGACGCCCTGTTCCTCTGCCGCCGCGGGTGCGGCGGCGGGATCGGCGTATGAGGTGGCTGCCCCGACCCCCATTGCCGCGACGACGAGCATGGATATGGCAGTAAACCGTCGGAGGTTCATCGAGACCCGTTTCGAGAGCAGCGCTGTGACGGACGAAGGTTAGCCTAAGCATTGGCGAACCTAACAGGTCAGTCCCGCTGCTGTGACGAGGTTCACTTCCGGAAGGCGCGCAGACGACGAACCGCCCACCTCCGAAAGGAGGCGGGCGGCGTGGGGCACTACAGCCGTGCGGCTACGTCACCCACTTCGTGGTGCCGAAAAGTCCCTCAGAACAGCTTCGGGCCGACAGTCACGATCGTGATCACGTAGCCGAAGATGTCGGCCAAGATTCCGAACAGTCCCGCCATGAACACTCACACCTTTCACTGGGCGCACGCGCCCTTGGAAACTGGACTACTTCTTGTCGTTTTTCGCCCAGACCGTGGTGCCTTCGGGCGCCGTCAGCGTCTGCGCAAGCTGAATCCCCGCGATGACCAGGGTCGGCCCGCCGACGATGACGGTTCCGGCGATCGCACCGACCGCCGCGAACACCGGGACCGTCGCCAGCGCGACGGGTCCCGCAATCAGACCGACCAATCCGATCGCGCCACCGACGACCGTGCCGGCCAGCCCACCGACCGCCGAGGCCAGTGCAAGTTGCTGTCCGAAATTGGCCTGCGCACGCGTGTTCTCCTCGACCGAGGCAACGTCACTCAGCGGGAGATCTGTGTCCGCGATCGGTGTCGCCTTTGCGCGATCGATGACCGGAGTCAACGTGAGGGTCTTGCCGTCCTCACTGACCTTCTCCTCGAAGGGGAACTGCAGTCCGTCGAAGCGGTACGCGAGGGGCAACGAGAGGACGGCGTTTCCCGCGCCGTCTTCGAGCGCGACCGACTGCCGATCCGACGACACCACGAACGCGCCTGCATCGATCTTCGTGACGACTGCCCGATCCTCGACCCGGGTCTCGTATGCGATGTCGGCTCCAGGCTCGGCCGCCGGTTCCGCGACCGCTACCCCATATCCGGCCGCGAGGGCACCCACCAAAAGTGCCGAAGTCGTAACGAAACGACGCAACTTCATTCCATCCCCTTAAGGTTCCAACCCCATCCGTTGCTAAACAGTAACTTGATGCTCTGACAGATCCCAATTGAGTTTCGACTCGAGAAAATGCACGTCACCAATAGTCGACGAAGGGCTATGAAAGTGTCCATCGAGAACGACACTGCGACCGATTTCCAAGAATGGCACCAATCATTCATGTAGTAATTCCTATACAAAGCGGGGAACCGGTCGGTTTCTTCACGGGGAGCGTCCGCGCACGACTCGGCCCCGCCGTGTGAGACACGACGGGGCCGGGCGACTGGGCGAGGGTTCTACTCGTCCCTGTCCGCGTAGATCGAGGTCCCCGGGGCGGCGTTGTAGGTTTCCCACAACTGGTACGCACTGACGCCGAGAGTGGGACCACCGGCAACGATGGTTCCCACCACCCCGCCGATACCCGCCCCGGTGACGAGGCCGGGAACGCAAGCAGGAAGCGTTGCAACGCAGCCAATTCCGGCGCCGGCCATCGTTCCAACCAAGCTTCCAACGGTGACGGCAATTCCCACCTGCGCACCGAACTGGGCGAACGCCCTGTCGTTCTCCTCCCGGGACGCGACGTCGTGGAACGGCAGCGGGAGCACGGCGGGCGCCGACGCTGTCGGCGCGGGCGCCGCGGGAGCGGGTGCCGACGCCGGCCCCGCGTGGGAAACCCCGGCGGCGAGACCCATGGCGGCGACCGCCATGCCTGCCGTTACTGCAGCTCTTCTCACGATCATTGATGCCTCATTTCAGGACCGACGCGACGAAGTACCGATGTGGTAGAAGCGCACTGCACGACCCCCGTTGCGACCGCTGACCAGGGCCGGAAAACACGCTCAGAGTAACAGCGGAATCACGGCCGAATTGTTCATTGACGAAAAATTCATCGGCGCGAAGGGCGCCGGTCGGCAGTTGGCCGAACGCAACGTAATTCGCACGAATTACATGGCGTGAATTAGTCCTGTCGGACCGATTTCCGGTAACCGCGACTTCCATCCGCGGAATATTTGGCCCATCGTTATCCCACCGCAACGTAACCGCGCTGAATTCGTGACCGAAATGGCCGCCGAAGTGCGTCTGCAGAGAGGTCTCGAACGGTCTCGTGCAGCCGTCTGCCGAAGTTAGGGCGACCTTGGGTGAACGCCGCAATTTCGACCCTTTAACGTGGCAAACAGAAAGTCCGAGTGTGGCATGCACCACATGCCTCATCGGCGCCCCAGCTGCAGATATCCCACTCGAACCCGGTAAGTTACCCGCAGGTAGGCTTAATAAGTTACCGACGGGTAACTTAGCAAGCGTTAGGATCACGAGCAGTCCCGAGGTGGCCGCCCTGCCGCCCTGAAACGAAAGGCCGCGACATGAATGCCCTGACGATCACGTTGGGCACCATCGGCGTGCTGCTGAGCCTCGTATGTTGGTTCTCCTTCATCACAGGCGCATTGAAGATGGTCAACGTCGTCCGGATCGGCCAGTCGGCCCCGGATCGATGGCGCCCGTTCTTCCCGCGCTTCAAGCAGATGTGTGTCGAATTCATCGCCCACACGCGCATGAGCAAGTTCCGCACCGTCGGCTGGGCTCACTGGCTGGTCATGGTCGGCTTCATGCTCGGAGCCGTCGTGTGGTTCGAGGCGTACGGGCAGACATTCGACCCGGCGTTCCACTGGCCGCTGGTCGGTAACACGGCCGTCTACCACTTCATCGACGAGATCCTGGGTCTCGGCACGGTCATCGGTATCACCACGCTGATCGTGATCCGCCAGCTCAACCACCCCCGCGTGCCCGCGCGGCTGTCCCGTTTCGGTGGCTCCGACTTCCGGGCCGCGTACTTCGTCGAGGCCGTCGTCCTCATCGAGGGCCTCGGCATGATCTTCGTGAAGGCCGGCAAGATCGCCACCTACGGCCACTCGAACCCGTGGACCGACTTCTTCACGATGAACCTCGCGAAGCTGCTTCCCGCGAGCCCGAACATGGTGGCGTTCTTCGCCTTCGTCAAGCTGATGTCGGGCATGATCTGGCTCTACGTCGTCGGCCGCAACATCACCTGGGGTGTCGCCTGGCACCGGTTCGCGGCGTTCGCGAACATCTACTTCAAGCGTGAGGACGACGGCGACGTCGCACTCGGCGCCGCCAAGCCCATGATGTCCGGTGGCAAGCCCATCAACATGGAGGACGCCGATCCCGACACCGACACGTTCGGCGCCGGCAACATCGAGGACTTCTCCTGGAAGGGCTGGCTGGACTTCACCACCTGCACCGAGTGCGGCCGCTGCCAGTCGCAGTGCCCCGCGTGGAACACCGGCAAGCCGCTGTCTCCGAAGCTGCTCATCACGTCGCTGCGCGACCACGGTTACGCCAAGGCTCCGTACCTGCTCGCCGGAGGCCGCAAGGACATGGGCGGCGACGAAGTCGGCCTGGTGAACGGCGAAGGCGCCGTCGACGACGCCAAGCTGGCGGCGATCCCCGAGGCGGCCCGTCAGGAGGCCGAGCGCAAGCTGGTCGGCGAGACCGTCGAAGGCGAACTGGCCCCGGTCATCGACGCCGAGACGCTGTGGAGCTGCACCAACTGCGGCGCGTGCGTCGAGCAGTGCCCCGTCGACATCGAACACGTCGACCACATCATCGACATGCGCCGCTACCAGGTGCTGATCGAGTCGGAGTTCCCGTCCGAGCTGGCCGGCCTGTTCAAGAACCTCGAGAACAAGGGCAACCCCTGGGGTCAGAACTCCAAGGACCGTCTCAACTGGATCAGTGAGATGGACTTCGAGATCCCCGTGTTCGGCCAGGATGCGGACAGCTTCGAGGACTACGAGTACCTCTTCTGGGTCGGCTGCGCCGGCGCCTACGAGGACCGCGCCAAGAAGACCACGAAGGCCGTCGCCGAACTCCTCGCCACCGCAGGCGTGAAGTTCATGGTGCTCGGTGCCGACGAGACGTGCACCGGCGACTCCGCTCGCCGCGCCGGAAACGAATTCCTGTTCCAGCAGCTCGCCATGCAGAACATCGAGCTGCTGAACTCGGTCTTCGACGGCGTCGAGCAGCGCAAGCGCAAGATCGTCGTCACCTGCGCCCACTGCTTCAACGCGCTCGGCAACGAGTACCCGGAGGTCGGCGGCGAGTACGAGGTGGTTCACCACACCCAGCTGCTCAACCGTCTGGTCCGCCAGAAGAAGCTGATTCCGGTCGCGTCCGTCAGCGAGGACATCACCTACCACGACCCCTGCTTCCTCGGACGCCACAACAAGGTGTACGACGCTCCCCGCGAGCTGATGGAAGCGTCCGGCGCGAAGCTGAAGGAAATGCCGCGTCACGGCGAACGATCCATGTGCTGTGGTGCCGGTGGCGCCCGCATGTGGATGGAAGAGAACATCGGCAAGCGCATCAACATCGACCGGGTCGACGAGGCGCTCAGCACCGATCCGAAGAAGATCGCGACCGGCTGCCCGTTCTGCCGCGTCATGCTCACCGACGGCGTCACCGCCCGCCAGGAGTCCGGCCAGGGTGAGGGCGTCGAGGTCGTGGACGTCGCCCAGCTGATGCTCTCGTCCATCACGCGTCTCGAGCCCGAGAAGCTGACCGAGAACATCAAGGTCGTCCCCCGCGAGAAGCCGGCGACACCCGTGGCAGCCGAAGCAAAGGCCGAGGTCGTCGAGAAGGAGCGCGTCGAAGAGGTCGAGGAGGCCGCCGCAACGCCGGCCGCCACCGAAGCTCCGGCGGGCAAGGGTCTGGCGATGAAGGGCCTGGCCAAGGCACCGGGCGCGAAAGCTCCCGGCGCGAAGGCACCCGGGGCGAAGGCACCCGGCAAGGGTCTCGGCATGGCGGGCGGCGCGAAAGCTCCCGGTGCCAAGGCTCCCGGCAAGGGTCTCGGCATGGCGGGCGGCGCGAAGGCGCCCGGCGCCAAGAAGGCCGCTCCCGCTGCGGCCGCCGACGGCGGCTCCGACGCTCCGGCAGCGGAGGCACCCAAGCCGAAGGGCCTCGGGCTCGCCGGTGGTGCGAAGGCACCGGGCGGCAAGGGTCTGCAGATGAAGGGTGCCGCCAAGGCTCCCGGCGCGAAGGCCGCCGCTCCGGCTGCCGATGCACCGGCCGCAGCGGCTCCCGTCGCGGAAACCCCCGTTCAGGACGCCCCCGCGGCGAAGCCGAAGGGTCTCGGTCTGGCGTCCGGGGCCAAGGCTCCCGGTAAGGGTCTGCAGATGAAGGGCAAGGCGAAGGCTCCCGGGGCGAAGGCCGCTCCCGCGGACGCACCGGCCGAGCCGGCTGCCGCCGAGCCCCAGGTCGCCGACACCTCCGCGACCCCGGAGGCACCCGCGGCAGAGGCACCCGCGGCGGAGACTCCGAAGGCACCCCCGGCGGCGAAGGCCGGTGGACTCGGATTCAAGAGCGGCGCCAAGGCTCCCGGAGCCCGCAAGTCCGCGGCTCCCAAGGCCGCAGCGCCGAAGGCCGAGGCACCCGAGGCGTCGCCTGCTGAAGCACCCCAGGCGGAAGCGCCGAAGACCGAAGCTCCCGCGGCCGAGGCTCCGAAGGTAGAGGAGTCGAACGGCGACGGGACCAACGGCAAGGCACCGCAGACGGGGCAGGCCCCGCCGCAGGCCAAGCCCGGTGGACTCGGTTTCAAGGCAGGCGCGAAGGCACCGGGCCGGAAGAGCTAGCCGACAGCAGTGAACAGCGATGCCCCCACCGTGATCGGTGGGGGCATCGCTGTCCTCTACCGCGGTCCGGCGCCGCCGCGTCCCGGTGCACCGCCGCCCATCGGCTGAGCGGGCGCCGGGTTCTGCACGGTGTATTCCTGCGACGTGTCGTCCTGCGCGGTCTGGTCGGCGGACGATGCCTGTTCCACGGACGAGGTGGTCGTCGTCGTTGCCGAGGGTGTGTCGTCCTGGCCGATCAGTTGGGTCGCTGCCGCGCCGGCGCCCAGGAGCACGAGCGCGGCGGCACTCGCCGCGACCATCCAGCCCCGGATCCCCGACCTCGGCGTCTTCGCGGCCGGGGCGGCAGCCGGTGTGACAAGCGTTCTGGGAGGGGAAACGTCCCTGGTCGGCACCGCGGCGGGTGCCGACGGAGGCAGCACACGCGACGCTGCCGACGCGATCGGTCGCGGCGCCGCCGGCGGCTGCACCCGCGGTCCCGGCGCCGACATCACCCGGGAACCCGACGGCCGGAGCGATGCGCGCTCGGCGATGACCGCCGCGCCGCGGGCGGAGGCCGTCGCCGGGTCCGGCGAGACGACGAGGGGGACGTCCACGGCGGTCGACAGCAGTTCGGTCACGAGGGGAACCGCCGCTCCGCCGCCGAGGAGGACGACGGCGTCGGCGGGGGTGCCGGTCTCGGCGAGTCGTTCGAGTTCGCGTGCCACCGTGTTCGCGGCGTGAGTGAGCGACCCGCGGATGAGGTCCTCGAATTCGGAACGCATGACCCGTATCTGGCGGCGGATGCCGGGAAGCTCGACGGTCACCACGGCGGAGGTGTCCTGCGACAACCGTTCTTTCGCGATCCGGCAGCGGGCCGCGAGTTCGGCCACCGCTCCGCGGTGCGCGGGATCGTCGACGTCGAAGTCCGGGTTCGCGTTCTGCACCAACGCGACCACATGTCCCATCAGGAGCCGGTCGGCGTGGTCGCCGCTGAAGTGGGTGCTCCGCGTCGACGGGAGCACACCGAATTCGGCGCCGCGCCTGGTGGCCAGGGTCAGGTCGAGGGAGTGGGCTCCGATGTCGCACAGCAGTACGGTGTCGCAATCGTCGAGCTTCTCGACCCGGGTGATCCACGTGAGTGCCGCGGTGGTTTCGGGGATGACGGTGACGGTGCGGTTCTGCAGCAGACCCCAGCGGCGGATCTCGTCCTCGAGTTCCTCCACCGCATACCCCGACCAGCCTGCCGGAGCCGCGACCACCACCTGGTCGGGCGCGGGGGCGCGGCCCCGAATCAGACAGTCGAGCGCGGTGGTTACCAACTGCACGGCCGGGGTGCGGGTCCCGTCGTCGCCGATCACCGGAACGGGGTCACCGACTCGGTCGATGAAGTCGCGAAAGACGATGCTGCCCTGGGGAAGCGGACCGGCACGATGCGGCCCGAGGGAGGGTGCGCTGCTCGACGACAACGCCAGTTCGGCGGAGTGCCGAACCACCGTGAAGCCGTCGTGCTCGTGGTGCGCCTGCGATTCACCGTGCACCTGTGCGGACACGAACGAGTCGGAACCCATGCTGATCCCCATCGATGTCCGCATGCCGTGATCTCCATTCCGTGTACGGCAGGCGACTTTCCTGCCGATCGAAACGCTAGACCGCCTTCCTGTACCGACCGCTGTGCGCTTCCTGCGATGTTCCTGTGTGCGTGGCGGCGAACGCCCCTAGGGAAGGTGCAGCGTCCTCCCATGGTCTTCCCAGGAATGGTCCATACCGTCGTCGGCAGTCGCCTCGAAGGCAACCCGAGATGAAGGAGCACACTCATGACGAGAAGCGAAGTCCACCCCACGGCCGTCATCGAACACGATGTTCCCGCCCTGCACGCCGCGACCGAAGCCCGGGCACCGCAGCCCGACCTGGGCGGCGCGCCCCATGCGGCGGACCTTCTGCGCGACGGACTCGACGGGCTCCTGCGCGACCTCCGTCCCATCAACCCGACCGGCGGACAGCCTGCTCAGCACGATGAGCCGCAACAGAATTCGCGCCCTGCCGGCGAAACCCGCGACCACGACAGCCGTGGTCTCGACAGCACAGGCCACGACAACCACGCACCCTCCGGCAACCAGGTCCACGAGGACAACACCGCCCACCGAAACGACACCGCGACCGACGCACACGGCGCGTCGAACTCGGGAGCGTCCGTCGGAGCGGGGTCAGGTCACCAGAACGCGCAGCCCGGCGCGTCGGCGTCGTTCGGCAACCCGGGCCGCGGCGAGTCGGTGAACTCGGGAGGCCCTTCCGCGACTCAGCCCTCGTTCAACCAGGGCAGCCCGGTTGCGACGCAGCCGACGACGCTGAGCCAGACGGCGTCGGTGTCCTCGCCGACCGCCTCTGCCATGCAGCCTGCCGCCGCCACTCCGGCCGCGAATACTGCGCCCGCAACGGCGACGTCCGCGGCCCAGCCGATCACGGCGACTCCGGTGTCGACCCATTCCGATGCGGCTGCGACGTCGCAGCCTCTCGACACGACGATCCGGCAGACGAGCACAACCGCAACTTCGGAAACCTCTACGACGCAGCAGAATACGCGGAGCCCGGAGGCAGCAACGGCCTCCGGCGACGAGGCGGCGCACGCCTCGCAGACCACGGCCACTGCGGCCGGCGCGACGTCCGCCGCCACCACGCAGAATGCGACAGCACCCACCGCGGATCTCGGCGGATCGCAGACGACCCCCACTTCCACCGGGACGACCGAGAACAACACGACCCACAGCACGGCCGACGACAACACGGCGACGCAGACGGCGGCGGCCACCACGGCGACGGCGCCGACCGCCGACCTGGGCCAGTCGCAGGCAACCCCGTCCACCACCACGACGGCGAGCAGTGATCCCACGTCGACGGACCAGAGTTCCGCGATCAGCACCCTCACGGACATGGCAGCGGACACGGGTCTCAGCCACGACACCGCAACGACCGACACCGGTACCGCGGCAACCACCGACACCACAAGCTCATACGACTCGACCACCTCGTACGACTCGAGCACCACACTCGACACCGGCACATCGCTGGATTCGACGAGCGCGACGAGCCTCTCGTCCGGGCTGACGGCCGATTCCGGCACCACGCTCGACACCCACGATCAGAGCCTGACTGCGACGACGACCGTCGACCAGCACGTGTTCTGACCCCGACGTGGCGGGTCCGCCGACTCCCCTGCATGCGGGCCCGCCACTCCCCTCTCTCGAATGCCCGTCACCGACACTTGCGGAGATCATGAACGCCACCCTCGAATCCCCAGCCGTGGGCGCCCCAGTGCGTCCGAATCTTCCCGCCGAGACCACCGCGTCGATGGCGGCGCTGCTGTCGCAGTTGGCGGCATTGACCCGAACCGCGGGCCGCGGTGATCTCCTGACCCGGCTGTCGCACACCGAGTCTCGCCTCGCCGATCCGCGGACGCGGGTGGTGGTGCTCGGACTGACCGACAAGGGTGTGAGCTCCGTGGCCGGTGCGCTCGTCGACGCGGACGTGTCGGCGGCGGCACGGTCGCGGCACGAGCCGGTGGTCGTCGAGTACGGACCTGTCGCGCCGGACCCGGATTCGACGGTGACCCTCCCCCACGACCTGCTCGCGGAGGGTCTGGTGCTGGTCGACGCACCCGGTTTCTCCGGTCACGCTCCGGCCCGCGCGGCGGACACGCTGGCGCTGGTCCCCACGGCGGATGCGGTGCTGTTCGTGTCCGATGCGAGTCAGGAATACACCGAACCCGAGGTCGCCCTGCTCACGCAGGTGTACAAGCTGTGCCCGATGGTGATCTGCGTCGTCAACAAGATCGATTTCTATCCGCGGTGGGCAGACATCCAGAAAGCCAACCGCACCCACTTGCAGAATGCGGATCTCGCGCTGCCACTGCTGCCGGTGTCCGCGGTGATGCACGCGGACGCGCTCGAGTCGGGCGAAGACGCACTCGACGTCGAATCCGGCATCCCGCAGCTCGTCGACTATCTCCGCGCCCAGGTGGTTGCGAAAGCGGATGTCGTGCTCCGCAATTCGGTGATCGCCGATGTCCGCACCGTCACCGACCACCTGTCGCTGTCGCTGAGCGCCGAACTGGACACGCTGCGTGATCCGCAGCGCGGCGCCGCTCTCGTCGAGCAGATGACCCGGGCCCGCACGGCGGCGGATCAGCTCCGCCAGCGATCCGCGAACTGGCAGTACACGCTGGCCGACGGCGCGATCGAGTTGATGACGGACATCGAGCACGACCTGCGCCATCGTCTGCGCACCGTCATCCGCGCGGCGGAGGAGGACATCGGCAAGTCCGACCCGGCACCGCGATGGGAGGAGTTCGGTTCCTGGCTCGACGGCGAGATCGCGACGTGCGTGCGGGAGAACTTCGTGATGGCCCACACCCGCTCGCAGGATCTGGCGCTGTCGGTCGCGCAACGCTTCGCCGAGGACGGCAAGGTCCCGGTGCCCGCGCTGCGCATCGACAACGTGGATCACGTGCTCGAACCCGTGAACACTCTCGAATCCCTGGAGAGTGCGCAGGGTTTCACCCAGCGCGTCCTGTCCAGCATGCGCGGGTCGTACGGCGGCGTGCTGATGGTCGGTCTCGTCACGAGCCTGGCCGGCCTGGCGCTGGTGAATCCCTTCTCGATCGGCGCGGGAGTGCTGCTCGGTGCCAACACGTACCGCGAGGACCGCAAGGCGCGCACCGCCCGCAGGCAGGCGGAGGCGAAGGTGGCGGTGTCGCGGCTGATGGACGACGTGATCTTCCAGGTGGGAAAGGAATCGAAGCAGCGACTGCGGGAGGTGCAACGCGTCCTGCGCGACCACTTCACCGACCTGGCGAACGAGATGCTCCGTTCCGTCGACCATTCGCTGCGCGCGGCGACGGACGCGTCGAAGATGCACGACGATCACCGTGCGACGCGGTCCGCGGAGATCCGCACGGAACTCGACACCTTGCGGCAGATCCGACTGCAGGCCGCCGGATTCGCGGGTCAGGTCGCGGCATGAGCGTCACCCGTCTGGGCTCCCAGACCCGCCAGCTGATCGATGCCGCCCGGCACGAACTGCGCAGCGACCCCGCCACTGTCGAAGAACTCCGGCACTGCGGCGCCCGCCTCGAGGAACCACTCCGCGTCGCGCTCACCGGCACGCTGAAGGCCGGTAAGTCGACGCTGCTCAACGCCCTCGTCGGCGAGGAGATCGCGCCCACCGACGCCACCGAGTGCACCCGGGTGGTCACCTGGTTCGAGCAGTCCACCACGCCGCGAATCGATCTCACCCACGACTCCGGACGCCGGACGCGACTGCCCGTGCACCGGGACGAGGGCAGGCTCTCGCTCGACCTCGGCGCGGTTACCGCGGACCGGGTGGAGCGGCTGCAGGTGGGGTGGCCGTCGGCGTTGCTCGGCGAGTTCACGCTCGTCGACACGCCTGGGACGTCGTCGAACTCGCGGGACGTGTCGGCGCGCACCCGGGCGCTGCTCCTCCCCGAGGACGGGCCGTGCGACGTCGACGCCGTCGTCTACCTGACGCGGGGCACCGACGGCGCGGACGTGCGGTTGCTCGACCAGTTGCAGACCCGGGTCGGCACGGCCGCCGGGCCGCTCGGCATCGTCGGGGTGCTGTCGCGGGCCGACGAGGTGAAGGGTGGACGTGAACGCACCCTCGACGCGGCCCGGGCCGCCGCGGACGACGCGGGTCGGCGGGTGCAACGCAGCCTGCTGCCCGTGTCGGGGCTTCTCGCGCTGCGTGGTCGCACGCTGCGTCAGACCGAGTTCGACGACCTGGCGGTGCTCGCCACCGTTCCCGACAGCGTGCTCGAGTCCGCCCTGCGCTCGATCACCCGGTTCGGGGCGGAGAACACCGACCTCGTCCTGTCGCCTGGGCAGCGGCGCGACCTTCTCGATTCCTTCGGCCTGTTCGGTATCCGGTTCGCGGTCGTGCTGATCCGCGCAGGCGCGACCGACGCGCCCGTGCTGGCCCGCGAGCTGACGGCGCACAGCGGCCTCGAGGACCTGCGCCGCACGCTGCACCTGCAGTTCGGTCAGCGCAGCACGGAACTGAAGGCGCACTCGGCGCTCCGGACGCTGAAGGCGGTGCTGGCCCGCACCCCGTCGTCGGCGAGCCGCACCCTGAGCCGGGCGGCGGACCGCCTGCTCGCCGACACCCACGTCTTCCGGGAGCTGCGGGTGCTGTCGGGCCTGCGCTCGAGTGGTCTGCAGCTACGGGACTCGGACGTCGTCCTGCTCGAGCGGGTGCTCGGCGGGGAGGGCATGTCGCCGCACACCCGCCTCGGGATGCCCGCCGACGCCGCCCCGGAGCAGATCTCCCGCGTCGCGCTGACGGCCCTGCGGTTCTGGCGGTCGCAGGCCGGACGCCCGACCATCGACACCGCGACGGTGCAGGCGTGCGCGTGTGCGGCGCGGTCCTGCGAGGCCCTGCTCGCCCGATGACGCGCCGCGCCTACCCCTCCTCGGGTCGCCAGAGTTCGAGCCGCGGGACGTCCGGCGGCTCGAAGCCCAGTACCTGACCGTAGAAGGAGAGTTCGGCGTTGCGTGAGCTGATCAGCGTGGCGAGCTTCCGGAAGCCGTGCGACTCCCCCTCGTACGCGAGGTAGGCGTGCGGGATGCCCTTCTCCACGAGCGCATCCCGGAACCGTTCCGCCTGCGACGGCGGCACGATCGGATCGTCGAGCCCCTGCAGCAGCAGCACCGGGCAGTTCAGCCCGGCGACGTTGTTCAGCGGTGCCCGCTCGGCGTAGAGGTCGGCGGCCTCCGGCAGCGGGCCGATCAGGCCGTCGATGTACCGGGACTCGAAGTCGTGGGTCTCCTTCACGAAACCGTCGAGTTCGGCGACACCGAAGTAGGAGGCGCCGCAGGCGAACACGTCCGAAGTCGTCAGCGCCGCGAGCACGGTCCACCCGCCGGCAGATCCGCCCTCGATCGCCAGCCGGCGGGGGTCCGCCATCCCCGCCTCCGCGAGACCGGTCACCGCGGTTACCACGTCTTCGACGTCGACGACGCCCCACTGGCCCCGCAACCGGTTGCGGTATTCGCGGCCGTAACCCGTCGAGCCGCCGTAGTTCACGTCGACGACGCCGATGCCGCGGCTGGTGAAGAACGCGAACACGGGATTCAGCAACGGCGCGACCCGTGACGTCGGTCCGCCGTGCACGAACGCCACGTACGGCGGCAGTTCCCCGTCCTCCCCCTGGTACCGCGGGTGCCGCGGCGGGTAGGCGATCGCGTGGACTTCGCGTTCGGCGCCCTGGAACGTCAGCTGCCGGGCCTCGGGGAGATACGCCGACTCCGGCAGTTCGGTGACGGACAACCGGACGGTGCGGAGTTCACCGGTGTCGAGGTCCAGTTCCCGCAGACCCGCCGGCGTCTGCGCGCCGCCGGTGAGCAACAGGATCCGGCTGCCGTTGCGATCCCCGAGACCGATGCTGGTGAGTCCGTCGAGGGGAATGTCCACCAGCGAACCATTGCCCGGATCGAGCACGGCGAGGGTGTCGGTGCCGAACGTGCGCACGGTCAGCAGGGTGCCGTCGTCGCGGCGGGTGTGCCAGCGGCCGCCGAGCATCCACAGCGCACCACCGAAGTCGGCGTCCATCGGGCACAACGCCACCGGCTCGGGATCGTCGACGTCCACCCGGTACAGATTCCACCAGCCGCTGCGGTCGCTGATCGTGTACAGCTCGGTGGTCCCGACCCATTCGGGTTGCAGCACCGATTCCTCGGTACCGCCGAGAAGGGTCCGCACCTTGCCGGTGACGCGGCCGCCCTCGACGGCCACGACCCTGAGCTCGGTGCCGTCCCACGGCATCTGGGGGTGATCCCACGCGATCCAGGCGAGGTGCCTGCGATCCGGGGACAGCCGCGGATTGGCCAGGAAATCCGAGCCGGCCACGACGGACCGCACCCGATGCGGGTCGTCCGCCGCCGACCCGTCCAGCGGGATCACGCAGATGTCGCGGGACACGCCGCCCTCGGTGTCGTGCGTCTCGCGGACCGCCCACACCTCGCCGTCGACCACCGACAGGTCGCCGTACCGCAGCGAGCACGGCTGCGGCGGCTCCGGGGTCAGCGGCACCGGTGTCCCGCCCTCCAACAGGTACAGGCGCTGGTCGCTGAACTCGGCGAACACCAGGCGGCCGGCGTCGGTGACGGTCCAGGCGCCGCCGCCGTACTCGTGGACCCGGGTGCGGGAGTTCCACGGTGCGGGCAGGACGTCTTCCGGTTCGTCGTCCAGGCCGAGGCGCCGCACCGCGACCCGCCCGCCCTCACTGGGCCGCAGCTCCGACCACCACACGTCGTCGCCCACGTAGCGGCCACCCTCGACGGGGTGGCCGCTGGAGGCGAGATCCGCCGCCGCGATCGGAGAGGGCCAGGAACCGTAGGGCGCAGAGGTCATCCGCCGAGGATATTCCGCCGCCCGCTACTCCGCAGGCAGCCACGCGCCGTGAAGGCCCGCCGGAACCCGAATCGGTAGTCGCACCTTCCCGATCGGCCCCGACCCGGGGTCGTCGGCGGGCAGCACGAAGAACCAGGACGACATGTCGGCGCGGTCGGTGCCGATCATCCCCCAGTATTCGTGCTCGGCGCCCGGCATGAAGATCGGTTCGCCCACCGACACACTGCCCGGGTCCCAGTGCGTCTCGGTGCCGCGGGCGGTGTCGAAGAACCACAGCGAATCCTGCCGTCCCTGGCTGCGGTCGAGTTTGCCGACCGTCGCCACGGTGCGGTGCCCACGGGTCAGTTCGCGGTCGTCGACCCGCGGGAACTCGACGTCGCGGTCGCACACCACCTCTCGCGTCACCCGCCCGCTGCCGGGGTCGACGACGGCGCGGACCAGCGAGCCCAGCGACGGCGCCGGGGCCTTCGCGAACCCGCCGGGATACGTCCATTCCACGTAGTCGACGCTCACCCTCCCGTCGGGCAGATCGAACGCGTTCGCGAAGTGCCACACCCAGTACGCGTCGTGCGTCGTCCACCGCACGGGACCGCCGTCTCTGGGGATCAGCGCGATCCTCGTACCGTCGTCCGGCCGCCAGTCCAGCACGGATCCGCCGGTCAGCACGGCGGCGATGTCGAAGACCAGGGGGCACAGCATCAGGACGATGTAGCGCTCGGTGAGTGCCATGTCGTGGATCATCAGCGGCGTGTCCGCACCCTCGACGGGCGTCGGTGTTCGCGCCACCGAGCCGTCGGGGTTGACCACCGACCACGTCAGGTACGGAGCTTCCAACATGTAGTTGAACAGCACCATCTGTCCGGTGACCGGGTCGATCTTGGGGTGCGCGGTGCTCCCCACTCCCATGGCGCCGTCACAGTTCTCCCGTCCCACCGTGCTCAGGTCGGCGGGGTCGAGGCGGAACGGCAGCGTGGTCTCGGCCATCGCGAGCAGCCGTCCGCCGTGCCGGACGATGTTGATGTCCGGCAATTCGCGCGACGTGCCCGCGAGTTCGGGTCCGACCTCGTCCTCGGTCGGAGTGTAGAGGTCGGTGACACCGGCCCAGATGACGTGTCCGGCCTTCTCTTCCGCCTTCACCATGGGGGTGCGGACGAATCGGTTGGTGTACCGGGCGGCGCCGTCGGCCAACTCGATGCGGTGGACCATGCCGTCGCCGTCGAGCGGATAGACGTACGTGCCGATCGGGTCGAACCGCGGATTGGGACCGTTGCGCAGATAGGCGCCGTGCAGGTCGGAGGGCAGCTCGCCGATCACCTCGAGATCCCGGACGTCGACCTCCTCCCGCTGCGGCTCGAACACCCCGACGAGATGGCTGTGGTGCGCGATGTCGACGGGTCCGGGACGACGGGTTACCGGTGCTGACATGTGGGTCTTTCCCTCCGGGCGCGGTGATCACGACCCCCTCTCGAGGGTACGACGGGCGTGTGCGCGGGCGGCGTGTTTCGACGACACGACGACGGTCCGATACCCACCAGTAGAAATCCGGTTGCCCGGGAGTGGGAGAATGACCGTCGTGAGCAACCCAGACCACGGCCACCACCGCATGCCGCATCGCAAGCTGGAGCAGTCCACCAAGCTTCAGAACGTGCTCTACGAGATCCGTGGACCGGTACATGCCCACGCCGCCCGGCTGGAGGCGGAAGGTCACCGGATCCTCAAGCTCAACATCGGCAACCCCGCGCCGTTCGGTTTCGATGCGCCCGACGTGATCATGCGCGACATGATCGCCGCGCTCCCGTACGCGCAGGGGTACTCCGAGTCCAAGGGCATCCTGTCGGCGCGCCGCGCGATCGTAACCCGCTACGAACTGGTCGCCGGGTTCCCCGAACTCGACGTCGACGACATCTACCTGGGTAACGGCGTGTCCGAGCTCATCACGATGACGATGCAGGCGCTCCTCGACAACGGCGACGAGGTGCTGATCCCGGCGCCGGACTACCCGCTGTGGACCGCGATGACGAGCCTCGCCGGCGGCACCCCGGTGCACTACCTGTGCGACGAGGGCAACGACTGGAACCCCGACATCGCGGACATCGAGTCCAAGATCACCGACAAGACCAAGGCGCTCCTCGTCATCAACCCGAACAATCCGACGGGTGCGGTGTACTCGATGGAGGTGCTGCAGCAGCTCGTCGACCTGGCGCGCAAGCATCAGCTGCTGCTCCTCGCGGACGAGATCTACGACAAGATCCTCTACGACGACGCCAAGCACATCTCGCTGGCGACGCTGGCCCCGGACCTGCTGTGCCTGACGTTCAACGGCCTGTCGAAGGCGTACCGCGTGGCGGGTTACCGCTCCGGCTGGGTGGCCATCACCGGCCCGAAGGAGCACGCCGCGGGTTTCCTCGAGGGACTCGACCTGCTGGCGTCGACGCGTCTGTGCCCGAACGTACCGGGTCAGCACGCCATCCAGGTGGCGCTCGGCGGGCACCAGAGCATCGAAGACCTGATCCTGCCGGGTGGCCGGCTGCTCGAGCAGCGTGACGTCGCATGGGAACGCCTCAACATGATCCCGGGCGTCTCGTGCGTGAAGCCGAAGGGCGCGCTGTACGCGTTCCCCCGTCTCGACCCCAACGTCTACGAGATCTACGACGACGAGAAGCTGGTCCAGGACCTGCTGCTGCAGGAGAAGATCCTGATGGTGCAGGGCACCGGATTCAACTGGCCGGACCACGACCACCTCCGGATCGTGACGCTGCCGTGGGCGCGGGATCTCGCCGTCGCCATCGAGCGGTTCGGTAATTTCCTCACCAGCTACAAGCAGTAGGATCGAGACACAGCAAGCGACACGCGCGTCGCTTGCGTGTCTCCTGGGGGAAAAGAATGGTCACCAGCACCCGCGCGCGTTTCGGACAATTCGTCCACCGGCGACGGCGTTTGCTGAACCTCACACAGGACCAGGTCACGGCCGCCGGTGGCCCCTCCGACGCAGCTCAGACACGCGCCGAGAACGGGACCGGCCCGGATCCGAGCATCGAGACCCTCCGCAAACTGGACGTCGCGCTGCGGTGGGCGCCGGGCAGCGCGGCCCGCACCCTCGACGGCGGTCACCCGACTCCCCTCGAGGCGCTCGACGGGGACGAGCGGGTGCCGGCGTCGCGCCCGCTGACGCTCGGACCGTCGGAGATTCCGCTGGATCTGGACACGATCATCGAGATCCTGGGGCCGCATACCCAGCTCACGAGGCTGAGCGCGGCGCACCCCGAGGTTCCGGGGCTGGTCGAGGCGGCGGGCGAACTGAGCCGTGTGGTCTCGAAGATCACCGGCGCCTACGTCACGCGGTTGCTGGAAGTCAACGGAGGACCCGCGGGGCCGCGCCAGCCGCTGGTGGAGTTCGCGTTCGGCCACCTACTGGAAGAACCGTCGACCGTCACCGACCCCCGCGAACTCGAGGAGGCGCGGTACCGCCGTTTCCTCTACGGCCGGGGGGAGGATCTCGACGCGGCCACCCGGGAGCGGTTCTGGCGTCGATGGGAGGACGCGGTGAAACTCGTCGCCACCGACGATCCCGAACGCAGCGGAGACGCGGAGGTGACCGCATGACCGGGGTGCCGTTGTCGGTGCGGGTCAACCGCCTGTTCTCCCTCGCCCACGAACTCGACGGTCCCGAACCGGGCGAGGACGCCGTCGCCGCGGGGGTGTCGCGGATCCTCGGCCGCCCCGTCGCGCCGTCCGAGATCGAGTCGCTGCGCACGAACGATCACGAGCCTCCCGAGCCCGACGTCCTGAGGGCGGTCGCGCAGCACTTCCACGCCCCCGAGCAGTACCTCGCGGCCGACGGCTACCACGACTACGACACCCTGGTCCGGTTCAAGATCGCCGTCCGCGAGGCCGGGGTGCGGCACCTGTCGATGCGATCGCTCGACGCGGACGCGGAGCCGACCACCGCCGAGATGGAATCGCTGATCCCGCTTCTGGAGAATCTGCGGCAGAGCCACGGCCCGCTGCCGCTCGCGTCGCCGGACCCCGGTCAGACCTGAGCGGGGACGCGCGCCGACGGATCCTCGGGCCCGCCGAACTGCGGGAGGCGCCGCGCCCACAGCGCCGCCGCCACGCGCTCGCCGTCCTTCCAGTGGTTGGCCAGCCGTGCCAGTTCCCACGGTTCGCCGCCGATGTCGGCCGCGAACCGGTGCGTCGTCCCGCCCGCGCCGTGCGCCCGGTGACCGGCGTTGCGCGCCAGGCACGCAAGGTGCAGTCGCGCCGCCGTGACCACCGGCGGCGCGTGGCCGGTGGAGTCGCCGAGTTCGAACACGACGTGCCGATCGAGGACCATGATCGCGTCGCGGATCTCGACGCTCATCCGGTCGAGGCGGCCGCGGACGGACAGCGCCCGGCGGTCGGCGGGACGCAGTTCCAGGACCACCTCGGGGACCGCGCCGGTCAGGGTCCGCCACATCGGCTGCAGCCGGCGGGTGACCCGCCGCGTACGCCACCGGTGGCCGAGCACCCGGATCACCGGCCCCGCGGAGATGATCGCGCCCGCCGACACGACGAGTACGCGGATGAACGCCCCCGAGTCGCTGTGCGATTCGGTCAGTGCGTTGTCTTCGCTGACGGCGTTGACCACTCCGGTCGTCATGACGACACCCATGTCGAACACCTCGAACAGCGACAGCGCGATGACGGCGAGGAACACCCGGCGCTCGTGTCCCGGGGTCGCGCTGCGCACGGCCTTCAGCGAGATCCACAGGTTGAGCACGGCGACGGCGAGGATCGGAACGGCGTACGTGATGCAATAGGCCGCGAAGAGCCAGCCGCCCTCGTCCGCGATGGCGACGCCCCGCGACCGCGCCGGGGCGCTGAGGGCGATGAGGATCGCCCCCGCGACGAGGCACACCGACAGCGACACGACGTGGATGCGGGGCAGGCGCGCCGGGCCGAGCGCCCACGCGGAGAAGAGGCTGATCAGCGACGCCGCGGTGAGGATGATGCAGACGTTGCTGAGGGTGTTCGCGAATCCGTGCCCGAACCAGAGGTCGAGCCAGTGCTGCGCCAGCGACCGCTGGAGGACCAGCGAGAGCGAGGCGAAGACGAGGGCGGCGTTCATCCGGCGTTCGGCGACGGTCGACCGGACCAGGGCCACGCGCAGGAGGGTGGTCCCCCAGACGACGGCGAGCAGCGGCCAACTCACATAGGTGGGCGGTTCGTACACGGCGTCAGAACGTTCCGAGCATCCGCGACACCCGCGCGTCACCGGCGGTGTCGCCGTTCGCTGTCGCGCGGCGACCCGCCATGATCAGGGTGGCGAGCAGTTCCGCCTCGTATTCCTGGTCGTTCGAATAGTTCGACCGGCCGAGCATTTTGACCACGCCGGTCGCGTCGACCGACGGCGCGGCCGCCGACAGCACCGTCGAGTCGACGGAGGTGTCTCCGACGGCGTCGCGGTCGTGGCCGAGTTCCATGTGCGCGAGTTCGTGGCAGATGATGTGGGTGGCGTGCACGTCCGACATCCCCGTTGCGTACAGGATCACGTCGTCCTCGGCCCGCGCGAGCCAGAGTCCGGAATGCCCGCTCTGGACCAGGGCGTGCGACACGGGGACCAGGTGGATCGGGCGACACCGGCGGGCGGCGACACCGTCGATCAGCTGATCCCTGTTCCAGGGCACGGGAATACCCATCTCCGCCACGATCCGGCGAAGATGGTTGCTGGGTCGCGACGGCCGCGAGATTCGCACTGGAACACCTCCGAACGGCCATAATCCTAGGCTGTCGGTGTTCGAGGTCACGACATGTGGGCGATTTCACCTACCCGGTTGACGAATACCCCTCATGTGTCGGTAGATTGGCAACCGGCACCTCGAGTGCCGCGAGCACCTGTCGCCCCTCCCCCCTGTGGGCGCCAGGTTGGTGGCGGGGTCAACCCCCCCTGTACCCCGCCACCCAGCTCGGCACTTCTCTCCACGCAGCGGCTCGTCGCCCGCGGAACACACCCCTCGTTCGGAGTTCCGGACCACCTTTGCAATGAAGCTCGGCGTTCGCTGCGGATTAGCTGCTGCGTGCCGTGTTCCGATATCTAATCACACCGGCGACATATAAGCGACACGAGAGCAATACGCACCAGACGGCGTAGCAACACCGGCACCACAAGGCACTTCCGTCACAGCGTTGCCGGTCCGCTTCCGGCTACCCTGTCGTGCGTGCGGAGACAATCCTTCCAGCAGCCGGCGCGACGCGGACGATGAGCGAATTCCACGGACACGGCCACGGACACGGCCACGGCCACAGCGACGGACCGGCCCCGATGGGCCCCGTCGCCGCCAAGGTGGTGGTCGGGCTCCTCGTCGCCATCGGTGTCGCGGTGCTCATCGGCGCCGTCGCGTTGTGGCCCGGCAAGCCGAGCGTCGACGTCGAACAGCCGTTCCAGAGCGCGCAGGGCGGCGCGGTCGTCACGGAGTCGGGCACGGTCACGATGCAGAACATCGGCGACTGCGGAAGTCCGTCGGCCGGACGCGTCTTCACCGGCTCCCCTCTGCCCCCGCCCGCCGGCGCCTACGAGTGCCAGCGCAGCATCGTCGACATCGAGTCCGGCCCCAACACCGGCACCCAGACGCTGCTCGAGATCATCCCCGGACCCGGCCAGCCCGACCTCCGGGTGGGTGAGGACATCCGGCTGTCCCGCCAGACGGATGTGAACGGCACGACGGAGTACTCGTTCGAGGACTACGCGCGCGGTCTGCCCGTCACCCTCATCGCTCTCGCGTTCGCGGTCGTCGTCATCGTGGTCGCGCGGTGGCGCGGGTTCCGGGCGCTCGTCGGCATCGTCGTCTCGTTCGGCGTGCTCGTCCTGTTCACGCTCCCGGCACTGCTGGACGGACAACCGGCGATCCCGGTGGCGCTCGTGTCCGGCGCCGTCATCCTGTATGCCGTGCTGTATCTCGCGCACGGCGTGTCACTGCGCACCAGTTCGGCGTTGCTGGGCACCCTCGCGTCGATGGCCCTGGCAGCGGTCCTCTCCTGGGCCACCATCGAAATGACGCGCCTGACCGGGCTGTCCGAGGAGCAGAACACCAACGTCCAGACGTACATCCAGCACGTCAGCATCACCGGCCTGCTGCTGGCCGGCTTCATCATCGGCTCGCTGGGTGTGCTCAACGACGTCACCATCACGCAGGCGGCGTCGGCGTTCGAACTGGCCTCGCTCGACCCGGACGCGTCGAGGCGACAGATCTTCGGTTCGGCGATGCGCGTCGGCCGCGATCACATCGCCAGCACCGTGTACACCCTCGTGCTGGCGTATGCCGGCGGGGCGCTGCCGCTGCTGTTGCTGTTCAGTGTGGCGGGCCGGTCGATCCAGGACGTGCTGCTCAGCGACGCGGTGGCCATCGAGATCGTGCGTTCCGCGGTCGGTGGCATCGCCCTGGCGCTGTCGGTGCCGCTGACCACCGCGATCGCGGTGATGCTGGCGCGCCCGATCGGCGCGGGTACCAGCGGCACTGCGCCCGCGGTCAGGCCGTCACGGGGTGGCCGGCACTCCAAGTAGCGGACGAGACCGCTAGCTGAAGAGTCCGACCTCCCGGAGGACGATGAAGATGATGGCGATCACCATCAGCGCGTAGACGGTCAGCATCGTCACCTTGGCCGCATGTTCGCTGGTGGGCGGGAACATCTTCAGGATCGGCTTCGTGTACGCGACCAGACGGGTCTCTGCCGGCGCGGCCGCCGAAGACGGGGGAACGTTGGGAGTGCTGTGGAACTCCGCGGGATTTGCAGTCACTGCACACATCCTCTCTACGCCGGAACCATTCCCATCGTAGGCCCGGATAGCGGCCGCGACTACGTTCCGGGGAACCTGGGAAGTTCGGGCAGCTGGATCGACGGCAACTGGATCTGCGGCAGTCCGGGGAACACCGGGATGGGCGGCGGCGGCGGCGCGGGCTCCGCCTCGGGAATCCGGATCTGCGACGCCGTCTGCACGGGCGCCTCGACGATCTCGGACGTCGGAGGCGGCGGGGGCGTCGTCGGTGACGGTGTGGCCATCTCGGTGACGACCGGCGGTTCGGTGGTGAGTTGCGTGGTCACCGGCTGCGACGACCCCTCGGTGCGCGACAGCAGGTTCTTGCCGTACCCGAGACCGAGACCGATCACCGCGACCACGGCGAGCGCGGTCCCTGCCAGCGCAGCGCCGCGGATCTGGAGTTTGGCCACCTGCTGACTCGGCGGCGGCGCCGCGGCGCTCAGCCAGGACGGAGTACTCGACGGCGCACCGCTGCGCGCGACGACCGCGGTCGGCGCGTGCCGGGAGACGGTCGCCTCGACCGTGGGACCGGGCCTGTACTGCGGCGGCGGGAGGACGCGGGCGACCTCGACGGGTGGCGGCACCACCTGCTGGGCGAGCAGCGCAGCACCCTGTGCCGCAACGAGTTCGGGATGATCGGGAACGATGACCGGCAACCCGAGCCACGACTCCAGGACCGTGCGCACGAGTGGTATGCGCGCACCGCCACCGGTGAGCACCACGGCATCCGGGGTTCGTCCCGACCGGGTGATCACGTCGCGGGCGAGGCGCGCCGACGATTCGACGGTGACACCGATGAGCGAGTCGAAGACATCACGCGACAGCAGTAGCAGACCACCCTCGCCGGGCACGGCGACGGCGCCGCCGGTGGAGAGCCGCTCCTTCGCCTCACGGCAGCGGAGGTCGAGCGCCAGGCTCTCGGCCGCGTCGCGGGGCGCCTCGATGCGGTGGTTCTCCAATTGATTGGCACGAACCAGCCGGTCGAAGACGTCGCCGCTCACGGTGTCGGTGCGGACCGTCTCGACCACTTCACCGGTCACCCGGTCGACGACGCTCACGGTGAGGCCGGAGCTGCCCAGGTCGTAGAACACGAGCGTCGCGTGGTCGCCGAGGGCGCCCGAGACGTCGAGGAATTTCAGCGCGGCGGAGGCCTCGGTGACGAGCTGGTAGTTGGCGAGCTGCTGCCGGGCCATCGCCGCCTGGACGGCACCCGCCTGCGCTTCGTCGCGGTAGGCGACGCCGGTGGCGCGCACCTGTCCCGCGTCGGGTGCCCCGGCGAGGACCACGCCGATCGATTCGGCCGCCAGTTCCTCCGGCAGGTCCCGGCCTGCGGCGACGACCTGGGCCCGGAAGTCGGGGACGTGCCGGCTCGCGGCGTCGTCACGGTTCACGGAGTCGGGTCGTGCCAAGCGCACAGCGCTCGCACCGACCGACACACCTAGAACCGAACTCATGGGCCGCCTTCGACTGTGCACGGGTTCGATCCGGAATCCCCCCACTCCATGGCCCGCAGTCTAGCGAAGCGGTCCGACACGGCAACCGGGCAACCGTTCGGCGGCGAGAACTCAGAAGTTGCTCGCGATGATCACTCCCGCAATGCCCGTTCCCAGCGGCACGAACGTGCACGGCGGCACGACCACGTGGGCGGGATCGAGAGTGTTGAGCACCAGTTGCTGGGAGAACGGGTCGTAGGGCAGGTTGAAATGCCCGGTCTGGTCGATCGGGCACAGGTCCTGGACGAGGATGTTGGTGGCGCCGGGGTCGTGCAGCGCGACGTTGGTGTACGGCTGGATCACCTCGTCGTAGCGCGTGCCGATCGTGGTGTATTCGGCGCCGGGGACGGTGTCGCCGCCGGCGTTGAGGGCGGTGAGGAACGGCGAGCCCTGCACCTGCTCGGCGAGCGCCTCCGAACCGATCGCTTCGATGAGTTCGGTGCCCCCGGGAACGGACGTCACCGCCGTCGCGATCCCGAAGAACGTGCCCCCGTAGGTGGGCGACGCCAGACCGATCCAGTGGTGCACCTTCGATGCTCCGCCGAGCCTGTTCACGTAGTACCGGGCCACCGTCGCGCCCTGCGAGTGCCCGATCAGGTCGACCTCGTCGGCACCGGTCGCGGACAGCACGTCGTCGACGAACACCTCGAGTTCGGCGGCGCCCTGGGTCATCGTCTGCATCCCGTAGTGCTCGGTGCCCGGCTTCTGACCGTAGTTCAGGGCGAACACGCAGTAGCCGGCGGCTTTCAGTTTCGGGCTCAGCCCGGCCCAGTTCGCGTAGGCGCTGCCGTCGCTGCCGTGCACGAGAATCACGGGGCGGGGGTGCGCGGCGTCGGGTCGGCACGAGAAGTCGTTGGCACCGGGCGGCGCGGTGTGCGGGTGGCGCTTCGCGTACGCGATCGCGGTCCCGGCATCGGATTGCGGAGGCCCCGGCAGGGTCGGGACTTCCGCCGCGTGAGCGGGCGCAGCTCCGAGCAGGCAGATCACGGCAGCGAGGAATGCGAGTAGGGATCCGTGACGTGCCTTCGACATCGCCCAGCCCTCCGTTGCGATTGAGGCTGACGCTACCGCCCGCCGATGCCATCGGCAGCCGGGATCGTCAAACCCGTTATCGCGGGGCGTTCCGTGATCTGGGCGCTATCCCCTGCCGAGCCCCCGGTAGACCCACCCGGCGGCGCGCCAGTCCACGGCGTCGAGGCAGTTGCGGCCGTCGACGATCACCCGCGCCCGCACCACGCCGTTCAGATCCTCCGGTTTGAGGGCGGCGAACTCCGCCCACTCGGTGAGCAGCAGCACCGCGTCCGCGTTGTCGCACGCCTCGACCGCCGACGTCGCGTAGTTCAGCGTCGGGAACAGCCTCCGCGAGTTGTCGAGCGCCTTCGGGTCGTAGACGCTGACGACAGCCCCGTGCAGCTGCATCATTCCCGCGACGTTGAGTGCCGGGGAGTCGCGGACGTCGTCGGATTCCGGTTTGAACGCCGCGCCGAGCACCGCCACGTTGGCGCCGAGCAGGGACCCTCCGCACGCCTGCGCCGCCAACTCGACCATCCGGGTGCGTCGGCGCATGTTGATGCTGTCCACCTCCCGCAGGAAGTGCAGTGCCTGGTTCGCGCCCAGCTCACCCGCCCGGGCCATGAACGCGCGGATGTCCTTGGGCAGGCAGCCGCCGCCGAACCCGAGCCCGGCGTTGAGGAACCGCCTGCCGATCCGCGCGTCGTAGCCGAGGGCGTCGGCGAGTTGGGTGACGTCGGCGCCGGTGGCCTCACACACCTCGGAGATGGCGTTGATGAAGGAGATCTTGGTGGCGAGGAACGCGTTGGCCGAGACCTTGACCAGTTCCGCGGTGGCGAGGTCTGTGACCAGGAACGGAATGTCCTCGTCGAGCAGGCGAGCGTACAGCTCACGTAACTCGGTCTCCGCGCGTCCGGGGCGCTGCCGGTCCACCCCCAGCACCATGCGGTCGGGGTGCAGGGTGTCGTGGACGGCGAAGCCCTCCCGGAGGAACTCCGGGTTCCACGCCACCTCCACGGCGTCACCCGCGGGCGCGAGTGCGCGGGCCCGCGCACCCAGATCGGCCGCCGTCCCGACGGGAACGGTCGACTTGCCGACGATGACGGCGGGACGGTCGAGCAGCGGCGCGAGGGTGTCGATCACCGAGTGCACGTGCCGCAGGTCGGCGGCGTACTCCCCCTTCTTCTGCGGGGTGCCGACACCGAGAAAGTGGAGGTCCGCGAACGCCGCGGCCTCGGCGTACGACGTGGTGAAGTGCAACCGGCCTGCGTCGATGTTCCGGCGCAGCACGTCCGCCAGACCGGGCTCGTAGAACGGCACCTCTCCAGAGGAGAGCTTCGCCACTTTTCCGGGATCGATATCGACGCCCAGGACGTCGTGGCCCAGTTCCGCCATACAGGCGGCGTGGGTGGCTCCCAGGTATCCGGTTCCAAACACGGTGCAGCGCATGCACCCTTGATAACCAGTGCAGGTGAGCGCGATATTTACCCGGCAGATGTTCGAAGCCAACAGTGCGTGTACGGACGGTGCGGGGCGAGACCCTATGCTTCGCCCATGCATGTTCTCTTCGTCTGCACCGGAAACGTCTGTCGCTCCCCAACGGCCGAGCGCCTCGCAGTGGCATACGCCGAGGAGCTCGGGATCACCGATCTGACCGCCGAAAGCGCAGGTACACGCGCCGCCGTCGGACGCCCGATGGAACCGACGGCCGCGCAGGTCCTGGAAGGGCTCGGCGGCGATCCGAGCGATTTCACCGCGCGGATGCTCACCGCCGACCTGGCGGCGGACGCCGATCTGGTGCTGACGATGACCGAGCGTCAGCGTGAGAAGGTGCTGGCGCTGGCCCCCGAGCAGCTGAAGAAGACGTTCACGCTCCGGGAGGCGGCTCGGCTCGCGGAGGCGGCGGATGCCAAGTCGGTGGCCGACCTGGCTGCGGCACGTCCCAGACACAAGGCCGACGACACCCCCGAGGACGTGCCGGACCCGATGGGGCAGGACGAGGACACCTTCCTGACCATCGGGTCCGAGATCGCCGATCTACTGGGTGTGGTCGCGCGGAGCGTCCGTCTCTGACCAGGGTTCCTGGTCGTCGCGGTAGCGGCGGGTGCGTCTCGGTGCGGTAGGCATCGGCGCGCCCGACTGCTGCTCGTTGCCGTAGTGGTCGGGCGTTCCGTACCACTGCTGGCCCTGGTCGCCCTGGTACGCGGGGGCACCCTGGTAGGCCGGGACTTCCTGCGGGTCTCCCCCATACGGCTGCGGCGGGTACTCGTCGCGAACGTACTGAGCCTGCTGCTGCGGCGCCGGCTGGGGTGCCTGGTGCTGAGGTGCAGGCTGCGGGACGGGAGGCTGCGCGGGAGCGGCCGGCTGCATCTGCGGCAGAGACTTGTCGGTATCGTAGTAGTACTTGTACTCGTAGACGCCCCGGCCGCGGCTCGGCGTCATCGTGATGATCGTTCCGAGGATGGTCGCCCCGACGCTGTGCAGGTTGCCCACCGCCCGCGACAGCTGGTCCCGCTTGGTTTCGGCGTGCCGGGCGATGACCAGCGCGCCGTCCGACATCGCGGTGAGCACGGTCGCGTCGGTGACCGGCAGCAGGGGGGACGCGTCGACGATCACGTAGTCGAATCGTCCGCGCAGATCGGCCAGCACCTGGCGGGCCGTCTCCGTACCCAGGAGCTCGCTCGGGTTCGGCGGGATCGGTCCGGAGGCCAACACCGTGAGGCCCGTGTACTGGGTCGGCTGGAGCACGGCGTCGAGGTCGGCCTTGCCGGCGAGGACGCTGCTGAGTCCGACGGAACCGACGACGCCGAGGTACTTCGACACCCGCGGCTTGCGGAGGTCGCCCTCGACCAGGCACACGTTCTGGCCGCCCTCCGCCAGCACGAGTGCGATATTGATCGCGGTGGTGGTCTTGCCTTCGGTGGGCAGCGAACTGGTGACGACAATCACCCGCGGCGGGTTGTCGACCTCGAGGAACTGCAGGTTGGTGCGCAGTTCGCGGTAGGCCTCCGCGCTCGAGGAGTTGCCCTCGGCGAAATTGATGGCCTGCTGCGTCTGCCGCTCCTTGTCGAACGGGATGGTGCCGATCAGGGCGGATCCGGCCAATTCCTCGACGGTGCGCCGATCCTTGACCGTGTTGTCGAGGCGATCACGCAGGACGGCGAAGGCGATGCCGAGCAGAAGCCCGACCGCCGCGCCCAGCGCGAGGTTGCGCAGTGTCTTGGGCGAGACCGGAGTCGACGGGGTCTGCGCCTGCTGCTCGACGACGACCCGGGCGGCGGGGGCGCCGCCCTTCTCCGGAGTCTCGAGCTCCCGGGCCATGACGACGAACTCGTCGGACAGGGCGTTGGCGATGTCGCGGGCGCGTTCCGGCGACGGGTCCTGCACCTTCACGTCGATGAGCACCGTATCGGGCGCGGAGCTGGCCTTCACCTGGGAGGCGAGTGCCGCGGCGGTGCCGCCTAGATCGAGCTTGTCGATCGTCCGCTGCGCGAGGGTCTCGCCGGTGAGCAGTTTGGTGTACGACGTCACCCGCTGCTGCGAGAACAGGTTGCCCTGGTAGACCTCGTTCACCGACGATCCGGCGGACGTCGAGACGAACAACCGGGTCGACGCCTCGTAGATCGGAGTGGTCATCAACGATGCTCCGAGCGCACCGAGAATCGCGACCACCGTGGTGATCGCGATGATTTTCCAACGGGACTGCAGAATTCGCAGGTAGTCCTGAATTTCCATTATCGAGTCTCTTCCAATTGCGTCGCGCTCAGCGGCGCGATCGAGCTGTCATTCACATCGTTCTGACCCGACTGAATCGCTACATCGTAGTGATGAGGTCCACTGTCGGCGTCACGTGCCCTCACGGTCCGCCGTGGTCCCCCGATCTCCGTAGCAGTCGGCCGATCTCGGCGAGCGGTCCCGGGTCTGCCATCTCGGAGTGGGTGGTGTCGATGTGGTGTGCGGTGACGACGCCGCCGGCGTGCTCACGCCAGGCGTCGACGACGTCGGGGTGCCGGTCCAGGTCCCGGGCGGCGACGAACAGGTCGAGGTTGCCGTCGAACCGCCGGGGGCTGTGGGTCGATGCGATCAGCTCGAGTCGCTCGATCAGGGCCCGGATCTCCCGCAGCCGGTCGGCGCTCACGTACGAGCCGAACTGCGCGATCAACTCGTCCTCGGTCAGGGTTTCCGGTTCGGGTGGCAGGTGCTGCGGCAGCAGTGTGTCGAGGAGTGCCGGCGCCGCCACCTCGTGGCCGGATTCGCGGAGTTGGACCGCCATCTCGTGGGCGACGGTTCCGCCGAGCGACCAACCCAGCAGGTGGTAAGGGCCGTCCGGCTGGACCACCCGGATCGCGTCGACGTACCGGGCGGCCAGCGCGGACAGCGTGCCGGGCAGGTCCGGCACTCCGGTCGCCTGGATGCCGTACAGCGGACGGTCGCCGACGTGATCGGCGAGACCGCTGAAGCACCAGGCCAATCCGCTGAGCGGGTGCACGCAGAACAGGGGCGCTCCCGCACCGCCGGGGCGGAGTTCCACGAGGGTGTCGAAGAAGCTGTCGAGCCGGGCGCCGTCGTCGATCCGCGCGGCCAGGCGCTGCACCGTGGGGTCGGTGAAGATCCATTCGATGGGCACGTCGCGGTCCAGTCGGCGGCGCAATTCGGTTGCCACCGAGGCCGCTCCCATCGAGGTTCCGCCGAGGGTGAAGAAGGCCTCGTCCGCGGGGACGTCTGCGACGCCCAGCACTTCCGCGAACACCGCGGCGATCGCCCCTTCGAGTTCACCTGCAGGCAGCGCGGATTCGACGATCTCGATCGCCGGCGCCGGCAGCGCGGCGCGGTCGAGTTTGCCCGACGGCAGGAGCGGCAGTGCGTCCACTACGGTCACCGGGGCCGGGACCAGGTGCCGCGGCAGCCGTCCGCGGGTGAAGTCGGCGAGTGCCCGGGCCGAGAGGTCCCCCGCGCCGCCGACGTAGGACGCCAGCACGGTGTCCGTCTGCGTCGGCACCGCGATCGTCACGGCGAATTCGACACCGGGGTGCCGCAGGAGCACGGCGTCGACCTCGGCGGGTTCCACCCGGATTCCGCGAATCTTCACCTGGGAGTCGCTGCGTCCGAGGTAGTCCAGTGCCCCGTTCGGGTCCCGCCGCACGAGGTCGCCGGTGCGGTACAGCCGCTCCCCCGGCTTGCCGTAGGGATGCGCGACGAATTGTCCTGCGGTGAGGTCACTTCGGCCTCCATACCCGCGGGCGATGCCGCTGCCGGCGAGATACAGTTCGCCCGTCACGCCGTCGGGCACGGGGTGCAGGCGCGCATCGAGGACGAACGCGGCGTTGCCGTCGAGGGCGTGTCCGATCGTGATCGGGCGGCCGGGTTCGAGGGGGCCCGCGACGGACGCGTCGACGGTGAACTCGGTGGGACCGTACGCGTTGAACAGCCGGTGCCGCCGCGACCAGCGGTCGGCGAGGTCCGCGGGCAGCGCCTCTCCCCCGACGACGACCGTCGACGGAGGAATACGCCCGGGGTCGAGGGAGGCCAGCACGGTCGGGGTGAGCGTGAGGTGGGTGATCCTCTGCGACGTCAGGAACCGGGCCAGTTCGTCACCGGCGAAGCCGAATGCGGGTGCGGCGACGAGGGCACCTCCGAGCGACACCGCCCAGAGCATTTCGAACACCGACACGTCGAACGTCGGGGAGGTCAATTGCAGCACTCGCGCAGAGCCGGAATAGTCTGTGCCCGAGTCGTATGCGGGGGTGGCGAGCAGAGCGGTGAGCCCGCGGTGCGTCACGACGACACCCTTGGGCCGGCCGGTGGACCCCGACGTGTAGATCACGTACGCCGCGTTGTCCACGTCGGGCGCCGCCGGGTCCGCGTCGCCGGTGGGCTGCTCGTCCAGGCTCATCCAGTCGAAGGATCGCGGCAGATCCGTGACGCCACCGGCGGTCAGCCCGATGATGGCACCCGAGTCCGTCAGCATCCAGTCGAGCCGCTCGGCGGGATGGGCAGGATCCAGCGACATCCACGCCGCACCGGCCTTGGTCACCGACCACACCGCGAGGAGCCAGTGCCGGCCGCGGGGTGTCGCGACCGCGACGACGTCCTCGGGACCGACGCCGCGGGACGCGAGCGCGCGGGCCCAGCGGTCCGACAGTTCGTCGAGTGCGCGGTAGCTCCACTCGGTATCGCCGTCGATCACCGCGACGGCGGACGGGGTTGCGCGCGCCCGGGTTTCCAGGATGTCGCGGAGCGTCCGCGGCGTGCTCCCGGTCCGGGGTCCCTGCACGAGGTGGGCGCGTTCGGCGTCGCCCAGGATCTCGAGGTCGCCGACGGCCGCCGCGGGGTGGGTGAGGGCGGCGTCGAGGACGGCGGCGAACCGGCGCAGGAGCGTCTGTGCCGTCTGCCGGTCGAACAGATCGGTGGCGTAGTCGAGTCGCACCGTCAGCGCGTCGGCCGCGTCGGTGACGTCCCAGGCGAGGTCGAATTCCGTTGCCTGCGTGTCGGTTCGGCACTCGTCGGTGCCGAGGAACAGTTGCGGGAATTCGACGGCACGCTGGTACGTCAGCATCACCTGGAACAGCGGGTTGTATGCCGGGGACCGTTCCGGGGCGAGATGCGCCACCACCTCGTCGAACGGGATGTCGGCGTGTGCGAGTGCGTCGAGGTCGACGGTGCGGACGTCGGCGAGGAAGTCCTCGAAGGACTGCGCAGGCGACACCGGGGTCCGGAGTGCGACGGTGCCGGCGAACATGCCGACCACGGCGTCGAGCGCGGGGTCGGGACGGCCCCCGACTGCCGTGCCCACCACCACGTCGGAGTGCCCGCTCAGGCGCGCCAGAAGGACCGCGAGTGCCGCGTGGAGCACCATGAACACGGTTGTTCCCCGAGTCCGCGCCAGGGAGCCCAGGCGCTCCCGCACGTCGTCGTCGAGGGTCCATTCCACACTCGACCCGATGTGGCTGGACAGTTCCGGCCGGGGACGATCGGTCGGCAGCGGGAGCGGGGCGCCCACTCCCGCGAGCACCTGCGCCCAGTGGTCGAGTTGGGCGCGGGCCGCACTGGCGGGGTCGGAGCCGGCGCCGAGCAGTTCGTGCATCCAGATCGCGTAGTCGGCGTAGTCGACGGACAGCGGCGCCCACTGCGGCGCCGACCCGTCCAGACGGCACTGGTAGGCGGTGCCGAGATCGGCGAGCAGCGGTCCCATCGAACCGCCGTCCAGCGCGATGTGGTGAACCACGACGCCGAGCGTGTAGTCTCCGGTACCGTTGTGCCGCAGCATCACCCGTACCGGGGTCTCGGTGGTGAGATCGAACGGCCTTGTGCTCCACGCGTCGACGGAAAAGCCCGCTTCCGCGCTGACGTCCTCGGTCACGGCCTCGACGGGCAGAACCAGCTGGTGTGGACCTTCGGCGTCGACGGGGAAGACCGTGCGCAGCACCGCATGCCGTTGCAGCACGTCGCGCAGGGCCAGCCGGAGGGCGTCGACGTCGACGTCGCTGCCGATCCGCGTGACGAACACCATGTTGTGCAGGGCGGTATCGGGGTTGGCCCGGCTGAGCAGCCACATGCGCTGCTGCGCGGGAGACAATGGCACCCGCGCCCCGCGCGGGCGTGGGGTGAGCGCCGGCCGCGGGACTCCCGACGCCCGGCTGCCCAGCCAGCCTGCGAGCGAGGCTGGGCTCGGGTTCTCGAACAACACCCGCACGGGCACGTCGACGCCGAACGTCGCGGACAGCCGGGCCGTCACCGCGGTCGCCGACAGCGAGTCGCCGCCCGCGTCGAAGAAGTTGTGCCCGGCGCCTATTCGAGTGGAACCGAGGACGTCGGCGAAGATTCCGGCCACCATCTCCTCGACGGCGGTGCGCGGCGGTGCCGCGATGACGTCGTCGTCCCAGTCGTCCAACGCGGCGACGTCGAGCTTGCCGTTGGCGGTGAGGGGCAACGCGTCCATCGTGACGATGCGCGGCGGAACCAGGTAGGAGGGCAGGCGGCCGGTCAGTTCCTCTCGGAGAGTCCGGGAATCAAGGTCCGTTCCGGCGACGAAGGCGACGAGGTCGTGTCGCTGCACCGACACGGCGGCCTGCTCGACGCCGCGCAGTTCGAGCAGGGCGGCCTCCACCTGTGCCGGTTCGATGCGCATGCCGCGCAGCTTGATCTGGCGGTCGACCCGGCCGGCGAAGGAGAGGGTGCCGTCGGCCCGGCGGTGCACCAGGTCGCCGGTGCGATACATGCGGCTTCCACCCGGCGCCGCGACAAAACGCTCCGCCGTCCGGTCGGGTGCGTCGAGGTACCCCTGGGCGAGTCCGGGTCCGGCGAGGTAGAGCTCACCGACACCGCCGACGGGGACGGCCCGAAGCCTCGTGTCGAGTACGAGCGCGGTCGTTCCGGGGATCGGGGCCCCGATCGTCACCGCACCTCCCGCGGACGCCGGATCGATCTCGGTCAGCGTCGCGACCACCGTGGACTCGGTCGGGCCGTAGGCGTTGAGCAGGAGCCGTCCGGCGCACCAGGTGGCGGCCAGTTCGGGGCTCAGTGCCTCGCCGCCGACCCCCACGACGCGCACCGGCTCCAGCCCCCGCGGGTCGAGCGTGGCGAGGACGGACGGGGTGGAGAGGTAGTGCGTGACCTGCTGATCGACCAGCAGCCGATGCAACTCGGCCCCGGCGAAGACGTCAGCGGGCGCCACCACCAGGCAAGCTCCCGATCCGAACGCGAGCAGCATCTCCAGCAGCGCGGCGTCGAAGGCCGGGTTGTAGCCGTGCAGGACGCGGTCGCCGGGGCCCACCCGGTACCGCCGCACCACCTCGGCGGTGAGCGGTCCCAGCCCACGATGGGTGACCGCGACTGCCTTGGGTGTGCCGGTGGAGCCGCTGGTGTGGATCACGTACGCCACGTCTCGTGCGCACTTCTGGTTGCTCTGGCTACCAAAACCGCTCACGGGGCTGAAGGCCGCACCGGTCTTGGCGACGGCCCAGAGCTCGACCACGAAGTCCGGCGACCGCGGCAGGTCGATCGGAACAACGTCGCCCGGCGCGATACCCAGCGCCGTCAGCTCGCGCGCCCTGGCGTCGGAACGCTCGTCCAGCTCGCGGTAGGTGAGGGTGACGTCGCCGTCGGTGAGGGCCGCGTGGTCGGGGAACGCGGCGGCGGTGGCCGTGAGGATCTCGGCCAGCGTGCGCTCGTCGGCAGGTTCCGCACCGACGAGCGGCTCCGCGCCGGGCAGCGCGAGGTCGTCCACGGGCAGGTCGGGGTCGGCGCCGACGGCCTGGAGCACTCTTACCAGGTTGCTCACGAGTGCACGTACCGACGCCTCGTCGAAGAGGTCCGCGTACACCGCGGCGCCGCGCATTCCGGTGGGGGCACCGTCGTCCGACGTCTCGGTGAGCGTCAGGTGGAGGTCGAATTTCGCTGTTCCGGTGTCGAATTCCGCGGCCGTCACCGTCATGCCCGCGGCCTCGACGGTGGGGATCTGCAGGTTGTGCAGGGCCAGGGCGACCTGCGGGGTCCGGCCGCCGAGCAGCCCGGCGACCACCTCGAACGGCACATCGGCGTGTTCGAAGGCGTCGACGTCGAAGTCCCGGACCTGCGCGAGGAGCCCGGTGAACGGCATGTCCGGCAGCACCTGTGCCCGCAGCGCGAGCGTGTTCACGAACATGCCGACGAGGGAATCGAGTGCTCGCTCCCCGCGACCCGCGACGGCGGTGGCGACGACGACGTCGGGCTGGGCGCCGTGCCTCGACAGCACCACCGACAGCGCCGCGTGCAGCACCATGAACGGTGTCGCGTGGTGCTGCGCCGCCAACTGGTGCACCGCCTGCTGCACATCCGCCGACACGTCGAATGCGACGACGCCGGCCCGAGCCGTCGTACTCGTCGGCCGGTCGGTCGGGAGCGGCGCCGTGCTGTCGACGCCGTCCAGCGCGCGACGCCAGTGCTCGACGCGGCGCTGCCCGTAGTCCCCGTCCAGCAGTTCCCGCTCCCACACGGCGTAGTCGGCGTACTGCAGGGGCAGTGGATCCTGGTGCGGCGCAATCCCGGAACAGTGCGCGGCGTAGGCACTGAGCACGTCGGAGACGAGCGGGGTCAGCGACCATCCGTCGGCGGCGATGTGATGGATGTTCACGGCCAGCACGTGGCTCTGCGGGTGCAGGCGCAGCAGCGCAACCCGGATCGGGCGGTCCCGGGTCAGGTCGAATCCGCGGGAGGCGAACTGCTCCATGAACTCGTCGGGATCGCGCACGTCGACCGGGTGGAGGTCGAGCGGGGCCGGCTCGAGGATTTCCTGGTAGGGCTGGCCGTCCACGGGGTACCGCGTCCGCAGTGTCTCGTGCCGCCGGATCACGTCCTCGAAGGCGGCGGTCAGCGCATCGACGTCGAGTGCGCCGTCCATCCGCACGGTGGCGGGCAGGTTGTACGTCGGCGACCCGGGGTCGGTGCGGTTCAGCACCCACATGCGGTACTGGCTGCGGGACAGCGGAATGCGGTCCGGTCGGGGGCGGGCGACGAGGACGGGACGCAGGTCCGTCTCCGGGACCGCGTCGTCGAGCGCTTCGGCCAGTTCGGCGACGGTCGGGTGCGCGAACAGGGTGCGCAGCGGCACCACATGCCCTACGGAGTCGGTGAGCCGCGCCGTCAGCTGGGTGGCGAGGAGAGAGTTGCCGCCCGCGTCGAAGAAGTGCGTCCCGCGGCCGACGATCTCGTGTCCGAGAACGTCCGCGAACACGGATGCCACCGCGCGTTCGGTGTCGGTGTGCGGTGGTTCGTCCTCGGCGACCGACAGTTCCGGCATCGGCAGCGACCGCAGGTCGAGTTTGCCGTTCACGGTGGGAGGCGCGGCGTCGAGCATCACCACGGCGGTCGGCACGAGATACGCCGGCAGCGATTCGGCGAGGCGGCGTCGCAGGTCGTGGACGTCGAGGTGGCCGGTCGGCAGCACGTACGACACCAGCATCTCGGTGCCCGCGCCGGTGGTGCGCACGACGGTGCCGGCGAAGACGACGTCGGCGAGCCGCGCGATGACCGTGTCGATCTCCGCCGGCTCGACGCGCACTCCCCGCATCTTGATCTGAGAGTCGTTGCGGCCCAGGTACTCGAGCTCGTGTCCGGCGGCGGTCACCCGCCAGCGCACGAGGTCGCCGGTGCGGTACACGCGTGCGCCGTCTTCGGCCGCGACGAACCGCTCCGCCGTCAGCCCTGGTTGGTCGGCGTAACCGCGGGCGAGCGCGCCGCCTGCCAGATACAACTCCCCGGGCACGCCGGGCGGGACCGGGCGGAGCCGGTCGTCGAGCACCAGCGCTGACACACCGCGCACGGGTGCGCCGATCGAGACCGGCTCCCCCACCGCGAGCGGTCCGGTGGCGACGGCGTACATGGTGGCCTCGGCGGGACCGTACGCGTTGTACACGCGGCGCCCGGCGGCCCAGCGGTTCACCAGTTCGCTGCCGAGTCGCTCACCGCCCACCATCAGCACCTGCAGATCCGGAAGGTCCCGTTCGCCGAGGGTCGCGAGGATCGTCGGTGTCATGCACGCGTGCGTGATGCGGTCGCGTTCCATCAGGTCGGCGAGCGGCGGGCCGGCGTATTCGGCGTCCGATGCGATCACCAGGGTGGCTCCCGACGCCCCGGCGACCAGGACCTCGAGCAGCGTCATGTCGAACCCGGCCGCGCCGCGGTGCAGCATCCGGCAGCCGGGGCCGGCGGCATACCGCTCGCGCAGGTCGGCGTCGAGGGCCGCGAGCCCGTCGTGAGTGACCACGACGCCCTTGGGTGTGCCCGTCGTTCCCGAGGTATAGACGACGTACGCCACCTCCCCCGTGAGCGGCAAAGCGTGCCCCGGCACACTTTCCCACTCACGTGGGGGGAACGGGGTGCGGGCGGGGTCGAAGAGAACGGGGGCCGCGCCGGTCTTCGCGATGGCCCAGAGCCGCACCACCGAGTCCACCGACCGCGGCTCGGCCCACGGAATCAGGATTCCCGGCCCCGCACCGTTCTCGACGAGTTCCCGTGCCATGACGTCGGAGCGAGCGTCCAGCTCACGGTAGGAGAGTTCGACGCCCCCACCGATCACCGCAACGGCGTCGGGAGCGACGGCGACGCCCCGGGTCAGGATCTCGCGCAGCGTCGACGGCGCGGGGGCAGCGGGACCGACGGCGGGCACCAGTGCGGCACGCTCGGCGGCGTCGAACAGGTCGATGTCGCCCACGGGAAGCTGAGGGTCTGCGCCGACGGCACTGAGGAACCGCACCAGCCGCGACGCGAACTGTTCGATCGTCGCGTGCTCGTACAGGTCTGCGTCGTAACCGAAGTCGAGGTGCATCCGACCGCCGGGCCCGGATTCCGTGACGGTCAACTGCAGATCGAAGTTCGCCCGGTCCACCACGTCACCCACGGGCGTCACCGTCAGCCCAGGCAGCGTCACCTGGCCGATTCGGCTCCGCTGCATCGACAGAGCCACTTGGAACAGCAGGTGATGCGACGTCGACCGCGCCGGGTTCAGCAGTTCGACAAGAGTCTCGAACGGCATGTCGGCATGTGTGTAGGCGGCGATGTCCCGTTCGTGTACGTGGGCGAGCAGCTCCATGAAGGTCGCCGACGGGTCCACAGCGGTACGCAGCACGAGGGTGCCGGCGAACATCCCGACCATGTCGTCGAGTTGCGGGTCGGTGCGCCCGGCGACGGCGGTGCCGATGGGCACGTCGCGACTGCCGCTGTACCGCGAGAGGACGGCCGCCAGCGCGGCGTGCAGCACCATGAACGTGGTGGCCCGACCGTTGCGGGCCAGCGTGTTCAGCGCGTCGTGCAGCTGTTCGTCGAGTTCGATGCCGACCGTGCCTGCCCGACCGGAGACCGCGGCGGGGCGCGGGTGATCTGTCGGCAGGGTGACCCGCTCGGGTAGGTCTGCGAGGGTGTCGAGCCAGTACTGCTGCAGCGCGTCGGCGGATGCGTCGTCGAGGACGGCCCGTTGCCACACGCTGTAGTCGCTGTACTGCACCGGCAGTGGAGGCCATTCGGGGCCGCCGCCGTCGAGCCGCGCCTGGTACGCCGTCATCGTGTCGCGGATCAGCGGGGTCAGCGACCACGCGTCGGCGGCGATGTGGTGCACCACGAGCGCGAGCACGTGTGATTCGGGCCCGACGCGATACAGCCGCGACCGGATGGGTGCGTCGACGGACACGTCGAATCCGCTGTCGACGAACGCGCGCAGGTGCGCGTCGACGGCATCCTCGGGCAGCGCGATCGGGGTCAGGTCCAGCGGGACGTCGCCCGCGTCGAGCACGACCTGGTGCACGCCCTCGGCATCGGACGGGTACACCGTGCGGAGAGTGTGGTGCCGTTCGATCAGGTCGGAGGCCGCGGACGCCAGGGCGTGCACGTCCAGTTCGCCGTCGAGGCGCACGACGAGCGGAAGGTTGTATCCCGATGCCCCGGTGTCGAATTGGTTGACGAACCACATCCGCTGCTGCGCCGGCGACAGCGGAATGCGCCCGACGCTCGACGCGGGCCGCAGCGGGGGGCGTCGACGCTCGCCACCGGAACGCTCCTCGATCCGGGACGCCAACTCGGCGACGGTGGGCGCCTCGAACACGTCCTTCACCGTCACGTCGATGTCGAACACCGCACTCACCCGCGCCGACACCCGGGTGGCGAGCAGCGAATTGCCGCCCAGGTCGAAGAAATTGTGCCGCGTCCCCATCTCGGCGGCGCCGAGCACCTCGGTGAACACATCCGCCACCACATCCTCGATCGGAGTGTGGGTGCCCTGCCCGTCCGCCGCCGCGACGCCCGGTTCCGGCAGCGCCTTCACGTCGAGCTTGCCGTTGACCGTCAGCGGGAGAGCGGTCACTGGAACGATCGCGCCTGGAACCAGATGTTCCGGCAAGACTGCCCTGAGGTGGCGGTACAGGATGGCCGCGTCGCATGCGGTGACCGGATACGCCACCAATTGGTTGCCGAGCGCGGCGTCCCGCAATACGACCGCGGCGGCGTCGACAGACGGGTGCCGCAACAGTGCGGCCTCGATCTCCCCCGGCTCGATGCGGTAACCACGGATCTCCACCTGGGAATCGGCACGACCGATGTAGTCGATGGTTCCGTCCGGGTATTGGCGGACCCGGTCGCCCGTGCGGTACATGCGTCCACCGTCCACCGACGCGACGAAGCGGGCAGCCGTGAGCGCAGGCCGCTGATGGTACCCGCGGGACACCTGAGTACCGGCCACGTACAACTCGCCGACGGTCCCCGGCGGCACAGGCTGCAGCGACGCATCCAATACATACGCTCGGACTCCCGGCAGCGGGACGCCGACGGAGGGCCGGGTCTCTACGCCCGTCACATCGTGACGGGTGACGTGAACCGTCGTCTCCGTAATGCCGAACATGTTGACGGCTCGGATGTCCGGGCGCCGCTCCAGCAACGGAGCAACCGTTGCAGCACCGAGGGGCTCCCCGCCGAAGATCAGCAGTCGAAGGCTGAGCGGCAACTCTCGGTCGACGAGTTGAGCGAATGCGGAGGGCGTTTGATTGAGAACCGTGACACCTTCGCGCTCGAGCAGCGAGGTGAACTCGTCGGGCGATCGAGCCACGAAATGATCGACCAAGACCAACCGGCCGCCGGTGGTGAGCGCTCCCCACATTTCCCACACCGAGAAGTCGAAGGAAAACGAGTGGAACAGGGTCCACACGTCCCCAGGTCCGAATCCGAACTCCGCACAGGTGTTGGCCAGCAGCGACAGCACATTCGCGTGCGAGACGAGCACTCCCTTGGGCTGCCCGGTCGAGCCCGAGGTATAGATCAGGTAGGCGCCGCGCCCGCGTGCGTATTTGCCGACGGTCCGCGCGTGGTCGGCGCTCACGGACGAAGACACCATGAGGGTGGGGACGCCGACTGCTGGAAGGCGCTCGGCATCGGCTTCGCTGGTGAGCAGCGCCGCAGGGGACGCATCGCTCAACAGGTAACGGATGCGTTCGGCGGGGTAGTCGACGTCGACGGGCATGTAGACGCCGCCTGCCTTCGCCACGGCAACGATGGCAATCACCAGGTCGATGGACCGTGACAGCGCGACGGCGACGACGTCTTCCGTTGCTACGCCCACGTCGCGCAGCCGGCAGGCAAGTTCTTCCGCACGGCGATGCAATTCGGCGTATGTCAGGTTTGCGCTGCCGAAAGTCGCGGCGACGGCGTGGGGACGCTGAGCCACCTGCACGTCGAGAAGGTCGGCAAGCGAGTCGGTTTCGAGTGCTTCCCCTTCGGCTTTCGACAGCGCGAACGCGCGCTCCTCCGCGCTCAGCACATCGATGGCTCCGACGGGCATGTCGGACTCATCCGTCAATGCCGTCAGCACACGCAGCAGTCGCTCGGCCCACTGTGTAACCGATTCCTGGTCGAACAGCGCCTCGGGGAAGGCCATCGTCCCCGTCAGCCCACCGGGGCCGCCGCCCTGGGAACGTCGTTCGCGTACTGACACTTCGAGGTCGAAACGGCTGACGCGTGTGCCGACTTCACGTGCCTGACTTCTGATCCCGGGAAGCTCGACGGCAACGTCGGCGAAATCCTGGAAGGCGAACATCACCTGGAACAGCGGATGGTGGCCGCCAGATCGGGCTGGTGTCACCGCGTCCACAATCATGTCGAACGGCACGTCCGAATTCGCGAACGCCGCCAGATCCGTCGACTGCACCGATGCGAGCAGTTCGGTGAACACGACACGCGGGTTCACTCGGCTGCGCAATGGCACGATGCCCACGAACATCCCGACGACCTCGTCCAAGGCGGGGTCGGTGCGTCCCGACGTCGGAGTTCCCACAACAATGTCGTCGGTACCGGTGAGCTTGTGCAGCAGAACGACCAGTGCCGCGTGTAGCACCATGAATGTCGTCGAGTTCTTCTCGCGTGCGAGTGTCTCCATCTTCTGGTGCAACTCGGCAGGCACCGTGAACCGCACCTGCCCGGCGCTCGACTCGTCGCCGAAAAGCCGCGGCCTGTCGGTCGGCAATCCCAGCAGCGTGGGTGCGTCTGCCAGTGTGGTCGTCCAATAGTGGAGTTGACGGGATGCCAGACTGCCGCGATCCGCAGGGTCACCCATCAGCTCGCGCTGCCATCGGCTGTAGTCGGCGTAATCGACCGGTAGCGGGGCCCAGTCGGGGCTCCGGCCATTCGACCGCGCTTCGTAGGCCGAGGTCACGTCTCGCACGAGTGGGGCTATTGAGAGCCCGTCGACAGCGATGTGGTGAACGACAATCGCGAGTGTGTGCCGATCCGGCTCGTGCGTGCACAAGCCCACCCGTATGGGCGGTTCTGCAGTCAGATCGAACCCACGCGCGGTGAAGTCGGAGATCTCGTGCGGGTTCAACGAGACCAGGTCGACCGTAGTGGCCGTGACATCTTGAACTGGACCGTGATCCGTTTCGGGGAAGACGGTGCGCAGCACGGAATGGCGGCCGACCACGTCGGTCAGAGCAAGCCGTAGCGCGTCCACGTCCAGGTAGCCGTCGAGATCCACGACAAACGGCTCGGCGTATGCCGAGGATTCCGGCTGGACCCGGTCGAGCACCCACAGCGGCTGCTGCGCGGGCGCGAGCGGCACCGGTCCCCGGCCGGGACGATGCTCGAGCGGAGGACGCCGCTCGCCACCTTTGGCGAGGATGGAGGCCAGACCGGCGACAGTCGGCTGCTCGAACAGCTCCCGCACTCCGAGGCGGACGCCGGAGGCGGCGGACAATGCAGACACCACCCGCGTCGCCGACAGCGAGTTGCCGCCGAGCGTGAAGAAGTCGGTCTCCGCGTCCACCTCCCCCACACCCAGCACGTCGGCGATCACCCCTGCCACCAACTCCTCGAGCGGGCCACGCGGCGAGCGAACCGACGGCAATACCGGCTCCGGCAGCGCCCCACGATCCACCTTGCCACTGCGAGTCAGCGGCAACTCACCCAACACCGTCACCGACGCAGGCACCATGTACCGCGGCAAACGCTTACTCGCGAACTCCCGCAGCAACTCCCCATGCAACCGCGGTCCCACCACATACGACGTCAGCACATTCCCACGCACCACCGTCACCGCAGCGTCGACCCCGCCGAACGACATCAGCACCGCGTCGATCTCCCCGAGCTCGACCCGGAACCCACGAAGCTTCACCTGATCATCGACACGACCCACGAATTCGAGTTCACGAGTAACACTCCACCGCACCAGATCACCGGTGCGATACATCCGCCCCGAACCGCACACGTTGGCCACGAAGCGTTCGGCCGTCAACCCAGGCGCACCCACATACCCCCGCGCCAAAGCAGGACCTGCGAGATACAACTCCCCCACCACGCCGATGGGCACCGGCCGCAACCTGCTGTCGAGCACCAGGGCGCTGGTGCCCGCAACAGGACGACCGATGGACACTGTCGAGTCGGCGCCGAGTGATCCGCTCAGCAGCGTCGTCACGGTGGCTTCCGTGGGACCGTAGCTGTTCACCATGGTGCGGCCGGCGGCCCAACGCGCGACCAGTTCGGGGGGAAGTGCCTCTCCACCCACGTCGAGGACGACCAGATCGGGCAACCCCGCGGGAGTGATCGACGCGACGACGGAAGGGGTGAAAATTGCGTGAGTGACACGTTCGCGCCGCAGCAGTTCGGTCAGTTCGTCGCCGGCCAACACCTCCGGCGGCACGATCACGACGGACGCGCCGGCAGTGAATGCGAGCAGTAATTCTTCGATCGAGATGTCGAAGGACGGCGACGCGAAATGCGCCACACGAGCAGCGGTGTCGACGCGATAGACGTCATCGCGAGCCCGGGACAGGGCCGCGAGCCCCCGGTGCGTGACCACCACGCCCTTGGGTGCGCCGGTCGAACCAGAGGTGTAGAGCAGATAGGCGGGGTGGTCTAGCGACAGCGGATGCACGCGATCGGTATCGGAAACGGGATTTGAAGACCCGGGGAGGTCATCGATGTCGATCCACGAGACACCCTGGGGAACGCCGTCGGCATCGAGGGCCAGGGCCGCCGCCGCACCGGAGTCGGCGAGCATGAACGCGATCCGGTCTGCGGGGTATCCGGGGTCGACTGGCATGTACACGGCACCGGCGCGAGCCACCGCCCACAGCGCGACCACCGATTCGACCGACCGCGGTAGCAATGCGGCCACGACGTCCTCGGGGCCGATGCCGTGGTCGATCAGTCGGCGTGCCAATCGGTTCGAACGGGCGTCCAACTCGCCGTAAGTGATCTCCGCACCGGCATATTTCACTGCCGGCGCCGACGGATCGGATGAGCGCAGCAGGGACGCCAACGTCACGGGCGCGGGTGCCGACGGTCCGACGCACGGGACGTATTCTGTTAGTTCATCAGTGTTGAGAATCGGGAGGTCCCCGATCGGACCGTCGCACCCGGGCCCGACGAAGTTGTCGAGGAATTCCAGGAATCGGGAGTAGTGATCGCTCAAAACCTCGGCGCTGTACAAGCCGGGGTTCCCCTCGAAATCGATGCGCACGGTACGTCCGGCCACCGACGGGTAGAGATTGAGCGACAGGTCGTCGACGGGGCCGGTGGTGAGGACCGCGAACTCGCCCACCAGGTCGCCGAGAACGATTTCGTTGTGAAAGTTCATGATGTTGACGGTGGGGCCGAAGCTACGCCGAGCAGAATCACCGCCCCCGGACCGCATGTCTTCGTACCGGAATCGTTGGTGCCGAAGCGCTCCGGTCAGTTCCAACTGCACTCGACGTACCAACTCGCGAGCATCCACGTCCGGATCGACCTGCACCCGCAGTGGCACGACATTCGAAACCATGCCTGCCGAACGCCGTACGGCGGCGGTGGTGCGTCCCGATACGGGGAGAGTGAGAACCACGTCAGTGGAGTCGGTCATCCGACCCATGTAGGCGGCGAACGCAGCGACGATTACCGGTACCTCGGAAGAGGTCCATTGCTTTGCCAGTTCCCCGACGCGCGTCGCGATCGCCGAGTCCATCAGCCGAGTGACGAGCCGAGCCTGGGATACGGGACGCGCCGTCCGCTCGGTCAGCCGCCGCGGGTCCGGCAACTCCGCCATACGCTCTTTCCAGTGATCCTGATCGCGAGTGAACCTGCTGCTGGTGCGGTAGGAGGCCTCAGCCTCGTACAGTTCTCGCAGACTCAGCGCGGACGGCGGCGGCGGCTCGGTTCCGTTAACGAGGTGGGTGTAGACCTCGGCGACTCGGTTCATCAGCACCATCGCGCCGTGCCCGTCCATCACCAGATGGTGTACATGGGAGTACCAGTAATAGTGGTCGACGCCGAGATGCAGCAGCGTGGCCGCAATCATCCGATCGGAGAGCACATCGAGCGGTCGGCTGTACGCCTCGATCATCCAGCGGTGTGCATCACCAATCGGGTCGTCGGATTCACGCAGATCTATGTAGGTGAGAGCATCGCTGATGCTCTGATCCACCAGTTGCCATGGCTCCCCCGGCGCGTCTACCAACCGAATGACAGGGGACTCCAGTTCACGGCAGGCGCGCTCAGTGGCCGCGACCAATGCGTCGAGATCGAGGATCCCGCGGACCTCGACGTATTGGGCGATATTCAGGGGTACGTCGGGATCGAGCTGCTGAGCGAACCACAGCGCTTGTTGCGCACGCGAAAGCGGGAAAGGATTCACTTCCCCCACCCCGCCCTCATAGGGCCTTGACACGCATCTGTCCCGCCACTCAGCCGTACCTCGAAAATTATGAGGCAGCGCCTCGACGGGACTTACATCGTGGGCACCGCGTAGTTCGTTACCCGCCCTAGACAATACTGGGCAAATCATCCGCCCTCCACACGAGGGGCGGCGGTGAGCGATACGTCACGATAATCTCTCCACACCCTCAGACAGGAGCCGAGCAGCAATGGACGACAACGTCACGGGCCCGTCGGGTTTCGGCACGTCAGGCCCGGACAATCGCGGCTCGGACGACGGAGCTCAGTCGGCAGGCGACACCCCGCTTCGACGTGTCCGTAAACGCCGGACACACCAACCCCAGGTACGGGCGCATCGCTTGCGGCGCCGCGTGATCATCGGTGGCTCGGTGGCCGTCGTGGTCGTCGTCGCCTTCGGCGCGTGGCTGGGCTTCACCGCCCGCGAGGCGCAGGCGAATCTCGAGGAGGCGCGCGGTCACGCGCAGCTCGCCAAGGACGCCCTGCTCGACGGCAACACGGCCGACGCGCAGCGGTCGGCGGCCGACGCCGACAAGTACGCGTCGCGGGCCTACGAGAACACGCATTCGATCCCGTGGAGCATTTCCGCCGCCATCCCGATACTCGGTAGCCCGCTGGCAACTTCTCAGCAGATCTCCGAGGTCGTGCGGGGGCTCACCCACGACGTCCTGACTCCGGCGGTGGACGCCGGAAGCACGCTGGCTCCGGATCAGCTGATCGAGGGTGGCGGCCGCGTCAACGTGCAGTCGCTGCGTGACGCAACCCCGGTACTCGAGCAGACATCCACTGCCGCGCAGTCACTGTCGAATCAGGCGCGCTCCATCGACGAGGCCGCGTATCTCGGCTTGGTGAACGAGGCCCGAACGGCATTGCAGGATCAGACGGCCGAACTGTCGAAGCTGCTGGGCAACACCGCGATCGCCGCAAAGGTCGTGCCGGCGATGCTCGGCGGGGACGGCCCGCGGAACTATTTCCTCGGCTTCCAAACGAACGCCGAGGCACGTGGAACCGGCGGCCTGCTGGGTGGATTCGGCATCGTCCGCGCCAGCGACGGATCGGCGAAGGTCGACACGCTCGGCGCGAACTCGGAGCTGTCGATGGACAAGCAACCACTCGATCTCGGTCCCGAATTCGACGCACGGTACGGCGCCAGCCGGCCCACCACCGACTTCCGGAACAGCAACCTCAGCTCCCACTTCCCGTATGCCGCGCAGATCTGGAAGTCGCTGTGGGCACAGGAATCCGGTGAGCAGGTGGACGGCGTCGTCGCGACCGACCCTGTCGCCCTCAGCTATGTTCTCGGCGCCATCGGTCCGGTCACGATGCCGGACGGCGAGGTGATCACCAAGGACAACGTCGTCGAGCTCACCGAATCAACCGCGTATGTGCGATTCGCCGACGACAACAAGGCGCGCAAGCAGTACTTGCAGACGGTCGCGGCTCGGGTGGTCGACAAGATGACCGGCAAGCTGTCGTCCCCGCAGGCCCTGCTCGACGCATTGGGCAAGGCCGCCGGCGAGGGACGCATCGCCGTGTGGAGCGCGGACCCGGCACTCCAGCAGGTGCTTTCGACGACGAAGGTCGGCAATGTCGTTCCGGAGGATGCGGCGCCATACGCGGGGGTCGTGGTGAACAACCAGGGTGGCAACAAGCTCGACTACTACCTGACACGTGAGATCTCGTACGTGGCCGACAGTTGCGCCGGCGACACCCGCTCGTCGACCGTCACGGTGCGCCTGACCAACAACACCCCTGCGGGCGAGTTCCCCGACTACGTCGCCGGGATGTTCGAGAACGTCGGCAACACGCCGAAGGGCACGAATTCGGTCGACCTGTCGTTGCTCGCCACTCGGGGCGCGACCCTCGACAAGGTGACGGTCAACGGTGCTCAGCAGTTCGTCTTCACCGGAAGCGAACTCGGACATCCCGTGTTCAACGTCCGACCCATGATCCCCCGGGGCAAGACAACCGAGGTCATTTACCAGCTCACCGAGCCCGCCGCGCCGGGGGAGGCGCGGGTTCCGGTGCAGCCGTTGGTGGATTCGCCGAACGTCACGGTCGACGTGCCGAACTGCGGGAGCTGATCCCGTTCGGGTACCGCCGCTACTGCGGGTTCGCGTCGGGCGGCGGTATCCGAACGGTGTTCTCCGCTTCGACGGACAGCACGCCGGGCACGGTTTCGAGCACCGCGCGTTCCTCTTCCCCGACCGCGCCGGAGATGATTCCGATGGTGCCGTGCACCTGATCGACACGCATTCCGCGTTCCCGCAGCGCCGCGCCGACCGCCTCGATGGTGTCGAGGTGGTCGGCGTCGACGGTGACGGTGATGTCGATCATGCGGGTGCCTGGATCAATCCCGATCCGACGTCGAGGGACGGCAGCATCAGCCGACGGGCCTGCTGGGTGAGGACGGCCCACAGGTCGGTTCCCGTGCGTCCGGTTGCCTCACACCACAGGGCGGCGATGCCCGCGACGTGCGGGGTGGCCATGCTCGTCCCGCTCTTCGAGCCGTACCGCGTCGGAACCGGGACGGTGGAGAACACGCCCACCCCGGGCCCCGCCACATCGATCTGACCGCCGATGACGGGGTTGCTGCGGGCCGAGAAGTTGGCCAGCCCGAGCGCCCCGTCCACCGCGGCGACAGCCATGATCGACGGACTGTTCGCGGGTGGACCCACGAATCCCATGTTCCCTGCCGCGCGGTTCGCGTTGTTGCCGGCGGCCGCGACGATCAGCGACCCGGACGCGAGTGCCCGGCTGCCCACCGTCTCGTATGCCACGGATACCGCCTCGACGTTCGCCCCGAGGGACATCGAGATGACCTGGCAGCCGTTGACGATCGCCCATTCGATTCCGGCGAGGATGCTACGGTCGGCTCCGCGTCCCTGATCGGACAGCACCTTCCCGACGAAGATGTCCGCCTTGTGGGCGACACCGTAGCGGCGGGTGCCGCTCGGGGACTTGGGTCCGCAGGCGGTTCCGACGCAGTGCGTGCCGTGGCTGTGCCCGTCCTGCGGTCCGGCCCCCGGCACGAACGACTGGGCTGTGATGGCGCGGCCTTCGAAATCCGGGTGCGTCAGATCGAGGCCGGTGTCGAGGACAGCGACCTTGACGCCGAACCCACTGCATGCCGACGTGGTGACCTTCGTGGCCTGCAGTCCCCACGTGAGTTCCGCGGTGTCGCCGAAGCTCGCCGCTTCGGCCTCCACACGTGGGTCGGTGCCGATCGAGAGCGCGTAGTGCATCAGCTCGGGCTCGATGGACAGCACCGGGCTGTCGGTGGCCGCGGCCGCACGCAGCGCCGCGAGTTGATCGGGATCGGCGGTGACCACCGCAATCCCCAGTTCGTCGAACACGACGGCGTCCGCGTCCTCGGTCGCGGACAGGTCCATCGCGCTGGATTCGAACTCGGTGCTGCGTGCCACGCCGGACAGCCCGGCAACCTCGCGGAGTGTCTGTGCAGCGTCCGTCCGGTTGCCGCCTTCGGTGAACACGACGACGTGGCTGCCGGTGACTTCGGGTTCGGAGGGGGCGGCGAGTGTGTTGTCGCCGTCGTTGTCGCCGTATGAATTTCCGTGTGATATCACGATGTCGTCCTTGGCTGCGAGGGATGAGTGTCGAGGGAAGTGCTGCGCCGGGGTGGCGCTCGTTGGATGTCCTCTACGGTCCGGCACGTGGTCCCGAATTTCGCGAGTGGCGGGCTACCCGAATCGTGCGGGGACCGATCTGGCGAGGAGAGTAGTTCGGTTCACGCGACCGCGGCGTCGGCGTGATACCAGTCGACGACGACGGACCTCACGCCGACCGCCGCGATCATCGTCCGGACGGGACCGTCGACGCACAACTGGCTGTCGATGTGCCGCTCACAAGAGCACCCGCAGATGCTCGGTGTGGTTCGTACTCCGATCAGGATCTCCGGTGAGGATTCGGATCGACTGCCCTCGATGAGGAGGGCTTCTTCGTCGACGCCGCGAACCACGATGTCGTGTCCGCCGGCGACGTCGCCGACGATCAGCGCAAGGTAGTCGACATCGGCGTCGTCGTCGCGGGTGGCGACCAGTCGCGCCGTGCCGGTTCCCAGCGGCACGAGTTCGTCCAACACCAGAACGGCGGATTCGGATTCGCGGAGCCCGTCGAGTTCGACCCGTCGCGCCGTCCAACTGAAGAAGGGCTCCGGCCGCGCGGTCATGACGTTCTCCTGTAGTTCGACGCAATAACTTTCCGCGATACCCATTCAGCGTGGCCGAGATTGCGGCTACTCTCGCGAGTAGCGTCCTACCCGATCGCGCGAGGCTTGCCCGCGGTCGATCGCGAAACCGAACTCGTCCCCGCGTCCCGCTGCTCAATCCCTCGACGGCTCCGGAGTTTTGCGGTCCAAAGCAACTCCGTGCTTGTATTGCGCTGGTGCGCTGGCCAACTCTCATCCAATGCCGCTGCAGTGCTGTCACCTGTGCCGCGAGAAAACTAGACTTACCGGTATGGGTCCGACGTGGCCTCTGATTCAGCGGCAAGTCGAGTTCGACGCGATCACCGCGTCGCTCACGGCTCGGTCCGGGGGATGCGGTGTCGTCCTCACGGGCGATCCCGGCGTCGGCAAGACCACCCTCGCGCGGTTCGCCACCGAGTCGCTGCCACGTCAGGTGAAGTGGGTGGCGGGCACCGAATCGGCGCGGAGCATCCCGCTGGGCGTGTTCGCCCATCTGGTCGGCGCGTCCACCTCCCGGGATCCGGTCGCCTTCCTGTCCGCGGCGCGCCAGGCGCTACTCGACGACGGCCACAGTCGCGACGTGGTGATCGGCGTCGACGACGCGCACCTCCTCGATCAGCTCTCGGCGACGTTCCTCCATCAGCTTGCACTCGACCGGGCGGTGCACATCGTCGCCACCGTGCGCAACGGTGAGACCGTGCCCGACGCGATCACGTCGCTGTGGAAGGACGGTCACCTCCAGCGGCTCGAACTGGCGCCGTTCAGCCGGGACCAGAGCATCGAGTTGATCGAGTCCGTACTCGACGGCCCCCTCGAGGGGCTGAGCGCAGACACGATCTGGGAGGCGTCCGGCGGCAACGCGTTGTTCGTCCGGCATCTGGTGGAGGGCGCCCTCGAAGCCGGGACGCTGCGCCGGTCCGGTGGCGTGTGGCAGTTGCGGGGGCGGGCCGCCATCACGTCCGAACTGGCATCCCTGCTGGAACACCGGATCGATCAGATTCCCCACGACGTGCTGCAGGCACTGCAGCTACTCACGTTCTGCGAGCCGCTCGATCTGGACATCCTCGGTCAGCTGGCGGGCGAGGACGCGGTGGAGGAGGCGGAGCGACGCGGCCTCGTCAGGATCGTCGAGGACGGACACCGCCTCGACGTCCGCTACACGCATCCACTGTTCGGTGAGGTGATCCGACGCCGGGTGGGACGCGCGGCGGGCCGGCGGCTGCGAGGTCAGCTCGTCGAGGCCCTGAGCGGCCGGGCCGTCGTCGGAGCGTCCAATCGGATTCGCCTGGCCGAGCTGGCCCTCGACAGCGACCGGTCCGTAGACACCGAACTGCTGACCACCGCGGCGGAGGATGCGATCGGGTTGGCGAATGTGCCGCTGGGAGAGCGTCTCGCACGTGCCGCCCTCGCCGAGACCGGCGGATTCGAGGCCGCCGACCTCCTGGCCCGGGCCCTGTTGTGGCAGGGGCACGCGACGGAGGCCGAATCGCTGTTGCTCTCCTTTGCGCCCGACAGCCTGGACCAGGTGCAACTGGTGCGCTGGGGTACGTCGCGAATCGCCAACCTGTTCTGGGCGAGCGGCGAGTCGGAGAAGGCCGACGACGTCCTCGCGGTTCTCCGGGAGAGGGTGACGCATCCCAGTCTCGTGCCGATCATCGAGGGAATCGGCTCGGTGTGTGCGGTGTTCGAGAACCGGCCCGAGGAGGCCGCCGCGGCGGCGACGGCGATCCTGGCCGCCGACCGGGTGCTGCCGTGGGCGGTCGAGTGGGCGTTCTTCGGCGGCGGGCTGTCGCTGGCACTGATGGGACGCGGAGACTCGGTGCCGGAACTGGCGGCGCGCAGCGCTGCGGTGGCCGATCAGATCGACGGACTGCTGCGTTTCCCGGCCGCACACGGTGAGATTCTCGCGCTCACTCTGACCGGCGAGTTCGCCGCGGCGCAGCGGCGTGCCGAGAAGTACCTGTCGCTGGCGTCGAGTGGCCGCTATGTTGCGTGGGGCCTCGCGAACATCTTGGTCGGAACGGTGGAATTGTGTCGCGGTCGGTTCACCGACGCCGCACACCGCCTCGAGCAGGCAATCGCCGCCCTCAACGTGGGCGATACGGCCGATGCCATTTCGTGGAGTTTCCCCGCCTATATCGCACTCGGTCAGGCGTATGCGGAACTCGGTCGCATTCACGAGGCGGACGGGATCATCACGGCAGCGCAGGCCCGCAACGGCCGGCACGTGGCCGTGTTCGGTCCCCAGCTCACGATGTCGCAGGCGTGGCTCGCCGCCGCACGAGGCGAAACGTCGCGGGCTGTTGATCTGTCGCGTTCGGCTGCAGAGTCCGCTTGCAAGTCCGGGCAATTCGGCATCGAGGCGGTGGCACTTCACCTGGCCACCCGGTTCGGTGACACGACTACCGCGACGCGTCTCGCAGAGTTGGCCGGCATCTGCGACGGCGAACTTGTCGACATCGTTGCCCGGCATGCGGCGGCAGTCGCGGCAGGGCACGGATGCGGTGTGACATCGGCAGCGGCCGAGTTCGAGAGGATCGGCGCTCTGCCGGATGCCGCCGACGCGTATGCGCGGGCGGCGATCGCGTTTACCCATGCTGGTGACAAGCGGCGTTCGATCGAGTGCGCTGCCGCGGCCGAGGCCCTGTCGGCGCGGTGCGATCACATGTCGTCTCCCGCCCTGGTGGAGGCCGCTCATCCACTCCCCCTCACGAGTCGTGAACGTGAGGTGGGGTCGATGGTCGCGGCTGGATTGTCGAACCGGCAGATTGCCGAAAGGTTGTTCGTCTCGGTGCGGACGGTGGAGGGGCATATCTACCGTGCGTGCATGAAGCTCGACGTTGCCGATCGCAACGGGCTTGCAGAGTCGATGGGGACACCACGGATCCACGCCGACCGAATCACCGGAACCGTCCGCACCTGGAGCGACGAAGAGGGCTGCGGCGTGATCGATTCCGACGCAACTCCCGGTGGCGCGTGGACGCACGCTAGGAACGTCGCCGGCTCGGGCGTTCATTCGCTGACGCCAGGACAGCATGTGACGTTCGAACCAGAGAAAGTGGTGAGCGGAACGCAGGACGGCTACCACTACCGGGCACTGGATGTTCGGAAGGTGGCGTAGAGCAGCGTTCAGCTTGCTGTCATTGCGCGTACCGAGAACTCAGCATCGCCCCGGGAGGTATGCCTTCGACGATCCCCGCCGCTTGGCCGCCGTAACGAAACTCCCTGTGCGCGATGTTGCAGTCACTCTGCCGGAGGCCATGGACGCCCAACGCTGCGGCAGTGATCGCCTGTTCGCGTGCCGGTGACAGGCGGCGCGCGATCGAATGCGCTGCAGCCGCGGAAGCCTGCCGGGATGCCGCAACCACTTGTCGGGCTCCTGCTTTGGTGGAGGCTCCACTCCCCTGACGGGCCGTGAGCTGGAGGTGGGGGTCGATGGTTGCGGCTGGTTTGTCGAATCGGCGGAAGGGGTGATGGGTTGGTCGTGTCGGTGCGGACGGTGGGCTATCTCTACCGTGCGTGCTTGAAGTTGGTTATTGCCGACTGCGATAGGTGTGCGGGGTCGTTGGGGGCGACGGTGTGGTGAGGTCGCGCCCCGGCTCCGGGCACGACGGCATGCCGGCTCGGCAGCAGGAGTTGTCCTGTTGCCGAGTCGGCTGTGTGTGGCGCCCTGGTCAGGAGGCGTGGGGCCGTGACCGGCTGTGCGCCGGCATCGGCTTTCGTTCCCAGTCCACTTGCCGCGGCGGGATGAACTTGGGGTGCCCGTCGGTTCCCATTTCGATTTCCCACTCGCTGTGGTGGAGCAGTCGGTGGTGGAATCGGCAGAGCAGCACTAGATTATCCATGTTGGATGGCCCACCGTCGATGAAGTGGATGATGTGGTGGCCTTCGCACCACGATGGCGGCGCACCACACCCGGGGAAGGCGCATCCACGGTCTCTCGCCACCAACGCTTTACGCTGTCGTTTCGTGACGGTTCGGGTTGCCCTGCCGAGGTCGAGCGGTGCCTCGTTGTCGTCGAGAACGATTGGTGTGTAGATCGAGTCGCAGCTGAGGAGCCGGGCTGTCTTGATACTCAGCGGCCCCATCCACTCGGTCCAGGCCACTCCGTCGACGTCGAAGAGTGTGCGGTCGGACGAGGTGGCAGCTTCCTGCTGTTCTCGTGTAGCCCTCTCGGTGTAGTCGGCCAGGTCTCGCGCGTTGACGTGGAGTGAGACGTGTGGCCGTTCTCCGCCTTCTTCGCCGGCGATGCCGGAGTTGAGGTAGCGGCGCAGCAGTTCGGTGAACCCGTCGGCGCGTCGTTGTCCGGGGGCGCGGGTGTCTTTGGTTCCGTCCTGCGCGGGTTGGGGCTTGGACAGTCCGGAGAGTGCGGAGAGCAGCATTTCGCCGGTGACGGCGTCGAGGTCGCCTTTGACGGCCATGCGTCCGTTGAGCGTTTTGCAGGCGTGGAATTCGTTGAGTTCGGCGTCTTCGCTGGGCGGCGGATCGTCGGATTCGAAGATGCGTTCCAGCCTGGCGATGACGGCGCGCACCGCGTCCGTGTTGGCCGTGGGACCGGATGCTGCGAGCAGCAGCGCATTTCGGCAGTCATCCAGCGCCTCGACCGGCATGCCTTTCGGTGGCCGCTCACAGAACTTCATGACCAGCGCAGCGTGCTCCGCCGAAATGTTCGTGGCATAGAACTCGTCCGCGATCTCCGGTTGGCGTCGCAAACCTCGGCCCAGCATCACGATTCGCCCCGCCGCACCCACCTCGAGCAGCGTCTTGGAGGCGAGCCACATCTTGACGTTCGGGAATCCCAGCACATCGACCGTGCAGCGGTGGTCGACCGCACCGACCAGCTTGACGCGCAGGGCCTCGAGTTTCTGAATCTCGTCCGAAATACGTACAACCGAGTCGAGCAGTTCGACCTCGGCCAGACGCCACGCGTCACCGATCGCGGTTGTCAGAATTTCGTCTGACAACGCCCCCTGGATATCCTCCCCGATCCCCATGTTCCAATCCTAAATCGAACATCCGTTCGAGTCAACGGCGAATATAGATCTGCCCCGACCGAATGCGCACCACGCGACAATGACGTCATGGCAACTATTGGCGTCGTGCGCAGCTGGAGCATCGAGGCGATGTGGGGCGTCATCGATTCCGACGAGACGCCGGGTGGATGTTGGACGTTGTTCCACAGCGTGGCGGTTGAGGGCTTCCCCGCGCTTCGCGAGGGCCAGCAGGTGGAGTTCGAGTGGGACGCACTCGATAGCCCCATCCACGGGTGCAGCTTCTACACGATTCGCGCGTGGCCGGCGGGCAGCGAACCATACGTCGCGCCGGCGTCAGAGAGCCCATTCTCGTCCCGATTGTGGGCGATCGCTCCCGACTGCACGGCGCGAGAGCTCACCGAGGCGGACTTCCCTCCCGTGCCGCCTCGGATCCACGCCGACCGGACCACGGGAATCGTGCGCACCTGCATTGACGAAGAGGGTTGGGGCGTGATCGATTCCGACGCAACCCCCGGAGGTGCGTGGTCGCACTTCAGCCTCGTCGAGGGGCCGGGCTATCGCTCATTGACGCCGGGACACGAGGTGACGTTCGAGCCCGAGACCATGGTCGGCGGAACACAGGACGGCTACCACTACCGCGCACTCGACGTTCGGAAGGTGGAGTAGGTCGGCTCGTGCCCCCCGCTACAGGTGGCGCGAAGTCAGAAACGCCCTTGAAAGAACGCCTTGACGAACGCGACCGTCTGATAGAGGTAGATGTACTCCCAGTGGGCGACGCTGAAGTCGTAGTCCCGCGGGACCGGCCGCATCACGATCTCGCCTTCGAAGCACTGGGAGAAGATGTACCGCGCACGCGGCAAGTGGTACCGCCAGCTGATCACCAGGACGCTGGTCCACCCGTGCTGCGCGGCGAGGTCCCGCGTGAACAGGGCCTCGCCGCGCGTCGTACGCGGTTGCGGCGGGACGCAGGTGACGGTGAAGCGCTGATCCTGGATGGCACAGAACTCGGCCATCTTGCGGTCGCCCTTCCAGTAGGGATGCGACAGCACAACGTTCGTCGAGAAGCCCTCCCGCGCAAGTTCGATGCCGTACTCTTCGCGACCGTCGCGATCCCCGCCGAGCACGATGATCGCATCGACAGGCCTCATCGGATCGACATGCGACTTGGAGTAGAGGAAGTAGCCGACCCCACCCAGGCCGGCCACGCCAACAGCCGCAGCCCCAAGAGCACTCACTGCAAGGATCGCTAGTCGCCGCACCGGTCCCAGAGTAGATGGAATCCTGCGAGCTTCCCCGAAGTCCGGCTACGGCCTTCCAAGACCTCTGTAGGTCCAGCCGGCAACGCGCCATTGTTGCGGATCAAGGCAGTTACGCCCATCTATGAGGACCTTCTTGCGCACCACGGCATCCAGATCTGCGGGCTGAAGCTTCTGGAACTCAGGCCATTCGGTCAGCACCAGGACGACGTCCGCCCCTTCGCATGCGTCCAACGCGGTGTCCGAGTATCCGAGTGTCGGGAACAGCGCCCGCGAGTTATCCATTGCTTTGGGGTCGTACACGTTGACCGCGGCGCCCTGCAGCTGAATCTGGCCGGCGACGTTCAGGGCCGGGGAATCACGCACATCGTCGGAGTCAGGTTTGAATGCCGCACCCAACACCGCGACCCTCGCGCCCAAGAGTGAACCGCATGCTTCGCGCGCGAGTTCGACCATGCGGGTTCGACGACGCATGTTGATGTTGTCGACTTCACGCAGGAAGGTGAGGGCCTGGTCTGCCCCCAACTCACCCGCCCGCGCCATGAACGCCCTGATGTCCTTCGGTAGGCAGCCGCCACCGAAGCCAAGTCCGGCATTGAGGAAGCGCCGGCCGATGCGAGCGTCGTGGCCGATTGCGTCGGCCAGCACAGTGACGTCGGCACCGGATGCTTCACACACTTCCGCGATCGCGTTGATGAACGAGATCTTGGTAGCCAGAAACGCATTCGCTGAGGCCTTCACCAGTTCGGCGGTCGCAAGATCCGATACCAGGAACGGGATGCCCTCGTCCAGAAGCTGCGCGTACACCTCGCGTGCGACCGCCTCCGCTCGGCCGGGTCGATTGCGATCTACTCCGAGGACGAGACGGTCCGGGTGCAACGTATCTCGGACGGCGAAGCCTTCACGCAGGAACTCGGGATTCCACGCCACCTCGACGGCATCTCCGGCTGGCGCCAGTTCGCGAGCGCGCCCACCCAACCGTTCGGCCGTACCGACGGGGACTGTCGACTTACCGAATATCACCGCCGGCCCGGTAAGAAGAGGTGCCAGGGTCTCGACGACGGCATCGACAAACTTAAGGTCGGCGGCGAACTCCCCCTTCTTCTGTGGGGTTCCGACACCGAGGAAATGTATGTCGGCAAACTCTGCCGCTTCCTCGTAGGAGGAGGTGAAGCGAAGGCGCCCCGCGGCAATGTTCCGCCGCAGGACTTCTTCGAGTCCCGGTTCGTAGAAGGGCACCTCGCCGGCCTCGAGTTTGGCGAGCTTTGCCGCGTCGACATCGACGCCGAGCACTTCATGACCCAGTTCAGCCATGCATGCGGCATGGGTAGCACCGAGGTACCCAGTACCGAACACCGCTATCCGCATCGTCATTACAACCACCGATCTATCCGAGAAAATTTACGAAATATGGATAATTACCCGACTCCGAGAACAGCTCTTCCTACTTTGAACCGAAGAAAAGCTACCGATATTAACCAGCTCACGATCAGACTCGACAAGAATATGCACCATGTCGGCGCCAAGCCGCGTAGAACCATAATCGGGAATGCGTGGATCAACACAACTCCCAGCGAACACGACGCCAGTCGTGTTATCCAACTCTGGAAGCCACCCTCTCGGCCAATTAAGCTCGACAGCGCTCCACTCACGCCCAAAAGAACCACGAAAGCCATAGCGGCAGCAACAATGCCAAGCACAGGAAATCCGTAGTCTCCGCGTTTCAAGTCCAGAGACGGAAGTAGCCCGGACGCGAACACTGCAAATAGGAATACCGCTAAGAATGAAACAAAGAGAGGGTGCGGCTTCGTCAGCATCGAAGCGCGGCGAATGAAACGACCAACTACCAGGAACAAAACACACAACGCACCTGAACCGATCGACAACGGTAGACGCGCGACCTGCTCACCGGCTAGAGACGACGTAACCAGAAGTGCCAGTACGATTGCAGTAAAGAATCCTGCCTTCAACTCCGAGAGCAACCGAAAAAACACCGACCCTACAAACAGGGCACTCACGAACCAGAATGCTGAGAATGGGGCGGTTGCCGCCACTCCACCATAAAGAGTCTTCATCACTTCGCGCACGTCCAAAGTGCCATTCAATTTGCGAAACACGACGAGAAGGCAGAGCAAGACCGCGATCCAGAAACTATAGGGAACCGCCAACGTTCTAAATCGACGCGCCACCTCATCGCTTAGCGCACGATTATCCCGCCATAAATACCCCGCGAGAATAAAGAAAACGGGAACGTGCCACGGGTATAGCAAGCGATGAATCCATTCGCTATCCCAAGCATGGCCGGCGACTACCGCGATCACTCCTATTACACGGATAATATCTAAATCTAGACGCCGCAGCGAGGTAGTTTGCTGAGAGCCAACTTCAACGCTCACTAGAGACCTCCCGAGCGCTAATTGCACGCAGGTTAAGAGCGGAAAAATCGGTATACCGAATCCCGTAATAATCCCGGAAACGGTGACCAAAATTGCGCTTCATGAAAACGACATTAAGGTTGCTCGACAAGAGATTTCCAAGAAGCGTGGCTAGAACAGCACCCCAGGCCCCCCATGGGGGAACGAGGACCAACAACAGAGCGACATTAAGGACACACGCGATAACTAAGGCGATGCTGCGCAACTCAGGCTTTCCGCGCGCACTCAAGCCTGCTCCCGCAATCGAACCAGGAACACCTAGAAGGACAGCGATGAGCATCACAACGGCGAGCGGAGTAGCGTCGCGAAACTCCTCTCCAAAAACGGTAGGAAACCAAATAGGCGCACTAACTGAAATCAGCAAAACGAGAATACCGCTAGCAAGCGCAGTCAAACGCGCGGCTCGGGCAAGACGTTTATCGTCTGATTTTTGCGCGTCAGCAGAGAATATCACTTCCCTGACTGTGTTACTGACGACCAGTATGACTTCACCGACATTTACTGCAACTATATAGAGCCCGAGTTCAAAGACATCCGATAGGGGAACAATAAGAACCTGATCAATGCGCATTAACAGTATGCCAGCAATCGATCCAATCCAGATTTTCATCGAGTACTTGCCGTATACACTATAGCGATGACGTGGTCCGATATCGCAAACGGATGAAGAGTACGGCAAGCCAAGGTACACGACCAAGCCCACCGCAGGGCCGAATGCAATCGCGATTGCAGCATTCACCGAATTAAGTTCATTCATCAATTGCAATATGAGAATTGCAATAAGCCGACTTGCCGCGCCCACAAATTTCTCAGTAGCGACAAGCCTCCAAAGCCCTAGACCGGCCGCAACACCACGAACTAGTCCGACGAAGAGAACTGGAACGATTGCGAGCGACGCCCACGCCATCCCGGTTGCAACAGACGGCAACCCGCCCGAAAGAACGCCACGAAGACAAAAGAATGCGACAGCGACCGCTGCGCCGCCTCCCGCCATAATAGCGGTGGCGAAGCGGGCAAGTTGTCTAGTTACTCCACCATGCCGCGCCACAAAGTACGTTACGGCATCTGGAACCCCAAACGCCGCGATCGACGTGGCCAAAAGATAGGGTGCAACGGCAGCACCAACTTCGCCGCGGCCGTCCACACCCAATTCTCGCGCGAGCAGCACGCTAACAAACAACATAAAGAAGGGTGGCGCGAGATTTCCGAAGCCATTTGAGGCGAAACTTGGCCACATACGGGACGAGTTCTTCACTACCTTACCCCACACTATCCGTACCAAATACTCGGCCTCTTCGATTTACATAACCCAAAGATTCGACCTTGGGAAAGCAACTGACTAAACCAATGAGAGTCCAAAGGAGCAACCCCGCTACGCTCTGCGTAGCGAACGAACTATAACCAAAGCACATAATTACGCCAAGGACAGCAGCGAACCTGTACGGAGCGGCATCCGCGCGCCGAACGAACAAGGCTGCGATTTGAATTAGCAACAACAACACCACCGCCGGCAATCCAAAGTCAAACACGAAGATTGCGTAGCCATTTTCTAGAGATGAGCTTAAGAGGGAACCTCGCAAGCTAAAGCTATATCCATAACCACCCCCAGCGACAAGATAGTCTTGCAGATTGTCGATGAAGAAATTTGTCGCTAACTCACGCGTACGAGAAGATCCACCATCGTCTGAATAGAACCTGTCGGCGAGGCCGCCGCCAATCTGGTCGAAAACGAACTCGCTAAAGACAAGGATGATCAGGATGGAAGATATCGCGGCCGAGACGACGCTCTTGGAGCGGTATCCAACTACGAAAACAAGCGCAAGAGCCCCATAGATCACCCCTTGACGCGACTCACTAACGATAATACCCGCACTTGCAATAACGGCTATCGCGTACGCCACGAAGTCGCTCTTGACGACGGCAGACAATGGAATACCGCATGCAAGAATAAGGGCAAGATCAAGTGGGCTGTCAGACGTTCCGATAGAACGACCAAGAACCCCAGAGCGCGGCCACCAGTTCTGAAATCGATGATAGTGCTCGAACACAAGTACGGAATCCAAGTACCACTGAGCGAGTGCCAAGACCGCTTGCATGGTGATTACAAGGACGATTAGGTAGGCCAATCTACGTACAAGTTCATTTTCGCCATATAAGAATACTCGAATCATCACGAAAAACAGCATCGGAACTATCGCTACATTGCAGTAGCGCAACATCGCCTCCGCACCAGGCCCTACGAGTGTCGTGATGCTCGACACGACAATGAATGCAGTGCACAGGTAGTAAAGACCCGGTGCGCGAAGGAAGTCTCTTGCGACGAGATCCGTCCGTGCAGGAAGTAGCACCACTGCGCCAGACACGACGAGCCAACTCGCCGGGTGAAAACTCCATGCACCCTGCCAATTGCCGACGATAAACTCACTCGCGGGCGAGGGAATCGCAAACCGTAAAAGGATTACGGCTGCGAAGAAGTAGAAGGGCTTCTTGTAAGTGAGCACGGAGAAACCCATGCATGCGAAGATCCACGCGGCGAGTTGGATCACTTTCGTTCGATCGAGAATCTTGTAGCGGATTGCCTGAGAAGATCTATGTCGCAGTCGCCGTAAGACTTCTTTATCTGCGTATCATTCCCATTATATTCCGTGTTGCCTCGAGCAAGTGCGAGCTTTTGCGTCAGTGGGATCACCCTGAAATGCTTGGGTTTATGATCGAGTTGACGAACTTCGGTACCGGTTCTGAGTGCGACGAGGTGAAGCCAAATATCGTCGGCTTTTGGGCAGCAGGCAAGAAAGCCATCCCCAGCTTCCTTTAGACGACCTAGAAAATGGGGTGGGTACACTACGCCGGATACGCCAGTGGCAAAGTTCAGAACTGACGAATCGCTGTCGGATGCCGGCCTCCAGGACACATATGGCGCGATCGCGCCATCCGTCATACGCACCTTGTGAACGCGGTAAGCCATAATCGCATGTGGCAGTCGAACGTGACCGCCATACAGCCGCTCCAACCACCACTTCGGGTAAATTATGTCGTCGTCTGCGGTGATGAGTGGATCCGTATGGGAGGGAATTCCCGAAACGTAGGGGTAGTACTTTGTGTGCGGACCGTACGGTTCCGGCGAGAATTCAACAGACAGACCTCTCGCCTGTAAACGCATTATTGAAGCAGGAAGTTTGCGGTTGGCCCATTCCTGATCGAGATACAATACGAAACGGGCCGGCCTTACGGTTCCTCTGCCTATCGATTCGAGCGCGAGGTATACCGACCGTATGCGGTGTCCGTGCGTTGTGACTGAAACCACGGCCTCTACGCCTGCGCCATCCACGATGGCGGAATTAGAGAGCAGATTTCGTACTCGAAGAGGCGTTGAAGCAAGCACTGTCGCGACCGCGGAAGGCAGACGTGCAGCGAGTTTGTGGACTCTCATGCGATCTCCGTCAACGTTGCAGACCAGAAGCGATTTCTAAAAGCGATTGTGTTGTTGTGGGATCGCCTCATTGCTGCAATACACCTATCGTGATATTCGCCCACATTTTCGCTGCATTTCAGAATCTGACCTGCAATGTCTGACGTCAACTTGATCTCTGTGGCCCATCCGTTCTTGTCAGCCAACGTGGCGAAATCCAATTGGTGGTCGTCAACGTGCTCCCCGTACTGCTTCTGTCTGCCGATTACGAGTGGCCATGCATTACGCTCAAGAGCATTGAAGACGATACCGGGGCTAGCTTGACTGATCACGATATCTGCCCACTCAAATCGTGCAGCAATTTCGTTAGACGAGAAATACGGAACACTCTCCACGCCGTCACGCTCCTGGAAGGACCCAATGCCATACTGAACTTTCCAGCAGTAGTTTGGCCGGTCGCTGTCAATGATCTCCTCTATGGCGGAGATTAACCGTTGAAACGGCTGCTCGTGTGTCCCGACGGTCAATAGGATATTCATCGACTGGTTCCGATCTCAACTCTTCGGGGAAATCCGTCTAGTTGGCCAGGCCACTGACACAAATACTGATCAGTCACCGGCTTTATCAGACGCGCAGTCAGAGTGGGCAATTTGGGTCTGTCAATGCACTCAATAAAGACTGTGCGGGACCTCCAAATAACCTTGCCCAGGTAAAAAAAGGGAACCGCTGCTGCAGCACCCGAGCTGACAATAATATCCGGTCGTTCGGTTTGAAGGACCCTTAATGCCCGCACCGAGTTCTTCGCCAGTGCTCGAAGATTTCGGTTAGTTGGCCAAGCAAGCGCATGAACGCGGTAACCTTGGATCTTCTCGCGCGCATCGGGCTTGTCAAATGTCGCAATCGAAAGTGAGCAACCGTCAGGAGGCGGCAAGAGTAGGAGGAGCTGATCCAAATGGCCCCCGGAGCTGCAGACAAAGAGGATCTTAGCCATCGTTCTTACCTCTTGTTAGTTCGAGATTTCGCTCAACCCACAGCTTCGCGGTCGATTCAAGTGAGTACGGTCGCATGTAGTCGATGGCCACGGAGGGCTGCGGTGATTCCATGTTTGCATGGGCTTGCGTCACAGCTTGCTTTGCTTCCTTAACGTCACCGGAAGCAAAGAGACGCAATAGCTCTGGTCGATCTCCGAGCCGGGATCGCATTTCGGTTGGCCCAATCGAAGCCGCAGCCACGACAGGTGTTCCAACGGCAAGAGATTCGACAATAACAATGCCAAATGCCTCGCTGAGAGACGCATGCAACAGGATGTCGGCACTACGCATGTATCCGTAGGGGTTACTCGTTCCGGAGTACAGGTGCAACTGCAGCGGCCCTGTTCCGGTCGCTAGGTCTTCGAGGGTCGTCCTCAACGGGCCCTCTCCGACAATATGCCAATCAATGTGGGCACCAGATTCCAGAAGTGCTCTATGCATGTAGAGCAGGCCTTTGCGTTCGATTAGACTGCCAACGGTAACTAGTTGGAGCGCTCCAGGGCGCCCCTCACGCAACCGCTCACCCTCAGTTGCCTTCCGTTGCACCATCTGGATGTCTACAACGCTTGGAATAACTGCGGGGAGGCTGATCTTGTATTGTTCTACCATCGAATGAGCAACGGTCTGGGTGTTAGCCGTAAGGTGATCACGGTTGCGGAAGATATACCCGATAATCCGCTGCTTAATCAAACCCATCCGGATATATTTCGCATGATCAGTCGGATCGAGATCTTCGCAATAGTTGTATACGTGCTTCGGCACAAACCTATCGACCATAGCGCAAGCAAGAATGCTGGACCAAAGCTTTACAATGACCAGGGAGCTCGGCAGGCGCTTCAACAGTCTGGCAAGCCTCCATGCCACAAGTGGGGTTGCTAAATGATTTTCCAGTCCAAGCGTGTGGACATGTACCCGTGAGTCGACCTCAACCAATAGGCCGCCTTTGGCCTCGTGCAGAACTAGGTGACATTCATGTCCATCGCAAACTAGCTTATTTGCGAGTATCACCGTCTGGCGCTCAGCGCCCCCATACTCTAGATGCGGTTGCAAAATAATGAAGGAGCATTTTTGGTCACTGCTGTCGCTCACTGACTTTCCCTTTTCGAGTGTCGACCTACCGGTCCGCAAATATTGGGTGGACGACTCAATACGCATTGGCCGCGAACCCGTACTGGGTTGGGAGGTCTGAAGTGCATGGCTTCGTGGGTCCTTGTATCGTCGGTGAGCTAGTAGGCACCATCACCCGCAAGCACCGCCTTCACCGTCTTACCGATGATGAGCAGATCTCCCATCATCGACCAGTTCTCCACATAGGAAAGATCCAGCCGCACTGTCTCTTCCCACGAAAGATCCGAACGCCCGCTCACCTGCCACAGCCCGGTGACGCCGGGCTTGACGAGTAGGCGGCGCCGCACAGTGCCGTCGTAGGCTTCGACTTCACGGCGCAGCGGCGGTCTGGGGCCGACGACGCTCATCTCGCGCCGGAGGACGTTGATGAATTGGGGCAGTTCATCGATGCTGAATTTGCGCATGAAGCGGCCGACCTTGGTTACCCGCGGGTCTTCGCGAATTTTGAACAGCACACCGGCACCCTCGTTCACCTTCATCAACGAGGCCACCTGCTTGTCGGCGTCGACAACCATGCTGCGGAACTTGAGCATCGGGAACGGTTCGCCGTCTAGGCCCATCCGTTCCGACTTGTAGAACACGGGTCCTTTGCTGGTTAGCTTGATCGCCAGTGCGATAACCAACAGAAACGGGCTGATCAGGATCAACGCGAGTGTCGCAAACACGAAGTCGAAGGACAGCTTCGAGAACCTCTGGGCACCGTGGTACTGCGGCTTCTCCACATGAATCAGCGGGAGGCCGGCAACGGGGCGCATCGAGAGGCGGGGGCCCGAGACGTCCATCATCCCTGGAGCAACAACGAGATCGACGTGGTGCGGTTCGAGCGCCCACGCCAGATCCCTCATGCCGTCGTGACCGAGGTGCTCGGTTGCCGTGACAGCCACGGTGTCTGCCCGGCAGAACTTTAGCGACTCCACCACGGCCTGCTCGTCTCCGAGTACGGGGATTTCGCGCCCATTCACGGTGATCTTGTCGCCATACTTGCCGGTGTGTCCCGGGATGCACACGCCGACAACGCGGTAGCCGTCAGCAGTGCCGCGGGCGAAGGATTCGGCAAGGTTCCGCACCGAACGTTCCCCGCCAACCACGAGGACGGACGTCTGAAACTCTCCACGCGAACGCTTGCGCGCGACTACCTTGCGCCACACCCAACGGTTAACCGTCAGGGCAACCAGACCCACGGGGAAAGCGATGGCCAGGTACAGCCGTGCCAGGTCGAGTCGAAAGAGGAGCGCCAGGATCGCGATGAAACCGAAGAGACGCACGGTCGAAACGAAGATGCGGCGGTACTCGTCGGGGCCGCTTCCGATGACGCGGATGGTGCGGGTCCGGAAGATCACAAGCGTCACCAGCCACGCGGCCACCAAAAGAGCGGAAACCAGCGTGTAGCTTAGTTCGTGAAGAGCTTGTCCCGTGGTTAGAACACCGCTGTGGCCGAAGCGAATCCATTGGGCCAACGCCACAGCAGCGATCACCACCAGGGTGTCGGAGATCAGCAGTCGTCGTATGTACGCCGCCTGCCACTCTCGACGACTTCCGAGTCGTCCTGTCTCCACAGAGACCGTTGTCGCACCCGGCGCACCCGATGCGGGGCCGAGCGGAACATCGAATGCGGTCACATTCGTTGCCTTCCACCTGAGAACCAATAGGTCGGCAAGCGCTGCTGTCTTGCGACTGTTGGCGGTGGATGATGACCGCCCCCCTGTATTGCTGCCGGGTTGATGATCGCACCTTCAACCAACTTCGTTACAACTGGAGTGGCGAGAGTCACAACGGCGAGAGCCTCACCGCGAGAACAGGTTACTGCGCAGGTCACAGGACTATAGATCGAGTGAATGACATTCATTACACCAAACTATGGACCGCGAATAGGGTCGAAAGTCCTGGCACGCGGAAAGGAGTTCCGGTAGATTGGCCGAACTCTACTCATGAGTCAGATCGAATGGTGCCCTGCGGGGGCCGCACAGGCTCAACGCCTCGACCCAGGAATTTCTCAAATATCGAACCCCCACCGTTTAAACCCTCGGTCGCCGGAGAGAGAATTGAACTTCCTCAGGGTGGTGGCACGGTCGAGCGGTCGATTGAAACGCCGTGAGCAATTCTCGGTGAGTAGCCGACTAGGCTAGCCTGCCAGGATGAAGTACAGCGAGTTCCGCGAATTGGTCCGCAGTGACATCGAAGTCAACCGTCGAAGTAGTGGAATATTCGGCATCATCTCCGTCGCGGTATTCCGCATCGGCCAGTACGGCAACCAGGGTCGGGGCCCGCTCGCATGCGCAGCCAAGATCATGCACGTCCTCCTCGACACGATCTGGACGAAGATGATCATCGGGTCGGACATTCCCGCTTCGATCGAATGCGGATCTGCTCTCTGCCTTCCGCACGGTGGCCGGGGACTCTTCATCAATCCGGGAACCGTCATCGGCGACCGGGTCACGATCCAGCAGCAGGTGACGATTGGGAATCGTCCGCCCCGGCCTGAGGCTCCGAAGATTGGATCCGGTGTGCAGATCGGCGCGAAGGCCAGTTTGCTCGGGGAGGTCACGGTCGGGGACGGAGCGAAGGTGGGCGCTCACGCCGTTGTCACGAAGGACGTACCTAGCGGTAAAACAGTCGCTGGAGTCCCGGCTCGTGCTATTCACCCCGTTGACGAAGCAAGTCCTTTGGCCTGACGCGAAGAACACTGTTGCTTGAGGTTCGATCGCGATCGGCATCATGGCGTTCGCCCTCGTTTACTTCAGCTTCGCATTGGTCATCAGTGGATTTGTCGCGAGCGAGAGCGACAACAGGTGCGTATCCGCCTAGGTAACCAGTGTTCTAATGGACTCCGCCGCACAGGCGGCGGACGTCGGGAACTCCTACACCGATAGCGGAAACGGCTACGCCGGGATCGAGGCATTGGCGACGCGAGCAGTGCCTCTGGTTTGGACATGGCATCACCAGAACCGCAACATTGTTGCGCTAACCGCCAATCGTGTCCATAAGCGTGTTATCCGCGACCTCAACATCCGAGACGAGCGTGCTTCTTCCCTCCGGATTCTTCACCGGCTCATCGAATCGGAAATACACCCTCAGGCCGAGCAGCAATCGGTGACAACCTGAGTCGACTCATGGGTGTCACGGTGATCACGGCAGCGACGATCACCTGCTGGCACGGCTTTCTATTGTTCCGGCACCCCTGACGCCCGACGACGCCAAGAGACATCAATCGATCACAGCTCTTACGATCACGGGCCCGTAACGGCCTCCGCCATCAACGCAATCTTGCGCAAGATACCGATCGGATCTGGCGCAGCCCCAGCCGTTGGGGTTCTATCCCCGATTGCTCGATCAGCTCGAAGTCCCGATAGACCACCGAATTCAGTGGCACCATTGATCGGTGACCTACCACCCGCTCGACGATGCACCCCACCGCAGTCGCTTGCGCCGCCTGCGTGCGGCGTGGCGGAGGAAGCTCGATCCGAGTGAGCAGTCGGCGGTGGTGTCGTGGGGTGCGTTCACGCTGACGTTCGCGGGGGTGCGGGCGCTGACGCACTGGATCAGACGCGGGCACGGCCCGGCGGGCGGTGGGTTGAGTCTCCACGGCCGGCATTTCCACCACTACAACCTCGGCATCGCGGCGCTCGCCGGGGTCGGAGCCGTCGCGGTGCGCGGCTCGGAGAAACAACGCCACCACCCGACGGTGCCGATCTCGTACGGCGTCGGCACCGCGCTCATCGTCGACGAGCTGGCACTGCTGCTCGATCTCGAAGACGTCTACTGGGCAAAGGAGGGGCGCACGAGCGTCGACGCCGCGGTGATCATCATCGGGCTCGGCGGGCTGATGACCGCGGGATTCGAATTCTGGCCCGCTGCCCAGCGAGTGCTCACGGAGCCGACGTAAACGAAAGCACCCCCGACAACCGGGCCGTTCCCCACGGCTCGATGTCGTAGACCGGGATGCAGTCCAGACCGCGGGCACGCACCCGCTGCACGGCCGTCGCGTCCGAACCGGAGCCAGTGCCGTGGGCCACGGCCTCGGTGACGATCGCGCACAGCACGTCGCCGGAGAAGTCGCGGACCGGTTTCAGCCCCTGCTCAACCGTCCAATGCCTGACGGCCGCCCAGTGCGTCACCTCGGTGACGGTCGACGGGTTGCCGATGAACAACACACTCCGCGTCAGGTTCCGCCCGCCGGCGACCGGGGTGGGCTGCATCTGAATCTCCGCCTCGGTGCACCACTCGGACGCCAACTCCGCCAACCCGGTACTCGCAATCGTCGACATCATCCTTTTCCTGCCACTGTGACCAATCCGACGAGAACCATCCTGTCGCGAATCGCCCCTGGCACCTGTCCCCCGATCGGGCCGAAAATCGGATGAATCGCCTGTCCCCCGATCGGCCCCGGCCGCACAGCGCTGCGTCGTCGCTCGAGACGTCGTATCATCACAAACCTGATCGACCCGCCCGACGGAACCAGTTGGGCGACAGCGATATAACGGACAAACCGGGCATTTCCGAAAACGGGATGCCGTGGTCGTCCGAGGCTCACCACGGACAACGCACAACAACAGCACCCTTTGCCTTCCATTTACTTACTTTTGAAAACTATGAAAACCGGAGAGGTGAAATCCCGTGGTCTCGCAGACGCAGGAACCGCCGGTGTCGAACGGTGACGGCACCCGCACACTCGAGGCGCTCGGCCCCCACTACAAGTGGATTGCGTTGTCGAACACCACGCTCGGCATGCTGGTCGCGACGATCAACTCGTCCATCGTGCTGATCGCACTCCCTGACATCTTCAAGGGTATTCATCTCAACCCGCTCGAGCCCGGCAACACCAGCTATTTGCTATGGATGATGATGGGCTTCCTCGTTGTGACGGCCGTGCTCGTGGTGAGCTTCGGACGCCTCGGCGATATGTACGGGCGCGCCCGGATGTACAACATGGGCTTCGCGGTGTTCACGATCGCCTCGATCTTCCTGGCGGTGACCTGGTTCGACGGCTCCGAGGCGGCACTGTGGCTCATCGGGTGGCGCGTTGTGCAGGGTGTGGGCGGCGCCTTCCTGATGGCGAACTCGTCGGCGATCCTCACCGACGCCTTCCCTGCCGATCAGCGCGGGCTCGCGCTCGGCATCAACGGCGTCGCCGCGATCGCCGGATCCTTCCTCGGCCTGCTCATCGGCGGCATCCTCGCGCCGATCCACTGGAATCTGATCTTCCTCGTGTCGGTTCCGTTCGGCGTGGTCGGCACCATCTGGGCCTACCTGAAACTCCACGACACCGGCGTCCGCCAGCACGCCGACATCGACTGGTGGGGCAACATCACGTTCGCCGTCGGACTCATCGCCGTCCTGGTCGGCATCACCTACGGCATCCAGCCGTACGGCACCTCGTCGATGGGCTGGACCAGCCCGCTGGTGCTCTGGTGCCTCATTGGCGGCCTCGTCGTTCTCGCGGTCTTCTGCGTCATCGAGACCAAAGTCGCGAATCCCCTGTTCAACCTGCACCTGTTCCGGATCAAATCGTTCACCTGGGGCAACATCGCCAACCTGGTCGCATCGCTGGGCCGCGGCGGTCTGCAGTTCATCCTCATCATCTGGCTCCAGGGCATCTGGCTGCCGCAGCACGGCTACGACTACAGCCGCACCCCGCTGTGGGCGGGCATCTACATGCTGCCGATGACCATCGGATTCCTGATGTCGGCACCCGTCTCCGGCGTCATCTCCGACCGCTTCGGCACCAAGTGGTTCACGAGCATCGGCATGTTCATCACCGCGGGCACGTTCGGACTGTTGATCGCGCTCCCGGTGAATTTCCACTACTGGGCATTCGCCGTGACGCTGTTGATCAACGGAATCGGCATGGGCATGTTCTCCGCACCCAACCGCGCCGAGGTGATGAACAGCTTGCCCGCCAACGCACGCGGCGTCGGCGCGGGCATGATGACGACGTTCCAGAACGCGGCGATGGTGCTGTCGATCGGATTCTTCTTCAGCCTGATGATCGCAGGCCTGAGCACCCACCTGCCGTCGGCGATGAGCGACGGACTGATGGCCAACGGGGTTCCCGCGGCGCAGGCCACGCAGATCGCGAACCTGCCCACCGTCGCCGTGCTGTTCGCGGCGTTCCTCGGCGTCAACCCGATCAAGGAGCTGCTGGGACCGCAGCTGTCCTCGCTCACCGAGCAGCAGCAGGCGCACCTGACGGGTCTGGACTTCTTCCCCCAGCTGATCTCGGGCCCCTTCGCCGACGGCCTCGCCATGGCGTTCGGTTTCGCGATCGTCGCGTGCGTGATCGGCGGGATCGCGTCACTGCTCACCGGTCCCCAGAAGAAGGCAACCGCCGACGAACCCCACGAATCGGTCGGCGCAGAACTCGCCGGAATCGCCGGCGAGGCCGGAATGGGCCCGAGCGAACTCGTCCACGACCGGCCGTAACTCCGCGCGGACGTTCCGCAATGCGCAGGTGGGGCCTTGATTGAACCTGGCCGCAATGGGTATGCAGGCAATGTTCCCGCCGCCGACCCCGCATCCGAGGCCGCCGCGTCCCGCGGCGGTGACATCGTGTAGCGACACAGCAGGATCGATCTCATGACCACACACACGCACCTCACCACAGACCACGAGGAAATCCGGCAGTGGGTCCAAACCCATCACGGCACCCCCGCCCGGGTCCCTCACACCACCGCCGGCGACGTGCTCCGAATCGACCTGCACGGAGTCGACTCGGGTCTCGAGCACATCGCCTGGAAGGAATGGTTCGACACTTTCGACCAGCAGGGCCTTGCGCTCAGTTATCCGGATCCGCACCTACAAGGTGGGATCAGTGCCTGGTTCGAACTCGTCCCCCGACCGCACACCGCGGACCGCCCGTAGGCCCACGACCGTCTTCGTGGTCTCGTTCCGCGGGACCACGGTCACCAGGTTCGGAACGCGCGGGGTCGATACTCACGTCACGGGTCAGCTGTCGACGGTGAGCAGGTCTGCGAGGTTATCCAGGCTCGCCCGCATCGTGCGGGAGTACGCCTTCGCGACGATGGGGTCCGCCAGCTTGCCGAAGACCCCGCCGAGACCGCTTTCGCTATCGACGCGATAGGTGAACAGGGTTCCGCCGTCGACCTCCTCGAGCTTCGTCGTCGCCGTGAAACCGAGCCTGCCTTCCACCGACTTGGACGTGGCCACCTTCCCGGGCTGATGCTCGACGAATTCGGTCCCCCAGTCGATTCGCTTACCCAGGATTCGGTTCACCCCGCGCCACCGGGTGCCCACCCCGAGCTCCCCGTCGGTGACCTGCTCGCACTCGACGATCGACGCTTCCCACGACGGCCAATTCGCCGCGTCGGCGAGGAATTCCCATACTTCCGATGCGGGGCGGGCGATGACGACGGACTGCTCGACGACTGGCATGGTGATCATCCCTCTGTTGGTGAACGAACCGGCTGTGACCTGCCCCGGCGCACTTCCCCATCGACGCACTTCCCCATCGAGATGGCGACCGAAGAATGGAGACTGGTCTGTTTTCATCGTCCTCTCGTCCCGGGTCCGCTGTCACTGATCGTTAGCGCACCAAAGCGCGGGTCGATGGAGTAGCGACAGCATGTCGTCCAAGCTGCGAGTCACGTCGCGTGAGCGCCGATCCCGTTACGCTCGAGCCATGCCTTCGGATCGCGGACTCAAGTTCATGAACGCCGCCCACCGCGCGGTGCTGCGCATTACCGGCGGGCGGGTGGGAAAGAGTTTCGGCAAGATGCCGGCGGTGGAGCTGACCACCGTCGGCCGCAAGTCCGGGAAGGTGCACAGCGTCATGCTGACCGTCCCGGTGCAGGAAGGCGACACGCTCGTCGTGGTGGCCTCACGCGGCGGCGACGACCGCCACCCGGCATGGTTCCTCAACCTGCAGGCCAATCCGGTGGTCCAGCTGTCGCTGCAGGGCAAGCCCGCGCAGTCGATGCGCGCTCGCGTGGCAAACGCCGAGGAACGGGCCCGTCTGTGGCCGCAGGTGACCGCTGCCTACAAGGGGTATGCCGGCTACCAGAAGAAGACGGACCGCGAGATCCCTCTCGTTCTGCTCGAACCGACGACCTGACGCCGGTCACCCTCGGCAGAACACGGTTCGGTTGCAGTCCGGCAAAGGCGAGCCTGAATCACTCTTGACCTCCACCTCACCCTTATAGATTGGCGCATTCCGGGCGGGCGAGGTTTGGGAGTGACGCGTGAACACTGACGCTGCTGCGCTGCACACGTCCGGAACCCGGCGCCGGCCACGGGGATGGGTCGTGACGACGCTGACGCTTCTCGTCCTCATGGTCACGCCTGCCCCGTCGGCAACGGCCGAGGCGATCGTGCAACCCGTGGCCGCCGACCCGAGCGTCCTCCGCGCGTCCGACGGCATGTTCTACATGTACACAACGGCCGACGACTGGGGCGACGGCCAGGGCATGCACAACATGTCGATCTTCAAGTCCGCCGACCTCATGGACTGGATGTACCTCGGCGACGTCTTCCCCGACCGACCCGCGTGGCACCCGGACGGCAAGCTCGCGTGGGCGCCGAACGTCCTCGAAACCGGCGGGCAGTACAGCCTCTACTACTCCCTCTACGACGAGTCGAACCCGTGCGTCGGCCTCGCGACCGCCGACCGCCCCACCGGCCCGTGGAACGACCTCGGGCGTCCGGTGTTCTGCGCCCACGACGTGGGCGTCGGCGGCACCATCGACCCGTTCGTGTGGGACGACGGCACGACGAAGACGATGTTCGTCGGCAACTTCCAGGGCGTCCACGCCATCCCGCTCAGCGCGGACGGGACGGCGGCGGCCGGCGAACCCGTGCGGGTGGCGGACGAACGCTTCGAAGGCCCATACGTCGAATTCCACGACGGCTACTACTACCTGTTCCTGTCGGCCGGCAACTGCTGCAACGGCGCCGACACCGCCTACCGCGTCCTCGTCGGCCGGTCGGAGTCGCTGACCGGCCCCTACCTCGACCGCAAGGGGCAGGACCTGAACGACGGCGGCGGCGCCCTCATCCTCGCCGGCAGCGAACCGTGGGCCGGCCCGGGCCACAACACGGTGGTGTCCGACGACGCCGGATCGGATTGGATCGTGTACCACGCCATTCCGCGCGACAACCGGGATCTGCCCAGCGGCGCGCGGCGACGCGAGGGGATGATCGACCGGATCGTGTGGGCCAACGGGTGGCCCGAGGTCGGCGACGGATCGCCCGCATCGACCGGACCGGCGAACCCCGACACCGACCTGCCCGTGCGGGTCACGCTGAGCGGCGACTCCGACCTGACGCTGCCGGCGGACGGCGGACCCGTCGACGCCACGATGCTCGTCGAAGCACCCGCGGACCGTCCGTACGCCGGCCAGGTGTGGGTGAGCGCAGTCTCCCCCGACGGCCGCACCAGCGACCCGTTCTTCGGGCCCGTCGACGTCGACCTGCAACCCGGCGAGGTACTGGAGGAAGCCGTCTCTTACACCGTCCCGGGTGATGCGGTGGCCGGCACCTACTACGTCTACGCGTTCGCGGGCAGCTACCCCGACGAGACCGTCGAGTTCGGCACCGTGCACGCCGTCAAGTCCGGCGACGAGGCCAGGATCAGCCCCGTCCGTTCGGTCTCCCTGCACGTCGGCACGTTCGCGCGTCGCTAGCGACCCCTCGGTATAAAACGTCCCACAACAACCGATTCAGTACCCAATAGCCGCATCGACAACTGAATCCGCAAAGATTTTCGTCGATCGCTATTGAAATAGTGGCGTGCCCGCGTCAGGATAGAGACCACGGTGACGTGCCTCACACGCCACTCTCCGGTCATTCCGCCAACAAAGGTGCTCCATGCAGCAGACAGTGTTCGAGAAGAATCCCCCGAACGCCAAGGTCGTCGAAAATGCGCTCCGCCGCACACGACTGTCACCGTTCTGGATCGAGGACGTTGCCGACACCCCCACCTACCCGTCCGCCACCGCCGACGCCGCCTACGACCTGGTGGTCGTCGGCGGCGGATACACCGGACTGTGGAGCGCGCTCCTCGCGAAGCAGCGCCACCCCGACCTGTCCGTCGCCCTCGTGGAAGGCGAGACCATCGGATGGGCCGCCTCCGGCCGCAACGGCGGATTCGTCGAGGCCAGCCTCACCCACGGCAGCGAGAACGGCCGTCGACGCTGGCCCGACGAGTTCGACACCCTCGAGGCACTCGGCCTCGAGAACCTCGACGCCATCGAGAAGACGGTCCACACCCTGGGCCTCGACTGCGATTTCGAACGGAACGGCGCCATCTCCGTCGCCATCGCCGACTACCAGGCGCAGGAGGTACTCGACACTCCGTCGGACGCCACCACCACGGTGCTCGACGGGCCCGCGATGCGCGCGCAGGTGAACTCGCCGACGTACCTGGCCGGCGTGTGGGACAGGGAGTCGACCGCGCTGGTGCACCCGGCCAAGCTCGCCGCCGAACTCGGCCGCGCCTGCGCCGAGCACGGCGTCGACATCTACGAGCACACCAAGGTTCTCGACCTCGCCCACTCCCGGTCGTCGACCCGCGTCGGCGTGCGGACGGCGCGCGCGACCCTGTCCGCCGGACGAGTCGTTTTGGCCACCAACGCCTTTCCGTCGTTGCTGAAGCGCTATCGGCTGCACACGGTGCCGGTGTACGACTACGTCCTGATGACCGAACCGCTGTCCGACGCGCAACTCGCGGACGTGGGATGGACTGCCCGACAGGGCATCGCCGACATGTCCAACCAGTTCCACTACTACCGCCTCACCCGGGACAACCGGATCCTCTGGGGTGGATACGACGCGATCTACCACTTCAACCGGGGCATGCACCACGACCTCGAAGACCGCCCCGAGTCCCACACTCGGCTCGCGAATCACTTCTTCACGACGTTCCCGCAACTCGAGGGTCTCGAGTTCACCCACCGGTGGGGCGGCGTCATCGACACGTCCACCCGGTTCTGCTCGTTCTTCGGTTCCGCGGCGAAGGGCCGGATCGCCTACGCCGCCGGGTTCACCGGTCTCGGTGTCGGCGCCTCCCGCTTCGCGGCGAACGTCATGCTCGACAAGGTGTCCGGCGAGACGACGGCGCTGACGGACCTGAAGATGGTGCAGGACATGCCCCTCCCCTTCCCGCCCGAACCGTTGGCGGCAGCGGGCATCAACGCCACCCGGTGGTCGCTCGACCGCGCCGACCACACGGAGGGCCGGCGCAACGTCTTCCTCAAGGCCCTCGACGCCGTCGGATTGGGCTTCGACTCGTGACCGGGGTCGTCGCCTGGCAATCCGGACCACACACCGAGGCGCGCACCACCAACCTCGACTACCACCGCCTACCCGACGAACAGGTGGTCCACGGGCCGGCCCCGAGAGTCGGCGAACGCGTGCTCGGCGACTTCGCCGGCACCACCGTCGGCGTCTGGGAGATCGAGCCCAGCATCTCGTCCGATGTCGAGATCGACGAGGTGTTCGTCGTGCTCAGCGGCCACGCGACCGTGCAATTCGAGGACGGCACCCCCGATCTCGAGCTCGTTCCCGGAAGCGTCGTCCGCGTGCGGTCCGGTCAGAAAACCCGGTGGATCGTGCGCGAGACGCTGCGCAAAGTGTTCGTCGCCGCAGCATCCGACTGACCGCCAAAACCACTGCACCCCTTCATCACATCTGCCCGGGCACCACGACCCGCTGCCGCACACCTCGAGGGAGTATGAATGAGCATTGCCGAACCTCCACCCTTGAAGACCCCGCTCACGAAAACCCAGGAACCCGCCGCGAAGGGGCTCAACAGCGGCGCACTGGGTTTGATCGGCAACACCGTCATCGGGCTGTCGTCGGTCGCGCCGGCCTACAGCCTCGCCGCGACGCTCGGCTATGTCGTGCTGGCGGTCGGCGACAAGGCGCCGTCGATGTTCCTCGTCGCCTTCATTCCGATGCTGCTGACGGCGTTCGCCTATCGCGAACTCAACCGCGACACCCCGGACTGCGGGACGTCGTTCACCTGGGGCACCAAAGCGTTCGGTCCGTGGATCGGCTGGATGGCGGGATGGGGGCTCGCGGTGTCCGCGATCATCGTCCTCGCCAACACCGCGGAGATCGCGGCGATCTACCTGTTCGAGGTTCTCGGGTTGCACGCGGCTGCGGAGTCGCTCACCGCGAAGGTGATGCTGGGATGCTTCTTCATCGCGGCCATGACCTACGTCAGCTTCCGCGGCATCCTCATCAGCGAACGGCTGCAGAATGTGCTGATCGCCGTGCAGTTCACCGTGTTGATCGGAGTCAGCGTCCTCGCCCTGTCGAAGGTGTTCGGAGGCACCGCCGGCCCGCAGGCGATCACCCCGGAACTCGATTGGATCATCCCGACCGGCGTCTCGATGTCGAGTGCCGCGCAGGCCATCATCCTGTGCATCTTCATCTACTGGGGATGGGACGCCTGCCTGGCCGTCGGTGAGGAGACCAAGGACTCCGAGCGGACACCGGGACGCGCGGCCGTGCTGACCACGGTGATCCTCGTGGCCACGTACGTCCTGGTCGGCTACGCCGTCCAGTCGTTCGCCGGGTTCGGGGACACCGGCATCGGGTTGAACAATCCCGAGAACGTCGACGACGTGCTGACCACGCTGGGCGGGCCGGTCGCCGGTCCGGTGGCGGCCTCGTTGCTGATGCTGACGGTGTCGATCTCCGCGCTCTCCTCGACCCAGACCACGATCCTCCCGACCGCCCGCGGAACGTTGTCGATGGCGGTGTACGAGGCGCTGCCCAAACGGTTCTCCTCCGTGCACCCGCGTTACATGACACCCGGCTTCGGAACCCTCGTCATGGGGGCGGCAGCGCTGCTGTTCTACCTGGTGCTGTCGTTCGCCAGTTCCAACGCGTTGCAGGATTCGGTGGCGTCGCTCGGGCTCGCCGTCGCGTTCTACTACGGCATCACCGCCTACGCCTGCGTCTGGTACTTCCGGCGAACCCTGTTCGACTCTGCACGTAACCTGTTCATGCGCGGCATCTTTCCGCTGCTCGGCGCCCTGTGCATGACGTGGGCCTTCGTGCAGAGCGCCGTCGACATGCTGCGTCCCGACTACGGCTTCACCGCCTTCGGCCCGTTCGGCGGCGTGTTCGTCCTCGGCGTCGGCATGCTGGTCGTCGGAATTCCCCTGATGTTGCTGTGCTTCGCGACCGGCACCAAGAACTTCTTCCGCGGACGCACCCTCACCGCCGACACGGAAGTGAAGGTGCCAGAGCAATGAGCACTTTCGTCACCGGGAAGAGGCGATAGTTTCCGACAATGTCCGAGCCGATTGTCTTCGACACGACGAGCAAGGGAGGATTCGACCATGTCTGAGCAGCCCACTTCTCTCGATCCCGTGTCCAAGCAGATCATCGAGCAACTTCAGGAGGACGGTCGACGGTCGTACGCGGCCATCGGCAAGGTCGTCGGATTATCGGAAGCGGCTGTACGCCAACGCGTGCAGAAGCTGATCGACACCGGTGTCACGCAGATCGTCGCGGTCACCGACCCCGTGCAGGTGGGATTCGCGCGCCAGGCCATGGTCGGGATCCGCTGCTCGGGCGACGTCACCGAGATCGCCGCCCAGCTCGCCGACGTCGACGCGATCGACTACGTGGTGCTCACGGCCGGCGCCTACGACATCCTCGCCGAGATCGTGTGCGAGAACGACGACCACCTGCTGACCGTGCTCAACAAAGAAATCCGCACTATTCCCGGTGTGCTCGGCACCGAGACGATGGTGTACCTGAAACTCGTCAAACAGCAATATGATTGGGGAACCCGATGACTACGGTTACCACCACTTCGCCCAGCACCACGCACCTCGAGACGGCCGCCCGCCGCCACTTGTGGGGTCATTTCTCCCGGCACGGGGAGAACATCACCCCGCCGATCATCACCCGCGGCGAGGGTGCCCGGATCTTCGACGCGTCCGGTAAGAGCTACCTCGACGGACTGTCCGGGCTGTTCGTCGTCCAGGCCGGACACGGCCGCACCGAGCTCGCCGAGGCCGCCGCCAAACAGGCCGAACAACTCGCCTTCTTCCCGCTCTGGTCCTACGCCACCGAACCGGCCATCGAACTCGCCGAACGCCTCGCCGGCTACGCCCCCGGCGACCTGAACCGGGTCTTCTTCACCACCGGCGGCGGCGAGGCCGTCGAAAGCGCCTGGAAACTGGCCAAACAATACTTCAAGAAGGTCGGCAAACCCGGCAAACACAAGGTCATCTCCCGCTCCATCGCCTACCACGGCACCCCCCAAGGCGCCCTCGCCATCACCGGGATCCCCGCCCTGAAGGCCCCGTTCGAACCGCTCACCCCCGGCGCGTTCCGGGTCCCCAACACCAACCTCTACCGCGCCCCCGCACCGCTGGACACCGACCCGGAGGCGTTCGGGATCTGGGCCGCCGACCGGATCGCCGAGGCCATCGAATTCGAGGGCCCCGACACCGTCGCCGCCGTCTTCCTCGAACCCGTCCAGAACGCCGGCGGCTGCTTCCCACCCCCGCCCGGCTACTTCGAACGGGTCCGGCAGATCTGCGACGACTACGACGTGCTGCTCGTCTCCGACGAGGTGATCTGCGCGTTCGGCCGGATCGGGTCGATGTTCGCGTGCGACGACTTCGGATACGTCCCCGACATCATCACCTGCGCCAAGGGCCTGACCTCCGGGTATTCGCCGATCGGGGCGATGATCGCCTCCGACCGGTTGTTCGAACCGTTCGCCGACGGGCAGTCGATGTTCGCGCACGGCTACACCTTCGGCGGCCACCCCGTCTCCGCGGCGGTCGCGCTGGCGAACCTGGACATCTTCGAACGCGAAGGCCTCAACGCCCACGTCGCCGAGCAGGCGCCGGCATTCCGGGCCACCCTCGACAAGCTCACCGACCTGCCGATGGTCGGCGACGTGCGCGGCGAAGGCTTCTTCTACGGCATCGAACTGGTCAAGGACAAGGCCACCAAGGAAACGTTCACCGACGCCGAGGCCGAACGGATCCTGCACGGGTTCCTCTCCACCGCCCTGTTCGACGCCGGCCTGTACTGCCGGGCCGACGACCGCGGCGACCCGGTCATCCAGCTCGCACCCCCACTGATCTGCGGGCAGACCGAATTCGACGAAATCGAAACCATCCTGCGCAGCGTCCTCACCGAAGCCTGGACGCTGCTGTGAACCACCAGGATCTGCCCGGGATGTACGTCGGTGGCCGCTACCGGGACGGCCGGGCCGCCGAGGTGTACGAGGTGCTCGACCCGGCCACGGGTGAGGTGATCTCCTCACGCACCGACGCGTCCACCGAGGACGTCGACGACGCGGTGGCCACCGCGAAGACCGCGTACGCGGAGTGGTCGACGACGAGTCCGGGCGAGCGTTCCGCCGTCCTGACCCGGTGGGCGGCCGAACTCACGGAGATGTCCGACGACCTCGCGTCCACCGAAACCCGGCAGGCCGGCAAGCCCATCAAGCTGTCGACCGAGTTCGACGTTCCCGGGTCGATCGACAACGTGTCGTTCTTCGCCGGCGCGGCCCGCAATCTGGAGGGCAAGGCGTCGGGTGAGTACTCGCCCGACCACACGTCCAGCATCCGCCGGGAACCCGTCGGCGTGATCGGGTCGATCTCGCCGTGGAACTACCCGCTGCAGATGGCGGCGTGGAAGATCCTGCCCGCCGTCGCCGCCGGCAACACCATCGTGCTCAAGCCGGCGGAGATCACTCCCCTGACGTCGCTGCTCTTCGCGGAGGCCGCGTCCCGCGCCGGAATGCCGGACGGGGTCGTCAACGTGATCACCGGCCACGGGGCGACCACCGGGGCGTCGCTGGTGTCGCATCGGGACGTGAGCATGGTGAGTTTCACCGGATCGACGCCCGTCGGACGGCAGATCGCGGCCGCCGCCGCGGGTAAACGACTCCACCTGGAACTGGGCGGCAAGGCCCCCTTCGTCGTGTTCGACGACGCCGATCTCGAGGCGGCCGTCAACGGCGCCGTCGCCGGTGCGCTCATCAATTCGGGTCAGGACTGCACCGCGGCCACCCGCGCGTACGTGCAGCGCCCGCTGTACGACGACTTCGTCGCCGGAGTGGCATCGCTCATGGACACCGTCCGACTCGGTGATCCGTCCGATCCGAGCACCGACATGGGTCCGTTGGTGTCGCGGCGACAGCAGCAGCACGTCGCCGGGTTCGTCGACCGCGCCCGCGACACCGGGGCGAAGATCGTCCGCGGCGGTTCCGTTCCCGGCGGCGACCTCGCATCCGGTTTCTACTACGAGCCGACGCTCGTCGTGGGCGCCGACCAGTCGAGCGAGATCGTGCAGAGGGAGATCTTCGGCCCGGTTCTCGTCGTCCTGCCGTTCGACGACGATGCGGACGGGATCGCCCTGGCGAACGACACCGACTTCGGGTTGGCGGCGTCGGCATGGACCCGGGATTTGTACCGGGCGCAGACCGCCTCCCGCGAGATCGCGGCCGGCTGCGTGTGGATCAACGACCACATCCCGATCATCAGCGAGATGCCGCACGGCGGGTACAAGGCGTCCGGTTACGGCAAGGACATGTCGACGTACTCGCTCGACGAGTACACCAACGTCAAGCACGTCATGTCCGACATCACCGGTACCGCCAGGAAGGACTGGCACCGGACGGTGTTCGGCGACCGAGGATAGGCCCGGTCGCCGGGGCGGCAGCAGGTGTGCCGCCCCGGCGTCCGCGGCAGTTCTGCCAAGTCGCGCCCCCGCGCGCGACTACGCTGACGAACAGGCGCGTTCGCTTCGGCTGAAAGGCAGAGACGATGCATGTGACTCCGTTCGCCTGGACTGTGACGATCGTCGTGATCGTCGCTCTGCTCGCGTTCGACTACTTCTTCCACGTACGCCACGCGCACATCCCGACGCTGAAGGAAGCGGCGATCTGGTCGTCGATCTACATCGGGCTCGCGCTGCTCTTCGGTGTCGCCGTGCTGATCTTCGGCGGCGTCGACATGGGCACGGAGTACTTCGCCGGCTACGTGACGGAGAAGGCGCTGTCGGTCGACAACCTCTTCGTGTTCCTCATCATCATGTCCAGCTTCCGGGTGCCGCGCGAAGACCAGCAGAAGGTCCTTCTGTTCGGCATCGTGTTCTCGATCTTCGCCCGCACCGCGTTCATCTTTCTCGGCGCCGCGCTCATCAACTCGTTCGCATGGATCTTCTACTTCTTCGGCCTCATCCTGCTGATCACCGCCGGGAACCTGCTGCGGCCCGAGACCGAGGAGTCGCACTCGGCCGACAACTTCATCATCCGGATCGCGAAGAAGTTCATGCACACCACCGAGCACTACGACGGTGACAAACTCTTCACCGTCGAGAACGGCAAGCGGGCGATGACGCCGATGCTGCTGGTGATGGTCGCGATCGGCGGCACCGACATCCTGTTCGCGCTGGACTCCATTCCCGCGATCTTCGGCCTCACCCAGAACGTCTTCGTCGTCTTCACCGCCACCGTGTTCTCGCTGATGGGTCTGCGTCAGCTGTACTTCCTGCTCGACGGTCTCCTCGACCGCCTCATCTACCTGTCGTTCGGACTGGCCGCGATCCTCGCGTTCATCGGAGTCAAGCTGATCCTGCACGCGCTGCACGAGAACAACCTGCCGTTCGTCAACGACGGCGAACCCGTCAACGTCATCGAAATCAGCACCTTCGTGTCCCTCGGTGTCATCATCGGCATCCTCGTGATCACCGTCATCGCCTCGCTCACCAGCAAGCGGGGCAGGGCGCAGTCCGCCATCGCCGGCGCCCGCCGGCACGCGGTCAACTACCTCGACCTCGACTACACCGCCGACCTGTCCGAGCGCGAACGCATGTACGACAGGCTGATCAACGAGGAACAGCAAATCAAGAAGCTCGACCCGAAATTCAAGAAGATAATCCGCGAGGAAACCGCCCTCATGGACCTCATCAGACGCGCCCACGAGGAGCACGACGCGTTCCTCAAACAGAACTAGCCGAACACAGTCGAAGCGCCCACCGGATCCGGCGGGCGCTTCTTCGGCTCGTGCCCCATCCCCATGCGGGCACGTGCGTGTCTACCTCCTCCTCATCCTCATGCCGCCGTCCGCCATTCCCATGGCGGTGATACCGAGACCCAGCAGACACACGACGATGCCGCAGACCACGTTCGACCAGATCATTCCCGCCGTGGTGGTAACTCCGACGACCAGCCACGGGCTGACGATCATCCACAGTCCGAGCAGCGGCGCGACGAACGCCATGCCGTGCGTGCGTGAGTAGGCCGACGTGAAACCGACCGCGAGCAGTGCCACTGCAATACCCGACAGCAAATTGCACATCGCCAGGCCAGACTGGCTGGCGAACCCGATAATCCAGGGCGACGCCGCCATGTAGAGGCCCGCCATGAACATCAGGCCCTCGGTGACCTGCGTCATCGGCTGTTCCGAGACTCGGTCGTAGCGAGCCCGCAACTCGGCGATATCAGGGTGTCTGTCGATCGACATACCTGGTGTCGTCATCACCCACCTCCTAGAAATAGAACCAATCCCTACCGTGGGGGTGCCCCGAACTCGGTGCGGCAAACCAGCGATGACCAGGTAATTTTTCCGGATCCCCGACTACCGACCAGTCCCCACGAACGGCGACGATCAGCCGACCTTGGGCAGCCGTCCAGGGACGGGCATACTCGAAGTGTGTGGTGGATTGCCTGGGTCGCGCTCGCGTGGATAGCACTGTCGGTGCCCCTCGCGATCCTCATCGGCAAAGCAATTCGGCAGAAAGACCTGCACGAACTGCCCGCCACCGAGAACGCGACGAGCAAGCACGACCCGCCCGACCGCACGGTTGCATGACCGCGCCCCCGCGGGCGCACACCCGGCGCAGCTTGGAAGAATAGCGGGATGGTGCCGCTCTTCTACCCCCTCGTCTTCATGAACTTTCTGTTCGCGGCAACAACCCTGTGCCTCGCACGCCCCTCCCGCCTCACCGCCGGCGCCACCGTCCTCGCCGCGGTGATCTGGATCTTCGGCAACGGTCCGCTCGAAGGCCAGGTGCTTTGGGAATTCGACGCCACCCACGGCCTCACCGTGTCCGATCTACTGTCTGTCGCCGCGCTCGCGATCGCGGTGTGGACATTCGCGAATACCGGTGACCGCCGGTGGGTGCGGCGAACGACGCGTCGCCGCGGGAAACTGCTGCGCACTCGGTACTGAGCGGCCTAGTCGATCCGCAGCGCCGACCCGACCAACCGCAACACGCGAGGCGACGTCATGTGCCAGTGCGCACTGTCTACGGTGCGGTTCCGGACAGCGCCCGCCACGTACGGCTGCCACGTCGCCGCCGCCTCCGATCCCGTGGGATCGTCCCGGCCCGCGGTGAAGAAGGCGACGTCACCGCGGAAGACTCCCGGCCGGTGGTGCTCCAGCAACGCGCACTGGTGTGCGGCGCTCGCGATCAGCGCCTGGAGTTGTTCCCGGTTGAGGACGGCCGTGGGTCCGCCTGGGGCCGCCAGGAGGTCCAGCGCCGACTCGGGTGTCATGTCCACGACGGCCGCGGGCACCTCCGCCTCGACACCGATTCCCGCCAGCAGATCGCCCACGCTCACCGGAACGTCGGTCTCCGCCGCGTGCGGTTGATGCGCGTAGCTGTCGAGCATCACGAGGGTCGCCACCTCGTCGCCCGCATCCTGGAGTTGCACCGCCACCGCATGCGCCAGGACACCGCCGAGCGACCAGCCCAGCAGATCGTACGGGCCCTGAGCCTGGATGCCGCGGATCTCCGCCACGTACCTCGCCGCCAGTGCGTCGATCGACGCCGGCAGCGAATCGTCGCCGGCGATCGCCGGGGACTGCAGCCCGTAGATCGGCCGATCGGGATCGATCCGGGAGGCGAGACCGGTGTAGCACCAGGCGAGTCCCACGATCGGGTGGATGCAGAACAGTGGGCGTCCCTCCCCTGCCGTCCTGATGGGGAAGACCACGTCGAGCGACCGATCTCGTTCCCGGTCGGCCGAATTCATCCGTGCCGCTATCGAACTCGGCGTCGGGTCCGTCATCACCGTGTGCAGTGGAACCGCGATACCCGTGGACGCCTCGAGCGCACTCACCACCCGCACCGCCGTCAGGGAGTTTCCGCCCAGCTCGAAGAAGTTGTCGTCCGCACCCACCCGATCGACACCGAGTAGTTCACCGAAAACCGTGGCCACGGCGATCTCGGTGTCCGTGCGCGGGGCACGGAAGGCACGCGGCTCGAAGCGGGGCTTCGGGAGCGCACGCCTGTCGAGTTTGCCGGCCGACGCCAGGGGCAACTCGTCCAGGATCATGATCTGCGACGGCACCATGTACGACGGGAGCCGTTCTCGTGCCGACACGGTCAGGGCGCCAGTGTCGATCTGCCGGCCCGGTTCCGCCACGACGTAGCCGACGAGGTGGTCACCGCCGCGTTCGTCGGCGACCAGCGCGGCGGCGGCCTGCGACACCCCTGCGGCCGCCTCCAGCGCCGACTCGACCTCACGTAGTTCGATTCGCAGTCCGCGCATCTTGACCTGGAGGTCGGTCCGCCCCAGATACACCAGCTGACCGGCAGAGGTCCACTTCACGAGGTCGCCGGTGCGGTACAGACGCTCGCCTCGCCGCCCGAAAGGGTCGGCGACGAATCGTTCAGCGGTGAGCTCGCTCCGCCCCGCATACCCGCGGGCCAGTTGATCGCCGCCGAGATAGAGCTCACCGGCAACACCCACGGGCACGGGGCGAAGCCGCGCATCCAGCACGTACGCGCGGGTGTTCCACACCGGCGCACCGATCGGCACCCGCACATCGGCGGACGCGCCCAGCGTGAACGCGGTGGTCGTGACCGCCGCCTCGGTGGGACCATACGTATTGTGGAATGCGCCCGGCCGGAGCGCCATCGCATCCTCCGCCAACTCGGGCGACACCTCCTCGCCGCCCACGTACAGATGCCGCAGCGACGTCAGCGCCTCCCCCTCACCCATCGCGAGAAACGCGGCCAGCACCGACGGCACGAAATGCATCATCGTGATCCGGTGCTCGCGGATCACCGCTGCCAGGTAGTCGAGCTCGCGATGACCGCCGGGCCGGGTCACCACGAGCCGCGCGCCCACGGTCAGGGGCAGGAAGACTTCCCACACCGACACGTCGAAGGTGTACGGGGCCTTGAGCATTCCGCGGTCGGCGGCGGTGACCTCGTACTCGCCGGCGAGCCAGCGCAGCTGGTTCACGATCGCGGCGTGGCTGACGACGACGCCCTTGGGCCGGCCCGTCGATCCCGAGGTGAAGAGGACGTAGGCGGTGTTCTGCGGTCGCAGCGGTCGCACCCGATCGGCGTTCCGGAGCGGACCGGGATCGAACCCGGACAGATCGACGGTGTCGATGTCGATGTGCGTGATGCCGGTGGGCAGAGGTGCATGGGTCCGCGAGGTGGTGAGCACCAGATCGGCTGCCGCGGAGCCCAGGACGTCCGCGATGCGCTCCGCCGGATGTTCGGGGTCGAGCGGCACGTAGCCGCCGCCGGCGCGAAGGACCGCGCACATTCCGACGATCATGTCGAGCGAACGCTCGACGGCCAGCGCGACGAGGCAGTCCGGTCCGATTCCGCGGGCAACGAGCAGCCTCGCCAGGCGGTTCACCCGTGCGTCGAGTTCCCCATATGTCCAGGAACCGCCGTCGAAGACGACCGCGACAGCGCCGGCAGTACGGGCCACCTGCGCATCGAGGAGATCCACGAGCGTCTCGCCGCCCAGTGCGACGTCCGTCGAGTTCCAGGTGTCCAGCATCCGGGCCGTCTCGTCGACCGTCAGCAGCGACACGTCGCCGACCTGTTGCTCCGGTCGCGACGCGAACTCCTCGACCACGCGCACCAGACCACCCACGAACCGGTGCGCCGTCTCGGAGTCGAACAATTCGGTGGAGTACGTGAGAGTCCCGGCGATGCCGGCGGGATCACCGTTCTCGTCGTAGGTGTCCGACAACGAGAAGTCGAGGTCGAACTTGGTGACCTGCGCGGCGATCTCGAGCGGCGTGATGGCGAGGCCCGGCAGTTCCAGCGAGGCCGGCGCCTGGTTCTGAAATGCCAGCATGACCTGAAACAGGGACGAATGCGATTGTGAACGAGCCGGATTCAGTATCTCGACCAGCCGCTCGAACGGCACCTCCGCGTGGGCCATCGCCCCGAGATCCGCCTGCCTCGCCCGCTCCAGCACGCCGAGGAGCGTCGCGTCCACGTCGACCTCGGTGCGCAGCACCAGCGTGTTGACGAACATCCCGACCACGTCGTCGAGCGCCCGCTCACCGCGGCCCGCCACCGGTGTGCCGATGACGATGTCCGACGTCGCCGTCACCCGCGCCAGCAGCACCGCGAGAGCGGCGTGCACCACCATGAACAGTGTCGCGTTGTGCCGCTGGGCCACCGCACCGAGACGGCCGTGCGTTGCGGCACCGACGGTCACGGGCACCACGGCACCCCGGTTGGTGCGCACCGCCGGTCGGGGGCGGTCCGTCGGTAGCTCGAGGAATTCGGGAAGATCCGCGAGTGTGCGTGTCCAATACTCGAACTGCTTCGCTGCCAGGGACTCCGGGTCACGTTCGTCGCCCAGCACCTCCCGCTGCCACAGCGCGAAATCGGCGTACTGCACCTCCAGCGGCGCCCACCCGGGCCGTTCCCCCCGCGACCGCGCCAGATAGGCCGTCGCCACGTCCCGGCCCAACGGCGCCATGGACACGCCGTCCGCGCTGATGTGGTGCACCACGACGACCACGATCAGTTCGTGTTCGCTCACCTGCAGGATCCGCGCTCGGATCGGGACCGAGGCCGACACGTCGAACCCCCGCGCGAGCACGGAGAGCACGTGAGCGTCCACGACGTCCGCCGTGACCGCCGTCGGGAACAGGTCCAGTTCGACGCTCTCCGCGGGCAACACGACCTGCACCGGTGTGCCGTCGTGCTCCGGGAACACCGTCCGGAGCGATTCGTGCCGTTCCAAAACGTCGCGCAGCGCCTGCTGCAGGGCGGAGACGTTCAGGTCACCGGTCACCCGAACGGCCAGCGGGATGTTGTACGCCGGAGACGACGGGTCGAAGCGGCTCAGGAACCACATCCGCTGCTGCGCAGGCGACAGGGGAACATGTTCCGGCCGAGGCCGCCGCGACAGGACCGGACGGTTGCCCGTCCCCGGCAACGACGACAGCTGCTCGGCCAGCGCTTCCACCGTCAGCGCCTCGAACAGTATCCGGACCGGCACGTGGGCGTTCAACGCCTCACCCAATCGGGCGGCCGCCTGCGTCGCAATCAGCGAGTTGCCGCCCAGCGCGAAGAATTCGTCGTCCAGCCCGACCTGCTCCACGGCAAGGACCTCGGCGAACACGGCGACGACGGTCTCCTGCACCGCCGACTCGGGCGCACGGAAGACCCGCGACTCGAGCACCGGCGCCGGCAGCGCCTTCACGTCGATCTTGCCCGACGGGTTCAGGGGAAACGCGTCGAGCACCACGATCGCGGAAGGCACCAGGTACGACGGCAACACGTCTTCGAGTCGCTTGCGCAACAATTCCACGTCGAGAGAACCGCGGGGCACCACGTACGACACCAACGCATCGGCGCCTGCCGCGTTGGGCCGTGCCACCGTGATCGCACCGTCGACTTCGGCGACCCGGCTGATCACCGCGTCGACCTCTCCTGGTTCGATGCGGACGCCGCGAATCTTCACCTGGCGGTCCACTCGCGCGATGAACTGCAGATTGCCGTCGGCGCGGCGATGCACCAGATCGCCGGTGCGGTACATGCGGACACCGTCCGCCGCCGCGACGAAACGCACCGCCGACCGCCCGGGGTCGCCGACGTAGCCGCGGGCCAGACCGGAACCGGACAGATACAGTTCACCGATCGCCCCGACGGGAACCGCGCGCAGCCTGTCGTCGAGGACCCAGCCGGTGGTGCCGGAAATCGGCCCACCGATGGTCACGTGGCCGTCGACAGCGGCAAGGGTGGCCACGACGGTCGACTCCGTCGGCCCGTAGGCATTGAGCATCCGCCGGCCGTCGCTCCACGCCGCAGCGAGATCCGGATGCAGCGTCTCACCGCCGACCGCGACCACCTCGATGTGCTCGAGCCCGTGAACGCTCAGTGACGACAGCACTGCCGGCGTCGAAAGGTAATGGCTCACACGGTGTTCCACGAGTACCCGCTGCAGATCCGGTCCCGCGTACACTTCGGCAGGAGCGACCACCAGGCAGGCACCGGACGCGAACGCGAGCAGCATCTCCAGGAGGGCCGCGTCGAACGTGGGGTTGTATGCGTGGAGTACCCGTGAGTCCGGTGTGACCCGATACCGCCGCACCGCTTCCTCGGTCAGCGAGGACACCCCCCGGTGCGGCACCATCACCCCCTTGGGTGTACCGGTGGAGCCCGACGTGTAGATGACGTACGCCACCTCGTCCGGATGCACCGGAACACGCACCGGCGGAACGTCGTTCAGGTACTCGCCCGCCGTGACCGGAAGCCACACGATCCGGGAACCGCCCACCGACATCGCCCCGACCCCGATGCACACGTCGGCCTCGGTCAGCACCCGTTCCAGGCGCTCCGCCGGATGCGTCGGATCCACCGGGACGAACGCGGCCCCGGTCTTGGTGATGGCCCACAGCGCAATCATGAAGTCCACCGACCGCGGCAAGGCGAGCGCGATCACCCGGCCCGGCCGCGCACCCGCGTCGATCAGCACGTGCGCCAACGCATCGGAGCGTGTGTCGAGGTCACGGTAGGTCAGGGTCACAGTGCCGTCGGCCAGCGCGTGCGCGTCCGGGAAGTCACGGGCAGTGCCGGTGAGAATCTCGGTGATGGTTCTCGGTGCGGACGGTGCGCCGCCGTCGAGAACCGCGCCGGCAGCGAGACCGATGTTGCCCACTTCGATCCCGGGACGGTCGGTGCCTGCGGCCAGGACATCTCCGAACAACTCCGCAAGCGATCGGACGGTGGCGGCGTCGAACAGCGACGGCGTGTACGTGACCACCCCGTCCACTCCGGCGGGGACGTGATCCGACCAGCGCTCCGAGTACGTGAACGCCAGGTCGAACGGCGTCGGAACGGTTCCCCTCTCGGACGTCGGGGTGAGCGCGAGCGACACCTGAGGTCGCTCGCCACCGAGCAGGTCGGCGAGTGCCTCGAACGGCACGTCCGCGTGCTGGAACGCCGCAACGTCGAAGCCCCGGACCTGCTCGAGGACCTCGAGAAACGACATGGCGGGGGTGACGCGGGTCCGCAACGCCACCGTGTTCGTCCGGTCTCCCGTCAGCCCCGCCTCGGCGCCGATCACGATGTCCCGGTGCACACCGACACGGGCGAGAAGGATTGCGAGAGTTGCGCGCAGCACCGTGAACAGCGTCACGCCCTGTTCGCGCGCCAGCCGTGCGGCGGCCTCGTGCCGGTCGGCACCGATCGAGAACTCGTGTACGCAGTCCGACGGAGACGCGCTTCCCCCGACCATTCGGTCCGTCGGCACCGGCGAGGACGAACCGACTCCGCGCAGCGCCCGCTGCCATCGCGCGAGACCGCTGTCTCCCGATGACCGGGGCAGCCGCTCCAGCCGTCCGTCGAGGTACCGCCCGCGGTCCCCGGTGCGGAACATCCGCACTCCCCCGCCGTGCCCCGCACCCGGCGGCACGAACGGGTCGGCGACGAACCGTCCGGCGGTATCCGGGGGCCGACGGTGAAATCCCCGGGCTACCTGCTGCCCTCCCACGTACAGTTCCCCGACCGTTCCGGGCGGGACGGGTCGCAACGCTCTATCCAGCACGTATACGCGGGACCCGGCATCGAGGTAGGTGGGTTGCGTGAGCCCGCGCTCTCCGCGGTGGTCGTGCCCGGCCGTGCGGCCGTCGACGAGTGACGCCCACAGGTCGGCCACGACACTGTCGCCGTCGCTCCCCGACCGCACACGCGCCAGGACATTGGCGTGAGTCACCGCGACCGGTTCCGAGCCCACGGGGCAGAGCACGTAGGCGACCCGGTCCGGGTGGATCGGCGCCGGCACCGACGCCGTGACGTCGAGTTCGCCGTTGCCGCCGAACTCGATGTCGTCCAGAAGGACGGTCGGATACCCGCCGTGCGGAATCGCCTCGGCGTCGCGACGACTGATCAGCAACAGCGTGGGCACCACGTCGGCCAGCAGGTACCGGATGCGTTCGGTCGGGTGGTCGGGGCTCAGGGGCAGGCAGGCGGCACCCGATCGCACCACGGCTACGTGTGCGACCACGTAGTCGACCGGATTCGACAGTCCGACAGCGACAATGCTCGAATCGCCGATTCCGGAGCGGTTCAGGGCCCGCGCCAGAACGGCCGACCGGCGGTCGATCTCGGCGTAGGTGACCATCTCCCCACCGCAGGCGACGGCGACGGCGTCCGGGCTGTCGGCAACTCGCCGGCGGAAGACCTCCGGCAGCGACGCGATGTCGTGCGCGAAATCCTGCGAACCCCCGACGGCCAGGGCCCGCTCCTCCGGTGTCAGCAGGTCGATCGCACTGAGCGCGACACTCGGGTTCCCGGTAATGACTGCGAAGAGTCGGTGCAGCCGCCGGGCCCAGTGCTCCACCGTCTGCCGCTCGAAGCGGTGCGCTGCGTAACGCAACACTCCCTCCAGCCGGTCGCCGTCGGGTAGGCCACGCAGCGACACCACCAGATCCAGACCGTCGAACTCCCGTTCCGTCTCCGCGTCCACCGACAGCATCGCCTGAAAGAGCGGGTGACGGCCGGGCGAACGCTCCTGTCCGGCAATGTCGGTCACGTGCGCGAACGGCACCTCGCCGTGCGCGCGGGCGCGCTGTTCGACACGGTGCGTCTCCCGCAGGAACTCGTCGAATGTCAGTCTCGGATCGAGTCTGCTGCGCAGTGCCAGCGGTTCGGAGTCGTCGACGTTCCCGCCCATGTGGCCGTCCGATAGGACCGCACCGATGGCGAGGTCGTCCGCACCGCTCACGACGGACAGCACCGCCGCGACGGCGGCGTGGACGATCGTGAACGGTGAGACCGCGTGGTCGGCTGCCAGTTCGTGCACCCGCCGGTACAGGGCGGGCTCCACGGCGAACGGAACCGCGCCGGTGAGCGCCCCGGCACGGCCCGAGACGTCACGGTCCGCCGGCAGCGACAATGGCGGCAGACCCTCGAGTTGCCGTTTCCAGTACCGCAACTCGCGGTCGTAGGGTGCGGGAACCGGCAACGCGGATCGATCGACTTTGCCACTCGGCGTGAGCGGCACGGCATCGAGGACGGTAACCGTCGACGGCACCATGTACCCCGGCAGTCGCTCGGCCACCCCGGCGAGAACCTCGTCGGGGTCCAGGCCGGTGCCGTGCACGTATCCGTCCACCGCCAACTCGCCGTTCCGTTCGTGGGCCACCGCGATCGCCGTGTCGACTCCCGGATGCCGCCCGAGAACCGCAGTGATCTCACCCAATTCGACCCGGAATCCGCGGATCTTCACCTGATCGTCGGCACGGTCGACGAATTCCAACTCGTGATTCTTCGACCACCGCACGAGATCGCCGGTCCGATACATGCGCTGCAGGTCGGTCGCGAACGGGTTCGCGACGAAACGTGTCGCGCTCGCACCCGGCCGCTCCAGGTATCCGCGACCCACCCCGGGACCGGACAGATACAACTCGCCCACCACCCCTGCCGGGACAGGCTGCAGGAAGCGGTCGAGCACGACTGCCGACACTCCCTCGATCGGGCGCCCGATCGTGGGGCGGCGTCCGGGGAACAGCGCGTCGGTGGCCGTGGCCCACACGGTGACCTCCGTCGGCCCGTACAGGTTCAGGACCTTGCGGCCTACGCCCCACCGCGCCACCAGTTCCGGCGGGCAGACCTCGCCCGCTACAGCGAGTACTTCGAGGTCGGGGAATCCGGCCGGGTCCATCTGCGCCGGGACGGCCGGAGTCGTGGTCCAGTGGGTGATGCGCTCGCGGCGCAGCAGGTCGGCCATGGCCTTTCCGCCGCGCACCGGCGGCGGTGCAATCACCAACGTGGCGCCCGCGGTCACCGCGACCAGCAGTTCGTGAATCGAGGCGTCGTAGGAGGGCGACGCGCACATCAGCACCCGCGAGCGGGAATCCGCCGCGTAGAGGCGTCGCAATGCGGCCGCGTGATTCGCAAGCCCCCGGTGCGGCATCGTGATGCCGCGCGGCGCCCCCACCGAGCCGGACGTGTAGATGACGTAGGCGGCGTTGTCCAACCTGATGGGATGCGCCAATTCCACAGCGGCGACGGGTGTCCCATCTCCCGGAGCGTCGGCAACATCCACCCAGCGGACACCCGCGGGCACCACCTCCGGATCGGCGGCGAGGGCTATCGTGACACCGGATTCCTCGATCATGTGCGCGATGCGTTCGCCGGGGTAGTCCGGGTCGACCGGAACGAACGCCGCACCACACCGCGCGACGGCCCACACGGCCACGACCTGTTCGATCGAGCGCGGCAGCATCAACGCAACACGGTTACCGACTCCGACACCTTGCTCGAGCAGTCTGCGCGCGAGCCGATTCGATCGCTCGTGCAGAGCGCGGTAGGTCATCTCCGCGTCGCCGCAGCGGACCGCGACCGTGTCGGAATCCGCTGTCAGGTCCAGCAAGTCCGGAAGCGTGAGCGGGTCTACCGACGCGGGACCGTCGAGAGGGACCAGCGCGTCGAGTTCGTCCTGGACGAGCAGCGGCAGGCCACCCACGGCCGCGCCGGCGTCCGCCCCCACGAATCCGCCCAGGTATTCCAGAAATCTCGCGTGGTGGCCGGCGAGTTCTTCGCGCTCGTACACGGCGGGGTTGCCCTCGAAGTCCACGCGAACGTTCTGCCCGGCCGCTCCCGGGTAGATCGCCACCGCGAGGTCGTCGACCGGACCGGCCGTGAGAACATTCAGTTCACCGAGCACTTCGCCCCACCACGTCTCGGTGTGGAACATCATGATGTTGACCATGGGCCCGAACCCGCGGCCGACGCGCGACGTCGACCGCATGTCGTGGAGTATGTCTTCGTAGCGGAAGCGTTGGTGCCGCAGCGCACCGGTGAGTTCCAGTTGGACGCGCCGCACCAGGTCGTGGGTGGTTCCGTGTGGATCGACCTCGATCCGGAGTGGAACGATGTTGGCCACACTGCCGCCCGAACGTCGCGCGCCGGCGGTGGTGCGGGCCGACACCGGGAGACTCAGCACGACATCCGAATTGCCGGTCATCCGCGCCAGGAATGCCGCGAAGGCCGCGACCACGATCGGCACCTCGAACGAATTCCATTCCTGTGCCAGCGCTTCCAACTCGCCGACGACGAGCGGGTCCATCACCTCACTGGCGAGCAACGACACAGTCGACGGGGCGCTCTGCCTGTCGGTCAATCGGGACGGCTCGGGCAGATTCGTCGTTCGTTCCGCCCAGTACTCGCGGTCGATCTCGAAGCGCCGAGACCGCGGGTACGCATCCTCGGATTCGTACAGTTCCCGCAGCGGCACGGCCTTCGACGCGGGAGCTTCCGTGCGCTCCACTGCGTGCGTGTACAGCTCGGCAACCCGGTTCATCAGCACCATGGCGCCGTAGCCGTCCAGAATCAGATGGTGGGCGAAGGTGGTGAGAAAGTAGTGGTCGCCGCCGACGTGCAGCAGGGTCGCGGAGATCAGCCGATCCCGGTACACCGACATGGGCCTGCGGCGGCGCTCGTCCATCCACCGGTGTGCTTCGGCCACCGGATCTTCCCGGGATCGCAGGTCGATGTACGCGAGTTCGTCGTCGATCGTCTCGTCCGCCAGCTGGTACGGCTCACCAGCATGGTCGACGATCCGCACCCCGGGTGACTCGATGTCGAAGGAGCCTTGCTCGGACGCCCATTTCAATGCGCCGATGTCCACGGGCCCGCGGAGTTCGACGTACTGTGCGACGAGGATGGGAACGTTCGGGTCCAACTGCTGCGCGAACCACAACCCCTTTTGGGCATGCGAGAGCGGGAAGGCACGTGAATCGAGTTCACCTGCAGTCTCACGCGGGAACCCCGAGCCCACTATCCGTCCCCCCGATCTACCACTTGCCGAACCGCCCGAGCGCGGGCCGTATACGTATAGGTGTCGCAGCGGAAATCGTTACAGTGACCCTACTCGCAGTCCCAGTATGTTCGCAGCGCTCACGTAGCGGTCACCGGCAGCACTCCCGCGCGTACTCGCAATACTGCATCCAACCACCTCCGAACAGGAACTCGAAAGCACTTACCCTTACTCTTCTATCGGAACAGATACGGACAGAGGAGAATACGGCGTGCCGCAAGTTCACGAACTTCGCCGGAAACGGGACGGCGGCGGCGGAAATCTCCGTCACGGCACGATGAGCAGCCGCCGCGTGCAGCCCTCTGGCGACCGCAAGTTCAACTACGCGACCAGAAACCTCATCCTCGATAGCTAGGAGCAGACCCGAATGGACGCGAAGTCGCCCAACAAGTCCCACAGCGACGGTTCGACACCCGCTGAGGCACCGACGGAACCGCGCCGATCGACCGTTCGACGGCGGGTGCTGATCGGCGTGGGCGTTGCCGCCGCCGCTGTTGTCGCATGGTTCGGGTTCTCGGCCTGGCAGGTCCAGCACAACCTCACCGGCGCGCGGGACAACGCGCAGCTCGCCAAGAATTCACTGCTCGACGGCAACACCGAGGGCGCCCAGCGGGCGGCGGCGGAAGCGCGGGAACGGGCCGCAGACGCCCAGGACAACCTGCATTCGGCCCCCTGGAGTTCCCTCGCCGCCGTCCCCGGGCTCGGAGCACCGTTCGAATCGGCGCAGCAGATGTCCGATGTCGTGGTCGGGCTCACCCGTGACGTCCTCACACCCGCGGTCGACGTCGGCGTCGCACTGTCACCCCGGGATCTGATCGGCGAGGGCGGCAGCGTGCAACTCCAACCGCTGCGCGACGCCGCCCCGGCGTTACAGGAAACGTCGATCGCGGCACGGAACCTGGCCACCCAGGCGGAGGGCATTCCCGGCGCCGGATACCTCGGACTGGTCGACGATGCCCGAGCCGAACTACAGAATCAGACCGACGACGTGGCGAAACTCCTGGAGAACACGACGATCGGAGCCAAGGTACTTCCGGCGATGCTCGGCCTCGACGGGCCACGGAGCTACTTCCTCGCCTTTCAGACCAACGCGGAGGCACGCGGCACCGGCGGACTCGTCGGCGGCTACAGCGTCATCCGGGCCAGCGACGGAAAACTGGGTATCGAGAAGCTCGGCAAGAACACCGAAGTGACCTACGACAAGCGGCCGCTCGACCTCGGCCCCGACTACAAGAGCATGTACGGCAACTACAACCCGTCGGTCGACATCCGGAACAGCAACCTCAGCTCCCACTTTCCGTACGCGGGGCGGATCTGGCAGTCCATGTGGGCGCAGGAGTCGGGCGAACGGGTGGATGGGGCAATCGCGACGGACCCGGTGGCCCTGAGCTACGTCCTGGCCGCCGTCGGCCCGGTCACCCTGCCCGACGGGGAGGTCGTCGACGCCGGCAACGTCGTGGAACTCACCGAATCCACCGCCTACACCCGATTCATCACCAACGAGGCCAACTACACCGAAGACAACGCCGAACGCAAGGAATACCTGCAGACCATCGCCGGCAAAGTCGTCGAGAAGATGACCGGCAAGATCGAATCGCCGCAGCGACTGCTCGACGCGGTCGGCCGGGCCGCCGGGGAGCGCCGCATCGCGGTGTGGAGTTCGCATCCGGAAGAGCAGGCAATTCTCGCCGACACCACACTGGGATACACGGTTCCCGAAGACCCCGCCCCGTACGCCGGCGTCGTGATCAACAACAACGGCGGCAACAAGCTCGACTACTACCTCGACCGCGAGATCGACTACACCGCCGCCGACTGCACGGGCGACACCCGCACGTCCGCGGTCACCGTGCGTCTGACCAACAACACCCCGGACACCAACTTTCCGCGCATCGTCGCAGGCACGTTCAAGGACAAGCCCCTGCCCTACGGCACCAACCTCGCCATGGTCTCGCTACTGTCGACCAACGGCGCAACCCTGACGAAAGCAAGCATCGACGGCAAGCAGTCGTTCGCCATTCAAGGAAAAGAGCTGGGCCACCCCGTCTTCACCGTCCCCGTCACCATCCCCAAGGGCGCGACGGTGGAACTGCGATACGAACTGACCGAGCCCACCGCACCCGGTGAGGCACGAGTGCCGGTCCAACCGCTCGTCGACGATCCGAAGGTGACCGTCAGTGCACCGGTCTGTGGGCAATGACGCGCCCGGCGATCCGCCAAACCCTGTCCAGGCATGAACCGAGGGAATCCATGAGTGAGCCGAAGGTTTCCGTAATCATCGTGAGCTACAACAGCCAGGCTGTCATCGGTGATTGCCTTGGTCCACTTTCCCAACAGGAGGGGATCGAGCTCATCGTGCTGGACAACGCTTCCTCGGACCGGACATTGTCCGTAACCGCGGAGGTTGCGTCGGACGCCATCGTCATTCGTAGCGAGGAGAACGTGGGATTCGCCCGGGGCGTCAATCGCGCCGCACGCCATGCGCGAGGTGATGCGATCCTGCTGCTCAATCCCGATGCGCGTATCTCCCCCACGGATGTGCTCGCTCTTTCGGCCATCTTCGACGAGTCCCCAGAGGTCGGGATCGTCGCGCCGACGCTCAACCAGCCCGCAGGGCGTCTCGCGATCCGCGAAGGCGGCCGGAGGCCCGACGTCGTCAGCGTGTTCAACCACTTCTCGGGCCTTTCGCGACTGTCGCACAAGCATCCACGTTTCGAAGGCTTGTATCTACTCCACGCCCACGATCTCGAGACGCGTGAGCTGGATTGGGTTTCCGGGGCGTGCATGATGGTCCGTAAGAAGACGTGGTCCGATTTGGGGGGACTCACAGAGCGGTGGTTCATGTACGCGGAAGACCTTGAGTTCTGCCTTCGCGCACGACAACAGGGCCAGCGGATCATCATGAGCGCTGATCACACCGGGACCCACGTGGTAGGAGGAAGCACCGGGGCCACCGCATCGAAGAAGCCGAATCCCGCGTGGGTGATCAATCTCTACGATCTGTACAAGTGGAAGATGGCCCGGACCCGCGTGCAGAGCGTGATATGGAAGGCCGCGGTCGCCACGGGTCTCCTGTCGAGATCGGTTGCCTACTACGTGAAATCCATCGGTACACCGGAGCGGGCGGCGCTGTGGCGGACCGAGTCCCACAAGTTCCTCTGGTACACTCGTGCACTTCTCGCGCAATCCAGCAGAATCGATGAGGTCGGGACATGACCCCTCCAAATCCGCGAATCCTCGTGCTCTGGGCCGATCGAGATTCGACGAACCTCGGCCTTCGCGCTCTGGCGGAGGGAACGGAGTCGATAGTCGAACGGAGATGGCCGAACGCCGAGTTGACATTCCACACCCAAGACAGTCCCGACACCCCACTCAGCAAGCGAAGCGTGCTCCGGGACATCTTACGACCACGCGGACCCATCAAGCGCGAACTCGCCCGATATGACGCCATTTTGGATACTGGCGCAGGCGACAGTTTCACGGACATCTACGGATTGCGACGACTGGTGTTGATGGCGTACGTGCAGCGGGTCGCCGCACAGCTTCGAGTGCCGACCATTCTCATGCCCCAGACCGTCGGCCCGTTCGACAGCAGGCTCGGGCGCCTGATCGCGAGAAGGTCCCTGCAGCAGGCAACCAGCGTGTTCGCCCGCGACCCGGTCAGCCTCGCGTTTGCGAGGCAGCTGGGACGGCAGTCGGCATCGGAGTCGACAGACCTGGTGTTCGCGCTGTCGCGCCCCGACCACACGGACACCGTGGAGCGCGACGTCGTCGTCAACGTCTCCGGGCTGCTCTGGTTCGACAACCCGCACGTCGACTCCCAGAGCTATCGCCGATCCGTGACAGCCCTGGTCGACGGGCTTCTGCAGCGCGATCGTCGGGTCGGTCTCCTCGCACATGTTCTCGATTCGCCGGTGACAGACAACGATGTACCCGCAGTACGAGAGTTGGGGGGTGTTTTCGGAGACGCGGTCGAGATCCTCGTCCCAGACTCTCTGACCGATGTACGCGGCATCCTCGCCACGGCGAACGTGGTCATCGGTGCCCGCATGCACGCCTGCCTCAACTCGCTGTCCGTCGGCACGCCGGCAATCCCCTGGGCATACTCGCGCAAATTCGCCCCGCTCGTCGATGCATTGGGGTGGAACATGCACGTCGATTTGAGAGCATCAACGGATCCGGCGCGCGAGACCCTCGCGCTCATCGAGTCGATGGACGACTCTGCTGCACGCAAGGATGTGCGGGAACTCCTGAGCAGGACCGATTCGATGATGGGCGAACTCGGCGCCGCTCTGGGTGACATCGGTGTCCGTCAGACCGCGCTGTGATCGATGTTCCCCTTGGCCACGACCGTGAAGCATTGACGGAAGTCGCTGGCGCGAAACAACAACGATGCCGCACTCAGCCGGAGGGCACGCAGACTCGCAAGCGTGGTCACCAACCAGCCGGCAACCGATGCCAACGCTGCACCGGCACCTCCCAGATAAGGTCCCACGATGAACATCAGTGCGACGCTCACGCCCAGTCCGAGAAGCTGCGCGGCGGTCATGAGGACCCCACTGCCGCGCGCCACGAGCATCTGGGACGCGACATAGTTCAAGGTGAGAAAGACTGATCCGCACAAACAGATAAGAGTGATTGATACCGAACCTTGGAAGCCGTCACCGAATACGAGCGGGATGAGCACGGGCGTCGTGCATCCCAGCACCACCACAGGCACCGCAGCGGTCAGGACAGTGATACGAATCGACAGCGCCGAAATGCGTCTACCCACTTCCACGGCCGACGCTGCGGCGTCACGGAACATCACGGACGCAATCGTGTGTCCGAGGGTCATGGGTAGGCTCGCGACCGTTATCGCGATGGCGAATAGACCCGCATCGTGGGCCCCGATCGCGACGACTGCAACGATCTGAGGAAGCGTATTCGAAGCCGTCTCTGCCGCTTGGCTGCCGGAATACGCGACGCTCTCCTGCGCCAGTGGACGAAGACGGGACCTCCGCCCTCGCGGTGATATTCGAGTGAGATACACCCCTACGAGAGTCGAAATGAGTGTGCTGACCGCCGCACAGACAAGAATCCACGGAAGCGTCAGACTTCCGAGGATCCATCCGAGGGCGACGCCGGACGTGAGTGCCACAGGTTGGGTCGACTGTAGGAGAGCTATCGCGCCGTATCGTCGGCTCGCGATCAACACGCTCTGAAAGCACAGCGTTGCGATGAACCCAACCGAACAACCCATTCCCAGAATGAACGCCCGCGTGCCGGAGGTATCGAGTTCGGTGATCACGTACCGCTCGATCAGAAGCCCGATCGCAACTGCCGAGGGAACCAAGAACGGCAGGACGACGTATACGGCTCGGATCGTCGATTCTGGAGCACCGATCGACGCGCGCCTCCGTACCGCAAGCGGTAGTCCCATACCGAGAACAACAGGCGCGAGCATCATCGCGGCGAAGCAGGCCGCGTAAAGCCCCCGCCCTGACGGTCCCAATTCCCGCGCGATGACAGGGGCGGTGATCAAAGGCGAAAGCTGGACGATCAGTCGGGTCAACGAAATGATGCTCGGAGACTGCATCGCTGCCGAGATCTTCGTCCGCGGATCACTACTCGCTACCATCGCCGGGCCCGTCGAAACGTTCCGGCCATAGCGCGCAGGGTTCTGAGGGGCGACCTCATAGACAATCTCCTCAGGCGGAATCCCCGGTACCGAGGGGTCGGGTGTCCTGCGAGCCTGCTGCCCACCATCCGCCCCAGCAGCGTCGCGCGCCGCACCACCTGGAACGGTTGCACAGCTGCAACAGCGTCCGGGTCGATCGCACGGACCGCGATCACCCCCTCCTCGGCGGCACGTCGGATGATCTCCTCACCTCGCCGGGTCCGCGCGATCAGCACACTCAGACCGTCCTGATCGGTGAAATCAGGGTAACCGTCGCTGTCAGCTCGCCAGAAATCACCGGCACTGATGTCGGCGCTTTCCCCAACGCCATCCGGACAGAGCTTGCAACGCTGCTGCACTGCCGGCCCCAGATGTTGTCCCCACGAAACGTCGTAGGACGTTCGGGCCGAATTGCCGCGAGTATCCTCCACGTAGAAATCCCCCGGCCAACCATGCCCGCGATACCGCAGTGCCGCCAGGTCAGCGCCGTCGTCGACACCCAGTTCATGGATCAGGGAGTTCGTCGCGTGCTGACTAGGTACACCGGCACAAAAAAACGAGAGCAACAGTGGAGACCGTTGATCACGGGACTTCGCAAGTGCCCTCAATGCGGATATCTCACAGGGCTTACCGACGACGGCCGAAGCGGGATTGTCCACATCAGCCGCAGCCGCATTCGCGGTGGGCGCATAGCGCGACCCGGTCGCCCGCACGATATCCGACCGCGTCCGCACTGCGCTCGACTCGGTCTTCTCCGGGCTTGATTCGGACGCGGCAGCGACGACGACGCTGTCGATCTGCCCACTGGCAAGCAACCATTCGTTCAGAGCGGTGAGGGTGCCACCACTGCTTCCCCGGAATCGGATGTCCTTGTCAAGCGCGTATGCCTCCCAGATCGACACGACCGGACCCAAGAAGTCGTGACGTGTGGCTCCCGCCGGATTTTGTGCCTGCACAGAGACACCGGGGCACGATTGGCGGAACTCTGTCAATGCAGTTGGATCTGCTTCCGATGGACCGGAAACACCGATGCGCGGGCGAATGAATCCATCGTCTGCCAGCTCGAGAACTACGTCTTGGTCGAGGAGCGCACATGCGCCGCACCCGGAACAGTTCCCGCGTCGAACGACCTCTGCGATCTCGATGTGCAAGCGGTTCGGGCACATGAGTCAGAGGCCCTTCAACGAAGAGTACGTCGTGGAGCTGTCGGTAGACCGGTCGGTCGGGGAACCGCCGTCCTCGGGCGTGCCCTCGCCGTCCATCACAGGGCGAATCAGCAACGCCACGACGATCCAGGTGATACTGAACCAGAACATGCTGGTCAGCGTTGCTGCCGCAGAGAACGCCACCACCACGGCCCAGGCAATCGGCCTCCTCTGCCACGGCACGTGACGCAACACCGTGACCACGAGCCCCACCAGTAGCAACAGGCCAACGATGCCGACGTCGTAGAGAATCTGTACCGGAAGCATGATGATGTGGCCGGGCACTCCGGGCGATCCGGGTTGGTCGTGGCGCAGGCTGAATGTATTGGTACCGTTGCCGAGCCAGAGGTTCGCACCGCTCATATCCTCGGCAGCGGCCTTCGCCACTTCGATCCTGAAGCCGATGTTTCCACCCTCGAAGTCGATGTCGCCCAGCTTCCCCGACGGCTCGGGGGTCGCCGCGGGCTCGGACGGACTCGTCGCCGACGGTTCTGCACGCGCGACGTCCTCGCCAAAGGCCGGCAGGATGGTTGCCACGCCGTAGGCGACCGCAATCCCAACGACCAACACCACGGGCCCGAACCAAAAGCCCGTGCGACGCTGACGAGCCTGAAATGAACGTTTCGCCTCGTACACCAGATACACGATCAGGCCCGCGGCCAGACAGAAGACGGCCGTGCGCGTTTGTGAACCTATGACCCCCAGCGGCACAGCGACGGCGGCGATAACCATCCACACCCTGTCGCGGCCCTTTCTCGCCACCAGAAGCAGTGTCCACAGCACCAGGATCGAAGCATAGATGTTGGCTTCCTGCGACGTGAGGCGTGCCACATAGACCTGGTACATGCCGTCGAAATCCGTACCCGGTGTGAAGCCACCGTGCGAAGCATTGGCGACGATGAAAGCCGCAAACCCCGCAAGCCCCCACGGAACGACAGCCCGGATGCCGGCGTTCTCGAACCATTTCGCGCGTGCACCGAGGGAGATGATTCCCGCGAGCAGCAGTAGATCGATGACGAACCAGACGAGAATTGATGCACTTTTCCCGAGGCTCGGGGAGAACACCAGCGTGGCCACGACGTTCCATGCGACAAACACACCGAATACGAGTACCACCGGGTGTGTGAGAGCGCGAAGGAAGTCAGCCCTGGTCCGGGCATACGCGATCAGCCACCCCACAAAGAACAAGGGCACGGCCTGCTCCCATCGGAGGTTGTAGCCGGCGATGGTAACGACATAGTGGCCGAGAAAGGACGAGACGACGACCGCGATTACGAGGGCAAACGTCACCAACTCGTGCCTGTCTCGCCCGTGGATGAGCGTCCGCCACGAGGCGGCAGGGTGCGGTTCAGTGGACTGCGCAAACATCAATCAGGGTCCTAATGGTTCATCGAACAGCGGTGAGCCAATCAGCCGATCGCCGTCAGGAGAGACTCTTCGTAACGCTGGCAGACATCATCCCAGGTGTAGTAGTCGTACGCTCGCTGGAGTGCCCGGTCACGCATGAGCTGCTGGCCTGCAGAATCCGCGATGACGTCCTTCACCGTGGTGACGATCTCCGAGGCTTCCGCCGCGACGAACCTGCCCGCGTCCCCCAGTACCTCGCGGTTGTACACGGTGTCCCGCGCGACGATGGGCGCCTGGCACGCCATGGCCTGAACCAACGCGGGATTCGTTCCGCCCACACTGTGACCGTGAAAATAGGCGCCGGCATTTTGCCACAATGAAAACAGCTTTCGGTCGTCACTGACATGACCCATCCATGTGACCCGTTCATTGCGCCGGGCCAATGCGCGCACCTGCTCGTCCAGTTCGCCGCCGTAACCGGATGATCCGACGATGACGACATCACGATCGCGACTCAAGACCTCTGCAGCCTCGAAGAACTCGACCACAGTGTTCTCCGGCACGAATCGAGCAACCATCAAGACGTATTTCTTTGGTGTGAGGCCCTCGACCGGTGGGAGTGGATCGACGAAGTCGCCTCCGTACGGTATGAAGTCGCCTTCACGACCGAAATCATTTTCCCACCGACGCTTGATTTCGAGGGAGTCGACAACCAACCGCGTCGCATAGCGCGCGGTGAGTGTGGCACCGGCGCGAAATACCCGCTTTGCACCATTACCCCACTTCGCGCGCTCCCATTCGATCCCATCCACGTTGACGACTGTGGGGATTCCGCGCGATTTGAGCGCTGGCAGCCAGAATCCGTTCGCCACATTCAGTACGAGGGCAACATCCGGCTTCTTCGCTGCCGCATCCAGGCACGAGGTCAGCCCATACGAAAGTGTGCTGAGGGTGCGCGACTCGAGCCCCACCGTATTGCGGACAACAACTCTCGGGTCACGTGCGGGATCGGTAGGAACCGTCGCGCCCGGACGCGAATAGACGGTGACATCCCACCCTTTCTCCACGAGGCTCGGCGCAAGGTGCCGAATCAGGGTTTCGAAGCCACCGTAGTAACTTGGATAGCCCCTCGTACCGATGATTGCAACCGAACGACCCGCTGACGTCATTAGATTCCTGTCTTCCTGTCGAAAACCACGCTGTTCACCGGCTGAGTCGGTCTAGTTTGCGGTCCGCAAGCTCCGCGATTGCAGTTCTGATGGTCTCTACGGTCCCGTCCCAGTCCCCCGTTATCGCGCCTTCCGCACGCAGTGGTGGAGCACTCCCTTGCCCTCTCGCGGTACCGGCCAGGAGTTCGGCAATTGCATTCGAGATCGCCGACACATCATGGGGATCGACGTACTCTGCGCAGTCACCCAAATTCTCTCGCAGGACCGGTATGTCGCTGACGAGAACGCGCGCACCGAAGTACGCCGCTTCGACCGGCGGCAAACCGTATCCCTCACCGAGCGAGAGGAAACAGAACAACGCGCAGTTCTCGTATAGCCACCGCAGTTCCTCATCCGGCGCAAACTCGATGAACCTCACCGCCCCCGATGCCACGCCTGACCTCACCGATTCGCTGGACTCGGAGAATCGGCCGGATCGTTGACCGACGACGACGAGAGGAAACCGCTCGGAGACTGCACCCGATTCGAGCGCGGCAGCAATCGTGTTCGCCAGATTCTTGCGGATGTTCAGTCGCCCGACCGTGAGCAGGAACCCACCGGCCTCCAGTGGGTACGGCGGCTTTCGTCGCCGAGCTTCGAGCAACGTCGTCGACAGCCCCAGGCCGGTCACACCGACCTCTGAGGAAATCGAGTTATATGCCGAGACACGCTCTGCCTCCTGTCGCGTCGTCGTCAATACCCGGCCGGTGCGCTTCGCAAGAAAGGGGATTGCCGAGAGATAGAGCCGCTCGATCGTCGTAAACCACTCGGGGTTGCTCTGGAAGAGAACGTCATGCACGAGGACTGCGGCGCTCGACGTCGGCGCACCGAAATTCTGGAGAAAGATTGCATCGAAGTCCCGCCCCTTCCGGAGGTAGCGAGGAAGTTCGATTGCATTGATGGTCGGGTGGCGCCTCATTCGCGTCGGAATACGTTCGACTCCCGCGGGTAACGCCGCCTCGGAATTACTCCACTTGGACGGGATCGCAAGAACGAGTTCGTCATCTGGGAACGCCGACCGCCATCTGCCCACGATCTCCCGCAATACGAGTCGATTCGAATATGGGCCATCGACCCACCAAAATGCATCGACAAGAATTCGCACTACCAGGTCACCATCTCTCTCCCGATCCGCTTCGCCATGAGAAGTCACCTGAGCGACGGTCGGAACCACGTCTCCTTGGTGGATCAGTACGCACCGTCGCCGCCCACCACTGCCTTCAGGGTCTTGGCGATGATCAGCATGTCGCCGACCATCGACCAGTTCTCGACATAGGACAGGTCGAGACGTACCGAGTCCTCCCACGAGAGGTCCGAGCGCCCGCTCACCTGCCACAGACCGGTGACACCCGGTCGCACCAGGAGGCGGCGATGCACCTCGTTCTCGTACGACTCGACCTCGACACGTAGCGGAGGCCTCGGTCCCACCACACTCATTTCTCTTCGCAGCACGTTGATGAACTGTGGCAGTTCGTCGATGCTGAATTTGCGCATGACGCGCCCCACACGCGTGACACGCGGGTCGTCTCGCAATTTGAACAGCACACCGGCGCCCTCGTTGGGGCCGCTCAAGGTGGCACTGTGCCGGTCCGCCTCGTCCACCATCGACCGAAACTTCAGCATCGGGAACGGCCTGCCATCCAATCCCATTCGTTCCGACTTGTAGAACACGGGTCCCCGGCTGGTCAGCTTGACCGCGGCAGCCGCGAACAGCATGAGGGGACTGACCAGTACGAGCGCGACAATCGCAAACATCAGATCGAACGAGGTCTTCCCGAATCGCTTGGCGCCGTGATAGCGCGGCTTCTCCACGTGAATCAGGGGCAGCCCCGCGACGGGCCGCATCTCGAGGCGTGGTCCGGAAACATCCATCATCCCGGGAGCAACCACCATGTCGACGTTCAGCTGCTCGAGGTCCCACACCATTTCGCGAAGCCCGCGATGGCCCAGATGCTCGGTTGCCGTGACCGCGACGGTATCGGCCCCGGATCGCTCGATCGCGTCGACGACGTCGTGCTCGTCGCCGAGTACCGGTATCTGCCGTCCGTCCACGACGATCGTGTCTTCGGCCGCTCGATGGTGCGCTGGGATGCAGACCCCGACCACGTTGTAGCCGTCGGCCGTGCCACGGTCGAACGTCTGCGCGAGGCTGCGCACGGAGTGTTCAGCCCCGACGACCAGGACGGACGTCTGACACAGTCCGCGCGCACGCTTGCGGGCGAGCACGCGGCGCCACATCCACCGGGTGAGCAGCAGACCGAGCAGACCCGTGGGGAAGGCGATCGCCAGGTACAGCCGTGCCAATTCCACGTGCAGAAGGAGCGCTGCGATGGCGATGAGCCCGAACAGTCGCAGCGTCGCAGTGGCGATGCGCCGATATTCCTCCGGACCGCTGCCGACCACTCGTGGGGATCGCACGTGGAACACGGCGAGTATGCCGAGCCACGAGGTGACGAGGGCGACGGAAATCAGACCGTAGCTCACATTGCTCAGCGTGCGCGAGTCGACGAGGGTCCCGTAGCCGCCGAAGCGCACCCATTGGGCCAGGGCGACCGCTGCCACGACGACGAGTGTGTCGGTGAGGAGGATTCGCCTCATGTACACGGCCAGCCAGTGTCGCCGCGCGACCCCGCGCTGCGCCGGAACAGCCGCAACGCCGTGTACGACCGACGCTCGCTCCACAGTCGAGTTGAACGTCGCCATGCATCCCCTCCACTGTCGAACCGATCGCCGGCAGAGTGTGATGGTCGAGTCGGCCGTTTCGCGACAGCGGATTTCAGGACGTACAACAGTGCCGCCGTCACCCATGGCGCAACGCCTTGCGTGCCGTGCGGCCTTTACACGAAGACGACTAATGTCCTACGAGTAACGATCCAAACTGCCCCGAGCACCGCCATGTGGCTGGACGACATCGAACATTCACAACGAGTGTCGAACCTAGCAGCGCAATTCGGTTCTGTCGCATCTTCACCGCCGCGATCAGACCGCATGGTCTGAATAAACCCCCACTGAGCAGCGGTTATGCACTCGCATAATTGGCTTGGACACAGTCGATTTCGACAAACTGACCACAAGTGCTGAGGCGGAACGATTTTCGGCCGATCAGGTCTGCGCAGAGGCGCCTGGGCGCAGCCGCAGTACGGACAAAACCTTCAATACATACTCGAAGTTGGCTGCCGTCGGCCATATTCGAGCTCACCGTCGTGAATAGATACGGCATTCCGATCCGACGACGAATTCGAGTGGACGTTCCGAGGATTGAGGGCCGTTATCGCGCGACTGGCGTCCGTGCGATCCGCGACCGCACACGGGCCGTGACCTGCCAGATGAGGGTGGTGTCGTGGACGCTGATGCACGGTATTCCGAGCGCGCGGGCGCGCTGGACGGCATCCGATTCCTTCGCTGCGCAGCGCCCGTCCAGGACATCCTCGGTGACGATCACGCAGAGCACGTCTCCCTCGAATTCCCGGATCGGCTCCAGTCCGTGGAGCGCCACCCATTGCCGGACCATCGCCCACTGCGACACGTCGTTGTAGCGGGTCGGATTGCCGACGAACAACACGCGGCGCGACCGACGGGCTCGGGCGACCTCGATGCTGGAGATGGGTGACATGACGACGATTCCTGTCCACGTGAACGGCTGATCCCGGTACTGGACAACTCTCCCGCGCCACAGCGCCCACGTCTGTCCTCCGACCGGACTGTGCCTCGGATGAATTCCGCCTCCCCCGATCGGGGGACACCCCCGCACGTGAGTGGGAAAGTGTGTTCGGGCACGCATTGGCGCTCACGTGGGAGGTTGGATGATCACTGTTCTGTGCTGCCGCGGCATCGGTGAGGATCTCGACGTCAACATGCTCACCAACACCACGCAACTCCTGGACCGCGCACGGTTCGTCGTCAGGCAGGTTCCGTGGGAGGCGAGCTACGGACCGGTGCCCGACCCCGGCGGTTCGGCGTTCGACAAGGCACTGTCCGAAGGACGCGCCCTCCTGCTGCGGATGATCGCCGACGACCCGAATCCCGTTGTTCTGCTCGGCTACTCGGGAGGCGCCGCGCTCGCCGGCAACGTGGCTGCCGAGGTGGGACGGGGGCAGCACCCGGCCCTGGACGTGCGCGGCGCCGGACTGATCGCCGACCCGCTGCGGCCGGCGTCGCCGGACCTTCCGGGCTGGGGCATTGCCGGGCAGCGCCCGATCACGGGGATGCCGGTGTGGCAGATCGCCGACCCCCTGGACGCCATCTGCTGCTGCCCGGGCAACTCGCCGCTGCGCACCTTCGCGGACCAGTCGGCGGCCTTCTCGCTCGCCGACCCGCGGGCGTGGGTGGCCGACCTCCTCGATCGCCTCCGGACCCGACGGTGGCAGGCGGTGATCCTGAACTGGTGGCGGCCGTGGACGGTGTGGCAGCAGTACTCCGAGGCCATCGACGACGTCAACGGTTACCTGTTCCGGGGCGACCACACCAGTTACCGGGTGCGGCTCGCCCCGGGCACCGACCGGACCTACTGCGCGCTGCTCGCGGATCGCGTCGGCAGTCTTCCGGAGTGATGCCCGGGCACAGTGATCGCTACTGCGTCACCGCACTCCCCTGCGCCGTTCCCGGATCGGCAGGCGATCGATGAGGTCAGCGGCATGAACGGCGCCGTCATGGGCGCGGATCCGCGCTCCCAGGGTTGCCGCGGTCACCCGGTGCGGTCCGTCGACGAGCAACTCGCCGACTGCCGACCGGATGCGCTGGGGTGCGGCCGTCTTGCGGAGGCACCGGGCGACGCCGCGCTGCTCCAGACTGCGGCCGATCATCTTCTGATCGAGCGCCGGGTGAATCGGCAGAATCACGAGGGGCAGGTCGTGCGCGAGGGCGCGCATGGTGGTGTCGTGACCGCCGTGTCCGATCACGAGGGTGGCGGTCGGCAGGATCTGTTCGTGTGGAACGTAGCCGTGCACTTCGGTGTTCGGGCCCGCCGTGAAGGTTGCCGGGTCGACGGACGGTCCGGTCGTGACGACCGCGCGGGCGGGCAGTCCGGCGACAGCCTCCAGGATGTTCCGCAGGGCCCGCTGTTGTCCGTCGAAGTTGAGGCTGCTGAGACTGACCAGGATCAGCGGATCGCGTTCGGACACCGGTGTCAACGTGGACGGCATCGGATGTCGCACCACCCCGGTGTAGTGGACACAGGCGGGCAAGGATCGGCGGGAGGCCGGATCGAGTTCCTTCTCGGTGGTGACCAGGGCCAGGTCCGATGACGCCCACAGCTGCAGAGGCCGCTGACCTTTCAGACGGGCCATCACCGGCGTCGGACCCCGTGTCACGCCCCGATACATGAACTCGTAGTAAGTGTGCACCAGCGTCACACGCGTCAGCTGCGCATCGTCGGCGGCTTGCAGGGCCCCGTACAGAAAGCAATCGACCACCACCACGTCGGTCTGCTCCCGCGCGACGGTGTCGAGTAGATCGATTCCGGGCCCGTTATCGGTGAAGACCGCGAGCGATTGGTACACGCCCGCGATACCGGGATGCCTGGTCGTCGACTGCCAGGGTCGTGCGTGGGTGTACGGCGTGAACCGGAAACCGTGTCCTTCGATCCGCCCGCGCTGCTGGGCGTGCCCGAGGAATCGGACCTGATGACCGCGGTTGCGCGCCTCCGCCGCGATGCCGAGTGCGGGCGGCACGTTGCCGCCGCCGTCCCACGTGACGAACAGGATGCGTGCCATCGATCAGCGCGGCGCGTTCCTGCGCGCTGCCCGCTTGGCCCAGGCGTTGCGTACCAGCGACAGCGGGGTAGGCGGCACCCAGCCCAGCTGGACTGCCTGACCGAGGTCGTCCCGGGTCGCCCAGTGCTCGACGACGCGGCCGTCTTCGACGCGCAGCCAGTGCGACTGCTTGACCGCGAGCACCCGCCCGGTGGGCGCGAAGACCTGGTCGATGGATCCGCGCTCGTCGTAGACGACGAAGGGCCCGACGTGCCTGCCCTTCATGATCGTGTAGACGACGGCCAGATCGCCCTCGACGACGACGTCCTCGATGTCGAACCGCAACTCCGAGAAGGCGGTGCGCAGCCATACGGCGGTGGCGTAGAACGCGTCGGGTCCGCGTCCGCGCGTCCGCGGGGGTTCGGTCGCACTCTCCCGGTTGAATGCGCCCGGGTGGACGACGGCATCGAAATCGGCGCGGCTTCCGTTCGCCATGATCTCGATCGACCGAACAGCGAGGGATCTCACGTGGTCCGACGGGACCGGTTCCTCCACGTTCACGGTGCACTCCGCAACAGTCGGTTGGAACTCTCAGTATTCGGCCGTTGCCGACTCGAAGTCAACGACCTCGTGCCGGTCGATCGGGTGCAGGATTTGCGCGCGCCTCAGCACAACGGCGGTCGACGGCGGTACCGTCGGGAAGGTGATGGGACTGCCTGATGCGATCTCGGCCTGCTTGTTCGATCTCGACGGTGTACTCACGGCAACGGCGGTACTGCACCGGAAGGCGTGGAAACGCACATTCGACGAGTTCCTGAAGCATCGGGAGGGCGCGAATTTCCACCCGTTCACCGACCAGGACTACTACGACTACGTCGACGGACGCCCCCGCGCCGACGGGGTCCGGACCTTCCTCACCTCCCGCAGCATCACGTTGCCGGAGGGGTCGCCGGACGATCCGCCCGGCGCCGAGACCGTGAACGGCGTCGGGAACAGCAAGAACCGGCTGCTGCTGAAGGTCATCGACGAGGAGGGCCCCAGCCCCTACCCCGGCTCGGTTCGCTACATCAGCGCGGCCTACGACGCAGGCCTGAAGATCGCCGTGGTCACCTCGTCCGCGAACGGGAAGGCCGTACTCGACTCCGCCGACCTCAGCCGCTACGTCCACGTCCGCATCGACGGACTGGTGATCCGGGAGCAGGGTCTCCGCGGTAAACCGGCACCGGATTCGTATCTCGCGGCCGCCCGCGCACTCAACGTGCACCCCGACCAGGCCGCCGTGTTCGAGGACGCCCTGTCCGGTGTGGAATCGGGGCGGGCAGGGGAATTCGGTTACGTCGTCGGGGTGAACCGGGGCGATCAGGCCGACGCGCTTCGTGAGCACGGCGCCGACGTGGTGGTGAACGACCTGGCCGAACTCCTGGAGAGGTGAGCATGGACGACAAGGGCTACGAGATCTCGCCGTGGCAGCTCAAATGGCGCGGTCTGGATCTGGAGGCACTGCACGCCACCGAATCCACGTTCGCACTGTCCAACGGGCACATCGGGATTCGTGGCACGTTCGAGGAGGGTGAACCACGCGGTCTTCCCGGCACCTATCTCAACGGGTTCTACGAGCAACGCCCGCTACCGTATGCGGAGGCGGGCTACGGCTACCCCGAGGACGGACAGACGGTCGTCAACGTGACCGACGGCAGCATCATCCGCCTGCTCGTGGAAGACGAGCCCATGGACATGCGGTACGGCAGCGCGCCCGCGCACGAGCGGGTACTGGACTTCCGCTCGGGCACTCTGCGCCGCACCACCGAATGGACGTCACCGACCGGACGCCGGGTCCGCATCCATTCGGAACGGCTCGTGTCCTTCACCTCCCGCGCGGTCGCCGCCATCCACTACGAGGTCGAGCCGCTCGACGGCGACATCGAACTCGTCCTGCAATCGGATCTGCTCGCCAACGAACACATTCCGACCCGCACCGACGATCCGAGAGTGGCGGCCGCCCTGGACCGTCCGCTGGTACCTGATTTCGCGGCCGCCCACGACTATCGTGCGGTGCTCGCCCACCACACGAGAGCCTCGGGACTGCGGATGGCCGCGGGTATGGACCACGAGGTCGAGTACCCCGCCAACGGGCGGTGCAGCATCGAGACCGAAGAGGATCTGGCCCGGCTCACCGTGGCCGTGGACATCCCGCAGGGTGAGCGCCTGAAAGTGACGAAGTACCTGGCGTACGGGTGGTCGGCGAGGCGGTCGACGCCGGCCTTGCGCGGCCAGGTCGAGGGAGCGCTCGCCGGAGCACTCGAAACCGGCTGGGAGACCCTGCTGAAACGGCAGCGGGAGTACCTCGACGTGTTCTGGGAGACGGCGGACGTCGAGATCGACGGAGACGCGGAACTTCAGCAGGCGGTGCGGTTCGCACTGTTCCACGTGCTGCAGGCGGGTGCCCGCGGTGAGTCGCGCGCGATCCCCGCGAAGGGCCTGACCGGCCCCGGGTACGACGGGCACGCGTTCTGGGACACCGAGACGTTCGTGCTCCCCCTGCTCACGTACACGGTGCCGGATTCGGCGCGCGACGCCCTGCGCTGGCGGCATTCCACGCTGGACAAGGCGAAGAACCGCGCGGTGCAACTGGGCCAGGCCGGCGCCGTGTTCCCGTGGCGCTCGATCAACGGCGAAGAGTGCTCCGGCTATTGGCCCGCGGGAACGGCGGCGTTCCACGTGGGAGCCGACGTCGCCGTTGCGACCTCCCGGTATCTGGCCGCGACCGGGGACGAGGAGTTCGAAGCCGAATGCGGCGTCGAACTGCTCGTGGAGACGGCCCGTTTGTGGACGTCGCTCGGTCACCACAACGCGCAGGGCGAGTTCCGGATCGACGGCGTCACCGGACCGGACGAGTACACCGCCGTCGCCGACAACAACGTGTTCACCAACCTCATGGCGCAGAAGAATCTGCGTGATGCCGCCATCGCGTGCGAGAAGAACCCCGGACTGGCGCGCGAACTCGGGGTCGACGACGAGGAAGCGGCGCTGTGGCGAGATGCCGCCGAGCACATGCGCATACCGTTCGACCACGCTCTCGGCGTGCACCAGCAGTCCGACGCCTTCACCCACCACGACGAATGGGACTTCGAAGGCACCCCACCGGAGCACTATCCGCTGCTGCTCAACTACCCGTACTTCGACCTGTACCGCAAGCAGGTGGTGAAGCAGGCAGACCTGGTGCTGGCGATGTATCTTCGCGGCGACGCCTTCACCGACGAACAGAAGATCGCCAACTTCGCCTACTACGAGGCTCTGACGGTTCGGGACTCGTCGCTGTCCGCGTGTGTGCAATCCGTGATGGCAGCCGAGGTCGGTCAACTCCAACTCGCCTACGACTATCTCGCCGAGGCCGCTCTGACCGATCTCCACGACCTCCACTCGAACGTGGAGAACGGTTTGCACATCGCATCACTCGCCGGGACGTGGATGGCGTGCGTGGCAGGATTCGGCGGGATGCGCGACCACGACGGTGACATCTCCTTCGCACCCCGGATACCACCCCAGCTGGTCAATCTCTCGTTCCGGATGACGGTGCGGGGCAGCCAGATCCACGTGGACATCCGCGCCAAGACCGCGACCTACCGCCTGCTGTCGGGCGAACCGGTGCAGCTCGCCCATCACGGCAGCAGGTTCACACTCGACACCTTCCCGGTGACACGGCCGATCCCGGATCCGCCGAACACCACGGCCGTACGTCAACCGTACGGCCGGGCGCCCGTACGTCGCGGCTGACGTCGGAGAATTCGCGGTACCCAACTTTCCCTGCACGCAAACACAATTGCGCCGCCCTGCGACGGACCGCGTTTCGCCAGACGAAACCGACTGGTTCGCTGTAGCGTCATGCACGACCGTCCCATTTGTGCCTTTCGAAATACTTCGACGACACGCCGCACCGAAAGATTCGCCGATGCCCGTTGCCGTACCTGTCCGCTCACACACTGCCCGACTGCTCGCGGTGCTGGCCGCGTGTGGGCTGACGTTGTTGTCGCTTCCGGTGGCGCATGCGCAGGATCCGGAGTCCACGGAGATCGAACCGCAGCCGAGTGGCACGGTTTCGCTGGATTCGCGGACTCTCGGGTTCGGTGAGGCGGTGCCGTTCCGCGGCAATTCCGACGAGGTGACGGTCACGGTGCCGGTTCCGCAGGGCCTCACGCCGACGTCGCTCGACGGGGTGGTCGACCTTCCCGGCAATGTCGGGCGGGCGTGGATCGATGTCGAGTCCGCGGGTCGTTCGCTCGGCCGGGTGGATCTGCCGGGGGCGCCTGCCCGGAGTGCGCCGGTGTCCATTCCCCTCGCGGGCGCCGAACTGACCGAGCAGGCGGTCGCGGTGACCCTCCGCACGACGCTGGTGCCGCTGGACGCGATCTGCCCGCAGGACTGGACGGCACGCAGCCTGACCTTCCGCGACGTCCGCGCCGCGTACAGCGGGACTCCCGCGAACCCGACGGTCGTCGCGGATTTCCTGCCGCCGGTCCTGCAGCAGTTGAACCTCTACCTTCCCGGCGATCCCAGTTCGGCGGAGAGCGCGGCGGCGGTCGACCTCGGCGCGGCCGTCGTCGCCTATTACGGCGCGCAACCGGTGCGGGTCGACGTGCGGCGCCTTCCCGACGGGCAGTTGACGCCGACGTCCGCCGACAGCCCGTTCGAGCGTTCCGTGGTGATCCGCGAGAGCGGCACCGCCGCCACCGAGTTGGTCCCGGCCCCCACGGGTCCGCCGGCTCTGCGGCTGACGGGTGACGACCGCACGTTGCAGAACCAGAGCCGGCTGATCACGAGCCAGGTGGCGAGCATCGCGGTGGAGGCCCGCGCGACGGCCGGTTCGATGGACAACCCGCCGATCCTCGCCCCCACGTCCACCACGCTGCGCGGGCTCGGCCAGACCAACCTCGGCTCCACCTCGCACGGCCGCGCCGAGGTCGCCCTGGGACTGGACCAGACCCGGCTCGGCCGGGCCTCGGACACGGTGCGAATCAACCTGCAGGGCACGTACACGCCGCTGCCGAGCAGTCAGAGCGGTCTGATCACCGTCTCCGCGGGCGACCGGCAGGTGGCCAGCTGGGCCGCCGAACCCAGTGGTGCGATCGACCGTTGGATCGACGTGCCGAACGACGCGCTGCGCCGAGTCACCACGCTCACCGTCGCGCTGCAGACCACGGGCGCCACCAACCAGTGCGGTCTCGAACAACCGGTCACCCTGTCGATCGATCCCGACAGCGAGGTCACCAGCGAACCGTCGGGCACTCCGCATCCGGGTGGGTTCGAGTCGCTGCCGCAGTCGTTGCTGCCGAGCGTCGACGTCGCGGGCACCGTCGGCGGATTCGACGACACGGCACGCGCCGTGGCCGTGGTGACGGGACTGCAGTCGCTGACCACCGTCGAACTCGACCCCCACTGGGTGTCGATCGACGAGGCCGTGGGTTCGGAGGCGCCCGCCATCCTCATCGCGGCCGACGGGAATCTGCCGGACGGCGTACCCCTGCCCCTGTCGAGCACCGAGGACTCCACGTTCGAACTGACCGATCCGGCGACCGACGGCTCCACGACCGTCACGTTCGGCGCACCGATCGACTTCGCGTCGCTGCAGACCGCGTTCGACGGCACCCGGCAGGTGGTCGTCGCCGGATCCACCGGTGTGCCCGGCGAACTCGATCGCACACTCGAATGGCTGCGCGCCACGCCGGATCGCTGGGCGAGCCTGAACGGTGACATCCTCTTCACCGCCGCGAACCGCGACCCCGTCGAACTGTCGATACCGGACACCGCCGGCGGCGCGGTCTCGTCCGGCGTCTCCACGACGGTCGCGTGGGTGCTCGGCGTCGCCGGCATCCTGCTGCTGGTGGGCATCGTGATCGCGGCCGCCGTCGTGATGCGTCATCGCCGGACCCGTCCGCTGCCACGCTGAGCGGCTCACATGATCATCGGCAACGTCGCCCTCGACGCCGCGATCCGGCTCACCGTCCGGTGGATTCTCATCGCCGCCGCCACGGTCTTCGCGTTCTGGAAGACGTGGCAGGACGTGTGGCGCAGCACCACCGAGGGCACCGCCATCGGCTACGTCTTCGTCGTCCCGGCGCTGTGCATCTGCGCCGCGATCGGCATCTCGTTGCGGCGCGACGGCGAACTCCCCATCCACGACCGCCAGACCGACAAGATCGTGGGCGGCATCGGGCTGCTCGTCACCCTGGCGATGCAGGGGCTGCTCCTCCCCCGGTTCGCCGAGGACTACCAGTTGATGCACATCGACGTGGTCGCGGCGTGGTTCTTCGTCATCAGTTCCGCGGTCCTCGTGTTCGGTCTTCGCCCGGTCTCCCGGTTCTGGCCGGTGTGGGTGCTCGCGCTGGGGCTCGGTCCCCTGACCTACCGATCGCTGGCAATCCTCCTCGGTGGCCAGCGTTTCCACTACGGCCTCATCATGGTGGTCCTCGCGTCGGGCGCCACCGCGATCGCGGTGAGCCGCAGCAACCGTCGCGCCGCCGTCGGTTTCGCCTGCTCGGTGGCGCTGGGCAGCATCGCGCTGTGGGCCACCATCAAGCTGTTCCCGACGGCGCCGTCGTTCGCCACCCAACTGGGTCCGGCGCTCACCACGTCGATCGTCGTCGGAGCCTGCTTCTACGTCCACAAACGTCGGGGCGGAAGTATGGCACCGTTCGACCGGCCCGTTCGGCGCCCCACCACCGTCAACAGCGGCTTCACGTTCGTCGCGGTGTTCGCGGCCGCCGCGGTGCTGTTCGCGACGCCTCTGCCCGACGAGAACCTGACCCCGGTCTCCCCCGGACCGGCCCCCGCCGCGCACGCGGGGATCGTCGTCCCGGGCGGCTGGCAGGAACTCGACTTCACCGAGTACGGCTGGCCGCGCAGGTACTACGGTTCCACGTCGCGCATCACGCGGCAGACCATCCGCACCACCGAACCCAACCCCGCGTGGGACGTTCAGAACCGCCCCCGCACCGTGCAGGTGGACACGCTGTCGGTGCGCAGGCCCTCCACGCTCGAGGTCTACCCCAGCCACACGCAATACCAACTGCAGAACGCCCGCGTCAGTTCGAAGGTCTTCATCGACATCGGCCGCGGGGTCACCGCCGAGATGTACACCGTGGTCGACGACGATCTCCTCCTCACCTGGAGCAATCTCAACTTCGTGTGGGTGCGGAGTCCGGGTCTGACGCAGCGGGTCAGCCTCATCACCGTCGACAATCACGAACCCGACGCGCTGTTCCCCGAACCGGCGCCGTCGATGGCGTCCAACGGCGCCAACTCGCTGGCCGTCCTGCTGCGGGGCAAGACCGCGGTCTCCGACACGGAACCGGAGTACAAGGACCGGGAGATGCTCGAAACCCTGGCACGCGAGATCGTGGAGGCGCAGCAGTGGTGACCCGCGAAGACGACACCTACGACACCGAGTTCAAGGCCGCCGCACTCCACGACGCCGTCAACGGCCTGCGCGAGAAGCATCCGATGTCGTCCGCCTCGGTCGCGTTCTACCCGTGGCAGCGCAACCTGCTGCTCACCCTTCTGGCCGTGGGGATCGCGTCCGGGTACTTCTTCCCGATCCCGACGCTGGTGGCGGTCACCCTCTTCTGCACGATCGCGTACGTCTGGACGCTGGCCGACCGGCTGATCCTGTTCTTCCGCGGCCTGGACGGCAGCACCATCGTCAGCATCTCGGACGAGGACGCCCTCGCGCTGACCGACGACCGGTTGCCGCCGTACACGATTCTGGTGCCGGCCTACAACGAACCGGAAGTGGTGGCCGATCTCATCGCGGCCATGCGGGCGCTGAGCTATCCCGAGGAGAAACTGCAGGTGCTGCTGCTCCTCGAGGAGGACGACGACGTCACCATCGACGCCGCGAACGCCGCCGGAGTGGGCGACGTGGTCACCATCCTCCTCGTGCCGCCCGCCGATCCGCGGACCAAGCCGAAGGCCTGCAACTACGGGCTGCACTTCTCGACGGGCGAGATCGTCACCATCTACGACGCCGAGGATCACCCGGACCCGCTGCAACTGCGAAGGGTCGTCGCGGCGTTCGACCGGCTCCCCGACAACACCGCGTGCGTGCAGGCGAAGTTGGCGTTCCACAACGGGACCCAGAATCTGCTCACCGCATGGTTCACCGCCGACTACGCGTTGTGGTTCGGCTTCATCCTGCCCGGACTGATGCGCAGCGATTCGCCGATCCCGCTCGGGGGCACGTCGAATCATCTGCGGCGCAGCGTGCTCGACGAGATCGGATCCTGGGATCCGTTCAACGTCACCGAGGACGCCGACCTGGGTGTGCGCATCGCCGAATCGGGATACCGCACAGCGGTCCTCGATTCCACGACGCTGGAGGAGGCGAACAGCGACGCCATCAACTGGATCCGGCAGCGGTCCCGCTGGTACAAGGGCTATCTGCAGACGTGGCTGGTGCACATGCGCCGACCGGTCGGCCTGTGGCGGGGACTCGGCGCCGTCGGGTTCTTCCGGTTCACGGCCCTCATGGCGGGGACGCCGCTGATCGCGTGCCTGAACATGGTGTTCTGGCTGATCAGCCTGGCCTGGATCCTGGGGCAGCCGCACGTCATCCAGCAGGAGTTCCCCGCGTACGTGTACTTCCCGGCGCTCATCTCGCTGCTGTTCGGCAACGTCGCGGTGCTCTACATGAATCTGATCGCGTGCCGGGAGACCCGGAACTCGGCGCTGCTGATCGCGGGACTGACGACACCGCTGTACTGGGTGATGATGAGCATCGCGGCGATCAAGGGCACCTACCAGTTGATCCGGAACCCGTCGTACTGGGAGAAGACGTTCCACGGACTGTCCGCACCCAACGGATCGAAGCCGGCCGAGGCGGTTGCGGCAGACGCGACGGGGACCACACCGTGAGGCCGACGCGGTGGCTGTTCTGGGGCTGCACCGCACTGTATGTGGTGGTCGGGCTGTATCTGGCTGTCGGGCACGGATTTCTGATGGGCGATGCGCTCAGTCGCATCTCCGCCGCACGCAGCGTCCTGTTCAGCCGGGACCCCCACCTCGCCGCGATCGGTTTCGTGTTCACACCGCTGACGGCGGTGGTCCAGTTGCCGACGGTGCTGCTCAGCCACTGGTGGCCCGGGCTCACCGCCTGGGGTGTGACGGGGGTGGTGATGTCCGCGCCGTTCATGGCAGGCGCGGTGGTGCAGATCTTCAAGATCGGCACCGACCGCGGCTGCCCGGCGTGGCTGATCTGGGCGGTCACCGCACTGTTCGCGCTCAACCCGATGATCGTGTTCTACGGCGGCAACGGCATGAGCGAGGCGCCGTTCCTGCTGATGATGTGCTGGGCCACCCGCCGGCTGATCCGCTGGTGCACCACCGACGACATCCACGACCTCGTCGCCGTCGCGGTCGCCCTCGGACTCGCGTATCTGGCCCGGTACGACGCGCTGGCCGCCGGACTGGCCGTGACGGTGTTCGTCTCCGCCACGACCCTGCTGCGGCAGGGGTGGAAGAACAAGCGGGAGCTGCTGTTTCCCGCCGCACTCGACGCCGTGCTGGTGGCGCTGCCCACCGGGGTGGCATTCCTGGCGTGGGCGGCCACCAGCTGGCTCATCACGGGCGAGGCCCTGCAGCAGTTCTCGTCCACGTACGGCAACTCCAGCATTCTCGCGCAGAGCGGTGGCGGGTCCACCGACACGTCCTACGCACTGGTGTTCTCGATCGCCGAGACCGTCGTCCTCGGGCCCGTCCTCCCGCTGCTGGCCCCGATCGTCGCCGTGCTGGCCTGGCGCCGCCGGGACCTCGAGGTGGTGGCGGCCGTGGTGGTGCTGGCCTCGGTGATCGTGTTCGCCACCCTCAGTTACATGCGCGGACTGACGTTCCCGTTCCTGCGGTTCTACATCTGCGCCCTGCCGTTGATGGCGGTGCTGGCATTCCAGCTGGTGCCGGCCGGTGGTGCGCTGGTGGAGCGGCGCCACGGCCCGCACGGGTTCCCGCGGCGCGTCGCCGTCGGATCCCGGTCCGTTCCGGCGGCCCTCGCTGTCGCGCTCGTCATCCTCACCCCCGTCGCAACCGGTGCGCTGATGGTGTCGCCGGCGCTGTCCAGTCAGCAGTACGCACTGGAATCGGTCGTGGTCCCCGCGCCGGACGACACCTCCGACAAGCGGCGCGCCGAGCGCCGGATCATCGCCTCGTTCAGCACCGAACGGGAACTGGCCCACCACATCGACGAGATGAAACTGCCCGAGGGTTCGGTGCTCATGGACACCGTCTACGGGTTCGCCGTGTACACCGCGACCGACAACCCGCGCACGTTCGTCATCCCCTCCGACCAGGACTTCACGTCGATCGTCAATCGGCCCGCCGATCACGGCATCCAGTACGTCCTCGCGGTCCCCAACACCGGTCGCGGCGAGTCGGATGCCGTCAACCGGCGGTACCCGACTCTCTACGAGACCGGGGCGGACATCGCCACGCTGGAACTCGAGATCCCGAACGACGGCCAGGACCAACCCACCTGGCGGCTGTACCGGGTGCTGTGACCGTCAGCGGGTGCCGTTGCGTTCGCGGAGCACACCCCGCACGGGATCGTCGGGACCGATGTCGTACGTGCACTGGCCGGGCCGGGGGTCGGGCACGAACGCCCACAGCAGCGCGCCCGCGGTCCCGGCCGCACGCTGGCCGTCGATCTTCACGGCCACTTCCCGGGCCCGCTCCACGACGGAGACACAGCCCGCCCCCGCGTACTGTCCGATCTCCGCGACGAGGAGCGGCTTGCGGAGGTGTTCGGCCTGCTCGATGTGCACGGCGAGGCCGTTGTAGCGGTCGCCCGGCAGGGGAACGCCGTCGGCGCCGTAGTCGTGATACTGCAGGACGTCGAGAGCGGGCGACGCGCCGACGAACTCGTAATCCGTTCCCGCCGTTCCACACTGGCCGCCACCGATCATCCCGAGGGTGATCGGATGGCGGTCGTCGAGGCTCCGGACGAGACCACCGGCCGCGTCGACGAACGTCCGCAGCGTCTCGCCCGCGGTGTCCGTGCAACTGTGGAACGGGGTCAGCGGTTCGGGTTCGCCGATCAGCTCCCACATCGCCAGCGACGGCGAGCCCCGCCACCGCTTCACCGCGGTCGCCACCCAGTCCCCGTAGCTGAGCACCGAACCGGGGGCGACACTGCGCCAGCCGCCGTCGTACCATTCGCTCGATTTGAAGATCTCGTCGCCGCACGATCCGTCCTGCGCGGCGAGGACCGGGATCACCAGCTGCCGGTGCGCCTCGGCCGCCCGGAAGACGTTGTCGATGCCGGTGAAGTCCAGCGCGCCGGTCGCCTTGTCGATCGCCAGCCACTGAAACGCGTTGAACCGGGTGAGCGAACCCTCCGGCAGGCTGCCGAAGAAACCGTCCAGGTCCACCTCGGCACCGCACCCGCGGTTGACGGACCAGTCGGTGGCCAGCTGATAGGCGTTCAGCCCGGCGGGCCACCATGGCCGGCCGTCGAGGGTCAGCCCTGCCGCGGACGCCTGGACCCGCGGCACCGGCGGCGGCTGCTGCGCCGGCTCGGCCGCTGCGCATCCGGCGAGCCCGAACAGCGCGGCCGCAAGCAGCATCGCCGTCGTGCGACGTCCTGTCATTCGTTTCAGAGTGCCAGGTTCCCGTCCCGGCGGCACACCGAACCCGCGTTGTGCGACAGTGGTCCGATGAGCCCAGTGGTGACGGTCGACGAGTTGGCGCAATCGCTGAGCAGCGACGCTCCGCCCACCCTCCTCGACGTGCGGTGGGCGCTCGGCGACACCGAGGGCAGGCAGCACTACCTCGACGCGCACATCCCCGGGGCCGTGTTCGTCGACCTCGACACCGAACTCGCCGCCCCGGGAACCCCGGAACTCGGGCGGCATCCGTTACCGGCGGTGCCGGATCTCCAGGACGCCGCACGCCGATGGGGAATCCGGGCGGGCAGTCCCGTCGTGGTCTACGACGCGACGGGCAACCTCGCCGCCGCGCGGGCATGGTGGCTGCTGCGCTGGGCGGGAGTCGCCGAGGTGACGATGCTCGACGGCGGTTTCGGCGCGTGGACGTCGGCGGGCCACCCCGTCCGATCCGGCGACGAGCAGGCGCGCGTCCCCGGTGACGTCGTGCTCGCCGCGGGCCACCTTCCGACGTTGACCGCGGACGAGGCCGCCGAATTCGCTGCCGCGGGCTACCTTCTCGATGCCCGCGCCGCCGAGCGGTATTCGGGAGCGACCGAACCCGTCGATCCCCGCGCCGGGCACATTCCCGGTGCCCGCAGTGCCCCGACGTCCGAGAACCTCGGGCCCGACGGCCGGTTCGTGCCGGTCGAGGCGCTGCGCGCACGGTTCGCCGCGGTCGGCGCCGAGCCCGGACGTCCGGTCGGCGTCTACTGCGGATCGGGCGTGACGGCGGCCCATCAGGTCGCGGCGCTCGCGCTGGCCGGCATCGACGCCGCCCTGTACCCGGGGTCCTGGTCGCAGTGGTCGTCTGATCCCGACCGACCGGCGTCCACCGGTCCCGACGCGCGGTGATCGCGAGTCACGCTCTCTGACCGAGACTTTCGTGCGCCGGGTAGGCGTGGATGAGGGCGGTGCTCAGCTTCGGGACCGCGTGGGTGAGCGTGTGCTCGGCGGTGTGCGCGACGCGGTGGGCGTCGCCCAGGCTGGTCGCCGGGTCGACGTCGAGTTCGGCGTCCGCGTGCAGGTGGTGGCCGATCCAGCGCATCTTCACGCTCCGCACCCCGACCACGCCCGGTTCCGCGGCGAGGGCCCGTTCGGCGGCGTCGACCAGTCCGGGGTCGACGCCGTCCATCAGCCGCCCGAACACGTCACGGGCCGCGGTCCGCAGCACCAGCAGGATCGCCGCCGTGATCACCAGGCCCACCACCGGATCGGCGAGGGGAATACCGGCCGCGACTCCGCCGGCGCCCAATACCACGGCGAGAGAGGTGAATCCGTCGGTCCGCGCGTGCAGGCCGTCGGCGACGAGGGCCGCGGACCCGATCCGCCTGCCGACCCGGATGCGGTACAGCGCCACCCACTCGTTGCCGGCGAAACCGATGATCCCGGCGAGCGCCACCCACCCGAGATGCTGGATGGGCACGGGGTCGAGCAGGCGCCGGATCGCCTCCACGCCCGCGACGACCGCGGACAACGCGATCATCACGACGACGAACAACCCGGCGAGATCTTCGGCCCGGCCGTATCCGTACGTGAACCGCCGGGTGGCCGCCCGCCGCCCGAGGGCGAACGCGATCCACAGCGGGACCGCCGTCAGCGCGTCCGAGAAGTTGTGGATCGTGTCGGCGGCGAGCGCGACCGATCCGGACAGCACCACCACGATCACCTGCGCCAGGGCGGTGACGCCGAGCACCACCAGGCTGATCTTCACCGCCCGGATGCCGATCTCGCTCGCCTCGAGCGCGTCGTCGACACTGTCCGCGGAGTCGTGGCTGTGCGGGGCGAAGATCTCGTGGAACACCCCGCGCACGCCTGAATGTCCGTGGCCGTGGCCGTTCATGAGGCGTCTCCCTCCGCGCCGTCGTGGAGAACCTGCAGGTCCCCGGCCGCGCGATGATGTCCGGGAATGCCGGGGCCGGCATGCTCGGCGTTGAACACGGCGTCGGTGACCAGTTGCTGCACGTGCTCGTTGGCGACGCTGTAGTAGATGGACGTGCCCTCCCGCCGCGTGTGCACGAGGCGGGCCATCCGGAGCTTGGCGAGGTGCTGCGAGACGGACGGCGCCGGCTTCCCCACCCGTTCGGCCAGCTCGTTCACCGACAGTTCGCCGCCCACCAGCTGCCAGAGCACCTGGACCCGGGTGGGATCGGCCAGCATGCGGAAGACCTCGACCACCAGCCCCACCTGGTCTTCGTCGAGTCTGCGCCGGCAAACACGCTTATCTGCATTCATACGCAGATAATAGGTCACTTCGAGTTGTGATGCATCAGACACCGAAAGGACTTACTTGCTTGCACTAACGATGTATATAGTTGCTTGCATCAAGTAAGTCGTCCTTCAGGGGTTGCCATGTCCGTCACGTCAGTGCCTTCCGTTTCTCTGGGCACCACCGAAGCGCTCATCGACGAGGTCTTCCTCTTCGGCCGTGTGCTCCGCGACGCCCTGATGTCGGAGGTCGACGGCCACATTCCGCGCGCGCTGACGGGGGTTCTCCTCGTCCTCGCGGCTCGGGGGGAATGCCGGCAGAACGAACTCGCCGCCGAGTTGTGCGTCGGCCAGTCGTCCCTCAGCCGCCAGATCACCGATCTGGTGGAGGCGGGCTACGTCACCCGCCACCCGGACCCCGCCGACGGGCGCGCATTCCGAATACGCGTCTCGGACGAGGGCATGGCGTACGTCAAGCACGTCAGAACACGGCGTGCCGCACGAATGCAGAAATTGTTGACGGGGTGGAACGAGACCGAGGCGGCAACCGCCCTCGAGTCCATCCGGCACCTGAAGGAAACACTCTTCGATCCAGAACACCGGATCGTCACGAGCTCGAACCCGATTGGAACACAAAGCGTATGACCGAAACACAGACTCGGCCGCCGGTTGAAGAAACGACGGCCATGACGCACCGCCAAATCCTCGAAGCCCTCACGGGTCTGCTCGCAGCGCTGTTCACCGCACTGCTCAGCAGCACGATCGTCGCCACTGCACTCCCGACGATCATCGGCGACCTGAAGGGCACCCAGACCGCATACGCCTGGGTCATCACCAGTGCACTGCTCGCCAACGCCGCCTCCACCCCCATCTGGGGCAAGCTCGCCGACCTGTTCAACAAGAAGGTCCTCGTCCAGAGCGCGATCGTCATCTTCGTCATCGGTTCGGTGATCGCCGGATTCGCGCACAACGTGCCGATCCTGCTGACCGCCCGCGTCATCCAGGGCATCGGCATGGGTGGCCTGACCGCGCTCGTCGTCGCCATCATCGGCACGATCGTCTCGCCCCGTGAACGCGGCCGCTACTCCGGCTACATGGGCGCCGTCATGGCCGTGTCGATGTCGGGTGGCCCGATCCTCGGCGGCGTCATCGTCGACAGCCCCCTCGGCTGGCGCTGGTGCTTCTTCGTGTGCGTCCCGCTCGCCGTCATCGCACTGTTCCTGCTGCAGCGCACACTCCACCTCGCGACCGAGAAGAAGGACGACGTCTCCATCGACTGGCTCGGCGCCCTCCTGCTGACCGCCGGTGTGTCCATCCTGCTGATCTGGGTCTCGTTCGCCGGCAAGGCGGGCTACTACGAGTGGTTCTCCCGCGAGACGGCGCTGTACGTCGGATCCGGTGTGCTGCTGCTGGCCGCGACGATCCTCGTCGAAGCCCGGGCCAAGTCGCCGATCATCCCGCTGAAGATCGTCACGGAGAAGACCACCGGACTCGCCATCATCGCGTCCGTCGCCGTCGGTGTCGGAATGTTCGGCTCCACCACGTTCCTCGGCCAGTACTTCCAGACCTCGCGTGGCTACACCCCCACCATGGCCGGAGTGCTCACCATCCCGATGGTCGCCGGCATGCTCCTCGGCACGGTCGGATCCGGGCAGCTCATCACCCGCTTCGGCAAGTGGAAGCCGTTCGTCGTTGGCGGCGCCGTCCTGATGATCGTCGGCTTCGGGCTGCTCGGCACCATCGATCACGAAACCAACCTGACCCTGGTCGGCACGTACATCGCGATCATAGGTCTCGGCATGGGCATGCTGATGCAGAACCTGGTCCTCGCGGTGCAGAACACCGTCAGCGTCCAGAACATCGGTGCGGCATCCAGCTCGGTCGCCTTCTTCCGGACCTTCGGTGGCGCGATCGGCGTCTCGGTTCTCGGTTCGGTGCTGGCCACCCGCGTCGCCGACCTGTCGGCCGAGGGCTTCGCCAAGATCGGCATCAAGACCAGCGGCAGCGGCGGCGGAAGCCTGGACCTGGCGTCCATGCCCACTCCCGTGCAGGGCGTCATCCGCGCTGCCTACGGTGACGCGACGGGCCGGATCTTCCTGATCGCCGCCGTCGTCGCCGTCATCACCCTGATCGCCGTCATCCTGATCCCCAACCGCCCGCTGCGTCGCACCATCGACCTGTCGAGCGAGCAGGAGCCCGTCCAGGAACCCGAGTACGCCCCCGTCCCGGACTACGCACCCGAATCCGACACGGCGCCGATCCCGGCGTCCGACGTCCGCGGCGGCAGGCACGAGGCGCCCGCCGATCAGCATCAGCCCTTCGCCGGGCTGAGTGCCGACGCCCGGGACCGTCTCCTGTCCATGCTGCTGCCCCAGCCGGAGCGGACGCTGGAAGCGATCGACGAAGCGGAGAAGATCCGCGACGAGGTCAACCGCCTGCGTAGCGATCTCAACGCCAAGCTCGTCGAATTCGACGAGGTCTGGGATCGTCTGCGCGAGCTGGGACTGAGTGAAGAGCAAGTGGCCGGCGTCCTCGGTGGCGGCCACGTGACGGACACCGGCAACGGTGCCCTCATCCGCTGAATGAGATGATCGTTCAGTTCCACGACGCCGTCGGCCCGCCCACGTATCCCCCTCTACGTGGGCGGGCCGGCGGCGTGTTCGCCCAGCTGACCCGGTTCGCCCTGGTGGGCACGTCGAGCAACGTGCTCTACGCTCTCGCGTTCTTCACCCTCGACGTGTACGGGTCGTTCTTCGCCAACCTGGTCGGCGTGGTGACCAGTTCGATGTTGGCCAACGAACTGCACCGGCGACTCACCTTCCGCGCGGCCGACCGCGTCCGCTGGTTCGTCGCGCAGTGGGAAGGCGGAACCCTCGCTCTGATCGGGCTGGCGGTCAGTTCCCTCGCTCTCGCCGTCCTGCACACACTCTTCCCCGGCGCCGACGGCCTCGCGCAGGTCGCACTCGTCATCGCCGTCAGCGCCGTCGTCGGCGGCCTGCGGTTCCTCGCCCTCCGCGGGTGGGTCTTCGCCCCGTGAGTACTTCTCAACCACCCGACGTTGACAAGTACTCACGGGCTGTCGTTCAACTCGTTCCGGGCAATCACCTCCGTCAGGTAGACGGCGCTCGACGACGGGTCCTTCGCACGGCCTCGTGCGCGTTCCACCCCAGGAACTTCCGCGGCACAGGGCTTTTACCCGTGTTCGCGTCCTGGCTCGCCGGGTCCACCTCGAAGACGTAGCCGTGGTCGAGCAGGAACCCGTCCTCCCCCGCGCGCGCCTCCGTCTCCTCGCAGGCAACCCATCGACATGTGACTAGATGGTCACCTATTCTCGATGCATGGACGACGATCACGTCTTCAAGGCGCTGGCAGATTCCACCCGCCGCCTGATCCTCGACCGATTGTTCGCCCAGGATGGTCAGACGCTCACCGAGCTCGAGTCGCAGGTCGAGATGACGCGATTCGGGGTCATGAAGCATCTGCGTGTGCTCGAAGACGCGGGGCTCGTCGTCACGCGCCGCTCCGGCCGGGAGAAATTTCATTACCTCAATCCTGTGCCGATACAGCTGATCCACAACCGGTGGATCGACAAGTACACCGAGCGCCACACCTCGGCGCTCGCTCAGCTGAAATCCGAACTGGAGGAAGAGAAATGACTACCGCCGATGCAATCCAGATCTACGCGGTCTACATCAAGGCGACGCCGGAGGCCATCTGGGAGGCCATCACGAAACCGGAGTTGTCGCAGCAGTACGGGTACGGCGGCCTCGTCGACTACGACCTCCGCCCGGGCGGGACGTTCCGGATGCGTGCGGACGACGCGATGAAGGAATACCCCGGTGTCCCGGACGTGATCGTCGACGGCGAGGTGATCGAATCCGATCCGCCGAGGAAGCTGGTCCAGACGTGGCGGATGCTCATGGACGCCGACAACGTGGAGGATTTCACCACGCTGACCTACGAGATCGCGCAGTCCGGCCGGCCCGGAGTCGCGAAACTGACTGTCACACACGACCTCACCAACGCACCGGGTCTGGCCGCGCTGGTCGCGGGCGGGCGGGAGTCCGAGGGCGCGGGCGGCGGCTGGAACGAGGTGCTGAGCGGGATGAAGACGCTGCTCGAGACGGGCCGGCCGATGGTGAACTGGGGCTGAACGCCGGTTCGGCGAGCGCGAGGGCCCGACATCTGTCAGACGGCCGCAGTAAGCTCCAACCATGACGGCTGCGCAGTCGCTCGACGGGGAATTCCTCGCACTCGCCGACCCTTACCGGCGCGAGTTGCTCGCCCATTGTTATCGGATGATGGGCTCACTTCACGACGCCGAAGACCAGATGCAGGAGACGTTCATCCGGGCCTGGCGCGGGTACGACGGCTACCAGCAGCAGGCGTCGCTGCGGACGTGGCTGTACAAGATCGCCACCAACACCTGCCTGACGGCGTTGCAGAACAGGTCGAAACGTCCGCTGCCGAGCGGCCTGGGCGCTCCCGACTCCGATCCGACCGCCGAACTCGTCGAACGACACGAGGTGCCCTGGCTCGGGCCGCTCCCCAACCGGCTCATCGACGACGACGCGAGCGATCCCGCCACCGTCGTGACGTCGCGCGAGTCGGTGCGGTTGGCGTTCATCGCGGCCCTTCAGCATCTTCCTGCACGTCAGCGCGCTGTTCTCGTCCTCCGCGACGTGTTGCAGTGGAAGGCGTCGGAGGTCGCGACGGCCCTCGGTACCACCACGACGGCGGTCAACAGCCTGCTGCAGCGTGCCCGGACCCAACTGGAACTGGCCACGCCGTCGGCGGACACGCTCGTCGAGCCGGAGTCCCCAGAGGAACGCGAACTGCTCGACCGCTACGTGGCCGCGTTCGAGAACTATGACATCGACGGGATCGTCGAACTGTTCACCAAGGACGCCGTCTGGGAGATGCCTCCGTTCGAGGGCTGGTATCGCGGCGGGACCGCGATCGGCACCCTCATCAGCGAAAAGTGCCCGGCCAAGGCGGCGGGCGACATGCAACTGGTGTCCACGGTGTCGAACGGACAGCCGGCGCTCGGCCTGTACATGCGTGGTGAGGACGGGGTCCATCGACCGTTTCAACTCCACGTCCTGGACGTGACGGCGGAGGGGGTCTCCCACGTCGTCTGCTTCTTCGATGTCGATCTGTTCGAGAAGTTCGGACTGCCGGAGACCCCGCCCGCCTGATCGCTACGCCGGCACGGCGGCCGGATCCATCCACATGACCTCCCAGACGTGCCCGTCCAGGTCACGGAACGCGCGGCCGTACATGAAGCCTTCGTCCTGCAGCTTGCCCCACGCCGACCCACCGGAGGCGAGGGCCTTGTCGACGAGGCTGTCGACCTCTTCGCGGCTGTCGGCCGAGATACACAGCAGCGCCTCGACGGCCTTCGAGGTGTCGCAGATGCCGCCTTCGATGAAGTCCTTGAACCGGGACTCGACGAGGAGCATCACGGACGTGGACTCGTTGATCACCATGGCGGTGCAGGAATCGTCACTGAACGTGGCGTTGAACTCGAAGCCGAGTCCGCCGAAGAACTGCTTGGTCGCGTCGAGGTTCTTGATCGGCAGGTTCACGAAGAGCATCCGGGACATGTGATTCTCCTTCTCGGGTTCCGCCCAGTGCGGAAGTCATCGATACAGACCACGGTGGTGCGCAAAACTCATCGGCGCACGCGCGCCCGATTCTGTCAGCTCTCGGCGAGGCCGAGGGACGAACCGATCATGTTCCGTCCGGCCGCCCCCACATGGTCCACATGCGCTCGCCCCGACGGCACCGAGCACCGGATCGCGCCGCCGAACGACGCCCGTGAGAAGTTGCGCGCCGAGGCGGATCCCGAGCGTCGAGAGACCGGCGCCCACAATTTTTTTGATGAAGTTTCGCTCTCGCGGAAGTTGCGGGCGGGTAACGTGCGTCGCGCACGCTCCTCGGACCGCCCCTCAGCCCGAGGCCGACGAGCCCGGCGGCGACAGGCAGATCGGACGCTCGGTAGAGCGGGTACCCGGTGTAACGAAATCCCTGCTCTGCCAGCACAGTACCGACGAGCGCCGGTCCCGCGAAGGACAGCTGATCGACAACCGCCAGCGGCGTGTTCATGCCACAATTCCTACCGAGTAGGGACTTTCGGCCCTAGGCAGCGTCGGGAGACGTGAATTCCGCACTGAGTGCACAAAATTGGGAAGTTCACGCGGAGTTCACTTTGGCTGTACACCGACCGAATGACAGGCACCGAACTGGACGCTTGTCTAGTGGCATGGCTCACGGGAAACCTGTAGAAATACGGGCGTCACGCTTTCGTGACCCGTCCCATATCAATTAGTTATCCGGTGGTGGTCCCTGACAAACGGAACGTCACCATCTCCCGTTACCTCAGACCACAGACGAGCCCTCCTGCGATCCGGGAAGTCGTCTACGGGATGGAAAGGGCAATAGATGCCGCTCCCCATGTCCCCTCTCGACTCGATGTTCCTTCTCGGCGAGTCCCGCGAGCACCCGATGCATGTCGGCGGCGTGGAGATCTTCCAGCTCCCGGAAGGCGCCGACACGTACGACATGCGCGCGATGCTCGACCGTGCGCTCGCCGACGGCGACGGAATCGTCACGCCCCGGCTCGCCAAGCGGGCCCGCCGATCCTTCTCCTCGCTCGGCCAGTGGAGTTGGGAGACCGTCGACGACATCGACCTCGGTCACCACATCCGGCACGACGCGCTGCCCGCACCCGGCGGCGAGGCCGAGCTGATGGCGCTGTGCTCGAGGCTGCACGGATCGCTGCTCGACCGCAGCCGCCCGCTGTGGGAGATGCACCTGATCGAGGGTCTGAGTGACGGACGGTTCGCCGTCTACACCAAGATCCACCACGCGGTCGCCGACGGTGTGACCGCGATGAAGATGCTGCGCAACGCACTGAGCGAGAACTCCGACGATCGGGACGTGCCCGCCCCGTGGCAGCCGCGCGGCCCGCGCCCGCAGCGGACGCCGTCGTCGAAGGGGTTCAGCCTGTCGGGCCTCGCCGGTTCCACCCTCCGCACCGCTCGCGAGACGGTCGGTGAGGTCGCCGGTCTCGTGCCCGCGCTGGCCGGCACCGTGTCCCGCGCCTTCCGCGACCAGGGCGGCCCGCTCGCCCTGTCCGCACCGAAGACCCCGTTCAACGTGCCGATCACCGGCGCCCGCCAGTTCGCGGCGCAGTCGTGGCCGCTCGAACGTCTCCGCCTCGTCGCCAAGCTGTCCGACAGCACCATCAACGACGTCGTGCTGGCGATGTCCTCGGGCGCGCTCCGCAGCTACCTCGAGGATCAGAACGCGCTGCCCGCCGACCCGTTGATCGCGATGGTGCCGGTGTCGCTGAAGAGTCAGCGCGAGGCGGCGACCGGCAACAACATCGGGGTGCTCATGTGCAACCTCGGCACCCACCTCCGCGAACCGGCGGATCGGCTCGAGACCATCCGGACCTCCATGCGCGAGGGCAAGGAAGCGTACGGCTCGATGACCGCCACCCAGATTCTCGCGATGAGCGCGCTCGGGGCGGCACCGATCGGCGCGAGCATGCTGTTCGGGCACAACTCGCGGGTGCGCCCGCCGTTCAACCTCATCATCTCCAACGTTCCGGGCCCCAGCTCACCGCTGTACTGGAACGGTGCGCGGCTCGACGCCATCTACCCGCTGTCGGTGCCCGTCGACGGCCAGGGCCTGAACATCACGTGCACCAGCAACGACGACATCATCTCGTTCGGTGTCACCGGCTGCCGCAGCGCCGTTCCCGACCTGAAGTCGATCCCGGCCCGGCTCGGACACGAACTGCGCGCACTGGAGCGGGCCGTCGGGATCTGACGTCAGGGGTTCTTCCGGTCGCTGTGCCCGAGGTCGCGTTCGGGCGCGACCCGGTCACGCACCAGTTGCTTGAGCACGGTGATCTCGGGGAAGCCGCCCTGCTCTTTGCGGTCCCAGATCAGCTCGCCGTCGACGGTGATGCGGAAGATTCCTCCGGTGCCGGGGACGAGTGCGACTTCGCCGAGTTCCTGCCCGAACGTGCCGAGTAGTTCCTGCGCCATCCACGCCGCACGCAACAACCATTGGCACTGGGTGCAGTAGGTGATCGCGACCCGGCCGTCCGCGCTGCTCGTCGTCATTGTGCCAGGTTAGCCGAACGCGCTCCCCCGCTTGCTGTTCGAGTTGCACGCGCGACACCTGTTCGTCATGCGGGCGTCAGCATGGTGGGGCAGACTGTCGAGCGCCATGCTGTGCCCCCTCGACGAAAGGAAGCCGCCATGCCCACCGCGCTCGAAGAATCGCGTCGCCACGCCATCGACCTGACCAACGAGAAGATCCAGGCCGTCAAGGACTTCTTCATCAACATCTTCCGTCTCGACACCACGCACCGCACCGAGGCGTGAACGGGCGGGGAGGCCTTCGCCGCGAAGGTCTCCCCGCGTTCACCGGATCGCCCCGAAGAACGCCACGATCTCCGCGGCCCGGAAGTGATCCTCCGACACGTGCGGGCCGCTCACCTCGACGAATTCGACCGAGCCGGAGCCGCCGCGGATCCTCTCGACCCACGGCCCGGTGACGCCGGCGATGTTCGCGACCTCGTCCTCCCGCGACGCATACACCCGAATGGGTACTCCCGCATAATCTTCCGGCCGGTGCCGGACGGCGTCCCACCGCTCGGTCTTCGGTTCGAGGTCGTGCCCGTCCGCAGACAGGTCGAACGCGTCCCGCACGGTGTCGCGTCCGTGCTCGCCCCGTTCCCACACCGCGCGCAGCGAGAGGGACGGGGCGATGAACACCGCACCGCTCCACGGAACCTCGCGCAGGCGCAGCGCGTTGGCGGCGGCGTTACCGCCCATCGACTCGCCGATCAGGAACCGCTGCCTCACCGGCCACCGCCGGGACACCCACTCGTCCAGCGCGACCACGGCGTCCTGCGCCGACCGGTTTCCCCACAGGTCGCCGTGCAGGTAGGGCGCGGCGACGACGTAGCCGGCGTCGAGCAGACCGTCCCGAAGGCCGAACCGCTCTTCGATCGACCGCTCGTCACCCGTGCGACCGTGCAGGTAGTACACGACAGCCGACGCCGTCACCCCGCGCGGCACCGCGACCAGCGCACGGTCACCGGACCGCGGGACCGTCACCGCGTACTCGGCGTACCTACTGTGCTGTGCCGTGCGCCGCGCCGGCGGGTCGCCGGGCTCGTCACGAACAGTCACCCCGCCACGCTAACAAGCCGGTTTCACCGAGTCGGACCGACCGCCGGCGGCGCGCTCCTATAATTCGTAGCGTTGAGCCCCGGCTGCGAGGTGGACCGATGACCGGCTTCCTGCTACGACGAGCGCTCAATTACGCGGTGCTGTTGCTGCTGGCGTCGTTCCTGACGTTCAGTCTCACCTCGCTGACCTTCCGTCCGCTCGACAGCCTGGAACAGCGCAACCCCCGGCCGCCGCAATCGGTGATCGACGCGAAGGCGGCCGAACTGCATCTCGACGACCCGATCCCGGTGCGGTACGCGAACTGGCTGGGCGGGGTGGTGCACGGCGACTTCGGCACCACCATCACGGGTCAGCCGGTGTCGGACGAGCTGGGCCGCCGGATCCTGGTGAGCATGCGGTTGCTGATCCTCGGTTCCGTGATCGGCGCGGTGCTGGGGGTGCTGATCGGCGCCGCGGGTGCGATCCGGCAGTACAAGTTCAGCGACTACTTCAGCACCGTCGTGTCGCTGCTGATCCTCAGCGCGCCCGTGTTCCTCGTCGCGACCCTGCTGAAATACGGTGCTCTCCAGATCAACTCGGCCACCGGCAATCAGATCTTTCTGTACACCGGGGAATCCTCGGCCAGCACGATCACCGGATTCTGGCCGCAGTTCGTCGACCGGATCCAGCATCTGGTGCTGCCGACCGTCGCGCTGGCGTTGGGCAGCATCGCCGGCTACAGCCGGTATCAGCGCAACGCGATGCTCGACGTCCTGGGGAGCGACTTCATCCGGACCGCGCGGGCGAAGGGGCTGACCCGGCGGGCGGCGCTGCTCGAGCACGGACTGCGGACGGCGCTGATCCCGATGGCGACGCTGTTCGCGTACGGGTTCGGAGCGCTGGTGGTCGGTGCCACGTTCACCGAGAAGATCTTCGGCTGGCACGGCATCGGCGAGTGGATCGTGATCGGCATCGACACCCAGGACACGAACATCGTCGTCGCGATCACGTCGTTCACCGGCCTGATCGTGCTGTTGTCGGGACTGCTCTCCGACGTGGTGTACGCGGCGCTCGACCCGAGGGTGCGTGTCGGGTGACCGAGATCCAGATCGCGTCCACCGATGCGGCGGTGTCGGCCGTCGGGCGCCGGACCCTGCTGTTCCGGCGGTTTCTCCGGAACAAGCCCGCCATCGCCGGGGTGGGCGTCCTGCTGTTGCTGTTCGTCGCCAGTTTCGTCGGACCGTACCTGCTCCCCTACGACTATCAGCAACTCGACTACACCGCGCTGCTGCAACCGCCCAGCGCCGAGCATCCGTTCGGCACCAACCAGATCGGGCAGGACGTTCTCGCGCAGACGTTGCGTGGGCTGCAGAAGTCGCTGATCATCGGTATCTGCGTTGCGCTCTTCTCCACCGCCATCGCCGCGCTCGTCGGTGCGCTGGCCGGGTATGTCGGCGGCTGGCCGGATCGGGTGATCATGTGGCTGGTCGATCTGCTGCTCGTCGTTCCCAGTTTCATCATCATCGCCGTCTTCACTCCCCGGTTGAAGTCGTCCAGCTCGATCGTCCTGCTGATCCTGTTGCTGGCGGTGTTCGGCTGGATGATCACCGCCCGGATGGTCCGCGGGATGACGCTGAGCCTGCGCGAGCGGGAGTTCGTGCAGGCCGCCCGGTACATGGGGGCCCCGACGCACAAGATCATCACCAGCCACATCGTCCCGAACATCGCGTCGATCCTGATCATCGACGCGACCCTGAACGTCGGTGCCGCGATCCTCGCCGAGACCGGGCTCAGCTTCCTCGGGTTCGGCGTGCAGAAACCGGACATCTCCCTCGGGTCGCTGATCGCCGACGGCACCGAATCCGCACTCACCTATCCGTGGCTGTTCCTGTTCGCCGGTGGCCTGCTGGTGATCACAGTGCTGTCGGCGAACCTGGTGGGCGACGGCCTCCGCGACGCCGTCGACCCCAACGCCCAGCGGGCCCGCTCCCGCAAGCGCGGGAAGAAGGCGTAGCGGTGACCGGGCCGCCGCTGCTCGACGTCGAGGACCTGCAGGTCAGCTTTCCCAGCGAGGAGGGCCGGATCGAGGCGGTCCGCGGCGTCAGCTACACCGTCTCCGACGGCGAGGTCCTCGCTGTCGTGGGTGAGTCGGGCTCGGGCAAGTCGGTCGCGTCACTCGCCGTGATGGGTCTGCTGCCCGACCACGCCCGCGTCACCGGTTCCATCCGTTTGCGGGGCCGCGAATTGCTCGGCATGGGAGACCGGGATCTGTCGGCGCTGCGCGGGAAGACGGTCAGCATGGTGTTCCAGGACCCGCTGTCGGCGTTGACGCCGGTGTACCGCGTCGGCGACCAGATCGCCGAGGCGCTGCTCGTCCACGGCCGGGCGAGCAGCAAGAAGGACGCCGCGCAGCGCGCCGTCGACCTGCTCGATCTGGTCGGCATCCCCGATCCGGCGGTGCGCGCCAAGGCCTTTCCCCACGAATTCTCCGGCGGCATGCGACAGCGCGTGGTGATCGCCATCGCGATCGCCAACGATCCCGCGCTGATCATCTGCGACGAACCGACCACCGCCCTCGACGTGACCGTGCAGGCGCAGATCCTGAACCTGCTGCGCAAGGCCCGTGACCTCACGGGCGCCGGCGTCGTGATGATCACCCACGACATGGGCATCGCGGCGACCCTCGCCGACCGCGTCGTGGTGATGTACGCGGGCCGGGTAGTGGAGTCGGCGCCGGTGCGGGAGTTGTTCGCCGAACCCCGGATGCCCTACACCGCAGGTCTACTCGTGTCCGTACCGAGGATGGACGCGGCGATCCGCAGCCGTCTGGTGTCGATCGCCGGCGCCCCACCCGCGCTGCATTCGCTGCCACCGGGTTGCACGTTCGCGCCGCGCTGCCCGCTCGCCGTGGACGCCTGCCTGCTCGCCGAACCGGAACTCGTCGCGACCGGACCGGAGCATCGGGCGGCGTGCATCCGCGTCGACGAGACGGGCACCCGCGACCTGTTCACGGCGTATCGGCGGGATCAGCCGGCCGCCGCCCCCACCACGAGGCCGCCCGACGACCGGGTGGTGCTGCGGGTGACCGATCTGGTGAAGACGTATCCGATCACCAGCGGTCTGGTGTTCCGCCGCAAGCGCGGCGAGATCCGGGCGGTCGACGGCATCACGTTCGACATCCGAGCGGGTCGCACGCTGGCGTTGGTGGGCGAGTCCGGCTCGGGCAAATCGACGACGTTGACGCAGGTCCTCGACCTGTCCGTGCCGGAATCCGGGTCGATCGAGGTGCTCGGCGCCGAGGTGGCGGCGCTGAGCGCCCATCGCAGGCGCGCCCTGCGGCGGAAGATGGCCGTCGTCTTCCAGGATCCGACGGCCTCCCTGGATCCCCGGCTGCCGGTGTTCGACGTGCTCGCCGAGCCGCTGCGACTGGACGGCCGCGGTCGCGAGGAGATCGGCCGCCGGGTACCGGAACTGCTCGACCTGGTCGGGTTGCGTCGCGAGCACGCCGACCGGTATCCGGCCGATTTCTCGGGCGGTCAGAAGCAGCGGATCAGCATCGCCCGCGCACTCGCCCTCGATCCGGAACTGCTGTTCCTGGACGAACCAGTGTCCTCGCTCGACGTCTCCATCCAGGCCGGGGTGCTCAACCTCCTGCGCGACCTCCAGGAGCAACGGGGCATGTCGTATCTGTTCGTCTCCCACGACCTGTCGGTGGTCCGCAACATCGCGCACGACGTGGCGGTGATGTACCGGGGCAGGATCGTCGAGTCGGGGGCCGCGCAGACGATTTTCGAGGATCCGCAGCACGAATACACGCGGGCGCTGCTCGCGGCAATCCCCGTTCCGGATCCGACGTATTTGGCACACTAGGCTCAGCGAACTTCGAGGAAGGGCACATCCATGAGGATTCGTTCGGCGCGCACCCGCCTCGCGGTATCGTTCCTGGCCGTCGGTCTCGTCCTCGCCGGCTGCGGGGGTTCGGACACCGGCGGCACCGGGACCGGGTCCGGGTCGATCGGCACCACCAACGACATCAATCCGCACGACCCCAGCGAACTGCGCGACGGCGGGAACCTGCGGTTGGCACTGTCGGGTTTCCCTCCGAACTTCAACACGCTGTCCAACGACGGCAACGACTCCGAGATCGGCGGCATGCTGAAACCGATGATGCCCCGCGCATTCGGCACCGACGCCTCGGGCGCGCTGTCGGTGAACCACGACTACTTCGTGGACGTCGCGCTCACCGGCACCGACCCGCAGCAGGTCACCTACACGATCGACCCGAGGGCGGTGTGGTCCGACGGCACCCCGATCACGTGGGAGGACATCCAGTCCCAGGCTGCGGCGCTCAGTGGGAAGAACAAGGAGTTCCTGATCGCGAACACGTCCGGGTTCGAGCGGGTGGACCGGGTCGAACGCGGCGTCGACGACCGTCAGGCGGTGATCACGTTCGCCGAGCCGTACGCCGAATGGCGCGGCCAGTTCGCGGGCAATTCGATGCTGTACCCGAAGTCGGTGACCGCGACTCCCGAGGCGTTCAACACCAGTCTGCGCGACGGGATCACGGTGACGTCGGGACCGTTCAAGATCGCGTCGATCGACCGGGCGCAGAACCGGATCACGTTGGGCCGCAACCCCGCGTGGTGGGGCAACACCCCGAAACTCGACACCATCACGTACAGCGTGCTCGACGACTCCGCGCGAATTCCCGCCCTGCAGAACAACGAGATCGACGCGTCCGGGCTGGGCACGATCGACGAGGTCAAGACCGCGGAGGGATCGGACGGCATCGCGATCCGCCGGGCGCCGGGAACTCAGTTCTCGCACATCACGTTCAACGGCGCGGAGGGGTCGATCCTCGCCGATCCGGAGTTGCGGGTGGCGCTGTCCAAGGGCATCGACCGGCAGGGCATCGCGACCGCGATCCAGAACGGTCTGGTCGACGACCCCCAGCCGCTGAACAACCACGTCTACCTCAGCGGTCAGCAGGGCTACCAGGACAACACCGCGGCCGTCGCCTACGACCCGGAGGAGGCCGCACGGCGACTCGACGAACTCGGCTGGAAGCTCAACGGCGATTTCCGGGAGAAGGACGGGCGCAGGCTCGAGATCCGCGACGTGATGTACCAGTCGACCACCTGGGTCCAGATCGCGCAGATCGTGCAGCAGAACCTCGCGCAGATCGGCGCCAAGCTGAACATCGACACCCGCGGCGGCACCGGGTTCTTCACCGATGTCATCCAGCCCGGCGACTTCGACCTCGCCCAATTCTCCTGGGTGGGTGATCCGTTTCCGCTCAGTGGCCTGCCGCAGATCTACGCATACAACCCCGACGACCTGCAGGGCAATTACGGCCGGATCGGTTCGCCCGAACTGAACGCGCTGATCGAGCGGACGATCTCGGAACTCGACCCGCAGAAGGCGATCGAATTGGCCAACGAGGTCGACACCGCGGTGTTCGAGGAGGGGTTCTCGCTGCCGCTGATGCAGGCGCCGGGCAACGTCGCGGTGCGCGACAACCTGGCGAACTTCGGCGCCGCCGGTCTCGCGTCCTACGACTACACCAAGATCGGCTTCCTGAAATAGCTGTGCGCTACCCGGTGGCCGTCGGCGTGGGCGCGCTGCTGGTGTGCGCCGCACTGACGCCGTTCGCCGACGCCGATCAGCTCAGCGCGCTGGTCGTCGTGGCGGCGGCGGTGCTCGGTGTCACCGGTCACACCTGGTTCGCGGCCACCCGGAGGGGTTCCGAGCAGGGTCGCGTCGCCACCGTACGCAGGGTCCGCCAGCAGCATCGGCTGACCAGCAGGTCGTGGATCGAGGTCGACGAGGAACCGGGTTCGCTGTGGATACCCGTGTTCTTCGATCCGGTCCTGGTCACGATGCCGACGCCGACGACGGCGACCGTGCACGACGCCGGCAGGCGCAGCGTCGTGACCTGGAACGGGCGGCGACTCCTCCCAGCCGGGCGGGTGCGTCGTTCGACACCGCCCGGCCGGTTGATCGACAATCCGTCGCGTCCGGATCCGGACGGTCCGGTGCGCGCCCGGGTGGCGACACGGCCCGCCCGCAGGCTCCTCCTCGACGCCCAGTTCGCGGTGGCGGCGCCGTTCGCCGGGGCACTGTGGGTGTACGTCGCGGGCGGCGGGCTTCCGGCGTTTGCCGGCGCGACCTGCGTGGCCGCGGCCGTCGCCGTATGGTGGGCGGCGGTCCGGGGCTCCGACCCCAGCTGAGTCGCGCTACGACATGGTGACGCCCGCGCTGACGAAGCACGGCAGCAGCCCGGCGATCTCACTCAGCACCGGTCCGAACCCCACGGCCGCCGGTACCGGGTCGTTGACGAACGCGACACCCCGGAACCCGGTGGTGAGGTTCGTGAACTGCACGACGGCGCCGTTCCACTGCGCGAGCGGCGCGGCGGTGGTGTACCGGATCCGGTCGGGCGCGACCCGTTCCGCATTGAACGTCAGCCACGCACCGGGGGCGCACGTCGACATCGAGCCGGGGACGAACGGCGCGGCGGATGCGGCACCGGGCACCGCGAATGACAGTGCGCCCGCGACGGCGAACACTGCTCCCAGTCGACCCAGCACTTTTCGTGTAGACATCGGAATTCCTTTCGGGGCGCGCCAATCCGTCTCCCCGAGTACGGCGGAACCGCGTCACTGAGTGTGAATACCAGGTCCGAGAATTATATCTCCGCAGGTAGGTGTGACCGCTAGGGTCAGGAGGCATCACCGATGTCCAACTCCAGCCGGTCCTCGTCGAACCGGACCACGCGAACGGTGCGCGTCTCGCCCGCCGCCGTGGTCACCTCCAGCCTGCCGTCGTCGTCCCCGGACACCCACGTGCCCTCCCGCGGTTCGTCGGCGTCACCGCGGCCGACGGCCCAGTCGACGAACGAGCCGTCCGGCCGGAATTCGATTCCACCGCGCCCCCTCGCGCGCGGGAAGTCGAATCCCGCGGGCCGGTAGACGCGGAGGCCGTCGTGATCCTCCTCGAACGAATGCCCCCAGCGGCCGGCGGCGGCCCGAGCCGCGAGCGCGGAGGTCGCCGGACTCGCGGCCCGCCCGGTCCACAACTTCTTCCGGACGCCGTCCAGGCACGCCCCCATCCGGGCGCCCTGCCCCTTGGTGAACATCACCATCCCCGCGTCGTCGGTGTAATCCATGTAATCCATGAACAGGTCGCCGTGGGGGCCGTTCCCGCAACTGATGTGCGGGAAGCGCGGCATCCCGACGTTCTGCCCGCCCTGATTGGGTGTGTCGGCGACCTCGTCGGAGCCCCGGCAGCCGGTTCCGTCGTCGCCCCAGATGTGGAAGAGGTTGAGATAGTGCCCGATCTCGTGGGTCGCGGTGCGCCCCAGGTCGAACGGGGCCCGCGCAGTGCCCGTCGTGCCGAACGCGGTGTACGTGATCACGACGCCGTCGGTGTCGACCGGGCCGCCGGGGAACTGCGCATACCCGAGCAGACCACCACCGAGCGCACACACCCAGATGTTCAGGTACCGCTGCGTCGGCCACGGGTCGGCGCCGCCGGCCTCCGCGGACTTCACGCCGTCGTCCTGGCCGAAAGACTCGACTTCGGTTGCGGTGCGCGTGATTCCGTTCGACGGCCGGCCGTGCGGGTCGGTGTCGGCGAGAAAGAACTCGATTCCGGGGTCGCCGATCAGCTGCTCGAACACGGGCGGAACGGTGTCGATGTCGTCGTTGGCGGCGCGGAAATCCTTGTTGAGCACCGCGATCTGGCTCTCGACCTGCGCATCGGAAATGTTCTGCGCCGCGGTCGTGAACACGACGTGCACGACCACCGGAATCCGTACGGGCCCGCGGGCGGCGATCGACTGCAACGGCTCCAGTTCGATGCTCTGATTCTCGATCTCCGAGCGGGCGATGCGATACGACTCCGACTCGGTCAACAGCCGGCGGTGCACGTCCATCGCCCCGCACGTGCGGCGCGTCGGCAGTTCGGCCGCTGATTCGGTGGTGCTCATGGCGTCGGGTTTCCTTCCGGTTTCAGAGGATCAGGTCCTGGGGACGGATCAGTTCGCGGGGCAGGCTGCTCGCCTCGATCCGTTCGAGCGGGTCGGCGGCGACGTAGGCGTCCAGGTCCAGCCCGGTCAACCGGGCGATCCGCCGGACGGGCACCTGGAACGTGCGGTACGCGCCGTAGGAGAATGCTTCCTCCCCCTCCGCGAACTCATCGAGCAGGGCGGCCTGGCTGAGCAGGTAACCGGTGACGGAAAGGGTGCCGTCCTGCTTCACCGTGGCCACCGTCTTCCAGAACTGACGCGGCAGAGCCACCCCGCGATACTCCGGATCGTCCGGCGCCAGAACGGGACCGGTGACGACGCTCACGGAAAGGTCGGCGGTGTCCGCGTTCTTCAGGACGTAATCCTCGAGGCCCAGCCACAGCGTCTGCCCCGCATTGAAATTGTGGTGTTGCGGAGTGCAATTCGTAAAGTGGAACGTGTCGTCGTTAGCCGCCTTGGCGAGCGGGCCCCAGGCCGGGTCGAGACGCCGCACGAGGTGCCCCCGGTCCAGCGGATTGTCGCGGTACACGTCCTCCCCCGTCTGCTGGTCGGCGGGAAGCCGGGGGTCGAGGATCCACCTGTCGCTGTCGCGCCGGGGGCTCTGCGACTGCCGTCCGTCGATGTTCACGGCCGTGAACAGTGCCAGCGCCCGCTCGCGGTGCATCACGACGCTGAAGTGGTGGTATTTCAACTCCGGCGACGCCACCGACGGCGACCCGGGCAGCGGCAGCGGCACCCGCAGGAAGTTCGGGTCGTACCCGCCCCGGGTGGCGTAGTTCGGATCGATCGAGATCGCTTCCGGCTCGGCGGCCGGTGACTCGACGGATCCGAGACGCACCGTGATCTCGAGGGGAACCCGGACGGTCACTTCCCGTTCGCGGTCCGGCACCGGGCGCTCCGCAGGTGCCGCCCGCTCGGCGCCGAGGACCTCGTCGACGAGGTCCCTGCACGGCGGGGTCAGGTTCTGCGCACGCACGTATTCGAGTATGCGGCTGATCCGCACCCCCTCGTTGAGGACTCCGCCGAACTCGGTGTGCTGCGGCGCCCGCACGCTCGCGTGGTGCAGGGCGACCACCTCCCACTGGTCGTTGAACACCGGTGAACCCGAGGATCCGGGTTCGGTGTCGGCCGAGTAGTGCAGGAACCGTTCGGGAATGTCGACGATGCGGTTCTCCCGCAGGGCGATCTGCTTCTTGTCGCCACGGGGATGCTGCACGATCGTCACGAATTCACCGATGACGGCCTTGCCCTCCGCCTGGATCAGCGGATTGAAACCGAACTGTGCGAGCGTCCCGGGCTCGGCCCCGACCGCGACGAGGGCGAAGTCGCGTTCCCGGTCGGCGAGAAAGAACCGGGCCGGGTCGAGGGGGAACATCTGCACGGGGCGCGGCTTTCCGTCGACGCCGTCCTGATAGTCGAACTCGATCACGCTGCTGCGCGCGGTGTCCGCGTCGGGCAGCACGTGGTGGTTGGTGAGCAGCAGGGTCGGCGAGACGAGGAAGCCGGTGCCGTAGCCCTGCAGGGCTCCCCGTGCGTCGCGGATGTTCACGCGCCCGATGGACCGGGCCGCGGCGACACCGGCGTCGAGGTAGCGCGCGCCGACGAAATCGGCTGTGCCCAGGATCTTCTCGAGAACCCGGTCCGGGAGGGTGTCCGGCTCCCAGCCTTCCGCGCCGTAGTAGCGTCCGAGCCGGTCCACTCGCTTCGCGATCCGCTCGGGTGTATCCGCCGCGGCGACCCCGCCGGGACCGGTGAGTGCGTCCACGTGCTCACCCCGCTGGGGTGCCCGTTCCCGCGCACGCAGTTCCGCCGCGTCGTGTTGTCGCTGCCGTTCCGCCTCGAACGTTCCCGCGGGCTTCGCGCGCTGCGACTGCCCGTCTCCGATGTTGTCGACGATGGTCATGACTCGGTCCTCACGTAGGCGGGCGGCTGTGCTTGCCAGCCTTGTCGTCGCGGTCGGACCGGTCGTGCGTAGCGGACTACTCGTTTCTCCGTCCGACCGCGGCGTCGGCGCGTTCGTATTGTTCGACGCCGTTGCGGACGACCCGCCGGATGCGGCTGCCATCGGCCACCAGGGCGTCGAGCAGCGGAACCGCCAGTTCCGGGCGGATCGGGATCTCCGCGAGCAGCTGCCCGACTTCGAGTGCGCCCGATCCGAGTGCGCCGACGACGACGTCCCGCCGCACCCTGTCCAGTGCCGCGTCGACGTCGAGTTGCTTCGCGGTGTCACCCCGCGGCGTCGTAATCGGTGTCGCCGTCTCGACCAGCAGCGTCCGGACGTCCCGCGCGACCAGGTCGCGGTCGGTCGCCCAGACCAGCATCGCCGCGACGGCCACGTACAGCGCGGCGAAGGTCGTGCCCTCCATCTCCGGCCGGTCGACCAGCCGCTCGCACGTCGTCCCGGTGATCGTCCGGGGCGCGTAGACGTCGGGTTTGCCCGCGTCGGGGAAGTACGGGGTTTCGTGGGTGAGCGTGCCGTCGTCCTCGACGGCCCCGACGGCGAACGCGTCCGCACTCCACGCGGGATACGCCGGTTCGTCCGAGTGGTCACCCGAGACGATCACAAGCCGCCCGTCGCCGACCAGGCGCGCGATGACGGTGTTCTGCGCGTCCGACGGGATGGCGTTGCCGTAGTCGAACACCAGGATGTCCGCGTCGGCGCGGGCAGCGTCCTCCATCCACCGGCAGACGTCCCGCTCGGACGGGACACCGCGCGCGAAGGCCAGCTCCTGAGGCAGCAGTTCGGCCAGTGCCGATTCGCCCTGCCCTGTCTCGCCGGCCACCACCCGGCCGGGAACGTCGTGCCGGATGGCGCACTGCGTGACGGCCACCGCGATCTCCTCACGGCGACCGGCGGTGAACGGTCCCGCCACCGCCAACCGCAGTGCGCGCCGCACCGGCGCCGCGGCGGCCGCCTCGGTCTCGGGCGCAGTGGTTTCGGCACCGAAGAAGTCGGACCCGTTCGGCACCGGCGGCACCGGCTTCGCGGCGCCGACGCCGAGTTGCCGGACCAGGAGCGGCAGGTTCTGCGGCTCGAACGTGCCGTTCTGGGCGGCGAGATCCGCCAGTTGCTCCCACAGTTCCAGGTGCCGCACATCGGTGTAGAGCCGGGACAGATCCTGCTCCGGGTATCGCGTCAGCGTGGGCAGATTGCGCCGGATCCATTGCCACACTTCCGGCCACGACAGGGCGTCGAGGCGGATCGTGCGCACTTCCGTGGCGTGGAGCGACTCGGTCAATCCGGCGAGTTCCCCGGTGGTCGCGACGGCGAGCCGCGCGTCGCCCCGGCGCTGTGTCAGCAGGGTCAGGGCGGTGAGGAGGCCCGAGGCGTCGTCGCCGAGAAGCAGGTCGCCGTCGTCGACGACGATCGCGGCGGGGACTTCGGTGAGGTCGTCGAGCAGTCGCTCCCACCAGTCACCGGCACTGAGCCTGCCGGGCCGGGCGGCGCGAACCCCGGCGTCGTCCATCAACTCGGCAACGAGCCGGGACAGTTCGCGGAGCGGATCGGGTTTCGCGAGAAGTCGTTTCGCGCTGACGAACAGATGCGCGATCGGCGGGTCGAGCTCCTCGAGCACTCGGTCCAGGAGAGCGGTCTTTCCGGTCGAGGGCATTCCGACCACGTGCAGCAGCCGGGCGGACGTCCGCCCGGACAGCACGTCCACCCCCTCCCTCAGCTCCGCCAGCCGGGAGATGAAGCGGAGTTCGCCCTGACGGATCCCGAGCCGGCGCGAGATCCGCCGAGGCGACGGTTCCGGCCGCGCCTTCGCGTCCGGGTCGATGATCGCGCCGGGCTCACTTCCCCCGACGAACAGGCAGGGCACCGCCCAGTCCAGCAGCGGGTCGCCGCTGTTGTCGTCGCCGTTGATGGCGAGCCGCGCCAGCCGCAACGCCTCCGCGACGGGCTGCCCGGCGGTCAGCGCCTGGTAGAAGAAGCGCGTCAGCAGTCGCTCCGTCCGGAACGGCAGCACCGCCTGCATCCCGATCACCATCGGGCACGCATCACGCACGCAGATGTCGGCCGACGACAGCGGTCCGGGCCACGGGTCGTCGTCGGTGGCGCCGTCCGGCGCGCGGGCCGTCTCGCAACCCGCGAACACGGCCAGCCGGAGGTCCGGCAGCTGCTGCAGCAGCAACGCGAACTCCTGGCTCGGCAACAGCATCCCGCGCCCGTTGCGCCGCTCCACCTTCAGACCGTCCGGATTGGCGTGGCCGAGATAATGGAAGAGGTGAAACCCGCGTCTCTGCATGCCCATTCGACTGCGGAGACGTTCGACGGACGGCCGGTCCTCGACCACCACCCGGAGCAGACCACGATCGACCAGGGGCCGCAGTTCCGACAGCAGGCTGCGTTTCTCGGCGTACAGGTCGAACGGGGCCTCGGAATCGTCCGGGCCCTCCCGCAGCGGGCTCGACATCACCAGCAGGAGATTGAGCGGCGGCTCGATCGGCCGCTGCCGTATCGGGTAGGTGCGCGACCGTCCGGATCGCACCACGTGGACGTCGCGTGCCATGGCGAGGAACTGGTCGGGTCGCTGCGGATCCAGCAGCAACTCCCACGGCCAGGCGCACACTTCCTGCGGTGCGGCGAGGATGCGCACGAGGAGTTGTGTCCCCTCCGACCCGGCGATTCCCCGGCTCTGCTGCAGCAGTGTCTCGATGTCGGGGATCCCGAACACCAGATCCGTCAACACTCTCCCGACGTCGAGCGCGGGGGCCGCGGCGTCGGTGCGCGCGTGCCGGACGGTGTCGGTCAGCCATTCGGACGGCGCGTCGATCGTCCTTCCCGTGACCGCGTTCGGTAGCTTCCATTCCGGGATCTCGCGCCGCACCGCGAAGACCGAGCCCATCCGCGACTGCGCCGAGAGCCAGACGTGGTCGCCCGCCCGGAGAACGCTGATCTCCAGTTCCTCGAAACCGGGTGCGGGTCTCATGTTTCCGCGCTCCTAGGCGTCGACCGACCGGGCGATCTCGTCGAGGTCGACCACACTCGCGACGTCGGTGACCGGGTGCACTCCGGGCGCGCGCACGGTGATCCGGTAATCCTGGGCGGGTAATCCGTCGAGGGCGGCCTGCTGCCAGCCGTCGACGGCCGGCGACAGCGGGTGCTGCCGGCTCGGACCGCCGGCGACGGGCTCGACCGTCGCGACCAGCCGAGCGCCCCCGGCACCGGTTCGCGCGCGGATCACCAGCGGCTCGGCGGTCGTCACATCGTCGACCTCCAGCGCGACCGATTCGTTCACCGCCGGAAACACGTTCGGGGGCGCGAGAATTGCGGTGTTCAGGATCCCGCCCACGTGGTCGAGCACCGGGTCGTCGTTCTGCAGGGAGCCGTGCCGCTGGCTGAAGAACGCCGCGTTCTTCCATCCCGTCATGAGCTCGTGCGGGGTGGACGACAGCTTCGGCACCGTGCCGTCACCGCCACTCGCGCCGGGCCCGCGGACCGTCATCGTCTCGACCGTCGTCCCGGCGAGCCGGGCGGCCCACTTGGTGGGCTGGAAGTCGCCGATCACCGGACGGATGTCGTAGCCGCCCTGTTCCGACTGCAGCCGCGCGTCGACGGCGTCGCGGAGGTCGCGGTGCAGACGCACCGCCGCACCCATCCGGCCGGCGTCGAGCCTCGTCCCCGACCAGTCGAGCTTGTCGTCGTCGAGCGCGAGCCACGCCCCGTCGTCGCCCGCCATGCACCGATACGACGGCAGCAACTGGTAGGCGGACGTGAAGGATCCGATCAGCGCACCGAGGTCGACGGTGAACGGACCCCAGCCCTTGCGGAATCCGTTGACGAGGAAGTCGAGCGCATTGACCGAACCCGAGTACGGAGTGCCGAACGTGACGAGCGTGCGGGTGTCGCGCCACCCCTCGAGCAGTTCGAGGAACAGCCGGGCGACGATTCCGCCCATCGAGTGGCACACCAGCACGAGCTTGGCGTCCGCGTTGCCCGACTTCTCACGCCAGCGCGCCAGCCAATCGTGGGAGCGCCTGGCCAGGGTGCGGGCCGCCACCCGGTTGTCGCGCCGCCAGTCGTAGGGCAGTTCGAAATAGTTGTCGCCGGGAACGGCCCCGAACCGGCGCACGAGGTCGTTCCGGAACTTCGTGTAGCCGTCGATCTTCCAGTCCAGGCCGGGAACGAAGTGGAAGTCCGGCACCAGCCGGGTGGCCGCGACGCCGTCGCCGAGGTCGTCGACGTCCGGGTCGTCGCCGTCGAGTTTCAGGCGTTTGATGTTCCGGCCCAGCGAGAGCACGCTCGCCAGCGCGACTCCCGGGGTCGGTGCCCACACGTCCTTGCCGTCACGCGCGAGGACCGACCCGCCGATGCCGGGCAACAACACGACTACGTCTTTCATGGCGGCCTCCGGGATCGAACGCCCAGGAGAGGGCGGCTTCGAATCCCAGTCTTCTCTTACTCGCCGCAATACACACGAGTAGCGGACCACTCGGTTTGCACCTTTTCGGCGGTGCCGCCGGCACTCAGCGCTGCGCGAAGTTGAGGTAGGCCTTCGACGGCGTCGGGCCGCGCTGGCCCTGGTACTTGGAGCCGACGGCCGAGCTGCCGTAGGGGTGCTCCGCGGCGCTCGACAGCCGCAACAGGCACAGCTGGCCGATCTTCATCCCGGGCCACAGAGTGATGGGCAGGTTCGCGACGTTGGACAGTTCCAGCGTGATGTGCCCGTTGAAGCCCGGATCGATGAACCCGGCCGTCGAGTGCGTGAGCAGTCCGAGGCGGCCGAGCGAGGACTTGCCCTCGAGGCGTCCGGCCAGGTCGTCGGGCAGCGAGCACACCTCCAGCGTGGAACCGAGCACGAACTCGCCGGGGTGCAGAACGAACGGCTCCCCCTCCGCCGGCTCGACCAGCGTCGTCAGCTCGTCCTGTCGCTGAGCTGGGTCGATGTGCGTGTAGCGGGTGTTGTTGAACACCCGGAACAGGCTGTCGAGGCGGACATCCACGCTCGAGGGCTGGACCATCGAATCGTCGAACGGGTCGATGCCCAGACGTCCAGCGGAGAGTTCGGCACGGATATCACGATCGGAGAGGAGCACAGGTAGAGGTTAACGGGTGTGGATGGCCATCGAGAGCAGCAGTTCCGTGCAGGTGTCCACCAGCTCCTCCTCGGGGAGCGTCACGGTCCCGTTCAGCCATGCCGTCAGGGTCTGGGCGAGGCCGCCGACCATGAAGTGCGCGGCGAGGTCGAGGCGCGGGCTCTCGGCCACCTCGTAGTACCCGACCGTCTGCTTCGTGACCAGGCCCGCGAACAGTCGCGAGCTGTCGAGCCGACGCTGCGCCAGCACCGCGCTCGACTGCGCCACCGAGAACATGAGCCGGCCGTGCCGTGGATCCTCGGCGACCTCCCGCACGATGTTGCGGACCCCGGCCCGGACGATCTCGCGCTCCCCCGGCCCGGCGTTCGTCACGGCGTCCAGGGTGCTGGTCGCGATGCGCTCGACGACGTGGTCGTAGACGGCGACGGTCAGCGCGTCGCGGTCGGGGAAGCTCTCGTAGAAGTAGCGGGTGGCGAGTCCGGCCTGCTTGCAGACTCCGCGCACGGTCAGGGCGTGGTCGCCGTCCGCGCTGCCGAGCAGGTCGAGTCCGGCCTCGATGAGCTGGCCGCGTCGTTCCGATCGACGCTGGTCACCCTCTTGGCCGCCGTAAACCCGGTCCGACGCGATTGCCATGGAAACATCTTCGCACTTGCCTCTGGACTCCTCACATATATGTGAGTACGGTCGTATTCAGATAGGGAATTCACCGCTCGCGACAGGAGTGCACATGTCGACATCTCTCGAGGTGCCGGACCGACTCGAACTCGTCATGGACGGCGCCGGCCTGCTCGCCGGCGCAGCCAACGTGATCATGCAGCTCTCCCACCCCGCCGTCGGATACGGCGTCGTGGAAAGCCGCGTCGAAAGCGGACAGATCTTCCGGCACCCGATCAAGCGGACCCGGACCACCCTCACCTACCTCGTCGTCGCCGCACGCGGCACCGAGGAAGAGAAGGCCCAGTTCCGCAAGGGCGTCAACCGCGCCCACGCCCAGGTGAAGTCGGGACCCGACAGCCCCGTGCAGTACAACGCGTTCGACCCCGAACTGCAGCTGTGGGTCGCCGCCTGCATCTACCACGGGTTCGAGGACGTCCACCGCTCCATGCACGGAGAACTCACCGCCACCGAGAGCGAATACTTCTACCAGCAGGGGGCCACCTTCGGCACCACCCTGCAGGTGCCCAAGGAACTGTGGCCCGAGAACCGGGCCGCGTTCGACGAGTACTGGGAGAAATCGCTCGCCAACGTGTCGATCGACGACACCATCCGCGAGTACCTGCTGTCCCTCGCGAAGGTCGAGTTCATGCCCGCCGTCGTGTCCCGCCTCTTCGGTCGCCTCAACCTGTTCTTCACCACCGGCTTCCTCCCGCCCCTGTTCCGCGACCAGATGCACCTCACCTGGACAGCGAAGGATCAACGGCGCTTCGACCGGACGATGAGCACCATCGGCGCCGTCAGCCGGCGCATCCCCGTCACCGTCCGCGAGCTCCCCTACATCCTGCTCATGCGCGATCTGCGACGCAGAATGCGGACCGGCAAACCCCTCGTATGACACTCCGCGCGTGTGCCCGGGTAGTCCGGATCACGATCTGATACTCTTTCCGCCGCAGGGTGTTGGGCCTGCCTACGGGCGCCCAATATCGTGCGCGCCGATGTAGTTCAATGGCAGAACATCAGCTTCCCAAGCTGAATACGCGGGTTCGATTCCCGTCATCGGCTCCATCATTAGCGCAGGTAGAGCGGTTTTCGCACCTGGCCACTGTAGCCCGAACTGTAGCCAGTACCTCCCCGGTACCTCCGCCCGCCTCATCCGGGGTACTCCACCCCGCCGCTAGCGCTGTTCCGGGCAGCCAATGTCGTAGACCAACGTCATCACGTCGTCTACCGCGTCACCCGCGGGAGGCAGGTTCAGCTGATCGGCCGCCACGGCTGATTGATCACCGTACGAGCTGCCAGTCCCCGCCAGGCGGCACACATTGGTGACCACCGGCCGTATTTGTTCGTCCGGCATTGATGCGGGTACGAGATTCTGCGCCCGCACCGCAGCCACAAACTGGTCCACGGCTTCGGGGGAGACCGTCACCATCTGTTGTTGTGCAGTTGTTGTGGTCGGTTCCGATGTTTGTTCGTCTCCCGACGAACACGCTGTCAGACCACCTGCTCCGATTATGAGGGCGAGCACCGAAGCCCGATGCCAAGGAAGATTGCTCATAGCACTACTTAAGTCGTCACAACGACCCGTGTCGAGACCCACCTGATGCCACGAAAGTGCTTACGCTCGCGAATGTCGTTACACGCGAATATGCCGCACGCGAATCTGTGAAGGTTGTCGGTGTCTGATGCAATACTCCCTTGATGACAACTGAGACTTCCGAGAAGTACAACCCCGGCGAGGTCGACCTGGCTGAAACGCGGGATTGGTTCGGCTCGCCGGACCTTCAACTCCAAAAACTCGCGTTCTCCGCGAACCGTATGGGTTGGGGAATCGGGGTCACCCTGTACCTCCCCTGGGGTGTGGTCACTGGGATCACGGCCCCAGATGCCGAGTTCTTCCGTCATTCCGACGAAGAAATCCGCGAGCGCATGGCTTCAAACGAGGGCGCGATCGATGTCGCGGACAACTACCTCTCCCCCGTGGCAGATACAATCAAGGCTCGCCATTCCCAGGCATACAGCGACGACGAGCTGCAAGAGGTCCTCGAAAGGACGACGTACCTCACCATCAAGGACGCACAGTGCTCTCTCCAGAACGCGCCTGCCACGATCGCCACAAATAATCGACACTTTCGCCATGCCTATCTGCGCCTTCGCCTATCGCAGGTGACCGGCTGGGCATTGGAAAACGTCAGCCTCGATCTCTAGCAAGGAAGTGCGCGCGGCGGGAAGCCCAAAGGACCTGGGGACGTCCGACGTTCGTTGTTCGTCGCCGAAGCTGGCGGCGACCATACGGATGTCGGCGAACCCTGGGACACTTGCACCATGAATCTGGTGGTGTACTCCCTCTATTCGCTGGCGCTGCTGTTTCAGCTTTCGGGTGCGTTGCTGGTAGTGATGGACGTCATACAGGCCCAGCGCAACATGGATGCTTTCAAGGAACAGCTCGATGATGCGCAGGAAGCAAAGGAAGAGCACCTGCGCGAGATGGAGAGACAGAGCGGGCGCACCTACCCAGGCTTCGGTGGCGGCGTGATTCGCGGTCCGACGATTCCCGTTCAAGCGAGGGAACAGATTGCCGATCAGCTGGGTCCGAGTTCCCGCCTGGAGAGACAGGCGCTTATGGATTTTGTGAGCGCGCAGTACTCCATCAGCAAACGGCGTCGGTGGATCGGTGTGGGCCTTCTGTTTCTCGGCGTCGTCGCTGGGTACGCCGGAAGCATGCTCTCGGTCGCTTGAACCGGGGCCTTGCCCCGGTGCGTCGGCATCGACCTCCGATCGCGGAAGAAACCTGTCGGTGTGTACTGACATACTGCTCGACATGACCGAGATTGCACACGCCACAGGCAACCCCACGACCGTCGACGCGAAGAGCGCCGGGGCGGACTACCCTAAGCTGACGACCACGGACGACTGGTCGGCACACCCTGATGTCTCGCTCCAGCAAATGTCAGAGTTTGCGAACCGCGCCCGTGCGGGTGTCGGGGTTGTCCTGTTCCTGTCCGGAACGATCATGTCAGGGGTCGTCTCCTCTGCTGAGGAGTTTTACGAGTGGGCGAACGAACGACAGAGAGAGTTCCGCCCCGGCACGAGTGACGAGACGATGAAAGCAGCCGAGCTCTATTCCGACCTGTTCTTCGGCAAGATGGCTGCGGACCACAAGGGGCGGCGCGAGTCCGACGTCGAAACCAACTACGAGCTGACGCGACACATACACCTGAAGGAAGCCAAAGTCATCATCCCCGGGGGCACGCCCATGCCCGTCGGCTTCACGCGTGTCCTGTTGGCACATGTCAGCGCGTGGACGCTCGGCAATATCAGCTAGCCCACGTCACCTCGGCGGATTGGCACAACGTTGCCGGTCTGCCGAGGCGTAGTGCCCATCGCGCCCAGAGCGGCCATAGCGTCGGCGTGGTCGTCCTCGAAGAGGTGCGCGTACACGCTGAGCGTCGTCGTAACCTTGGCATGCCCCATGAACCGGGCGAGTTCCAGCGGTGGGATGCCTGCCGCCACACACAGACTGGCGTACGTGTGCCGCAGGGCGTGGAACTTCAAGGCGGGCGGCAGGGCTGCACCGAGGCGGTTCGCCCGCAACACCGCAGGTCGGTAGACCGCTTTGTAGAAGGTGGGGTGCCGCAGCACCACGTCCCAGTCCAGCGTCAGCCGCCCTTCGGCATCCTCAATCGAGAGCGCGGCCAGGGCGTCTTCCGCCTTCGGGACAATGCGTTTGCCGCTGGCGTCGGTGGCCCGCAAGCCCGTGGGCTTAGCGGCCACCAGCCGCATCGCCGGGAACAACGGGGCCGTAGCTTCGTCCCGCCTGGGGTGCGCGGCTAGGTAATCGCGCAGTACCGCCACTGTCGCCGGGGTCAGAGGCACTCTCCGCCGGCTCCCTTTGGTCTTGGGGGTGTCGTAGGTGGGCTTACCGTCGAGCGCTATCACCGTGCGCTCCACCCGTAGCGTGCCGGGCTTGGGCCGGGCGTTGGGGTTCATCGTCGCGGCGGGCAGCTCCACGTCGCCCACCTGCAACCCGGCCAGCTCGGCAGCGCGCAGCCCAGACCACGCAGCCAGATGGACGAGCACGTTGTACGGCCAGGGCGTGGAGACCACCAGCCCGGACACTTGCTCGGCCGTGAGGAACATGTCTGGGTCGTCCACAACACCGGGGGTGCCTCCTGCTGCGCTGCGCTCACTGGGCAGCTTCACGTAGTCGGCGGGGTTCGTCGTCAGTCGTCCGTCCACTACGGCTTGCGCCAGCACCATCCGCACGACGAAGTACGCGTGTCGCACTGTCGAGGGCTTCTTCCCCGCAGCGGTGAGCGCCCGCACCCATTCGCTGATCTGCTTCCGCGTGATGGCGTTCAGCGGATACCCACCGAATGTGGCATCGATGCTCAGCGCTCGCGTTGCAAGTGGTCCAGTGGTCTTCGGCCGCAACAGATTCTCGTACTCCGCGTGCGTGCGCGGCTTCAGGTCGTGCCGAGACGCCAGCCACTCCCCCGCCGCTTGCCTGAACGCGACCCCGCCCGCTTTGGGGTCGAACGTGGTGCCCCGGTTGGCGTTGTACTCCACGGTGGTGGCGTAGTCCTCGGCGGCCTTCTTTGTGGGGAATCCGCCCTTGCTGCGCCCCTTGCCGTCGGGAGTACGCCACTTGACCACGTACCTCACCACTCCGGCCTGCGTTGTCCTCTTCTGTACGTGCGCCATCACGCGCCTGCCTTGGCGCGTTCTTCAAGCTCCATGAATTCGTCCCAGGTGTGAAGGCGCAGCCCGAGCGCTGCCCGGCACTCGTTGACGAATGCCAGCGTCTTGGTCGGGCAGGGATTCTCGCCAATCACGAACGCTAGCAATGCGTTCAGATCAGTTATCTCGCACCGAAAACCCGGAACCGCGTCTTCATCGGCAAGGATTGCCATTAGCCCGACCATCGCCGTCCGTTGCGGTGCGGTCTCGTAGCACTCCAGGAGTGCCGCAATGTCACGAACGTTGCTCCACATCTCAGACTCCTGCCTTGATGCGTTCAAGAGCGCGCCGGACGCTGCTGTACGACCACCCGTCTCCGCCTCTTGCGGTTGGAATACCCTCTGCTGTAAGCACATTGGCGATGGACTTGGCTCCGTAACCTTGGTCGGCCAGCACCTTGATCCGCTGCTGTGCAGACATACTCATCAACCCGCCCTCTCCGCGTTGCCGTTTCGCGTTCAGAGCTTCCCTTGTCCGCGTGCCGATCTTGCGTCGTTCGTCTGCCGCTACCGCCAGCGTAATATCCGCGACGAGGCGCTGTGACGGCGCACCACTGTCTGCGTGCTCACAGTCCATGAGACGCCAACCGTAGCGCTGTGCACGCTGCATCAGCTGCGCTGCGTCCAGGCTGTCTCGCGTCGCACGATCCAGGGCGCGCACCAACAGAATGTCCGCTACCTGAGACTCAACCGCTGCGATCGCCACTTGCCGCCCGTGCAGGCAGCCCGCCTTCGCTCCACTGACAACATCCATTGTGACAGTGAGCAGTTCGTGTCCGCGAGCATCGCACCATCGCTGCAATGAATCTCGCTGCGCCTCTAGACCAAGTCCACTTTCACCTTGCGACTTCGTACTCACCCGGATGTAACCGATTACTCTCATTGCCTGCCTCCCTTAGTGATTCAGGGGGTGCAACGTCGCGTGCACCCCTTGCCACCCCCAACACTACGCGCGTGCCCCACGGTTCAAAACTCACTTACGTTGTCGGCGTGACCGTTTCGACCGGTGAAGTTGCCCCAATGCCTCTTCCATCGTGACGAGTCCATTACCGCTCAGATCGGCTGTAGGGCTTTGACCGTTGCGCTTGGGGTGGTTGCTGCCAGCCTGGGGTGCTTGCCCGCCCTGCGCACCGCTGGCCGGGTCTGATTGGCCTTGCGGCACCGCGCCAGCGGGGTAACTGCGCCCATCTCGGCCGGGGTCGGGTAGGCCGCGCTCCTCTCGACACGGTCGACAGAGTTGCGGGTAGGCGTCCAGCCAGTCGGGTAGTTCCGTAGGGAACTGCGCCCCGCAGGCTTCGCACGCTGGCGACACTCCCTCGGCGACCACCTCGGCGTCCACAATCTCCGCTGCGGCTATCTCGTCCGTGAGCCACTTGGGCGGCTCACGGTCCAGGATGCCCCGCTGGGCGCGGCTCTCTGCACGGCTGCCACCCAGAATCGATTCGAACAGCACCTCCCACGGCTTGTCGCCACCACTGACCCCCGGGATCGCCAACACGTGCGCCGCTACGTTTCCACCGCGATCCAGCAAGTCGGCAGCCGCCATCCGTTGCACACCGGGCGGCACATTGGGGTCGTTCATCAGCTCTACAAGCTTCGCGGCGGCCAGGTCTTGCGCCAGCAAGATGCGCTCTGCCGCCTTGCGTCTCGCCTGCGGAGCAGCCCCACCGTGATTCTTGCAAATGTTCTGCCCCTTCATAGGTCGATTCAGGCATTGCGATCCGTTCGTCCTTCGAGCAATGCAGGTCACCTTCGCGACAATCCCTGCCGTCCGCTCACTCTTCGTTGTCATGTAAATCCTCTCCCTCGCCACCTTCTTGCACACCAGACACTCGACAAGAGTGGGTCTCGGACACCAGCGCGGTCGGACGTTTACCGCCCTATAGGGAAGGGCGGTTCGGTAAACGCCTCCGAGCGGTGCCCGATTACCGCCCCCGATTACCGAACCGGTAAACGCCCTCTACCTGGGGTTTCACGTTAACCTCCCCACCCTTCCCACCGTTTCGGCAATCGTGCGGTAATCGCCACTGCAGCGTTTGCCAAACGTAAAACGCACTGCCGCAACATAATTGGCAACCCGCAGCGTTTGCCGGTCACGCCAGGTGATGCGTGTATCTAGCAGCATTTCCGCCCCCTCCCTTACCTCCCCTGGACCCGGCCCGGTATTTGAGCACACCGTCCTCCGTGAGGCGTTTCAATTTCCTCCGTGCATTCGACCTACGTGCGGTGTACTCGTCGTCGTCGCTCCCTACGTCGAACAGAGCACGCACAGCCTCGGCTTCCGTTATTCCCGCTGGTCCAGCACTAATCGCCAGTTCTGTGAGCTTCTCGAGCGGATCAGCAGCGTACGACGCCCCGGTGCCGTGCGTGTGGTTGACCATCAGTGGGCCAACCTTCTCCTGCGGTTGCTTCAGGTGGCTCAGCTCCACAGTGCGGGCTCCGGGCTCACCCCACGCCAACAGCACCGAACCCAGACCCGCCGTGAGCCAACCAGAGCCGTACACATCGGCGAGTTTGTCGGGCTTCTTGTTTTCGGCGTTGGCTTTCCGCTGATGGTGCAGGTCGATGAACTCGGTGCCGTTGGCGAGGATCAACTGCATGGCCGAGTTGATCGCACCTCCGGTTTCGTCAGTGGAGAGGCCGCCTGCGAGATCCTTCAACGAGTCCACCACAACGAGCCCTGGCTCGCGGCCATGGAGAGCAACCCAATCGGCGAACACCCTCGGGGCCTCACCTACGTCAAATGGCGGTGGACCCGACCATACGACCAACTGCCGCTTGAGCGCAGCAGCGACAGCCTCGTCGGTGCTGTCCACCATTCGATTTAGAGACCGACGGATCTGGGGCGGGCGGTCCATCGCCAGGTACAAGATCGGCCGGTCATCCAGAGCGACGGGAAACCCGAACAGTTCGGGGTCACGCAGGCCCATTCGCGCGAGCACCAACTGCTGCACAATGGTCGACTTTCCGACGCCCTGCGGGCCGCAAATCATCAGCCCCTCTCCTTGCGCCCACAGAACCTTTTCCGCTTCACCCCAGAGCGGCACAGTGTCGGCGTCTTCCGTAAGGAACGACAGTCCGTCCAGCACTCGCTCGGGATGAACGTTCAGGCGGTCACGGGCCTTCTCGTCGGCGTATCGCTCTCGTGCGCGGTCGCGAACCCGGATCCTCCCGATTTCCTGCTCTACCCGCTCTTCCAACGCACCTTCGTCGGTAGCGAGCTCCCGCGGGTCGCCAAACCCTTTCGACACCAGATCTTTCGCTGCGCCCTCAAAGTCGCCGTCATGATTCAGCAGGGCATAGACAGCGAACTTCGTGTAGGACTGTTCCGCCTCGAAGTCGGTCGAGGTAGTGAACACGTAGAACAGGCCGGTTCCCTGATAGTCAGTGGTGGCGCTGGTGCCGGAGTCCTTACCGGGGCGCGTCCACTTGGTGGAGTCCTCCGTATCGGCGGTGGGGTCCTTCCTCCAGCCGTGCGGTTCAAGAATTTCGGCCCAGGCGGTAACCCCCGCAAACGCCACACCGGGGCGCACACCGGGCGCTCCCTGCCCCTCCACGGCTCGTTGGGCAGGCTGCCCCGTACCCGTGGCCGTGCGCACTGCGGCGGGCTGGTCAAGCTGCCGTGCTGCCGCAAACATGTCCTCCCGCAGGTCTGCGGAGACATGGAATAGGTGTTCAGGAGCTGGCTCCTGGTCCGGGAGAAGCTCGACCGGTTCGGGCTCTGGATCGCCTTCGCGTCTCGGCTTCCATCGCTCCATGCAGGCCATCAGTTCCAGCAACTCGGCATCCCAGGACTCGCGGCGATACGAACGACCACTGGGGTGCGTGCGCTCGTCACTACCCGCGACGATTACGTACCCACCTACGCCGCGGGTCTCTATCAGCACCTGCGTCTCGACCGGGTTCCGATTTGAGTCCAGATAGTGCACGTACGGCTCAGCTGCCTGCGCCAGCTTCTGGTTTGGTTCGGGCTTGTCCGTCGTGTAGATCAGGTGGTAGCCCCCGCTGGGACTTCGTGCCAGATACCCACCGCACAGTGCTGCGAGCTCGTCAGCGTGTCCGTGCTCCCGCATCTTCAGGCACCATTGCCACCAGACCACGGACGTTTCGAACTCCAGCAGCTCGAGCCCACCGACGCCGGTAACGATCCCCAAACCCCTCGGGCGCGAGAACCATTTGTCGATCTGCACGGAGAGTGCGGACACCTTCTGACACGACTTCCATTTGATCGCCGGCCTCTTACTGCCGTCGGCGCGGATAGGAATCGGCGAGGCACCCAACGCACTCCACTGCTGCGCAATTCGCCTTCGCTCCTGCGCTTTTGCCGTTGCAGACGGTATGTTTGTGCTGGTAGGCTTGTTCATGTTCAGGCCCCTCTTCGGCGGTTCTTCGTCCTCCCGCTGGCGGCTACGAACCCGAGTGAGAGCTCGGTACCTTCCTTGGGGTAATGCGCCCAGCCCAACTATTTTACCCAGTGGGGCTGGGCGAATTGCGTTGCAGCCCTAGTCTTCTTACGAAGGTGAGTTCCCCTGGTAGGGATCGAAGCCAGACGACGATTCGTCATCCACACGAACCGGCCACCATGGCAGCCCTCCGCCGTAGTCGCGGTCCATATTTTCGCGACATCCTGCGCACACCAACAGCAACACCAGAAACTGCCCCCTGGTGAGAACCAGCAACGATCGCTCCCAGCTGCTCTGGTGATCGGGACGGCAACACCCGTTGTGCCAGTTGCATTCGTACGACGAAGGGACGGTGAACCCGTTCAGAAGGTCCTCAATTGTGTACGGCGAGCGCACTATCCATTCATGGTCCGGCTCCCACGCCAGGACTATCAGCGGCGTATTGCGCTGCCCTGGATCGTCCGGATCGTACTCCGGCAGAAAGTCACTGCCGCGCGGCGCTAGATACTTGGCGTTGGGATTGCCGCACGTCGCCGTGCCGTCCGACCCCCCGAGCACGCCGTCCACGATCACCGGGCACACCGCCATCCGCGAGCGGTGGTCCTTCAGTATCCACGCGAGCTTTATCCGCAGCCGATCATTCTGGGGGCACAACACTTGCGCCGGACTCGTGAAGCGCTGCACGTCACGAAGAGCGGCGTCCAGTTGCTCGGCACGGGCATCCATTGCCGCGATCTCTTCGGGGGTCCAGACCCATCGCTCGTCCCACTCGTTCATGCTGCGTCACCGCCGTCACCGTAGGCGGTACTGTCGGTTTGCATCCAGCGAATGGCCTCATGCTTACTGAAGAGGTACTTTCGCCCCTTACGCACTCCACGGAGTTCTTTGCGCGCGATCGCCATCCGCACACTCCGTGGGGTGATGTGACGATTCAGGCTGTGTAGGAACTCGTAGACTTCGGTCTCGGACATGTCTGGAATTGACAGCGGGTCGTATCCCAGTTGTCGCGTTCGCTCTTCATGGTCGTCGGTTCGACTCATTCTTCCCTCTCCCGTCTTTGGCGTCGGGAGGTGAACAACAAGAAGCCCGTGTCCACCACACGACAAATGTCGTTCGTTGGTGGGCCACGAGCCCTGACTGCGGCGCTCTGCGCCTTCACGTTGTTGCAATATTAAGCCTTGCACAACGCGGGGCACCACGCAAGTACCGGCTCAGGACAGCCGCGAAACGACCTCGATTCGGCAGCAGCACAACGGTATATACTGATCTGACCGGCACCGTGCGCCGGTCGCGAACGTTAGGCCAGAGGCCACCGACACCGCGCAGGTCGCGAAATCCACTCAACGGAGTCCCGATGACTACCCTTGATCCCTATCTCGTTCCACTGTGCGGTTCCGATTCTGGTTACAGCACCGCCGGAGATGTGCTTGTCAATCAGACCGCCGACGGCGTCGACCTAAACACCATCTGGGGCGAGGTAGCGCAGATTCTCCAAATCTTCAACAACGAGCGCTCCCGGTTGACGGCGCTCCTCAGCTACTCGACGACCGCGATTGCCGACGCGGTGCCACAGTCAGTCAGCTCGGACAGCTTCGAGCAAGCTTCCGAGTTCGGCGAGCCGCACGCCATCCGCGAGGCCCCCGAGGCGCTGCTAATGGGTTACGACTTCAAGGACTTCGACCTGGCGAGCCGCATGACCTGGCAGTTTCTCCGCGACGCCAGCGCCGAGCAGGTACGCAGCGTCATCACCCGTGCACTGGAGGCCGACAACAAGAACACCACCACGACCATCCTGGACCGGCTGTTCAACCCAGAGGAGCGCTTGAGCCCCGAGAACCACCGTGTGTTCGGGCTGTGGACGGGGACGGACGGCATCACGCCGCCGCCGTACCTGGGCAAGGAGTTCGCGCCAGAGACCAGCCACTATCTTGCGTCCAACGCCGCCGTCGTCGACTCCGGCGACATCGAGGATCTGATTCGCCAGGTCACCTCCAAGGGGTACGGACGGAGCGCTGGAAGCCAGCTCCTCATCCTCGCGAACCCCGTCGAAGGCGAAATGATCCAAACGTGGCGCAAGGGCGTGGAGTCTCGTACCGGCGGACCGGTCGCAAAATATGACTTCGTGCTTTCGAGCTCAGCTCCGGCTTACCTCAGCGAAGACACCATCGTGGGCCAGATTGCACCCGGGGAGTTCGGAAGCCTCCCTGTCGCCGGTTCCTACGGCCCGGCATGGCTGATTGAGAGCGAGTTTGTCCCCGTTGGGTACGTGGCCGTGGTCGCCACCGGCGGACCGAACAGCGCCATCAACCCGGTTGCGTTCCGCCAGCACACGAACCCGGCCTATCAGGGCCTGCGAGTGATTCCTGGTCGGGATCAGCGCTACCCGCTCCAGGACAGCTTCTTCGCCAGGGGATTTGGGACCGGCGTACGCCATCGTGGCGCGGCAGCCGTGCTCCAGGTGACGACCGGCTCCACCTACACCGCCCCGACCCTGAGGTGGTGACAGCGATGCCGAACGAAAGTCCGCGAGTCACCAGCCCCTTCGAGCCTGCGGGGAGATCGGAGTTCTCGTGGGGGCCGGGGCTCACACCGCCCGACCTTGACGACGCTCCACCCAGCCAGGGCGGGCGTTACCGGCCGATCTGCCCACCGACCGATAATGAAGCGACGTAGCTACAAGCGGGACGCTCAAGGGCGGTTTGCCCGCGCGGTCGGGGCTCACCGACCCCGGTACGTGCACGGCTCCTTCGAGAAGCATCTCGCAGTCGGTCGGGTCGGAGACTACAAGGGGGTCAAGGTCGGTGCCGAGTTCCGCACCCCAGCAGGCCGGGGCATTCTGGCGAAGGCCATCGCCGGGTATCACGGCAAGCCCAACCGCCGCTTGGACGTCACCCCCAGACTGGACAAGCCGAACCGACAGTTGGTCGTTACCGCGCGTCGGAATCCAGCTGCGTCCGCCGGCTCCAGAATCAGATCGAAGTCCTCCACAGCGGGTCGCCGCTCCAGCGCGGGCGCTAAAGTGCGCTGAACGAGAACCTACCGCCTACTTGTGTCCTCACTGAACGCGGTCATGACCGCGATGCCTATGTCGCCGGTAACCATGAACTTGATGCACTCCATACGTCGGGGCGTGTTCGGCTGAGACGTTATGCAATAGTCCCTCCAGAATTCGAGATTAGAGATTCGCTTCTGGATTTCGGCGCGAGCACTCGGGGCTCCGGTCGTCAGTCGTGCGTGCCACTCATCGAGCGCCGCAACTGTCGAGGTTATTGCCGGACCGCAGGTGAGACCGAACGCCTCTGCTCCGGGAGCCTTCGACGGGGTGAGACACGGCGCGATTCTTTCGTCTACCGCAGTGATGTATGGCTGGGATTCTTGCGGCATCGTGATAGGTGGCTGCGCGACCGTGGTAGTCGGCGTGCTGGTCGCCGTAGTCGCGGTGTCGCTTGTCGAACTGCCGCATCCAGCGAGCACCAGTGCGACTCCAAGACCAACCGCACAAACCAACGTGGCGTGTCTACTACGGACTGACATTCTGACTCCGAGGGGCATTGCGGCATTGCCGCTGGGTAAGACTGCGGAATGATGCCACAACCGCCCGAGCCAAACCAACGTGGTACAGCCGTACTGCTCCCACCTGTACCTCCTGGGTACCTCCACCTGAAGCGCGCACGCACCGTTGCGGCCTGCCAACGAGCCGCCCCCGAAACGCACACGAACCGCGGAGAAGAGCCACTCACCTGCAGAAATGATCGTGGAACCGAGGCGACCACCTGCACTTCAACAGCGGCTCAAACGCCCGTTCTAACGCCGAAACACTTTCCCAAGCTGAATACGCGGGTTCGATTCCCGTCATCGGCTCCATGGGTGTTCACCCATCAAGGCCCGTTGGGTTCACCTATTGGCCCGCGATTTCCTTCCGGCGCGGATTGCGCCTTCTCCCGGCGTTCGTGGGCTGGATTCTCTTTTCGACGGGCCGCGATCCGCCCGCTTCAGGCCTTGATGGTGGTGTTTGCTGCGGATTCGTGGGTTACCAGCGGCTCGACTTCGTGGGTTGGCCGCAGTCGTGCTGCGGAATCCGAAGATTCCGCTGCCGGGGCGGGGTAGTCATCTGCCGGGACCGGTGACTGCTGGGGTCGCGGCGTGGCGGGCGGAGGTGAATCGACTCCGGTGTCTGCGCGGCCGGTGCTCCGGCTCCGGTTCTCCGAGGAACCGACCCCAACAATCCAGCGTTCCGCGGCGGGTGGCCGCGTCGTGCAGGATCAGCAGGTTCAACGCCGCGAGGGTGAACCCGGCGAGCAGGGTGTAGCGGCGGATCCCGAACCCGCGGAAGAACCCACGATGCCAGGTCATCCGGTTCCGCTTCAGGTCCGCGAAGACACTCTCGATGCCCACCCTGCGGTGATACGACGCCTCCCACGCGAGGGTGCCGTGCTGGAACGGCATCCGCATGTCCGGGTAATCCGAGTCGGTCAGGGTGACCGTGCGCCCGCACCCGCATGCCGTGCCCGGTGTGCGGGACGTCGTCGGCACGCTCTGCGGTTCGCGCATCGAGATCGGGTTGTTCGGGCAGCGCACCCGCGCCGGTGGGACAGCCGGACCGCGGTACCGCCGCGACCCGTCCGGACGCCGGGCGCCGTGTAGAACGAAGGCGTAGGCCTGCCGCGCCTGGTGCTGCCGCTCGAGCCGCGCACGCACGCCGACGTCCATCTTCGCCTCGATCGGCTCGATGTCGTGCAACCCCTCGGGAAGGCTGGTCGGGTAGAGAACGCCGTCGATCCAGATAGTGTCGCTGCCCCCGGGGCCCGGGTGCGTCCCGCGCTGGACCGGGTGCAGGTCGTAGATGGTGATGTAGCCCAGCCGCCAGACCGGGATCGCGAACGTGTCGTTGGTGACGTAGTTGTAGGCGCGGTCGGCGATGAGTTGGCGCGGCTTTCCGATGCGGTCACCGAGTGCCTCAACAGCGGGCAGGCCGCAGTTTCCCTTGTGCGACCCGGCTGGTGAGAGGTTCATCGACCGGTCGACGAGCACCACCGGGCCGCGGCCGGGGCCGGGGCCGGACAGTACATCGGTGATCACGTGCAGGTCATAGCCGCAGAAGAAGATCGTCTCCTCGAACTCGCTGCTGCGCCAGCCCATTCGGGCGTCTATGTCGATCGTGTAGATGTAGCGGCCATCGGCGCCGACCGAGGCGTCGGGCAGGTGATGGCCTTGCCGGCGGGCATGCGGATGTGTCGGATCCGGTGGGGCGAGCGGATGATCGGGGGGCGGAGGCGAGTCGGGGTCCGTGTCGACGAGCGGTTTGCGGTGACGCACCCGCGCCCAGGTCACACCAGGCCACAAAACGCGGAATGTACGCGCACCCTCCCATCGCCATGAGGTCGACTGGATTGAACTCCCGGTTCCTGACGGGTGAGCGGGTGCCCCCGATCGGTTCATTGCGGTCGCGTCGCGGGACCTCCGCCCGGATCGACAACCTATGACATGGGTGAATAGCTCCTCCCCCTTCCATCCAACTCGACGTCGTGGGGTACGAAGCAGGAAGCGCCACGACACAATACGAACAACTTCGCTCATGTCTGGCCGCGCAGGCGATCCCCCTCGATCACGCAGCAGTGCAAGGGCATCGTTCATGCCGTAGCGCACCACCAACTGATCGAGGACCTCCGCCACGGTCATCGACGGCCGCGCCAGGCGGGTCGCGAGCATCTACACCGCCCGCGCAGCGGCTGCCGCCGACGCCGACACTGTGTCGGCCGCAAACTCCGCCGGCGAGATCACCTGGATGTTCCCGGGAACTCGTTCTCGAGGAAAGCCTTTCAGATTCAGCGTGACGATCACCCCTGCCCCGCCGACGACGGCGGTCGCAACGACATGCTCATCGTCGGGATCGGACATCGAGAACGTGCCCTCGAGTGGCTCCCAGCCGGTCACCAGGGCGTCGACGAAGTGCTCGCGCATCGTTCCCGCGAGCCGCGCACCAGCGTTCGGGCGGTCGCCGCACTGTGCCCGCGTCGTTCCAGTTTCGCGGCCTCGTGGAACTCGAGCTCGTCGAGGATTACCTCCGACCACAACGGCCGGCACAAACCCTCGACCGCCATCGACAGCAGGAAGTCCCGCTGCAGGCTCGGCCAGGGAACACACGTGTCGAGAACTGCTGCGAACACCCCGGCTGCCTTATCGATCACCCGCCGCGGTGATCGATCCGCGCTACGGGTGCGCCGGCGCTCCGCGACCGCCTTATGCGCGGCCCTCAGCTGCTCCGCTACCACCGCTGGATCGTCCTCGTCGTCAATCCGAACAACCGTCTGGGCGAGTATCTCGTATTGGCGGGCACGGCGCTGCTGATACTCGAGCACATCGGGCAACAACAGCCGATGCCGAGTGCCGACCTCCGCCAGCAACTCCCCCACATCGATCAACCGGCGCACCGTCGGCCGGCTCACGCCCAGCAGATCCGCGGCCTGCTGCGTGGTCAACATCGTTGCCCGCGGTGCCACCGTCACCGCACGACCGGCCTGCAATTCGCCCACGACCTGCTTGAGCGCGGCATGCACCTCCGTCGGCAACTCCACCTGATCATCCTCCCCGACCAACAGATACCGCGGCTCCACCTGGTCCCCTCGGCGCCGCTCGTACGCCTCGAGGAAGCCGACCACCTCCGCCAATCCCACACTTTCCACCGCCTGCCGCAGATACGTGTGCTGATCCAACGCCTGCGCACCAATCACGAAACCCTTCTATTCGAATCAATCGAAACCGCTTTCGGATTTTCGAATAGACAACGCGGAGTGAAGGAACCTGCACCGTCGGGGAGTACGGAGCGTGCCAATCATCGCCCCCGGTCAGCGGCGTGCCCGCGGCCGTGCTTCGCACCCTCTACCGGCGCGATCACCGTGCTCCCGTCATCGTGGCGCCTCAGGCGTGCAAGCAACCCTCGAAAGGCCGGCAACCGGTCGGGCGTCCCGATGTCGTATCCCCTCGACTTGCATGCCGTTCTCCGGCTTTTCCGAACGTGGTGGGGTCCTTTGAGAGACCGAATCCCGACATCCTGACAGCGCTCCCACGCTCGACTTCCTCGGACATAGCCTCCCTGAAATGCCGGTGACTGTTCGGACACTGCCGGTCCGGTGCCTCCGCGCTGCCCCGCCCCATTCTCGTTCCCTGGAACCCATGACCCGAAAGGCACACGATGAGTCGCACAACCGCCGTGGTCGGCGGCTTCCGGCCACGTCACGGGCGGTGCCGGTCATGGGGGATCGCCGGATGGCCGCTCCGTTGGAAGATGGCGATCGTGTTGATCGTTCCGCTCACCGTTGCGACTGCGCTCGGTGGTCTTCGGGTCGAGCAGAGCCTGGGTGCGGCAGCAGACTTCACGAGCGTCGCCGATCGGGTCAAGATGCTCCCGCATCTGGTCGAGTTGGACGGAGACGCGTCCGTCGTGATGGGAACGCTGGCACAGCGCACGATTACCCCGGCGATGATCGACAGCCTCGACAGGTCAATCGAAGTGGTGGAACAGGCAGGTCCGGGGGCCGGGCTCTCCGAGGGTGCGGCCGCGGACGTTGCGACTGCCCTCTCCGATGCGCGAGCGTTGAGCGCGCAAGCCAAGCAGGGACCGACATCGACGGCGGCCCTCACCGAACAGCTCGCGTCGATCCGCTCTGCCTTGTCGAGGACGGTGGCCGCGATCACTGAGCCGATCGCCGATCCCGAGCTCATTGTCGAGACCGGCCGCCTCGAGGATCTGTGGTCGGCCCAGAAGCTGATCTCGGCTGAGGGTCTGTCCGTCGTCGCAACCTCGGCAATACTAGCCGGTGAATCCGGTGGAACTCTCGAGGCCGAGAGCATCAACTTGCTCGCGCACCTGAGGACCGAATCCGCTCTTCTCGACCGGGTGGCGCAACGGTATCCGCCTGATGACCCGACTGTTGCAGCACTACGGGCACGCAACGACGATCGAACCGCACTGGTGCAGAAGGTCACTCGTCGTGAGAGCGCAGATCAAGTCCTGACCGGACTCAAATACTCGCTGTTCGACAGCATCGACGACTACTCTGGCGCAGTCGCCACGGCGTCCGCCGGTCTGAGGGATGCGGTTGCGGCCAAGGCGGATGTGCTGCGGATCAGCGCGTGGCGGGATATGGCAGTCGTGACTGCGCTCCTTGTCGCCGCGATTCTGCTCGCCGTGGTCGTGGCTCGGTCTTTGCTGACGCCGCTGCGACGACTGCGACACGGCGCTCTCCAGGTGGCGCACGCAGACCTTCCAGGTGCGGTCGAACGCCTCAAGTCCGGGACGGAAGCTACAACGCTCCAGGTCGACCCCATCGACGTCCACACCCACGAAGAGATCGGTCAGGTCGCTCGCGCCATCGATGACATCCACAACCAAGCCCTCATGCTCGCCGGCGAGCAAGCCCACCTGAGACTGCAGATGAACAATGTCTTCGAAACGCTCGCCCGCCGAAGCAGGTCCCTGATCGACCTGCAACTGGAGATGATCGAACAACTCGAGTTCGAAGAACGCGACCCCAAGCGCCTCGACAACCTCTTCCGGCTCGACCACCTCGCCACACGGATGCGCCGAAATGGCGATAACTTGCTGATCCTGGCAGGCAATAGCAACCGCCGCGGTCGTCCGGCGCCGATCCAATTGGGCGACGCCGTGCGTGCGTCCATCTCCGAGGTGGAGCACTACCAGCGCGTTCAGGTCCAACCGGTGCCACCGGTGGCCCTGACCGGCGCTGCGGGCAGGGACCTCGTGCATGTGCTGGCCGAATTGTTGGACAACTCGTTGCACTTCTCACCCCCGGACAGTGCGGTGACGACCACCTGTGCGCGCACCATCGACGGCGGTATAGTCATCGAGATCGTGGACCGCGGAATCGGCATGTCACCGACCGACCTTCGGGAACTCAACGATCGAATCGCTTCGACACCCCAGGTCACTCCTGGCACGGCTCGCCACATGGGCCTGTTCGTCGTCAGCGAGCTGGCCAAGCGTCACGACATCACCGTCACCCTTCGCCCGACGCTGGACCGGCCGCGCAATACGGGAATCACCGCATCGGTCCACGTTCCCGGAGACGTATTGACTTCTGCTGTCGAGCCTCGAGTCCAGCCCATTCCCACCCCGCCCCAGGCTGCTGGTCGGTGTGACGATCATTCGTCCCACGGTTACGCCGCAGTGGTTTCCGAAGCAGGAGCCGCCACGGCCGTGGAACACCCTCCCAGCCGGACACCAACATTTCCCGCAGACCGTGGTGCGCGACGACCGGAGGCACCCGCACCCGGCGCTCTACCCCGCCGTCGACCCGGTGCGACCGGAATCGTCACCTCCCCACGACCTCACGCCGAACCCTCACCGCCGGGAAGCCCGGCGGTGAGAGACGAACGTGCGCCTCGACATCGCTTGGATACGGTGCGGACGGCATCGTTCTTCCAGCCACGACTGCTTGCGCAAACGCCATCGGAAGACCCGACGACACAGACCCCAATCTTCGCCAGTATCGCTCCCCTGTGGCTGACTGACCCCGCCAAGACCGCCACCGACGTTTCGCAGCGGTGGGTTACGCGAGCGGATACCGGCTGGTCGGCCGCACGGCGCGCAGCGCTGGGTTCCCAGGCACCGGTCACAGACAGCGGCCTTCCGCAGCGCGTGCCCGGGCAACGCCTGGTTCCCGGCGGTGTCGACGTCGACGACCAGGCACCGGTTCGTGTCCGTACACCCGAAATGATCCGCGCACACCTCACCCGTCACCAAAGCGGTGTTCGCGCAGGTAGGACGGGCACACGTTCAGTCCTTGGATCACTGGACCCATGGCAACAGGAGGAATCTTCGTGACGAGACGTCGCACGTTGGATTGGTTGGTGTCGAATTTCGCCCGCGACGTTCCTCGCGTGACGCATGCCGTGCTTGTTTCGGCCGATGGTCTGTTGATGGCCGCGAGCACGCATTTGCCACTCGATCGGGCCGAACAGCTCGCCGCGGTGACATCAGGCCTGGCCAGCCTCTCGGCCGGGGTCTCGACGTTGTTCGAGGGCGGTGGTGTCTTGCTGTCGGTCGTCGAGATGCAGCACGGTTATTTGTTGTTGATGAGTGTCGGGGACGGCTCGCAGCTGGCCGCCCTGACTACAGCCGAGTGTGATATCGGGCAGGTTGGTTACGAGATGGCAATTTTGGTCGAACGGGTCGGATCCGAAATCGAGGCCATGCCTCGTTCGGCAGTTCGGTCATGATTCCGTCAGGATTACGTTCGCCCAGCCCTGAAGGGTCGAACTTCTCGGCCGGCCGGGTCACTTCGGCCAAGATCGTGATCGCGGGCGGGTTCGGTGTCGGGAAGACCACCCTGGTCGGGGCGGTGTCCGAAATCGTTCCGCTGCGGACCGAAGCGATGGTCACCGACGCCAGCACCGATGTGGACAGCGTCATGGCAACCCCACGGAAGGTGACCACCACCGTCGCAATGGATTTCGGGCGCCTCACCCTGGCAGACGATTTGGTCCTCTACCTCTTCGGAACACCGGGCCAGCACCGGTTCTGGTTCATGTGGGACGACCTTGTGCGCGGAGCGATCGGCGCGATAGTACTGATCGACACCCGCCGACTCGACGACAGTTTCGCCGCTGTCGACTATTTCGAATCCCGCCGGCTTCCCTTTCTGGTTGCTGTCAATGACTTCGATGACGCTCCGCGATACCCGTTGGATGACATCCGGGCCGCGTTGGCAGTCGCGGCCGATGTGCCGATCATCTGCGTCGACGCGCGCAACCGTGCCTCGGTCAAGGCTTCACTTCTCGAGATCACGACATACGCCCTCCAGGAGTTGAACAATCGAGTGTCTCATTCGCACTGACGTGATCAGGTCGGTTGCTTCTCCAGCTCGGCAAGATACTCGTCCAACACAGAGGACACCGGAGCGCCGATGCCATCCGTCCGGAGACCTCGTGCCAACCGGCTCACCGCAGGTCCGGCGTCGAGTACCGGTCGGACCAGCCCGAGTCGCGCGCACTGCTCGGCGAGTGGCCGCAGCTCCGTCAACGCGGCCTCCTCTCGTCCTGAGGCAGCCAACACTTCTACCTTCAGCAAGGCGGCATTGAGGAATGCGCGGGGGCGGGCCTGCAAATCGATCGACGCGACGAGGGCAAGCACTCGGGCGTACACCGCTTCCAGGTCCTGCACGTTGGACTGGGCAGTCAGGGCCTCGCGGATCATCGAGTCCTCGTCCAATTCCGAGGTGAGGACGACGATTCCGTTGTCCCAGTCGCTGCGAGGTCGGATCCCGCGGTCGATGGCGTGCGCCCTGGATGCCGCCCCGCCGAGCCCGGCTCGGACTCGTTCGTTGGCGATCCGCGCTTTCAGTCGGGGCAACCGCAGTCGTTGCGCCAGCCGGGCACCCTCGTCGAGACGTGACTTCGCCGCGTCCCTCTGCCCGAGCAGGCGCTTTAGTCGTGCACCCGTCCCGTAGGTGGCGAGCATGAAGTCGACGGTGCCGCCCTCCGCCCCCAGAGTGTGGCTGCGGTCGAGGAGACGGTCCGCTTCCGCGAGATGCCCCTGTTCGTACAGCAGGTCGCCGAGCAGGGCGGCGGTGAGCCGGGTGCCGTAACCAAGACCTTCTTCGGCGTCGGTGGCCAGGGCCATGGCGTGCCGGAAGCTGTCCTCCGCGGCCGGCAGATCGAGTTGTTCCCGTGCCGCTATCCCGGCCATGCAGTATCCGTAGATGACGCTGAAGGGGCCGTTGGAGCGCTGATGGTAGGGAAGCGCCCATTTCTGCCATCGGCGAGCGTCGTCGAAGTCGAAACGATAGATGGCGCGGAAGGAAGCAACGTCGGCAGCTCCGCACAGAACCCAGGGTCGCAGTGTGCTCGCCCGTGCCATGCATCCCTCGACGGCCTCGTCGAGACCGTCGATCTCGTCGTCGAAGACGGTGACGGTGGCCCGGATGAAGGCTGCCTCGACGCGCATATCCACCGTCGCGGGATCCTCACCTGCGGTGAAGAGAGCTGTTCCCGCGATGGAGAGAAATTGTTCCGCGTCGCGTGGGTGATGCAGCAGGGCGTGCGCCCACGCGAGCGCGATCTGGAGGCGGGGCCGGTCTCCGGTTGGTTTGGTCGGCAGTTTCGCGGCGAGGCCGAGGAGCGTTCCCATTTGCGACTGCTCGAGCAGGTCCATTGCGGCCTCTTCGACGAGCGTGACGGCGTCGTCCTCGTCGCCTGCGAGGAGGTAGTGGTCGACGGCCTGGCTGAGAAGGTGCCGGTCGGCGAACCACCCGCCTGCTTTCCGATGGAGCTCGACTACCCGGTCGGGATCCTCACGCTCGAGGCGGTGTTGGAGGAATTCCGCGAACAGGTGGTGATAACGGAACCAGTCGCCCTCGTCGTCGAGGCGTCGCAGGAACAGATCCCGTGACTCGATGTCCTCGAGTGCCGCTTGGCCTTCCTGGTCGCTGGTGAGTACGCGTGCCAAGCTGCTGCAGGTCTTCTCGGTGATCGAGGTTGAGAGGAGGAAGTCGAGGGTTCGTCGATCCAGGCTACCGAGGACGTTGTCGGCCAGGTATTCGCCGATGGCACGGTTTCCTCCGGTCAGGTGCTCGATCAACTCGCGGGGGTGCGGGTGATCGCGCAGTGCCAGCGACACCAATTGCAGTGCAGCCGCCCACCCGTCTGTCGACTGTTCGAGTTCGACGATGTCGGGTTCGTCCAGGGCGAGTCCCGAGCGGTCGACGAGCAATTGGGTCGACTCGTGAACGTCGAAACGCAACGCTGTGGAGTCTATTTCGATGAGCTCGTTGTGCACACCCATTCTGCTGAGTGGGAGACCGAGCCGGGTGCGGCTGGTGACGATCAGGTGCAGGTGGTGGCAGCCGTGTTCGAGCAGGAACGCCAGTGCCGATCGCGTGTCCTCGTTGGTCACGCGGTGCCAGTCGTCGATGACGAGGGCGACGTGGTGGTCGCCGGAATGGAGCCTGTCGATCAACGAGGTGAGGACATACCGTTCGCGGCTGGCGCCGTGGATCTCGATCTCCCGGACCAGTTCCCGACCGAAAGCTGGTTGCGCGACCGCAATGGCCTCGATCAGGTGGGTGAGGAACCAGATGAGCGTGTTGTCGTCGTTGTCGATCGTCAGCCACGCAGTGGCCACCCCCTCCCCTCGAAGTGCCTCGATGCGCTGGGCGGCGAGTGTGCTCTTGCCGAATCCCGCGGGTGCATGAATGAGCACGAGACGGGGGCGGCCGCTGCGGCGCAGGCGTTCGAGTAAGTGGGTTCGGGCCACCGCCGCCCCCGGTGTGACAGGTGGGCGGTACTTGGTGGATGCACTCGGCGGTGGCTCGAGCCGGGCGCCGCCGGCGGGTCGGTACCGCAGGTATTCCGAAACCCCGGCCCCGATTTCGTTCGAGGGCCGGAAGGGGCGGTCGTCGTCACCGGCAAGGGGAAGCGGCAGGTCGGCCAACGCGAGGCCGATCTGGTCCCCCGCCCCGCGGAGCACGGCGCCCAGCTCGGCGGCGGTGGCAGGGCGATCTGCGGGGTCGCGGGCCATCGCCGTCTCGATCACGGCGCAGACGGCGTCGGGGATGCCCTTGTCCCGGAGATCGGGCAGCGGCTCAGTGCCGATGCGCAGGAGCTGGGCGAAGACCTGTTCACCCCGACGACGGGCATAGGCGGGGTGGCCGGCGAGTGCGGTGAACAGTGTTGCACCGAGTCCGTAGACATCGGTGACGGTCGAGGCATCGGCGCCGCTGAGCAGTTCCGGCGCGGTATAGGCCGGAGACCCGGCCACCAGTCCGTCCCGGGTGGTCTCCTCGCCTCCGGTGATGCGGGCTATACCGAAGTCGGTCAGCTGTGGTTCGCCGTACTCGGTCAGCAGGATGTTGGCCGGTTTGATGTCGCGATGCAGCACTCCCCCGCGGTGCGCGGTTTCGAGAGCACCGGCGAGTTTGACCCCGACGGCGAGTACCTCGGCCGCAGTCAGGGGCCCGTGCGCGGCGATCCAGGATTCGAGGGAGTCGCGGCGATGGAACGGCATCACGATGTAGGGGCGTCCGGTGTAGGTAATTCCGGCTTGCAGGACGTGAACGATGTTCGGGTGCCCGGACAACCTCCCCATTGCCTGCTGCTCACGCAGGAAGCGCGCGCGATCCATGTGGTCCGGATCGGGACTCAAGACTTTGACGGCCACCAAGCGGTCGAGCGATGGTTGCCGGCATCGGTAGACAATGCCGAAGCCGCCGCGCCCGGCGATGCACGCGTCGTCAAAGCCTTCGGCTGCCAGCTCCGCGACGATGTCCGCGTCGACCTGGCGTTGGGTGTTTTCCGTGTCGTCCGGCATGGTTTGCCCTCAGCGCGTCGCGGCCGGTTCGTCGATGCGCCGCGTCCGGGCTGACCAGCGCTTACCCATTGGGGTCTCCTCGCGATGCGACTACCCCATTCTAGGTATCGACGGCCCCACCGGCGCCGGAAAAGAACCGGCGATATCGAGACGTGGCGATCCTGCAGTAGAGGCAACCGAGCACCACTGCTGCGGTTCCCACGACCCCGTAGGCCGTGCCCGGCATGAGAAGGACGTCGTGCGACCAGCGCGGAGACGTCACCGACCTGCTCACCAGACTGAGCTGGAGCTCCCCGGTGCCACTGAACACCAGGTAGGGCCCCATCAATCGACTCGAGTGCATCACCGCGAAGGCAAGCAGGCCGAAAAGGATCAGACCGAGGCTGATCGGGCGACCGGTCGTGACCGTCACGAGCAGTCCTGTGGTCGTGGATGCAGCCGCGAATGCTGCGCAGACCGTCTGCGCGGGTGACCAGTTCGGCGAAACCAGTCGATCCGGTATGTCGTGTACTTCCACCAGATGCCCCCGGGCGTGGTTGACGGCATGACTTCTCGTCACGTTATGAGGACGGATCGCTGGCCGGCACGCGAAGTTGTCATCGCCGGCGTTGCGACCCGGATCCGTACCTCGTTGTCCGGGATAGCCGAACCCGATCGTGGGCGCGTGGTGCGATGGCACAGAGTGTGTGGCATGCAACACTCCTCGGTGATTCGGATGAGCAACAGTGGTGGGCCGCGGCCCTCCCTCGCGGGCTCGGACCGGCGTCGTGTCGCGGTGATCGGTGGGCACGGTGGCCGAGAATTTGTCGAAAGCCTCGCCGACCGGTGCGGGGGCATCCTGTCGGCGGACATCTTGGTCTCGGGCCGCGTCGCCGACGAGTGGTTCGGTGTCGAGCGCGTGTGCTCGCAGCTCCGCACCATCGTGGTTCCGGAGCTGGAGTCTGTCAGCCGGGGCGATCTGATCGCCCGCTACGACGCCGTGGTGTACGCGTTCACCTCGTTCCGGGACAGGCCGCTGTCGGTGCCTGGGGCTGGACTCGAGGGCAGTGTGTGGGCCGATGACATCACCGATGTTCCGGAGCGGTTGCCGGATTGGTCGCGCGCGATTGTTGTGGGCTCGGGTGAGCGAGCGAGCGCCGCCGTCCGGGCGGTGGCCCGCACCGCGGGCCGACGTGGCGGACAGGAGATTGTCCTACTCGGAGGTTGCCTCCCCGGGCAGCGGGCTGTGGTCGACGGTCTACCCACGCGGCTCCAGGGTGTCGCAATCGACGTTCGTGGGCAGGGCCGGCTCCTCCAGATACGGGGTCGTGGCCGCGTCGAGGCGGTGGTGTCCGGTGAGCGCGATGGGTCCTCGCAGGTGCGGTCGGTGCAGCTGGTGGTCAATGCGACGGGTGAGCTTCCCGCGGTGATGGCGGGCCTGCCCACGCACTCGTCCGGGCTCATTGCGCACGAAGGGGGATGTATCTCGGGGACGGCACACGAGTTCGTGCTCGGCCCGTTGGAGAGCCGGGGCGCCACCTCGGAAGAGGACGCCCTAGCGGGTGGGATCCTCGCCGGCCGGGTTGCCCGGCGGCTGGATGATTGCCGGGGGGCGTGGTCGCATGTCGATCCGTTCGAGTGGCTCGAATTCCGGCACGGTGCCGTTCTTGCCGCCGGACGGTCACGCCCGTCCGTGATGGTGAGCTGAAGGCGTCCCATCGATCGGGATAGCCGCATGCCCACTCGTTCGTGCCGGTCACCGGCACGAACGAGTGGACCCGTGTGTGAGCTGCCGCACATACTCGGGATGCGACGGCACACCATGCGGTCGTGACAGTGAAAGGAAATGTTGTGGCGCCTCTCCAAACGGTTCAGAAGATCGGTCCCGTGCTGGATTTGTTCACCGTGTCCCGTCCCGAATGGGGCGCGTCCGAAGTCGCCGAGGCCATCAACGTGCCACGCTCGAGCGCACACGCACTGCTGTCCTCCCTGGTCGAGACCGGTCTGTTGCAGTCCCGTAACCGCGGCCGCTACCGCATCGGCTGGCGGGTGGTGGAGCTGAGTCAGACCCTCAAAGGCACCGTCGACGTCCGCTCCTGCGCCTCCCCGATTCTGCAGGATCTGGCGCACAAGTACGGCGAGACCACCCACCTGGCTGTCATGGAGCGGTATCGGGTGCTCTACGTCGACAAAGTGCTCGGCAACCATGTCATCAACGTCGCGGGCGCCCGGGTCGGCGCCCACCTCGAACCGCACTGCAGCGCAGTCGGCAAAGTTCTTCTCGCTCAGTGCGACCCCGGTGAAGTCGAACGCAACATCACCAACAAGCCACTGCGGCGACTGACCCCGTCGACGATCATCAACCCGGCTTCCCTGGCACAGGAGTTGCGGTCGGTGCTGCGGTCCGGGTGCGCCTTCGACGCCGGCGAGGCGGTCCAGGAAGTTCACTGTGTCGCGGCCCCCGTCCGGGACGAGATGGGTCTGGTGGTCGCGGCGGTGAGCATGAGCGTGCCGGCCAGCCGGTTCGTGCCGGCTCAGGCCGAGTTCAAAAGTGCGGTTATCGCTGCCGGCGCCGAGATCTCCCGGGCGATCGCGAACTCCACGGACCCTGTGGTGCGCACCGAGCGCGACGATCCGACGGTCGCGGCGGCGAGCTGACCTACCTCAGCCCGACCGCATCGACAGGTACCGCGACAAACTCAGGGCCGCGGTCCGGACGGCGGCCGCCGAATGGTCCAGGTTGATGCGAGTGTGCCATCCGGACACCGAGATTCCGGCGACGACCTGACCGCCCAATCCGAAGACGGGGCTGGCCACGCAGGCCACACCGGCCCGCGACTCCTCTAAGTCGTAGGCAACTCCGCGTTCGCGGATCCGCGCCAGTTCGGCGGCGAACCGGCCCGGCTCCACGATGGTCCGCTCGCTCAGGCGTGGGAGGCCGGTGGCGAGGATGTGCTCGAGAACGGTCTGGTCGGAGAAGGCGAGGATGGCCTTGCCGATGCCGGTGCCGTGTGCGGGCCACCGGCCACCCATCCGGGTCGGCAGCGGCGGGGAGTTCGGGCTGTGCAGCACCTCGAGGTACACCACGCAGTCATCGTCGAGGACCGCGAAGTGGACGGAGTGGCCCGTCGCCTCCTGCAGGTCGGCCATGAACGGGCGGGCCGCCTCGCGGAGGTCGCGTTGGCGGGGCACGTGCTGACCGAGTTCGAACAGTTTGAGCCCGAGCCGGTAACGGGTGCCGTCCCGCTCGAGTAGTTTCACCGCATGCAGCGCCTTGAGCATTCGCTGCACGCTGGACTTGGGCAGGCCGCAGCGGCGGGCGATCTCCGAGACCCCGAGGGCGGTGTCGGCGGCGCCGAGGGTGTCGAGCACGGCAACCGCACGGGCGATGGAGCCGGCGTCGCCGGCGGCGGTCGTTCCGGAAGTTCTGTGCCGTTTATCGGCACAATCGTCTTGCATAACGGCCCATGGTGCCCGAGGGTGGGAGTTCAGTGCAACAGGTCACATCCCCGGCGGAGCTGCGACAGCGACGCGGGGCGCTTCCGAGGAAAGCCCGAGGTCTTCATGTCTTCCGACCAGGTACAAGGCGCCGCGCAGCGGCTGCTGGAGGCGTACCGCAGCGGTACGCCGATCGATCCGTTGACTCCCGAGTTCGCGCCGGCGGACTTGTCGACCGCCTATCGCATCGCGCAGGCTCAGGTCGAGCAGTGGGAGAAGGACGGTGACACCGTCAAGGGGCACAAGGTCGGGCTCGCGTCCGCCGCGATCCAACGGCAGATGGGGGTGGACCAGCCCGACTTCGGCCACCTGACGGCGAGCATGTTCCACCTCGAGCACCAGCCGATTCCGGCCGCGACCTACATCCAGCCGCGGATCGAGCCGGAGACCGCGTTCGTCCTCGGCCGCCCACTGACCGGGCCGGGAGTCACCATCGCGGATGCCGTCCGTGCCGTGGAGTTCGTCCTTCCCGCCCTCGAGATCGTGGACTCCCGGATCCGGGACTGGAAGATCGGCATCTTCGACACCATCGCCGACAACGCCTCCTCCGGTGGAGTCGTCCTCGGGAGTCGTCCGGTGCTGCTGCGGGACGTCGATCTGCGCCTGACCGGCTGCACACTGCACATCAACGGTGAGCTGGTGGCGACCGGCGCCGGCGGCGCGGTGCTCGGCTCCCCGCTGAATTCGCTGGTGTGGCTGGCCAACACCGTCGGCCCGCTCGGGGTGACCCTCGAACCCGGCCACGTGGTGCTGCCGGGGTCGATGACCAAGGCCTTCCCCATCTCGCCGGGCGATTCCATCGTGGCCAACATGAGCGGACTCGGCAGTGTGTCCGCCATCCTCGGAGAGCGAGCAGAACAGTGACCAGCAACCAGCAGACCAGCGAACAGCGCTGGAGCGCCGGCCGCATCGCCGACATCCTCCTCGACGCCGAGGCCACCACCACCTCACGGACCTCGCTGTCCGCCGAGTGGCCCGGCCTCACATTGCCCGTGGCCTACGAGGCGCAGGACATCGCCCTCGCCGCTCGCAAGGCCCGCGGCGAGATCGTCACCGGCATCAAGCTGGGGCTGACCTCCCGGGCGAAACAGCGGCAGATGGGGGTCGACGCCCCCTCCGTGGCCTGGCTGACCGATGTCATGGCGTTGCCCGCCGGTGACCCGGTCCCCCGCAACCGTCTCATCCACCCGCGTGCGGAGCCGGAAATCGCGTTCGTGATGGGCCGTCGGCTGGCCGGGCCCGGAGTCACCGCAGCCCAGGCGTTGGCGGCGGTCGATCATGTATTCGGGGCGATCGAAATCATCGACAGCCGCTACGCCGGGTTCAAGTTCACCCTCGAAGACGCTGTTGCAGACAACAACTCGTCCGGTGTGTACGTCACCGGACCGGTGCTGCGGCGACCTGAGGATCTCGACCTCGCCCTCGAGGCGTGCTTGCTGGAGATCGAAGGACAGATCGTCGACACCGCGACCGGCGCCGCGGTGCAGGGTCACCCGGCCGAAGCACTCGCGTTCGCGGCCAACACGCTGGCCGAGCGGGGGCACGCCATCGAAGCCGGATGGGTCGTGCTGACCGGCGGAATGACGGACGCCGTCGCGGTCGAACCGGGTGCTCGCGTCGCCGCCCACTTCACCTCGCTCGGCTCCATCACCATTTCGGGAGGATAACCGCATGCCGTTCATCGACGTGACCATCGGACTGGGCCGTTCCCCGGAGCAGATCCGGTCACTGATCCACGAATTGACCGAGGCCGCGCACCGGGCGATCGAAGCGCCGAAGGAGAACATTCGGGTCGTGGTCCGCGAAGTCCCGGAGACGCACTGGGCCGCCGGTGATGTGACCATCGCCGAACGGCGCGCGGCACGCTGATCGGAGTGGCTGGACAATGCTGATCGACGGACGGGCGTCGATCAGCATTGCCGACACTGCGTTGTCCGCGGCGGCCGGGAACCGTAGACCAGTAGAGACACCACCGACTTTCCTCTGGGAGCCCCCGTGACCACAATTCATGCCGTCGACGCTGACACCGACCTCGACACCTACGATCCTCCGCGCATCGCCGACCGGATTTACCACGACCTGCTCTCCCCACCCGAAGTCCAGCAGGTTCGGCGGCGGGTACGACGGATCGCCGCGGACACCATCGCCCCGATCGCCAGCCGCATCGCCCGCGGCGACGAACGGATCGACGGCTTCCCCCGCGACGCCTTCGACTCGCTCGCCTCGGCCGGCGTGTTCCGGATCCCCTTCGACGGCGACGTCGGTGGCGACGACCTCACCCACCGCGCCACCGCGACCGCCGTCGCGGTCGAGGAACTCGCGTACTACTCCAACAGCGTCGCCGCGATCTTCGACGTGCACTGCATCCTCGCCGGCAACGCCGTCAATCAGGGCACCGGCGCGCAGCGGCAACGCTGGCTCGCCCCAGTGGTCGCCGGGGAGATCGTAGGATCGTTCGCCACCAGTGAGCCCGGTGCCTCGAGCGACCTGTCCCCGGCCGCCGTCACCACCGAGGCCACCCCGACGGCCACCGGCTGGGTGCTGCACGGCCGCAAGCGGTGGATCACCAACTCCGCCGTCGCCTCGTTCGTGGTGGTACTCGCCCGCACCGGCAATCGGCTCAGCACCTTCATCGTGCCCACCGATACTCCGGGCGTCACCATCGGCACCCCGGACCGCAAGCTCGGCAACAAGGGACAAATCACCGCGGACGTCATCCTCGACCAGGTGCACCTCGACGCCGACTCGCTGCTCGGCGAAGAGGGCGGCGGACTCAAGATCGCGTTGCAGACCCTCACCTACGGCCGGATCGGCATCGCCGCGGCCGGGGTCGGAATGGCCCAGGCGGCATTCGACCACACCGCTCAGCACCTCGCTCGGCGACACGCATTCGGCGGACCACTGGCGAGCAAACAGCACTGGCAGTTCCTGATGGCGGACCGGGCGACGGCGATCGAATCCGCTCGCGACCTGTACCTCAAGGCGGCGCTGCGGCTCGACTCCGGGATTGCCTTTCCCGAACCGGAGGCCGCGATGGCCAAACTGCGCGGGACCGAGATCTCCGTGGACATGGCCCGCGACGCCGTGCAGGCCTTCGGGGGGCTCGGATTCACCCAGTCCCTCGGCGCGGACGACATCGACGGGCCGGTGGAGGCGTTCTACCGGGACAGCAAGATCGGTGAGATCTACGAGGGCGCGAACGAGGTCCAGAAGTGGGTGCTTGCCCGACAGATCTTCGGACGCGAGATCACCGGCTGACCGGCAGCCGACGTGGTCGCGCGCCTCCCCGGGCGCACGGCCATGTCGCCGCGGCATCGGCCATGTTCGGGGTATCCGAACAACCGGCCGGGCGTTCCCCCCTGAGTAAGGACATCGTGAACACTGGATCGTGAAGGTCCAGAGGAAGAGATTCACTGATGGTCATGAAGGCGTACTCGGCGGAGTTCAAGGCCGATGCAGTCGCGTTGTATCTGTCCGATCCGAGCCACACGTTCGAGGGCATCGGCAACGACCTGGGGGTCAGCCGCGAGACCCTGCGCAACTGGGTGCGGGCCGAACGCAAACGCACCGGTACCTCCACGGCCGAGCTCCGGTCCGGTGGGGCGGCGCGGTCGGCGTCCCGGGCGGGCGAGGTATCGTCCGAGTCCGTGTTGGAGGAAGAGAACAGGCAGCTCAAGGCCCAGATCCGGAAGCTCGAAACCGAGCGGGAGATCCTGCGGAGGGCAGCAAAGTATTTCGCGGGCGAGACGTCTTGGTGAGCAGCCACTTCCAATTCGTTGATGACCACTGCGACACCTTTCCGGTGAAGTGGCTGTGCCAGATTCTCGAAGTCTCTCGCTCGGGTTTCTACCGGTGGCGGGCCTCCGCGCCGGCCCGGGCGGCCCGCGCCCACTCTGATCAGGAGCTGGTGGCGCGGATCCGCGCCATCCATGCCGATTCCGACGGCACCTACGGTGCCCCGCGGGTGACTGCTGAACTGCGCGATGCCGGGATCGAGGTCAATCACAAGCGGGTCGAGCGGGTGATGCGTGAGCACGGGATCGTCGGGGTGCATCTGCGTAAACCGGTCCGCACCACTGTCCCCGCCCCGGATGCGGCGGCGGTTCCGGACCTGATCCGGCGGGATTTCACCGCGAGCGCCCCGAACACCAAGTACGTCGGCGACGTCACCTACCTCCCGGTGGGTGACGGTGAATTTCTGTATCTGGCGACGGTGATGGACCTGGGCTCGCGCCGGTTGGCGGGGTGGTCGATCGCTGATCACATGCGTACCGAGTTGGTCACCGATGCGTTGCGGGCGGCGGCGGCCTGTCGCGGCGCCGCAGGGCTCGATGGGGCAATTTTTCACTCCGACAACGGGTCCCAGTATGCGTCGGTCGAGTTCGCCGACCTGTGTCGCGAGTTGGGGGTGACGACCTCGCGGGGCGCGGTCGGGACGTCGGCGGATAACGCGGCTGCCGAGTCGCTGAATGCGACGCTGAAACGGGAGACGCTGCAGGGCCGGAAGCGTTGGAACGGTGCGGGTGAGGCACGCGCCGCGGTCTTCCGGTGGATCACGCGCTACAACACCAGAAGGAGGCATTCGAGCCTGGGCCAGATCTGCCCGGTCGAGTTCGAACGGCGATCGGCTACGCTGGCCACCGCCGCATAAAATTGGTGTCCACATCTCGGGGGGAACGCCCGCCCGCCCGGGTACCTGTTATGCCGGATAATCCTTTCAGTGCCAACCGGTAGCCTTGAGCGTGTAACACTGCGTTCACCTGAGGAGGTGATCCGCGATGTCAACGCGTGACGATCAGGACGACAATGCCCCCGATGGGGAGACCCCGCCGCCTCCGGCGCGGCAGGAGATGTCCGGCGGCCGCGAGTGGTGGACGGACGCCCTCGCGGAGACCTACTGCGAGATGGACCCGCAGTGGGAGTCGCGTAGCGGCCGCTTCGAGGCGAGACTGAGCACTCGGCAGTTCGGCGACCTGTCCCTGAGTACCGTACGCGCCCACGCACATTCGGTTCTGCGGACACCGGCGATGATCGGCGACACCGATTCCGAGGATTACTTTCTGTGCGCGGTGACCGGGGGTCCCGGGCGAATCGAGCAGCACGACCGCTCGATCTGGCTCGACAAGGGCTCGTTCGCGGTCATCGACGCCGGCCAGCCGTTCAGGTTCGACTTTCCGCAAAGGTTCGAGCAGATCGTCGTGCGTGTTCCCCGGCCGCTGCTGCTGGGTCGGATGTCCGAACGGGACGTCGACCGCGTGATGGCACAGCCGGTGTCGGCCGCTTCCGGTGCCGGCGTCGTCGTCAGCAGGTTCCTGCAGCAACTCGCCGCCCTCGATGCCGCGGTGCCCGATGCGCCGGCCGCGGCGCTGTCTGCCTCCGCGTTGGACATGATCGTGACCGCCTTGGCCGATACCGGTGGGACGGTCAGCCCGACGCAGCAAGCCCACACCGCGGACCTGCACCGGGCGCAGAACCTGCTCAAGACCCGGCTCCACGACGAGAACCTGTCCATCACCGAAGCCGCCGCGGAGCTGGGAATCTCGCTTCGGTACCTGCAGAAGATCTTCCAGAGCACCGGAAGTACACCGAGTGAATGGCTTCTTCACGCTCGGCTCGAGCGTGCGCGCATGATCTTGCTGAGCACTGACATCACCATCGGCGACCTGGCGAGCCGGGTGGGCTTCAAGGACATCTCGCACTTCAGCCGGTCGTTCCGCACTCTCTACGGGATCAGCCCCGGGCAGTACCGCCGGCGCTGACTCGACAAAAAGGCCGCAGTCCCACCCCTCGAGTGCGGGACGGGACTGCGGCGTGGTGGACACTGTGGTCAGGGTTTCGTTCCCGCTCCGGCGATGGTGCGCCGGTACTTCAGGAAGGCCTTGTTGTCGTTGGCGGTGACACCTGCGACGAGCCCGGACTCGCCCAGCCCGTCCCAGTTCCATTTGCCCTCGACACCGGTGTCCACCGGGACGAAGTTGTCGACCATCGTGACGAACCCGGCCGCCTTGAAACTGACATCGTACTGATCGGTCCAGAACGTCGGTATGGGCGAGTAGGGGGCCTTCCCGCCGACCGCGGCGAACAAATTCTCCGCCGCGGCCGCACCCATGTCGGCAGCGTTCGACCAGTGCTCGATCCGGACCCGCTTCCCGACACCGCGGTGGGTCCAGGATGCGACGTCCCCGACTGCCACGATGTCCGGGTGCCCGGATGCGTGACAGAACTCGTCGCACACCACGCTCCCCTGGTCCAGTTCCAGACCCGACCCCGTCAGCCAGTCGGTGTTGGGAACCGATCCGAGTGAGAGCAGGACCAGATCGGCGTCGAGCATCTGGCCGTTGTCGAGTTCGACCCGTTCGACTCGGCTCCCCCCGTGGAACTGGGTCACCGAGGTGTTGCAGTGGATGTTCACCCCGTGCTCGCGGTGCAGACGCTCGGCGAACCGGCCGATGTCCGGTCCGAGAAGGGGCATCAACGTGGCGGCCCGCTCGACGATCGTGACCGATTCGACCCCGTTGACGCGCAGACTCGACGCGACCTCGCATCCGATGAAGCCGCCACCGATGATGACCACGTTGCTGGCGTGCTGGGCCGCGGTGTGCAGGGCGATCGCGTCGTCGAGGCCGCGCAGCACGTGAAATCCGTCCAGCTCCGGCAGCCCGGGCAGGGTGCGCGCACCCCTACCGGTCGCGATGATCAGTTTGTCGTAACCGATCTCGCCGTCGGTGAGACTGAGCCGCCGGCTCTCCACGTCCAGTCCGGCCGCGGCGTTGCCGAGGATCCATTCGAAGTCGTCAGCCGCGGTGTCGAATTCGCATTCCACCGGGGACATCGTTCCCGCAAGCAACTGCTTGGACAGGGGCGGACGATTGTACGGGCGATGCTTCTCGTCGCCGACGATGGTGATCAGCTCGGACGTGCCGGTCTCGCGGAGCCGCTGCGCTGCACGGAGACCGGCCAGGCCGCCACCGACGATCACTGTGTTGGTCACGGCTCAACCCTCGATGCGGATGGCAGCGACGGGACAAAGCTTGATTGCGGCGTTGACCTTGTCGCGGAGTTCCTCGGCGGGAGTCTCGTCCAGTAGGATCACCTCGTCGCCGTCGTCGTTGAGGTCGAAGACCTCGGGGGCGGCGATGACGCACTCCCCGTGACCATCACACATTCCGTACTCGATCTGGATCTTCATCTTCTCTTTCCCTTCCCTATGCGATAGGGACGACGTCGGAACGCCGGCTAGCTAGTTCTTGTCGGCCCAGGTGATGGAGAGTTCGAGCTCCCCGAGGCTGCGGATGATGTTGTTGGGCTGGAAGCGATGCTTACCGGCATGGAAGCGTTCGACATTGTCGGCGAGCACGTTGAACAACGTGATCATCTCCAACCGAGCCAACGGCTTTCCCAGGCACGCGTGCTTCCCTCGCCCCCACCCCAGGTGACCGGCCGGGTCACGAGTGATGTCGAACGAATCCGGGTTCTCGAACTTGCGCTCGTCCCTGTTCGCGGAGCCGTACATCACCACCACACGCGAGCCCTCCGGAATAGCCACTCCGGCGATCTCTGTGTCCTTCGTCGCGACCCGGGTGAAGAACTGCAACGGCGAGGCCAGGCGTACGATCTCGGGGATCGCGCTGGTCAGCAGGGAACGGTCCGCGCGCAGGCGATCCCACTGGTCCGGGTGCTGAGCGAACAGCAGCAGGCCGATCCCGATCGCACTGATGGTGCTGTCCACGCTCGGGTAGATGTAGTCGTTCATCACCCCGCGGGCGAAATCCTCGGGCCATCCCACGGCCGCACCGTTCTTGAACAGCTGATCCGCCCAACCACCCTCACGCACATTGCTCGGGAAGTTCTCGTCGGCGAACTCCATGTACCCCATCATCGTTTCCAGGGCCGGCTGCGTACGCGGGGCGTGCAGGGGACCGATGCTGTCGAATCCGGCGACACCCCACTTGAACATCTGCTCCTGGGTGACGCCCTCGACACCGACCAGATCGGTGACGATCTCGATGGGCATGGCCATCGCCACGTCCGCGACGCCGTCGAGGTTGTCCTTGCCCTTCAGGGATTCGACCAGGTTCTCGGCGAAGTCCTGCAGCCGCGGCTTGAGCTCTTCGAGCGGCCCCTTCTTGATGGGGCATCCCTCGACCTGACGGATCTCGTCGTGGTGCTCGCCCTCGGTCTGCAGGCTGGTCTCGGTGATGCCGTTGAAGAACTGGTTGAACCCCACGCCCTCACGGGATGTGAAGGTCTCCCAGTCCGAGAGCACCGCGGACACCTCGTCGTAGCGAGCGCAGGCGTAGTACCCATACTTTTCGAGCCACACCACCGGCCCGGCATCGCGCAGCTTCGCGTAGGTGGGGAAGGGATCTACGAGCACTTCGTCGACGTGGAGATCATCGTCGAAACTCGGAATACCGGCCGGCGGTTGCTGCTGCTCGACCGCTGCATCCTGCGTCATTGTTCTTCTCCTTGAATGTCGTCGAAAAGTAGGTTCTGGGTGTTCAGCCGCGGAGGTGCGCGGAGAGGAAGGCTGCCGTGATGCCCAGGTGATCGGGCTGATCGAACTCGGGGCCTTCGTGACCCGCACCGCCAAGCACGAGGAGGGTGGACCGGGCGCCGGTGCTGACCAGCGCGTCGTGCAGTGCGTGACTCTGCGCGGACAACGTGATCCGGTCACGATCACCGTGCGCGATCAGAAACGGTGGGGCCAGAGAGGTAACGCGACTGAGCGGGCTGGCGTTCCAAGAGATGTCCGACGGCGCCGAAACTTCATCTTCGCCGAGCAGCGCGTTCTCGAACGGCGGTGGGAGAAGATGACTTTCGATCCAGCTGCGGCCGGCGTTGGCGGCCAGGTCGGACGGTCCGAACCAGTGGACGACGGCGTCGACGCGGCTGGACTGATCGAGATCGTCGCCGACGACCCCTTCGAGTTCCTCGTCGCCGGGGGTCAGTCCGACCATGGTGGCCAGGTACGCCCCTGCCGATGCGCCCCACACCCCGATCCGGTCGGTCGAGACCCCCAGCTCGGCTCCGTGTGCGCGCAGCCACCGCACAACGGCCTTGACGTCGTGAATCGGGTTCGGATACAAACCCTGCGGCGCGAGCCGGTAATTCGCAGACACCACGGCGACGCCGTACGAGGCCAGTCGCGCGAGGCGGTCGTCGGCGCCGTCCTTCTTGTCGCCGAGCTGCCATCCGCCCCCGTGGAGGTAGATCACCGCCGGCGGGTTGTCGATATCCGGGCGGTACAGATCGACGGCGATCTCGAAGCCGTCCACCTCGGCGACGCGCAGATTGGACTGCACTTGAACGTCATTCATGAAGATGCCTTTCCAGGTCATTGGTGAATCGGTAAGGATTCGTCGTGCTCGGTCCTGACGGACCCGGAGCGTGTTGCAAAGGTCATTCGCCGTTGTTCCTGTGATTCACAACACTACGAGTCGTGATGTGGGTGTGCCATGGCGTCAGACGCACATCATTTGGCATTCAGGCGCACGGCTGCGGCTGCGGCGACCCGTGCTCGCGAAAATCGGTGCAAGGCTGCGATTACACACGACGAAACGCGACGGATCGGGAGGTCCGTCGCGTTTCCGGTGGATTCACGTGGGTGTGACCGGATTTCCGGTCACACCCACGTGCGTATCAGGACGCCGGAGCGCCGGCGACGGCGCGGGAGTGGTCGATCTCGTCCGGGACCGCCTGCTCGGCAGCCGCTGCGTCGGGGCCGGGACCGCCGGGGCCGAAGTGCGCGTACTTCTCGATGTGCTGGTCGAGTGAGAGCGGGCTCGGGGTGCCGTAGGTGAAGTAGGTCTCCCACGGAAGCTTCGCGCCGCCGATCGCCAGCCCGGTGTCGATGTCGGACATCTGCCAGGTCTTGGTCTCACCATCCGGGTCGAGATGCAGGTACCCGACCTCACCGAACAGTTCGATGCGGTTGCCACCGGGTTCGAAGACGTAGAGGAACTGGGCCTGGGTGATGCCGTGCTTGTCGGGGCCGGCTTCGATGCGAATGTCGTAGTCGCGGAACATCTCCACCGCGTCGATGTTGTGCTGGCCGGTGCCGTAGTAGAACGCGAGGTGGTGCATCTTGCCGCGTTCGCCCTGCGCGTCCCGCAGACACGCGACCTCGTGGCCGAGGATGTTCGAACTCATCCACGCGCCGATCTCGGTGTCACCGTCGACGACGCGTTCGGTGGTCCGGAACCCGAGGTGGCGCTCGAAGGAGTTCTTCACCGCGCTGACGTCGCTGGCGAGCAGGTTCAGGTGGTCGATGCGCTTGACGGGGATGCCCTGCAGCGGCTTCTTCGACGGGCGGGTGAGGATCTTGGACTGCAGCTCCGGCGGGGCCTGGTACTTCTCGACCTCCCACAGCAGTTCCAGGTTGTGCCCGTCCGGGGACTGGTAGGTGAAGGTCTTGCCGTACCCGAAGTCGCTCTCACGCCACGCTCCGTCGACGTTGGCGTCCTTGAGCGAGGCTGCCCGCCGTTCGAGCGCTTCCGGGGAGCTGGTGCGCAGCGCGGCGTGGCCGAGTCCGGCCTGGGTGGATTCGGTGACCTTCAGGCTCCACTGGTAGGGGTCTTCGTAGGCGCGCAGGTAGACCGACTGCCCCTCGGTGTGGGTGATGTACATCCCGAGGAACTTGGTGAAGAAGTCCACCGTTTCCTGCGGCTTGGGGCTCAGCAGTTCGGCACGGGCGAGATGGGAAATCTCGAACCGAGAGTCACTCATGTCGTTCTCCTTTATCGCGCCGCCATGACCGCGGAGGGCCGTGTTCGCCGGCGACGTTTGTGGTGGATACGGGACTCGGGCGGGGATACGTCCGAACCCTTGGAACCGGCGGTGACCGCTGTCGCGGTTGTGACTGCCTGTGGCCTAGAACACTACGAGCCATGCTGGCGTCGAGCCATGGCTCCAGGCGCACATCGTTTTGCCTCCAGGCGCACCGCGTCCGCCCCGGGCTGTCGGTCGCCCACCATCGCCACCACGGCCGTGACCAGCAAATTTCGGCCCGATCTCCGATTAAACCGGATCGGGGCGGTCCCACACCGGGGTGCTGTTCGGCTATTCCGACCATCGGACCCACCGCAACGCATCGGTGGTTGTCTCGAAGGGGACTTCGGTGGAGTGCGAGCGCGATTTACGCGCAGCCCGCATGCGGGTACTCCACCACATTTTGACGCACCAGGTTCTGTCGGCACAGGCAGATATGAGCGAGAGGCACACAATGAGTCGCAAGAGCGCCGCGATTATCGGCTCCGGCAACATCGGTACGGATCTGATGTACAAGCTGCTGCGGTCCGAGCACGTCGAACCCCGCTTCATGGTGGGCATCGACCCCGGCAGCGAGGGCTTGGCCCGCGCCCGGCAGGAGGGCCTCGAGGCCTCCGCCGGAGGGCTGGACTGGCTCCTGGCCCAGCCCGAGCTACCCGACATCGTCTTCGAGGCGACGTCGGCGAAGATCCACGCCGCCGCGGCACCGCGCTACGCCGCGGCCGGCATCACCGCCATCGACCTCACCCCGGCCTCCGTCGGCCCGTACGTGGTCCCCGCGGTCAACCTCGACGCACACCTGGGCGCCCCGAACGTGAACATGGTCAGCTGCGCCGGGCAGGCCACCATCCCGATCCTCTACGCCATCAACGAGGTCGCCGACGCCTCGTACGGCGAGATCGTCGCCGCCATCGCCTCCCACAGCGCCGGCCCCGGCACCCGGCAGAATCTCAGCGAATTCAGCGAGAAGACCGGCAAGGCGCTGGCCCAGGTGGCCGGCGCCGACCGCGCCAAGGCCATCTCGGTGATCAACCCGGCCGAACCGCCGATGAACATGCGCGACACCGTCTACGCCAAGGTCCGCAACCCCGACCCCGCCGCCATCGAGAAGGCCGTGATCGACATGGTCGCCAAGGTGCAGCAGTACGTCCCGGGTTACTCGCTGCGCCTGGTCGACGTCGACGGCGACCTGGTCACCGTCATGCTCGAGGTCGTCGGCGCCGGCGACTTCCTGCCCACCTACGCCGGCAACCTCGACATCATCACCGCCGCCGCCGTCCAGGTCGCCGACGTCATGGCCCAGCAGAACCTCGTCCAGGGAGCAGCACAGTGAATACCCCCGCCCAGAAGAAGATCACGATCGTCGACACCACCCTCCGCGACGGCATGTCCTCGGTGTCGCACCAGTTCACCCCGCAGAACGTCGCCGACATCGCCCGCGGACTGGACAAGGCCGGTGTCGGCACCATCGAGGTCGCCCACGGAATCGGCCTCGGCGCCTCCTCGATCCAGTACGGGTTCGCCGCCGCCACCGACCCCGACTACGTCCGCGCCGCCGTCGACGCCGTCGAGAACGCCGACATCGCCGCCCTCTACGTGCCCGGCATCGCGACCCTGGCCGAGCTGCAGAAGGCCATCGACGCCGGCATCAAGACCGTCCGCGTCGCGGTGCACTGCACCGAGGCCGACTGCGGGCAGCAGCCGGTCGAGTGGGCCAAGGAACAGGGCCTGACCGTGATGACGTTCCTGATGATGAGCCACAAACTCGACCCCGAACCCCTCGCGGAGCAGGCCGCCAAACTCGACTCCTACGGCGCCGACGTCGTCTACGTCGTCGACTCCGCCGGTGCCATGGTTCCCCAGCACGCCGGGGACCGGGTCGCCGCCCTGCGGCAGGTGATCACCGCGGACATCGGATTCCACGCCCACAACAACCTCGGCGTCGGGATCGCGAACGCGCTCACCGCCGCCGAAAACGGGGCGACCTTCATCGACGGTTCCCTGCGCGGGCTCGGTGCCAGCGCCGGTAACGCGCAGACCGAGGTCCTCGCCGCCGCCTTCGAGCGGGCGGGCTGGGACACCGGCGTCGACCTGTTCCCACTCATCGACACCGCCGAACACATCGTCGCGCCGCTGATGAAGGAACCGCAGATCGTCGACGAGACCGCCCTGATCCTCGGGTACGCCGGTGTGTACTCCACGTTCTTCCACCCCACCAAGCGGGCCGCGAAGAAGTTCGGCGTCCCCGCCCGCGACATCCTCATGGAACTCGGGCGCCGCGGTGTCATCGGCGGCCAGGAGGACATGATCATCGACGTCGCCTCCGAACTCGCCGGCCGCACCTACGAGACCCCGGCGCTGGCGGGATCCTGATCGCGTGAAGGGGTGCTCCGAACGAGGTCTGCGAGCGCCCCCTTCCTCAGACTTTCCGTGCCGTTGCCGTGCGCCTGGAGACCACACGATGTGCGCGTGAGGCCATGGTATGCACGGAACGTAACTCGTAGTGTCGTAAGTCACAGGCATTGTGTATGACATGCCGCGCATCGCCGCGGCCACATCAGGATCTGAAGGCTATTGGGTCCCAGCCTGATTCAACAGGAGAGCACATGACCGCAGTACCGGAAATTTCCGACGTCAAACACCTCATCGGTGGTGACTGGCGTCCCGCATCGGACGGCGCGACGTTCGAAACTCGCGACCCGCACGACGGCTCCCTGCTCGGCACCGTCCCCCAGGGAACGGCCGCCGACGGAACAGACGCCGTCTCCGCAGCGCGGAAGGCGTTCGACGACGGACCGTGGCCGCGGATGTCGCCGAAGGAGCGTGCGAAGATCCTGCACGCCGTCGCCGACAAGGTCGACGAACACCGCGAGGAATTGGCCCAGATCGAAACCCGCGACGGCGGCAAGAGCATCAACCAGTCCCTGCACGCCGAGATCCCGCGGGTCGCGCACAACCTACGATTCTTCGCCGACTACGTGTCGATGGCCGCCAACGAGGCCTACCCGGACGGCGACCTGCTCTCCTACGTCCTGTACCCACCCGCCGGGGTGGTGTCCGCGATCAGCCCCTGGAACGCACCGCTGATGCTCGCAACGTGGAAGATCGCCCCCGCCTTGGCGTTCGGAAACACCACCGTCCTCAAGCCCGCACCGCAGACGCCGCTCACCGCGCACCGGTTCGCCGCACTCGCCCTCGAGGCCGGCCTGCCCGAGGGCGTCCTCAACGTGGTCCACGGCTTCGGCGGCGAGGCCGTCGCCGGTCCGCTCACCGCGGACCCGCGGGTCGACCGGATCACATTCACCGGTTCGAGCGCCACCGGCGTAAAGATCCTGCAGGCGGCCGCGGTGAACCACACCCCCGTGTCCGCGGAGATGGGCGGCAAGTCCGCGAACATCGTCTTCGACGACGCCGACCTCGACATTGCCGTCCCCATGTCGATCCGCGCCATCTTCGGCGGCAACGGGCAGGTATGCCTGTCCGGTTCGCGCCTGCTGGTGCAGAACTCGATCATGGACGAATTCCTCGACCGGTTCGCCGACCAGGCCCGCAACCTCACCGTCGGCGACCCGAAGGACCCCACGAACTTCGTCGGCCCGCTGATCGAGGAGAAGCACCTCGAGAAGGTGCACGGCTACGTCGAACTGGCGCAGGAGGAGGGCGGCAAGATCGTCACCGGTGGGTCCCGGCTCACCGACGATGCCCGGGCCAACGGGTTCTACTACCCGCCGACCGTGATCACCGGGCTCACCAACGACTCCCGCACCGCACGCGAGGAGATCTTCGGGCCCGTCGAGACCGTCCTCGGATTCGACACCGAGGACGAGGCGCTGCGCATCGCCAACGACTCCCCGTACGGCCTCGCCGGGATGCTGTTCACCGACAACCTCAACCGTGCGCACCGGATGGCCGCCCGTTGGAAGGCCGGCACCGTCTGGATCAACACCTTCTTCGAACGCGACCTCCGACTGCCGTTCGGCGGCGAAGGCAGCAGCGGCCTCGGCCGCGAGGGCGGCCAGTACTCCCGCGAATTCTTCACCGAACCACGAGCCGTCACCATCCGGCTGCACAGCTGATCCCCCTGTCGTCCACGAGCGGCCGGAGCGGTACCCACCGCCCCGGCCGCTCGCTCTTCCTTCCGAGGAGAACACTGCCGTGACGACACCCGACCTCTGCGTCGTCGACGGTGCGACCGGTGCGATGGGCACCGAGATCACGCTGCGACTGGCCCGCCGCGGGCTGCGAGTCCTCGCCGTCGCCCGCAGCACCGAGGACCTCGAGAAGCTCGCTGCGGCGGAGGACTTGATCAGCCCGTGCGTGGCCGACATCGCCGACGACAGTGCGATCGAAACGATCTCTGCTCGGCTGGATTCGCCTGTCCGGATGGCACTGTTCGCCGCCGGCCTGCCGGTGCGGGGCTCCGCCGACACCATCCCACCCGGCGACCTGGCCGTGGCTGTGAACATCAAGGTGGGCGGACTCGTGCGGCTGTTGCACGCCGTCCGGGACCAGTTCGTCGACGGCTCCCGCTTCGTGACCATCGCCGGTTCCCTCGGCCTCGAGCCCGGCCCGCTCGACGCCGCTCCCGGCACGGCGAACGCCGCCGTCTTCAACCTCATGCGTCAGCTGAGTGCGTTGTACGGGCCCAGGGGCGTCACCAAACATACGATCGCGCCCGGACCGGTGGACACGCCACGGCTCCGTGCCTTCATCGAAACCGAGGCCACGGAAACCGGACGGGATCCGGAACAGATCTGGGAGCGGTACCGCGCGAAGACCACCCTCGGCCGCCTGCCCACCCTGGAAGAGATCGGCTGGATCGTCGAGACGCTGCTCGCCCCCGAGGCCGCGGTGCTGCACGGGTCGGTGATCAATGTCGATGCCGGAACCCGGCGCGGAATCTCCTGATCAACTCTGCCCGGAAGGTACTGCGGCTCATGCCCGTTGCCCACTGCCACCTCGTCGAGGGCGCGTACACGCCTGAGCAGCACCGAGAACTGCTCACCGCCGCGAGTTGCTGCTATGCCGAGGTCCTGGACTCCCCGATCGAACGGGTCCGGGCTTTTGTCGTCCGTTACCACCCCGACGACGTCGCCGTCGCGGGGACCCTCGTCGGAGCGGGTGCACCGCCGGCGCCGGACTTCACGGCGATCGTGCTCGCCGGCCGCCCCGCGACGCAACGGCAGGAACTCGCGGCACGGTTCACCGATCTGATCGTCGACCTCCTCGGTGCGCAGCGCTCGCTCGTGCGGGGACAGATCGTCGAGGTCGACCCGGCGAACTGGGTGATCGCGGGGACCGCCGCCGCGACGACCCGTGCCAGTGAGATCGCCGGTCGCGGCGGCGCGGCGCAGACCCCGAGCTAGGGCATCGGCGGCGCCTTCAGCCGCCGATGCCCTCGCGCCGTTTGTCGCGGGCGTTTTCTACTTGGGGACTTTCGGTAGGAGAAGAGAGATACGCAGCTTCGAGTCGATCGTCTGCCCGAGAGCGAGGGATTGGTCGAGCAGCGGACCGAGTGCCTCCACCTTGGCGTCGGCTTCGCTGAGCGTGGTGACGATCGACGCGGCCGGCGCCGCGGCAGCGTTGGCCTGATCCGTCGCCGCCTGTCCGGCACCGATGATGCCCACGAGCGGTGCGTCCGCCGCTTGCAGCGCGGTCCCGAGGGCGGCCAGCTGCTCCCCGAGCGAGCCGAGAGTCTGGTCGGCGCGGGTCAGTGAGTCCAGTACCCCGACCACATGGGGCATGCTGTTGTTGATCGCCGCATTGGCGGGCGGTAGTTGCTGTGCTCCATCCAGTGCTTGGTCGGTGGTGCTGTCGACGATCTTCGCCTGCGCCACTCCGTCCTTGAAGATGTCGTTCGAGATGTTCAGATCGCGGGTGACGATGAGGATGCCGGCAAGTACGGCGATGGTGAATGCGAGGGCAACTGCCCAGGAGAGCCGAAGCATCGAGGATTCCGCCTTTCGAAAGGATCCGTGGTGCGCCGTCATGCAGGGGGCGCAGACGCCGGTGTGGGTGCAACGCCCAGCGGGGGCAGATTCAGGTCGTTGACCGGCGGGCCGATGACCGCGAGAAGGGGGCCGAACTCCTGAACGTGGGCGGCCTCCTCCCGGATGACCGACAAGGTGGCGGCGATCGCCGAGGCCTTCGGGCCGAGTTCGCCCAGTGAGCCGCCCACCGTCGTCAATCCTTGATGAATACCTTCCAATTGGGTGGTCACCGACCCGACCGCGGTGGACAGTCCGGCCACGGTCGGACTCGCCTGGTCGGCGCGAGTGGTCACCGAGGCCACCAGGTCGGGCAGCGGTTGTGCGGTGGTTCCGACAGAGGAGGTGGAGCCATTGACCGTCTTCGCCAACCCGGAAAGTTCGCCGGCCTTGGTGGTGAGTCCTTCCAGATCGTTGGCGAGCGGAGTGAGCGTCTGGATATCGGTTGCCAGTTGGGCGTGCTTGGGAAGAAGAAGAGCGGACAGAGAATCGAACTGGCCCGCGGAATCGATGAGTTCGAGGCTCAAAGCCGAGGGGCGGCCCAGCGGATCGCTGATATCGCGTAACGCCGGGAAGAAGCCGTTCAGCGTGCACAGGACCACGGCCGGAACGACGCCCAGGACCAGCACAACGAGAGACCATGCCTTTTTCGAGATCATCGATTTCCTTCCGGTGCGGGGATGAACGCGTCGGAAGCGGGCACGAGTGCGAGTTTGTTCGCCGTGCGGGTCAGTTCCGAATTGAGCTGAGTTGTCAGGTCGAGTGCTCGGGTGAGTTCGTCGTTGACGGTCGATACCGTGATATTCGCGTCCGCGGAGACCTGGTGCAGCGAGGCGGCCGACCCTTGCAGGGTCGTCGCGACTGATTCGAGCTGGCCCGCGATCTGAGTGTCGCCCTGGCCTGCTGCGACGAGTGCCTGAGCGTTGGGCAGTAGCGCGGCGAGGTGGTCGACGTCCGTAGCTGCTGCGGAATTCAGTTGTGCCAGGACTCCGTTGAGTTCGTCGAGTTGCCTGCGCGCGGTGGCGGGCGCAGTGAGATCTGCGCGCTGGGCGAAGAACTCGTTCGTCACCCGGAAGTTATCGACCACGGTGCGTGCACTGTCTTGCACGAGGAGGCCCTTGTGGATGGTCAGCAAAACCATCCCGAAGAGGACGACGGCGGTGACGGCCGCGGCGCGGCCACACCACTCGGTGACGACGGCGTACCGCGTCTGTGTCGGCCCAGATGTACCTGGCGGATTGGTCGGCGGGCTCTTTCGCTCAGGCAGCGCCGAGGTCGGTATGTCGAAGCGCTGATAGCCGGCCAGGCCTCGGCGCGAGAGAGATGCTGGAGACAAAGTGTTGCCCTGTTGCATATCACGTCCAGTCGGAGAAGGGGGTGGGCGGTTCGGTCGGTGGCGGTCTATCCGGGCAGGGGCAGCATCTGGTTGATCGTCTGTGCCGCCGCCACCGACCCCTCCAGGTCGCTCACCAGACCCTGCACGATCGCGAGGAGATCGCGGCCCTGTGCACCGAACGCTTCGGCGGATGACACCAAGGGCAGCACCGTGTTCTGGACCTCACCGAGAATGGACTGGATATTCTGCAACTGTTCGTTGGTCATCTGCGCCCCTGACGTTCCCTGGGCGAGCATCGCCGCGGCGGGGGTGATGGCCTCGTCGAGTTTGGTCAGAAGCGGACCGAGCGCCTCTGTGGAATCCAGTGCAGTTTGGGCGGTGTGCGTGAGTTCGGTCAACTGCTGTAGTTGTCCGGTCAGTTTGTCGTTGACGTCGACGATGTCCTGAGAGACACCGATGCTGGTCACATTGACCTGCTGCTGATTGTCGAGTCGGTGATTGAGGTTGTACACGACGAAGGTCAGCAGTCCCAGGACACCGACTGCGACGATCGCGAGGACCATGCGTGCCGGGCCACCGCGGCGTCCGAAGAAGATCACAAGGGGTTCCTTACTTTCCTGACAGGTCGTTTGCGGACTCTTCCGCCGAGACGCGGGCGTTGTGCACTTTCTCGGCGGTCGACCGTGCATCGTCGAGAATCGAGGCGAGCGTGGCGCGGTTGCCGGTCAACGCCGCAGTCGCACCGTCGACTGGGGGCTGGAGGGTGTTGATCTGTGCGGTCAGAGTGTCGAGGGAGGCCACGAGATCGTCGACATTCGTACCGGCCTGGTCGAGAGTGTTCTGAATATCTCCGCTGATTTGACCGATCAGCGTATTCAGTTCCGCTGCGACGGTGGCATCGGTTTCTTGGACGCTGGCCAGTGCCGCCTTCATCTTGTCGAGTGCGGCGAACGCGGAGAGGGTGACCTTTTCGTGTTCGACGAGTTCGGCGAGCGCGGGGTTGTAGTTGTTGGCGGACACCACCGCCTGGTCGAGCCGATACGGTGTCGCGGTCAGGTCGTGGATGCGGGGGTAGAGGTAGAAGGCGGTGATCGGGATCAGGGCGAGCAGGACGATGCCCCGCAGAACTTTCGTCCGCGTGGAGGCGCGACGCGGTTCGGTGTCTGATCGACGAACCTGCACTGGAGAGGATGCAAGCGGGACAGTCAGTCGCTCGTCGAATTCCCTGCCGGCACCGCGGTGAGGGCCGGTGAACGCGGTCATGTCGGGCTCGCAGACAGGAGGGCGATCGTGTGGAGCACGGTCGCGGTATGGGCGAAGAGTCCCTTGACTACCAGCCGGCGGGTCAGGATCGCCGCGAGCAGTCTCATGCCGCGACCGGTCACGAGGCCGAGTGCACCGAGTGGCCCCACCTTCCCTGGTAGCTGGGCGATGAGGTCGAGGTGTTTGTCGGTGACGATCAGGACCACGTCCGGCTGTCCGACGAGACCGTTGTAGACCACAGCCTCGTCGTCCCCGAACACGATCGTGCACGCGCTGTCAGTATCCGCGCTGACGATCGCCACGGGTCGGGCGAGTTTGTGCGCCAGGTCGATACGTGAGGGGGCTGCCTCGAGGTTCTCCCCGAGGTGAGTACCGACCAGGCCTGCGATGCTGTTGGCATCGGGTCCGTCGTACAGGGATACCGCGTACTTGGTGTGTTCGATTGTCGTCAATGTCAGCCTTTCGATGTTGGGTAATCGTTCGGCGTTGCGGCCTGTGACGCTGAGGAGCTGTCGATGGCCAAGCGGGTTCGGTCCGGGCACGAGGATGGGGCCGGTGAAGATACCGGCCCCATCGTCGATCGGGCGTCGCCGGGATGCTCCCGCTGTCAGCGGTTCAGGCGATGAGATCCTCGCGTCCAGCGTCCTTGAGGTCCTGGATGTAGATCGGGAAAAGGAATTTGGTGCTGGGGACCAGCTTGAGCACCTTCATGATCTGCCCCTCGGCCTTGACGGTGCCCTTCGTGAGAGCCATCGTCATATTGAGCTTGCCCTGCCAGAACTTGTTCGCGTCTTCCGAACTCATCCTCAGCGTGGCGTTCGGGGTGACTCCACCCTCCGCGACACTGGAATAGACCTTGTTGTTGGGCATGTCGAGCACGACCTCACAGACGGGGTCATGGCACGAGACGAGCAGAACCGCGCCGGTGGCGGTGAGTTTGGGACCGAGCTTTTCGTCCAGGTACGCCTTTTCGAAAATGCCTCCGACGAACTTGCGCAGGTCGGTGGGGTCGGTGAATGCGAGCATTGTTCTCTGCTTTCTCTCTGATGGGTGTTACTTGCAAGGGTTGTTCTGCCCGGGTAAGGCCCGGTGTCCGGTGCGAAAGGTCGGGTTCAGTGGTCGATCCGCAGAGCCGCGACCGGGCACAACTTGACCGCCGCTTCCGCCTTCGGGCGAAGAGCCTCGGCGGGAGAGTCGTCCAGGACGATCACCTCGTCGCCGTCATCGTTGAGGTCGAAGATTTCGGGGGCTGCGATGACGCATTCGCCGTGTCCTTCGCATCGGTCGTAGTCGACGTGGATGTCCATGCCCGCATCTGCCTTTCGTCTGCACAGGTGGCTCGGGGAGACCCGGTGGGTGTGGGCATGTTCAGCTCACCGAGCAACCGTTGGTGTACGGAGTGTGTGGATGGGTTCAGATCGGCGCCCGGCGCCTGCGGCTATCGGACCGTCAGGTTCTCCCGCTGCGCCGGAGACTGAATGATTGCGCGTGGGCGCCGCCGCAGGATGCCTATGAGCAGTACCAGCACACCGAGGACCAACAGGACGATCGGTGCGACCACACTGATCAGGTTCAGCTGCATTGCCTGCGACTTGGCCGAGGCCGCTGCGTCGCTGATCGACTGGTCGTTGAGAGCGGTGTCGATGGACAAGACGGGCATCACGGGAACCAACTGGCCGCCGATCTCCACATTCGCGATGATCTGCTGGTTCAATTGCGCATCGATCGGCGAGCCCAAGGTCTGGTCGGCGGCGAGGTTGATGCGGGTGACCGCGGTGTACGTGAACGGCACCGGGTCGGCGAGCTGACCGAGGGCCCCACCGAGACTCTGCTGCACATCCGCCGGCAGCAGGGGCGCGAGGGACCCGACCAGCGATTTGGGCAGCGCCGGCGGCAGCGTCCCTGCGATGGCGGGATCGCGCAAGGCGCCTTTCGCTTCCACTGTGTAGTTGAGTACGTCCCGGCCGGAGACGTTGCCCGAGTCGACGTAGGTCATCGGGACCGTGGTTCTGGTCGCGGAGTCGTAGTACTGGTAGCTCGCCGCCGGGTCCGGGTGCAGCGGAAGAGCGATGGTCATGCCGCTGTGCGGTTCGACCCCCTCAGCGGAGTCATCTGCCGCCGCGTCCATCGTCTTGCGGTCGATGGCGTAGGTGTGGTTGGACGGCACGGAGAGGCCGGGCGCCGCGAGGGTGATGTCGTCATGAGCGAGCGCGGTGTCACCGTCGGTGCTCGACACGTAGATGTGGCGATCAATGGTCACGGGAACATCGGACGCGATCACATTGGCGATGTCGCCGGACTGCAGGGCTTGGGCGTTGAGCAGCGTGCCGGTCCCCTCGTAGACGGGATTGACATCGAGGTCACCGGGCAACTTTGACAGCGTGGGCACCAGCACGAACCGCAGGAGCGCGGCGAGAGCGATGAACAGCACTCCCACGACCACAAAGATTTTCGAAGATCGTCTGACAAGCATCGACCGGTCCTTCATGTATTCGAGCGGTAGGTGAGGATGTGCCCCGTCGTTGCCACCGGATTTGGACCGCCTGCTCGGCTGTGTCGATCGTGCAGACCGGTGTGTGAATGGCAGTCCGTCGGTTCGTTGGGTAACCCTCATCTGTGGTCACGACGGAACACTGCCGAGACATCACCGCTTCGGTCCAGGGCTGTTCGCATATCCCGATCAATCGCGCGGAACCCGCGGGTCCATTGCCGTGATGCCGGACACAGCAACCGAAACTTTGTGACTGAGTGCACAAATGCAATTCGATTGGCGCCAAGACTCCGCGATCACACCGATCCGGCGGTCCGGGACAATTGCCACATTACCGCCGCATTCGTCCCGACATCTTGGCGCCGACACCATTTCGTCACGCACCGACACACACTGAGTTCGGCGCCGATCCCAGCGCCGAACTGCAAAGGACAGGCCCGTGTGATGAACAGCTTTGATTCAGCGATCGTCGAGTTCGCCTGCCGATGGCTTCCCTACGGCACTCCCCCGCCAGAAGAATTACTCACCCAATTCGGCATGACGAGTAGGAGATACGAGCAGCAGCTCAGCCGGATCCTGGACGACTATCCCTCGCACATTCCCCTCCATACGCGACGCAAGCTTTGGCTACACCTCGCTGACCGCCAAGCAGCACTGACACACGTGACGGCTTCCCCCGTGTGACATCGGCCTCCTCAGCCGGGGGCTACGGCACCAGCGACACACCCAACACGAACGATGAAGAAGGTCTCCCCATGAATTCTCCTGAACCGATCGTGGTAGTCGACGGCGCGAGGACCCCGATCGGCAGCTTCGGTGGCGCGTTCAAGGACGTGCCCGCCCACGAACTGGGTGCCACCGCCGCGAAGGCCGCACTGGACCGTGCCGGGGTGCCCGGCGGCGACATCGACGAGGTGGTGATGGGCTGCATCGGTCAGGTCGGACCGGACGCCTACAACGCCCGCCGCGTGGCCCTGGCCGCGGGACTGCCCGAGAAGACGCCGGCGTACACCGTCAACCGGCTGTGCGGGTCCGGGCTGCAGGCGGTCTGGTCGGCGGCGCAGCAGATGCGCTGGGGTGGGGTGAACTTCGCCCTCGCCGGCGGCGACGAGAGCATGTCCCGGATGCCGTTCTACGACTTCTCCGCCCGCTCCGGCTACAAGCTCGGTGACCGCACACTCGTCGACGGCACCGTCGCGATCCTGACCGACCCGTTCGGTGGCGTGCACATGGGCCGCACCGCCGAGGCCGTCGCCCGCAAATACGACGTGAGCCGGCAGCAGCAGGACGAGTTCGCCGTCGAATCCCAGCGCCGCGCCGCCTCCGAGGCCGCCAAGGCCGCGTTCGCCGAGGAGATCACCCCGGTGCAGATCGGGGGCCGCCGCCCGAAGACGATCGAGGTCGACGAGCACCCCAAGCCCGACACCACCCTCGAGACCCTCGCGAAGCTGCGGCCGGCGTTCGAGGAGGGCGGCACGGTGACCGCGGGCAACGCGTCCGGTATCAACGACGGCGCCGCGGCGCTGGTGCTGGCCACGGCGTCCGCGGCACAGGAGAAGGGCCTGACCGGGCTGGTCACCCTCGAGGCCGTCGCGACCGCGGCGATGGACCCGGCCCTGATGGGGTACGCCCCCGTGCTGGCGCTGGCGAACCTGTTCGAGCAGACCGGCACCACCCCCGGCGACATCGACGTGATCGAGCTGAACGAGGCGTTCGCGTCGCAGGCGGTCGCGGTGATCCGGGACGCGAAGCTGAACCCGCAGAAGACCAACCCGTACGGCGGTGCCATCGCGCTCGGGCATCCGGTCGGGGCGACCGGCGCGATCCTGAGCTTGCGGGTCGCCAAGGACCTCGTCCGCCGGGACCTCGAACTGGGCATCGTCACCATGTGCATCGGCGGCGGACAGGCCCTCGCCGCACTCTTCAAGCGCATCTGACCGACGGGGCGGTGACCGCGCGACGTCGGTCAGGTACGGCCACCGTCAAGGCCTCGGTCACGCGGGCGGCGTGGGTGTAGATATTCATGGTGGTGCCACGGAGGAACCCGATGAGGGTCAGCCCGGTGTCGTGGGCGAGGTCGATCGCCAGCGATGACGGCGCGAACAGGGCAGCGAGGATGGGGATCCCCGCCATCACCGCCTTCTGCGCCCACTCGAACGACGCCCGGCCGGACACCAGAAAAGCACCATGCCTCGCAACGGAACCCGGCCCTGTTCGGCGGCCCAACCGATCAGCTTGTCGACGGCATCGTGCCGGTTGCCAGGTCGACATCGAGGACGTTGTAGGTGTTGACACCGTAGTCGTCGACGCTATTGCAGTAGCGAATCGACGCGATGTCCGCGCGGTTGGCGATGATTCCCTCGGTCACGAGAAACCCCTGCGCCATTTCGATATCCGGGCCAGGAGCGTGCATCGTCATCGTCAGCGGCACAGGCTAACCCGGATCTCGAGGGGCTCCTCGACGACCACAGTGCCGACGCGGGTGCGCCGCTGCTCACCGTCGATGTGGCTGACCGGACGTCGCGTCGTTACTCGGCCCACTCGACCATCTCGCCGGCGCCGGTCGACTACAGACCGTGGCATTGGCATCCCCGCGTGTGCCGGGACGGTGATTCGAAGTGGGGAGGTCGGCGTCCGACGTTGCGGACGAACAGATAGATGAACGCTGCGAACGCGTGCAGGAGCAGAGACAGCACGAATTGCCCTCCTTCGAAGACCCCATCGTTTCCGGAGGTCCCACATTTTTGAGCTCAGACCCGCTTCTCGAGACGGATCGTGATCGCCTTCGACACTGGGGTGTTCGACTTGCGGGCCACGTGATCGAGCGGGATCAGTGGATTCGTCTCCGGGTAGTAGGCGGCGACGTTCCCCCGCGGCGTAGGGTACGGCACCAACCGGAAGTCGTTGGCGCGGCGCTCCTGCACTGTCCCGTCTGGGGCCTCCCACTCGGAGATCAGGTCCACCCGGTCCCCGTCGGTGTACCCGAGGGCGGCGATGTCGTCGGGGGCGATGAACAGCACCCGCCGTCCGCCCTTGACACCGCGGTAGCGGTCGTCGAGACCGTAGATGGTGGTGTTGTACTGATCGTGCGAGCGCATCGTCTGCAGGATCAACCGGCCCTCGGGCACCGGCAGCCAGGACAGCTCGTTGACCGTGAAATTGGCCTTTCCCGTGTCCGTCACGAACCGGCGCTGGTCCCGGGGTGGGTGCGGCAACCCGAACCCGTCCGGCCCGCGGACCTTGGCATTGAAATCCTCGAACCCGGGGATCACCCGGGCGATGGAATCGCGGATGCGGTCGTAGTCGGCGGTGAACTCCCGCCACGGCACCGAATGGTCGGGACCGAACAACGCCTGCGCGATCCCGCACACGATCGCGACCTCACTACGCAACTGGTCGCCGGCCGGCTTCAGGCTGCCGCGGGACAGGTGCACCATCGACATCGAGTCCTCGACCGTGACCTGTTGTTTGCGGCCGGCCTGGACGTCCTTGTCGGTGCGCCCCAACGAGGGCAGGATCAGCGCGGTCCGCCCGGTCACCAGGTGGGAGCGGTTCAGTTTCGTCGACACCTGCACCGTCAGCGCACACCCCCGCAGCGCAGTCTCGGTGGTCTCGGTGTCCGGGGTCGCGGATACGAAGTTGCCGCCCATCCCGACGAACACCGACGCCTTCCCGTCCCGCATCGCCCGGATCGAATCGACCGCGTCCAGGCCGTGCTCCCGCGGTGACCGGATGCCGAATTCGGCGTCCAACGCGGCGAGGAACGATTCGGGCATCTTCTCCCAGATGCCCATCGTCCGGTCACCCTGGACGTTGGAGTGTCCGCGCACCGGGCACACCCCGGCCCCGGGTTTGCCGATCATCCCCTGCAACAGCAGCAGGTTCATCGCGTCCTGGATGGTCGCGACCCCGTGCGTCTGCTGGGTCAACCCCATCGCCCAACAGATGATGGTCTTCTTCGAGGCGATCAACGCGTCCGCGGTGGCCCGGATCTGTTCGAGCGTCAGCCCGGTCGCCGCCGCCACCGTGCCCAGATCGACCTGCCGCAGATGCGCCGCGCACTCCTCGAAGCCCGCGGTGTGCCGGTCGATGAACTCGCGGTCCAGCACCGTCCCGGGATTGCGGTCCTCCGCCTCGAGCAGCAACCGGCCCAGCCCCTGGAACAGGGCCTGGTCGCCGCCGATCCGGATCTGCAGGAACTCGTCCGCGATCTGCACACCGTCGCCGACCACCCCGTGCACCTTCTGCGGGTCCTTGAACCGCATCAGCCCGGCCTCGGGCAGCGGGTTGATCGCGATGACCTTCGCCCCGTTGCCTTTGGCCTTCTCCAGGGTCGAGAGCATCCGCGGGTGGTTGGTGCCCGGGTTCTGGCCGGCGATCAGGATCAGGTCGGCGTTCTCGATGTCGGGAACCGACACCGACCCCTTCCCGATGCCGATCGTCTCCGTCAACGCACTGCCGGAGGATTCGTGGCACATGTTCGAGCAGTCCGGCAGGTTGTTCGTCCCGAACGCCCGGATCATCAACTGGTACACGAACGCCGCCTCGTTCGACGTGCGCCCGGACGTGTAGAACACCGCCTCGTGCGGCGACGCCAACGCCCGCAACTCGCCGGCGATCATCGCGAACGCCGCGTCCCACCCGATCGGCTCGTAATGCGACGATCCCGGCACCAACACCATCGGATGCGTCAACCGGCCCTGCTGCCCCAACCAGAACTCGGTACGACCCAGCAGATCCGACACCGAATGCGCGGCGAAGAACTCCGGGCCGACCGTGCGGGTGGTCGCCTCGTCCGCCACCGCCTTCGCCCCGTTCTCACAGAACTCCGCATGCTTGCGGTGCCCCGGAGTCTCCGGCCACGCACACCCCGGACAGTCGAACCCCTCCCGCTGGTTCAACTTCATCAACGTCCGGGCCGTGCGCACCGGACCCATCTGCTCGATCCCACGACGCAACGACACCAACACCGCAGGAACACCTGCCGCATAGGATTTCTCGTGCGTGACGACGACATCGGATTCGTCGATATCGGGCATATCGTGGGGCATGTCAGCGCTTTCGTCGAACAGCTATGAGGTTGAGAATCCGGAACCGCCTACTAGGGGACAGGAATGTTCGAACGCCTTCTTCGTTCCCGCCGCTCCAGCAGCTGCTTTTGGAGCATGATCCGGTCAACGTCGGAGAGATGACGCGAGGACATACTGCCAAGGATTTTGAGAAGTTGCTGATCGAATCGGAGTTCCGCCATACCGAAATCGACCAGGATTTCTTCGGGCGGCGGCCCGCCATACGGCAACCAGCGACACGCGAGCTCGAGGATCGCCGAATCCTGACTATCCACGCTCTCTCCTTTGCCGATCGCGAACTAACGCCGACTCGCCGTTCGATCCACCGATGTTGCCGCATGACGTCCTTGCCCTGGCATCGTTGCCGGAACTGTCGAACACACAGCCCTCGGAGACCACGTCGAAGTCGGTTAGTCGGGACAGACGGCAACACCGCTCATCTGACTCGACACGAAGAGGCTCCAGACTGAATGAGATCCTCGCGGTCGAGCCCGGCACGGGGTCTGTGTCAGTGACGGACGAGTTGCCGCACGCCAACTTCGGCCGTTAGACGCGGACTGACCTTCTACGTGAAGCCTCTCAGCTGGCAAACCCGCGGAGGTGTCGTTGACCCGGTCTCGGTCGGCGCTTCGGGGCCGTCTGCACGCGCGAAAGTCCAGAAAACGCAGACAAGCGTTGCGGACATCCGCTGGACGCAGAGTTTCGCAGTTACCGAGCGCTAGCGGGGTGATTTTCGTCGCTTATTCACTGATTCTGAATCGTGTAGCGCCCAGCCGGTGATTCGGATCACGCCCACTTCGACTGGCTGGATCACCAGTGGTGCGCACCCAGCCCCGTCCAAGTCGGCCAGTGGCGCTGCCATCGCAGCGCAGGCAACGAAGGAGAACGACATGAGTGACCCTCGGTTCGAGATTTCCCATCTCGCCCGTGCCGAACTGCTGAGCCCCAAGCCGCAGGAAACGGTGGACTTCTTCACCAAGTTCCTCGGGATGTACATCACCCACACCGAGGGGCAGTCGGTCTACCTGCGCGCCTACGAAGACCCGTACCAGTGGAGCCTGAAGGTCACCGAATCCACCCAGGCCGGACTCGGCCACGCGGCGCTGCGCACCAGCTCCCCGGAGGCGCTCGAACGGCGGGCAGCCTCGCTCAAGGACGCCAACGTCGACGGAGCGTGGCGTGAGAGCGACTTCGGGTACGGCAAGACCTTCACCTACCAGTCCCCGGACGGGCACAACCTGGAACTGCTCTGGGAGGTCGAGAAGTACCAGGCCCCGCCCGAGCTGCAGTCCAAGATCCTCACCCGCCCGTCCAAGAAGCCGCTGCAGGGCATCCCCGTCAAGCGCATCGACCACCTGAACCTACTCGCCAGCGACGTCAGCGCGGTGAAGAACTCCTTCGAGCGCCACCTCGGGTTCCGGACCACCGAACGCGTCGTCGACGGTGACACCGAGATCGGCGCGTGGATGAGTTCGAACATCCTCGGCCACGAGGTCGCGTGTCTGCGGGACGCGCAGGGCGAACGCGGCAAGATGCACCACCTCGCGTTCTACTACGGCACCGGCCAGCACAACATCGACGCGGTGGAGATGTTCCGCGACTACGACATTCGCATCGAAGCCGGCCCCGACAAGCACGGCATCACCCAGGCCCAGTTCCTCTACGTCTTCGAACCCGGTGGCAACCGCATCGAACTGTTCGGTGAGGTCGGGTACCTGCACCTCGACCCGGACGGTGAGACCAAGACCTGGCAGATGTCCGACATCGACACCGGGCTGGCGATCGGCGGCGCGAAGCTTCCGTGGGAGACCTACTTCACCTACGGCACCCCGAGCCCGCTCTCGCTCGACCAGCACATCGAGAAGTACGCGCACTTCGGCCCCGGCGGTCCCGGCCCCGACGCAGCGGCTGCCGAGCAGGCGGTCCCGGACGAGATCGACCACTCCCGCGCCGTCGCCGGCACACCTGCGTCCTGATACCACATTCCAACTGGGCCGGTGATCGGATCTGGTCGATCGAGCCACCGCACCTCACACCTGAACTCATCCACTTTCGCTCGGTTGTCGGTTCGCACGAGTGAACCAGCGCGAGTCCCCACTGCACGCGGGCCCGAAGCAGAAGGAGCACCATGACTTCCACCCAGAGTTTCATCGACGAGATCACGATCGAAGAGCTCGAGACTGACCCCTATCCGTTCTACGAGCGTCTGAGGAAGGAGGCCCCTGTAGCCTTCGTCCCTGCGCTGGGCATGTACATCGTGTCGACGAAGGAACTGTGCGCCGACATCGCCAAGGACGCCGAGAACTGGCCGGCCGTCATCTCTGCGGCCGGAGGCCGCACCTTCGGACCCGGCGCACTGCTCAACACGAACGGCGACGAACACCGCAAGCTGCGGGACATGGTCGAACCGCACCTGCAGCCCTCAGCGGTCGACAAGTACATCGATAATCTGGTGCGCCCCTTCGCACGTCAGCGACTCGCCGAGATCGAGAACGACGGAAACGCCGACATCGTGGCTGCGTACTGCGAGCCGGTCAGCGTTCGTGCTCTCGGCGATCTCCTCGGACTCGATGACGTCGGTACCGACAAGCTTCGCGAATGGTTCCACAAGCTGAGCGTGTCCTTCACCAACGCCGCGGTCGACGAGAACGGCGAATTCGCCAACCCGGACGGATTCATCCCCGGCGACGAGGCCAAGGCCGAGATCATCGCCCACGTCGATCCCAAGATCGACAAGTGGATCAAGGAACCCGATCACACCGCGATCTCCCACTGGCTGCACGACGGTATGCCCGAAGGTGAGACCCGCAGCCGCGATGTCATCTACCCCAACCTGTACGTCTTCCTCCTCGGAGCGATGCAGGAGCCGGGGCACGCGATGGCGACCACGCTGGCAGGACTGTTCACCAAGCCCGAACAGCTCGAACGGGTCGTCGACGACCCGGCGTTGATCCCCCGGGCGGTCTCGGAAGGCATGCGCTGGGTGGCGCCGATCTGGTCTGCCGTGGTCAAGCGCGCCGCGCACGAGGTCGAGGTCGGTGGCGTGACACTGCCGGAGGGGTCGATCGTGATGCTCTCCTATGGCTCGGCCAACCAGGACGAGAACGCCTACAACGCCCCGACTGAATTCGATATCGATCGGGCCCTGCTTCCGAACATGACATTCGGTGGTGGAAAGCACGCCTGCGCGGGTACCTATTTCGCCAACTCGGTTATCCGGATCGGCCTGGAGGAACTGCTCGAGGCCATTCCGAACCTGGAACGCGACGAGGCTCACGAGGTCGATTTCTGGGGCTGGGGTTTCCGTGGACCGAAGCAATTGTTCGTTAAATGGGAAGTGTAACGGAATCACATTTCCGGAGGTCCGAAGTGTCCGGTCCGGAGATTAATGGATCGCGCACTTCGGAAGCATTTTTATTGGATTGGAGCACTGTCGGAAATGGCTAATAACTACACGGTCCGTATCCAGGGTAAGAATTCGGACATCACCGTTGCCGAAGACCAATCCATCCTCGATGCGGCGCTGCGGGCGAACGAATGGCTTCCGCACTCGTGCACCCAGGGCACCTGCGGCACCTGCAAACTCAAGGTGCTGTGCGGGGAGGTACGCCACAACGAATCCCCCGAGTACACCCTGACCACGGACGAGCGCGCCGAAGGTTTGGCTCTCGGCTGTATGGCGACCCCCTGCTCCGATCTGACGGTCGAACCGATCGGCGGAGCCGGGGACGACGGACTTCCGCACTTCCCACTGCGTGATTACGAGGGCACGGTGACGGTACTCGAGGACATCGCTGCGAATACCCGCCGGCTCATGGTCGAGGTGGATACGCCGATGCTGTTCAATGCCGGTCAGTACGTCGAGTTGATCGTCCCCGGGCACAACGTCGGCCGGCAGTACTCGCTGGCCAATCCGCCGACGGAGACGCGGAACCTGGAATTCCACGTCAAACTCACCACCGGGGGTCTGGCCACTGACGGGTGGATTTTCGGGCCGATGCAGGTCGGTGAACGCATCTCTCTGCGTGGGCCGTTGGGCCAGTTCAACTTGGTCAAGCAGCAGGACGAGGCCGCGATCTTGATCGGCGGTGGTACCGGATTGGCGCCGTTGAAGTCGATCGTCCAGCATGCGTTGGCCGAGCGCCTGGTTCCGGAGTTGTATCTCTACCACGGTGGACGCCGCCAGGAGGATCTATACGACGTCGACTTCTTCCGTGACCTCGCACAGCAGCATGAGCACTTTCACTACCGCCCCGCGCTGAGCGAGGAACAGTGGGACGGGGCCATGGGCATGGTGACCGAGGTCGTGCTCGACGACTTCTCGTCCTGCAAGGGCATGAGCGCCTACCTGTGCGGACCGCCGGCAATGGTCGAGGCGGCGGTCAAGGCCCTCAAGCGACGGCGGATGGCGCCCCGGCTGATCTTCCGTGAAGAGTTCACGATCGCCGCACCGAACCTGGCCGCCGTGGTGCAGTAGCCACTACGCCCCCTCCCCCTCCGGATCAAGACGTTGGCGCTGACGGATCCGGACGGCACCGATCCCGCGGAAGTGAATGGACACGATCACTTCCGCGGGATCGTCATCTGCTACGGAACGGCACCGTGCGCAGGTCCTCCGACGGACTCACTCCGAAGGTCTCCTTGTACTCCCCGGCGAACCGGCCGACGTGCAGGAACCCCCACCGCTGTGCGATCTCGGTGACACCCTCGTTCGCCGGGTCCGCCTTGAGCAGGTCTTTGCGCGCCTTCTGCATGCGAATGATCTTCAGCTGCCGCATCGGCGTCGTACCCAACGAGTTCTGGAACCCTACCTGCAGAGACCGCACACTCACCCCGACGTTCTTGGCGACCTGCGCCACCGTCAGGGGCTGCTGCGCGTGCGCCTCGAGGTAATCGACGGCGAGCCGGACAATTCCCGGCAGGGCCGGCTCGGGTTCGTACAGCCTTGCCCTGTAGTCGTGCTCCGCGGCGACGAGAAGCCCGCTCATCAAGCACTCGGCCATCGGCGTCGAGACGATGGGATGCAGCGCCAACGCCTCGGGACTGTCGAGTTGATGAGACAGACCTTCGACCAGTGAAAGCCATTGACGGCCGACGACGGTGTCCAGATCGAGGTCCATGCCGAAGACGATCGGGTCGACGATCTCGGTTCCCAACCGTGCCGCGAGTTGATCCTCGAGTGCCCGGCGATCGATCTTCAGGGCCAGCACCGGGGTCGGATAGGGCGAGGCCCACCCACGCAGCAGGGTCCGTTGGTCGCACCGGTAGACCGCGGCGCGGTGGGGGGTCGCCACGGTCCGGGCGCGACCAGACCCGGTGACCAGCTCCCCCCGCATCGGGATGTTCACCTGATAGGAGTCGCGCAGCTCGTTGGTGAAGATTTCCACCTCGGTCGAATAATCCAGCCGGCCGAGCGTGACGGGACCGAACGAGGCGGCAGTCATTCGCATCTGAAAAATGTGCTCGTCTCCGAGGACGCGAACCTCATGGGGGTAGTAGAGATCGCTGCCGATGGCCCGCGCCTCGTCGATATCGTCGGAAAGAAACGTCTTCGTGCCGTTTCCGCGATCCGGGTCTTCGGTCATCTACTTTGTCGGTCTCTCTGGTCTCACTAAATCGAGAACGATTCAGTTATTGCGCCAATTGGCTATATTGCTGCGCTCACAGGATAGCGCGTCATGTGACCTGAATCATACGCTCATCAGGAATCACTCAACAGCTCCTATATCCAAATTTGGAGGAGACGAATGACCGTCGATCACGCGCCGGAAGGCGTGAAAAGCCCGACCGGATGCCCCGTCTCAGGTATGGCGGCAGGCTTCGATCCGTTCCAGGGCGCCTACCAGGTCGATCCATCCTCGTCGCTGCGGGGAGCCCGCAAAGAAGAGCCGGTGTTCTACAGTCCACTGCTCGACTACTGGGTGGTCACCCGCTACGAGGACATCAAGCAGATCTTCAAGACACCGTCGGTGTTCTCCCCGTCGATCACTCTCGACCAGATCACCCCGATCAGTGACGAGGCGCTGCAGATCCTCGGCAGCTATCAGTTCGCTCCCGGCCCGACCATCGTGAACGAGGACGAGCCGATCCACACCGAACGTCGCCGACTGCTGCTGCAGCCGTTCGAAGCCGAAAACGTCGCCACCCTCGAACCGAAGATCCGCGAGGTCGTCAACACCTACCTGGACCGGGTCATCAAGGATGGTCGGGCCGACCTGATCGGCGATCTGCTCTACGAAGTCCCCTGCATCGTCGCGCTCATTTTCCTCGGCGTGCCCGACGAGGACATCGAGACCTGCCGCCACTTCGGGATGCAGCAGACCCTGTTCACCTGGGGACACCCCACCGGAGACGAACAGACTCGAGTCGCTACCGGGATGGGGAAGTTCTGGGAATTCGCCGGTGGCCTGGTCGACAAACTCAAGGCCGACCCGAACGCGAAGGGGTGGATCCCCCACGCGATCGAGATGCAGCGGCAGCACCCCGACCTCTTCGACGACAACTACCTGCAGAACATCATGATGAGTGGTGTGGTGGCCGCGCACGAAACCACCACCAACGCCACCGGTAACGCGTTCCGCACCCTGCTCGAGAACCGCAGCTCCTGGGAAGAGATCTGCGCCGACCCCACGCTGATCCCCAAGGCCATCGAGGAATGCCTCCGCTACAGCGGATCCGTCGTCGCCTGGCGCCGCAAGGCCGTGGTTGACACCACTGTCGGCGGAGTCGACATCCCGGCCGGCGGTCGACTGCTGATCGTCATGGCGTCGGCGAACCGCGACGACTCGATGTTCCCCGAGCCCGACGACTTCGACATACACCGCGGAAACGCCCGGCGCCACTTGACATTCGGAATCGGCAGCCACACGTGCCTGGGCGCGACGCTGGCGCGGTTGGAGATGAAGGTCTTCCTCGAAGAGGTCTCGCGACGCCTGCCGCACATGTCACTCGTCGCTGGACAGGAATTCTCCTACCTTCCCAACACCTCGTTCCGGGGACCCGAGCACGTGTTGGTCGAGTGGGATCCCCAGCAGAATCCTGTGCCCGCCGACCGCCCCTGACCGACCCAACGAAACGAGGACACCATGTACCGCGTCACCATCGTCTACAACCAGCCCGCCGACCCGGCCGCCTTCGACGAGCACTACAGCTCCAAGCATTTGCCTCTGGTGCAGCAGATCCCGAGCGTCAAGCGGTTCGCCGCAGGCAAGTGTGAATCTCTCGACGGCAATCCCCCCTCGGCGTATGCGCTCGCGCAGCTGTACTTCGAGAGCAAGGAAGAGGCCGGGCAAGCATTCGCCTCCACTGAGGGTCAGAATGCCGCCGCCGACGTCGCGAACTTCGCCTCCGGCGGAGTGACGATGCTGTTCAGCGACGAAGAGACCGTTCTGCCGTGAGTCGGCGGTGGGGTGCCGGCGCGACTGCCGGCACCCCACCTGAGTTCGTCATTACTGCACTATCCGTGAAAGAGAGATAGACGTGCCTACCGTCACCTACGTTCACCCTGATGGAACCAAGCATGAGGTCGAGGTTCCTACCGGCAAAAGGGTCATGCAGGCCGCCATCGGCGCCGGAATCGACGGCATCGTCGCCGAATGCGGCGGCCAGGCCATGTGCGCGACGTGTCACGTCTACGTGGAAAGCCCCTGGGCGGACAAGTTTCCCTCGATCTCCGAGGAAGAAGACGAAATGCTCGACGACACCGTCAGCCCCCGCACCGAGGCAAGTCGTCTGTCCTGCCAGCTCGTGGTCTCCGACGACGTCGACGGCTTGATCGTCCGGCTTCCGGAGGAGCAGGTATGAGTGTCGACCGCATCGTCATCATCGGTTCCGGACAGGCCGGATTCGAGGCCGCCGTCAGTCTGCGCAGTCACGGATTTGCGGGATCGATCACCCTGGTCGGTGACGAGCCGGGTGTGCCCTACCAGCGGCCACCGTTGTCGAAGGCATACCTGCACTGTGATCCGGACCGGGAATCCCTTGCGCTGCGTCCGGCCCAATACTTCGACGACCACCGGATCACGCTCGCGTGCGGCAAGCCCGTCGTCCGCATCGATCGGGATGCACAACTGGTGGAGCTGATCGATGCCACCGTCATCGAGTACGACCATTTGATCCTGGCGACCGGTGCCCGCAACCGGCTCCTGCCGGTCCCCGGTGCCGCCCTTCCCGGTGTGCACTACCTGCGTACCGCCGGCGAAGCAGAATCCCTCACCTCGAGCATGGCCTCGTGCTCGTCCCTGGTCGTGATCGGGGCCGGCTTCATCGGTCTCGAGGTCGCCGCAGCGGCCCGCAAGAAGGGGCTCGAGGTCACCGTCGTCGAGGCGATGGATCGGCCGATGGCCCGCGCACTGTCCTCGGCGATGTCCGACTACTTCACGAGCGCCCACACCGCCAACGGTGTGCACATGCGGCTGTCGACCGGCGTGAAGACGGTCATCGAAACCGACGGCCGAGCAGCGGGGGTCACCACCGCGTCCGGCGACGTCATACGCGCCGACGCCGTCGTCGTGGGTATCGGTGTCGTACCCAACATCGAACTCGCCGCCCTGGCGGGCCTGCCCGTCGACAACGGCATCGTCGTCGACGAGTACCTTCGCACACCCGACGAGAACATCTCGGCGATCGGTGATTGCGCCGCCTACCCGATCCCGGGAACAGCCAGTTTGGTGCGACTCGAATCCGTGCAGAATGCGGTCGATCAGGCCCGCTGCCTCGCCGCTCAACTCACCGGCACCAGCACCAACTACCTGAGTGTGCCGTGGTTCTGGTCCGAACAGTACGAATCGAAACTGCAGATGGCTGGGCTGACCGCGGGCGCGGACACCCACGTGGTTCGTGGTTCCGTCGACAGCGGGGCGTTCTCCATTTTCTGCTTCGTCGGCACCCGGTTGCTCGGAGTCGAGTCGGTCAACAAGCCCCGCGACCATATGGCTGCACGAAAGATCCTTGCCAGCGGTATGCCGCTCACCCCGGAACAGGCGGCCGACACGGAATTCGATCTCAAACCGGCGATCGCCCGGCACAAGGACGAGGTTGCTTCGGCCGAAGTCGGCGAGCGTCAGGTGGTGGCGTCATGAGCGGAAGGTTTCGGATCGAGCGGGTCGTCACCGAGGGAACCTTCGCCCTCGACGGCGGCGAATGGAACGTCGACAACAACATCTGGCTGATCGGTGACGACACCGACGTCGTGATCGTCGACGCCGCCCACGCCGCGCAGCCGATCATCGACGCGGTCGGAGACCGCCACGTCAACGCGGTGATCTGCACGCACGGCCACAACGACCACGTCACCGTCGCCCCCGAACTCGCCGAACGGTTGCACGCGCCGGTGCTGCTGCACCCCGGCGACGACGTGCTGTGGAAGATGAGTCACCCGGACGACAAGTACTGGAACCTCGAGGACGGGCAGCGGATCGCGATCGCCGGCACCGAGATCCAGGTGATCTCCACCCCGGGTCACTCGCCGGGCTCGGTGTGCCTCTACCTCCCCGAGGCCGGGGCACTGTTCTCCGGAGATACCCTCTTCTCGGGTGGCCCCGGCGCCACCGGCCGCTCGTACTCGGATTTCCCGACCATCATCGGGTCGATCCGCGACCGGCTGTTCGCCCTTCCCGAGGAAACGCTCGTCCACACCGGTCACGGTGACGGAACCACGATCGGCACCGAGGCCCCGCACCTCGCCGAATGGATCGCGCGAGGGCAGTGAGCAACCCGGATTTCCGTGCGTGCACCCGGCCTGCACGGGAACCTTTCCGTCAGCGGGTGCCGCCAGGTGCGACACACCATCCACCCTCTCGAGCAGGAGAAAAGGTTATGAACGCAGAAGAGCGAGCCATGCTCGAACTCGCCCGAATCTGGGCACCCTACGGAGGTGCGCGGCCGGGTGACATCCTCGTCGAGTTCGGCATAAGCCCAGCAATGTTCTACGCGAGGATAACCCGACTCCTGCGCACCATCGCGATACGGAACATGCCGCTCGCCGAGCGACATCTGATCCAGGAGAACGCGGCACGCTACTCGGTTAGTCCTGTCTCCATGTAGGAGTGGGGAGATGGGGACAGGTCACCACTCGTCGCGGTTGAACCGCCGCAACAACCCTGGGTTCGCACGCGACGGGCTCGAAGGGCGTTCAGTGGACGCGGAAGAGACACAACCGGTCAAGCATCAGTCAAATTCGGAACCCGGCAGCGGTGACGGACAGGACCTCGGTCCGAATCTCCTGTACGCGATCAAACAGTTGGAGCTGGCGATACGGTCACGGATGGACACGATCCTGCGCCCCGCAGGCATCACAGCGCTCCAGCACACCGCCCTGACGGTCTTGCGTCGCTGCGATGGCCTCTCGTCCGCCGAGCTGGCGCGCACTTCCTTTGTCACAGCTCAAACTATGGGAGAGATGATCATCGCGCTCGAGAGCCGCGGTCTGGTCAGTCGGCGGGTCGACCCGCACAACCGCCGGCAGATGCCGACGAGTGTCACCGCGACCGGAGTGGAACTGCTCGATTGCTATAACGCGGAAGTCTCCGCACTCGAGGAACAGATGGTCAGTCAGCTCACCCTCCGCAAGCGTGGAACCCTTCGTGAATACCTCCACTCTTGCCGTGCCGGACTGACCGGTACTGAAGCGCATTGATCGATGCACTGGGCATCCGCGGACAGCGGACTTCGATGACAACAACCCCGACCCGACCAACACCCGCTCCCTCGTCACCCTGTCTGGCCTCCGGTCGTCGTCTTGACTGATTGTCATCTTCGGTCCTTTCTGCGGCCTGTCATTTCTCGAGTTCGGGAACTTCGAGAATGGCGAAGGTCGGCAAGGAGTTTGTCTGCCTCGTTCTCGATCCTCTCGGGGATGTCTGCGACGCCTTCGAGGTCTGTGTGGGCGTCCCGGCGCGCCTGAATGCTGCGGTCGTTGTAGCCCTGGTCCAGCTCGATATCGAAGGTTTTCAGCCCCGCCGCACTGCGGGTCTGCGCGGCTTCGGGACGTCATCGTGCCGAGGCCGCGGATGAGCGGGAGCCTGCCCGGTCAGGTGGGCATGGGCGATGATCGCAAGGGACTGCGCGGACAACGCGGTCGGTAAAGGGGCGTGTGCCCCACCGGTCGATGGGGGTCAGCAGTGGCCGAGTGTCGTGGTGGGCCGAGTCGACAGCGCGCACCCTCATCACCGAACTGAGATCACTCCTCGGAACGAAACTCGTTGCATACCTTGCCGAAGCACCCGACACTTCCACCGTCCACGGATGGGTGGACGGCACCAGCACACTGCCAGACCACACCATCCTCAACCGACTCCAGGTCGCCCTCGACGCCGCACGACGAATCGGCATACGCGACAATGCCTTCGGAGCCAAGCTGCACAATTCCTCGCTGAACGTCCTTGCGCGTCGCTATGTGTCGTTGTGGTCCGGAACGAGGCCGGCCTATAGACTCGTTCAGTCGGCCGGAGAGGTGAACTTCAGCGGTAGTGTCCGCCGGGCCGCCGACAGGTGATGTCGCATCGCCGCCGCGGCCGCCTCCGGGTTGTGAGTGACGATCGCGGCGAGGATGGCCTCGTGCTCTTTGACGGAGTCGGTCCGCGGCTGCTCGCGGTCCGCCTCCTGGTATTGCTGCATGACGAGCGGGTACAGCAGGCTGTCGACGAACCTGGTGAGCGTCGTTTGCCGCGCCGCCCGCTTGACCTGTTCATGGAACTTGCGGTTGAGATTCGCGTACTCCTCGCGCCCACCCGGTACCTCCTGCCAGTCCCACATGCGCTTACAGGTTTCGGTCATCGCGGCGATGTCCGTATCGGTGGCGCGTTCGGCGGCCTTCGCCGCCAGCGCTGCCTCCAGCACCGCGCGGGTCTCCAGTATCTCGACCGCCTCGTCCACCGAGAACGAGGGGGTGCGAGCGCTGCGGTTCGCCTCGGCGGTGACGTATCCCTCCTGCGCGAGGCGCGCGAGCACCGAACGGATCGTCCCGCGCGAGATCTGGAGCTGCGTGGTGAGCTCCGATTCAGTGAGGCGTGAGTCCGGTTCGTAGTGACCGGAGAGGATCAAAGCGCGCAGATCGTGGTAAGCCTGCGATGTCCGGTTGGCACCCGAATCCGGGCTGTCGTTGCCCCGGCTCGTAGCTAGCACCATGGTGTGTCACCTCGAGGAGTCGTGGATCTGAGGGGCGACGCGTTACGCGTAGCCGGTCTCGTCTGGCTGCAGCGGGCCGGGAGTGTCGGACACGACGAAGTTGTCTGGCCACTGCTTCGCGCAGTTGAGAGCATCGTCGTGGTCGTACGCAGCGACCGGTGCTTCACCACATCGGGGAGCCGCTTGTTTGTAGCGCATACGCCGCGAGCTCGGTCCAGCTTGTCGATCAACTCCGGCGTGATTGAGCGTTGCGCGAGTGTGCCCGTCACGACGGCAGCATCAGCGTCCAGTTCGACCAACAGCGGGATAATCGTTAACCGGTCCGCGATTGTCGCGAAACCGGCGGCTGCACTCAAGCTCTCGTGCACACGGATTGCTCCGAGACTGACCGCTACCATCAGCGGAACAGCCACCACCGTCGCCATTTTCCACCGCAGTGGCCACCCTCGGACCTAACAACGGATATTCAGACAGCGAAGCTCGACCTGGTACGGACGGCGGCCTCGACGTTTCGGAACGACTGATTCCGCCGGTGTCGTCGAGGGTTCTACCTGCCATTCGTGATGACCCGCAATGATCGACGGTGGGTGTGTTCGCCGTCGATAAGACGGCACACCGCTGCGACGGGTCTCGATCAATTGCGTAGGATCAGGGCGAGTGCCTCCGATCGCGACGCGGCACTGGACTGCAGCGTTCCCCGCACTGCCGACGTGGTCGTACTCGCCCCCGGTTTGCGGATACCGCGCATCGCCATGCACAGGTGCTCGGCCTCGATCACGACAATGGCGCCTCGCGGGTTGAGTTTGCGCATGACGGCGTCGGCGACCTGGCTGGTGAGTCGTTCTTGCACCTGAGGGCGCTTCGCGTAGAGGTCGACAACGCGGGCGATTTTCGACAGTCCGGTGACCTTTCCGGTAGAGCCCGGGATGTAGCCGACGTGCGCGACTCCGTGGAACGACACCAGATGGTGCTCACACGTGGAGTACAACGGGATATCCCGCACGAGGACGAGTTCGCGATGGCCCTCGTCGAAGGTCGTGCCCAGGACTTCGGCCGGGTCGGTGTAAAGGCCGGCAAACACCTCGCGGTATGAGCGTGCGACTCGGGCCGGCGTGTCGATCAGTCCGGGGCGGTCGGGGTCCTCTCCGATGGCGAGCAACAGTTCGCGGACCGCTGCCTCGGCGCGGGGCTGGTCGAACATGTGGCCCGTCGCCAACGCAACGGGTTCAGGATTGGGATCACTCACTGCAATTCATCCGGGATCGGCGGGCCCAGCCGATCCACCGGTCCAACTCGATGATCGCGTCCTCGTGCCGCATCTCCGAACACCAACCGCAAAGATTCTTTGAGCAGGTATGCGCGGTGCAGGACGGGGTCCTCGAGTTCGATCAGCCGAAGCGTCACCGCCTGCTTGCCGGTCAAGTTCTGCGGGTTCTTCAGCAGCGCCCACCTGCTGTTCTTGACGACGGTGGCCCGCTCGCGGTACGGATCGGGAGCGGGCCGGCCCCGTCCCGTGGCCGACCACGTGTGCCGAACGTTTTGCGTGGCACAACTTTCGCACGAGCACGGTTCCAGGAACCTCTGCGGACCCTGTCGACCGCGGCGGTGGCCCAGGCCACCACATGAAACGGATCCGCGCACCGGATCGCGCCTGGGCAGCGTTCGGTGACGACCTTCGCGATCCAGGGCGCCGCATCGGCGGTGACATGGGTGATCTGCGCGCAGCGTTCGGGACCCAGCAGGTCGAAGAATCCACGCAGGGTATCGGCGCTGCGGCCCTCCGCCGCCCACACCAGCCGGCCCGAATCGTGATCGACGACCACCGTCAAGTACTTGTGGCCCTTCTTGTACGAGATCTCATCGATCCCGATCCGCCGCAGGCCCGCGAACCTCGATTAACTTCATCATCGCAGTCACGATCATTGGTGCAGCGATTGCATATCACAACCTCTCGACTCGGTACATGTACTCCTCATCTCGATCAGGCATCTTGTTCCCAGCACTGAGCCGAACGCATCCGCGCTACAAGACTCCGCACGTCGCGGTCATGGCCCAAGTGCTCATCACCCTTGCGTTTCTGCTGCCATTCGTCCTGACCGGGGCGAGCCCGATGACTGACCTGCTTCCGGCGATTGCCGGCCACAACGCATTGAACATGATCACCAAAATGGACTCCACCTCGGCAAGTACTATTGTCGCTACCTCTCAAGGCAAGCTCACCGGGTCGAAATACTCGACCATCTATGCGCCGCTTCTCGCTATCATCGGTTTCATCGCCACCGGCGTCCTGATTGTTTTGCACTACAAGGACATCACCGGAACTGACGCACTGTGGGTCAATGCAATGCCTCTGATGATCGTTACCTGTGCGCTCTATGGCGCGCTCAAGCAATGGCAGATCGATCGGGATGTCTTCGTCCAGCGCCCCTGCATCGTGCGCCTTGACTGCAACATCGAGACGCTCTGCGCCCACCAAAACGATCAGCATCGATCACCACCGTTCGCCAATTCTGCGGAACTGCCCTCAGCAAGCGGAATCAGATGTGATTGGAAGCCCCTCTCAGGTGTGATCACCGGTCAGTCAGTTCGTGGAGTTACCGAGGCCCGGATGTGCGCTCGCAATAGGTGAACACCTCTCCGTCCATCTCTTCACCAACGTTACTGCAGGTTGAGACGTTCGCCCGTAATAGGAAGCGGCCTACTTGCCTCCGACGACGCCACGAATATGCCGCGAGTCCTCGGGCGGCCGTCCGCCAACACGAGCGCGTGTTCCGGCTGCCCGCGGCGCGTCGTCCGGCTACCCACATGCGTCGTAAGCCTGCATCGTGGACCCTTCACACGATCGTCCGCATCACTCCCCTCGCTCGGTCGCGTCGGCTGCCTGTCTCCGCAGCATTTCGCGGTGGCCGTAGGTTGCCTGGAGAATCTCGCCGCGATCGGAGACGGTCGACCCTACTGCTCCTGCTACGGTCCCGAGCGAAGCTGCAAGCCACGCGAGCGACAGATAGTCGCCGACCGAGGATGGGCGACCGAGCTGGACTGCGAGGAAGTCCGGTGAGATGACGACCGCGGCCGAAACGAGGACGACAGCGAACAGCACGGCGTACATACACAGCACTCCGGTCACGACCGTGCCGAGAGTGGCAGCGTTGTACATCCACCGGTCGGTGGTTGAGGAGCGGAAGGATCGGTGTTCCCACAGACCGTGCGGGAAGATCAACCACACAGTGATTGCGGCAACTGCGGCGACACCGACCAACACCAGGCGTAGCGGAGTCATCGAGGCTGCCATCTGCCAGATACTGGCGTAAAAGACACCGAAGGCCGAGGCCGCGCTCGCGGCAGCCAACGCGCCCGACAGGGTAGGGACCAATCGCCACGGCCGGTTGCACCGGATCATGCCCGCCACCAGGCGCAGCCGGCCGAATATTCCGGGCGTCAACAACACTCGTTCCCGACGGTCGTGGGGGTCAGGGCCCGGCGCCCATCTCGACAGCGATCGCCGCAAACGTGGGCGTGAGGCCGTATCAGTGTCGAGCAAGTAGTGGACGACGGCAACCGCGGCCGCGACCGCGCGACGCCGAACCGCGATCGTTCCGAACGACGGAACATACAGTGCGCCGGTCGATCCGGCGTGAAGTTCGGCGACCACAGGCGTGGATCCGCGGCGTCGCGGCACCTCCGAAATGCAGAGCACGATGTCGTAGGTATTGGTCGATTGCACCGAGTCGAGCCACTGACCGAGCGGGGCTGACCCGGTAGCGGTAGGCGGCAATGTCACTGCGGCACGGTCTGTCTCGAGGCCTACCCGCTGTCCGCCGATGACAATGACCGGCGGCAGCGCTGCTTCTATCGCCGATGCGATCGTCGAAGCAAAACCGGAGTCCGCCACAACCCCGACGGTCACCTTGCGGTCACCGTCCGCGGATGCGCGGTCGTCGTCACGATTGCCGAATTCATTTCGAAACAACATGCATCTCTGTTTACCCAGGCCCGCCGTACACAACACCGAGCCGCTGGCAACTACCGTCTGCCCCGCTACGAGGACGTACCGGCCCGGGTGATGGAGATCATTGCCGAGGTCGTCCAGGCACGACCCGGTCCGGCCCCGCGCCGACCCGCCGGATGTTCCTACCGGCGAGTAGCACAGCACCCGCGAAACTGCTGGCAGACAGGCCGATTGGCGGAAACCTTCCCGATGAGGTACAACTTCTCCACCAGCGATGTGAAGCAGCTCACATCTTCTGTGACGGGGAAACACAGGCATCATCGTGTGCCCGCCCCTCGTCGTCCAGAACCTTCGACGAAAGCAGGACCAGTGAGAACAGCCTCGACCCTCCGGACTTCCCCAATGCCCCCACGCAGGGCAGCAGCCGTGGGTCGATGAGCACCGCGGAGATCAAGTCGAGGATCGAGGCCATGTTCGCCGATGATCGGCGCCCGGTCGTCCCGTCCGCCACCCGCTGACCACGCAGGGAGAACCATGAATGTGCTTGCGCTGTTGATGTTGTTGCTGACCGCTTTTGCCGCGGTTCTCGCGATGCATACTGACGAGCAATTCAATTCTCGCCGCTGACCTGCGGGCTGCGGGCTGCGGCCCGAGAGCTGCCCGTCACTCGCGCACCCCTCGGTGCCCGACCCCTCCACTCCGGTTTTCGATCACCTTGTCGGTGAACCCGCCGCACCGCTGTTCCCGCGGCCGGTGATCGCATCGCGCATCCGGTCCAGCAGGCCGGTGACGCGGCCGAGGATCTTGTCTCCCGGTGGGGAACCGGGGGCCGAGGGATACGGGCGGGTCGGGGCGAGCTTCTACCTTGCTCCCCAAGTCGACGAGTTCCTGAGGGCTGAAGTTGCGGCGCATGTCCGCAAACAGGTGCCCTTCCTGCTCGGCGACATGCGTGCGGATCTGCAGCATCAAGGCGGCAAGTTCGGTGTCGAACCCTGGTTCCCCCGGCACCAGCCGTTCGAGGCGTTTCATCGTTTCCTCCGCCTCGGCGTGTTCATCCCTCGCCTGTTGCGCCTCGGCCTCGCTGATCTTGCGCTGGACGGCCGGGTACACCTCGGATTCTTCGGCAACCGAGTGCTTGACCCACTCAATCGTGATCTGTTCCAACAAGTCCTGGCGGCGGGCCCGGTCATCGGAACCGGTCAGGCCTTCGAACTCGCTGAACATCCGTTCCACCTCGCGATGGTCTTGGGTCAGGACATCGATGACATCACGCTGCTGATCAGGCATAACATCCTCATCTTCTTCCTCTGCCTAGAACAGGGCTCCGAACCCGCACCGGTGGTGCCCAGTCAGTGGAGTACCCGCGATCGATTCCTCGTACCCTCCTCCCCGGTCGTATGAGGTGACAGGCCGCGGCTGGAGCGCGCCGTAATGCATCAGCCGACTCCTCCGTGCGGCCGTGCCGCGCCGAGGACCGAGCGCGCATCGCGTCCCGTACTCCTCCCCGGCGCGGCGCCTACACGATCTTCAGTCGAGCCGAACTGGTACAGAGCGATGGGTTCCGGGTACGCGGTGAGCAGGCAAACCCATCGAGGAGGCGTCGACATGCCACGGTCATCGATCAAGGACGAGAAGGTGTACGAGGAAGTCCGCAAAACCATCTCGACTTCGTCCACTTCATCGACGAAGTCACCGCAGTAGCCGACCGCGCGACCAACCTGGTTCCCGTCGACGACCATCCCTTCAGTGCGCGTGCCGTCGCGCGCGAGCACCGGCAACTGCTGACCTGGACCGGTGACCCACATCAAGGAGTCAGGGACTCCGTTTGCCCACGGTTGCGCTCGGCACAGTCGCTCCCCGCGGAATCAGTTGAAACGCCAAGCTCTCAGGATCGGCGGGACACCGGAAACACAGGCGATGTTCGTCGAACCAGGCGAACCACTCCGTCCATGAGATGTGCTCGAAATAGTGGCCCGACCGGGCACCGACGAAATCGACGAGCAGAATCTCCTCAGTCCTCGTCGATGTCATGTCCGGTGTCCGGGCGGGTGCACCGTGGTGGAGCTGGATCCACCCGCGGATCTCGTCGTGGTCGATGGTGTCGCGCACCTGCATAGCCATCTGCGTGCCTCCGCCTTTCGGTCCCCGGCCCGGCTCGACGGTGAAGGCCTCTGCGTATATGCCCCCGCCGACAGTGGTCGAGTGCCCTCCGCGGGGCGGATGCCGTGGTGCATCTCGCCTGGCTGTTCCAACCCACACACAGACCGGATATCACCTGGAATAACAACGTGATGGGCGCAATCCACCTTTTCGAGACGGTGGCGGACGAACGGGTTCCCGCGTTGGTGTACGCGTCTTCCGTTGCCGCCTACTCGCCGGAACCGACCAATCTCGAGGTGACAGAGGACTGGCCCACACACGGCTGGCCTGGCGCGGCCTATCCGCTGGAGAAGGCGTACCTCGAGCGATTACTGGATGGGTACGAGCAGCGCCATCCCGACGTTCGGGTGGTGCGCATGCGGCCGGGCTTCATTCTCAAACGTGAGTCGGCGACGGCCCAGCGTCGCCTGTTCATCGGGCCCCTGCTTCCCGGTCGACTCGCTCGCGGCACAGTGATTCCGGCCGTACCCGTCGTTGAAGGGCTCCGGGCACAGATCCTTCACTCCAGCGACGCGGCAGAGGCCTACGTCCAAGCGGTCCTGAGGCCGGTGCGGGGCGCATTCAACCACGCGGCAGCACCCCCCGTCGACGGGCATTTTCTTGCCGAACTTCTCGGCGCCCGGCACATCCCCGTTCCACGCGCAATGCTTCGCGGCGCTCTGGGCAGCGTGGCACGCGCATGAGGTACCGGCCTCTCCGGGCCTGCTCGACACGGTTCTGCGTCTGCCGCTGATGGACAGCAGGCGGGCCCGGACCGAGCTCGGATGGGAACCGCGATATCCACCCCGGGACACGCTCGCGGAATTTTTCCACGGACTGCGCGACGGCACGGGAATGCCGACGGCTCCACTGGCTGAAGACTCCGTCGGCGGGCGGTTACGGGAACTCGCCACCGGTCTCGGACAACGTCCGTGAGCAGGCGGTGTTCGGGGTCGGAGTCGGAGGCGACACGGTTCGGCGAGTAGACCACATCGGACAGATCACACTACGGCACGCAAAGGCGATTCGACTCTGGACGAGAGGAGCGGCGACGGGGTGTAACTGCGGACGGCGGTGATGGGTTCCGCGGGCGTGACGCGGTCAACCATTGCCGCTGGCAACCGGGTTGGTGCGGAGCGTGCGCTGCTCGTCCGGTTGCCGGACCTGAATTCTCCCGTCGCGCACCCGGACTTCATACACTTGTTGTGGCCGGGTCGCGGGCCCTCGCACCACCCGGCCGTCCGCGACACCGAAACGACTGTTGTGCCAGGGACATTCGATGCACCCTTCGCGGAGGGCACCGTCGCCGAGTGGGGCGCCGCGATGCGTGCATCGGTTGCTCAGCGCGACGACGGCGTCTGCGCCGTTCACGAGCAGCACCGACACGGTACCGACCAGCACGGCGACCATATCCCTGCCGGCCAACGCCGTTTCCGGGGCGGCGTCCGTCCATTCCGACGGCAGGGTGGAGAACGCAGTGGTGTCGACTCCGACCCCTGCTGCGTAGGTCAGGTGGCCGCCGAGCCAGCCGCTGACTCCGAGCAGTCCCGCCCCTGCAGCCGAGAAGCCGAGGCCGAGGCGGTGCCGGCCGCGACGCCGAGCCGCCCACGACGCGAGATACGAGGCGATGGCCGCGTAGTTCGAGGCCGCGTGGACTGCGCCGATCCTGCGCTCGGCACCGAGTGTGTCGGCCCAGTCCGACGCGCCCGTCAGCGTTGCCGGCACGGCGGCGAGAGCGCCCAGTCCGACGAGTGTCGTCGCTGCGGGCCGTGCGCTCCTACCTCCGAGCACGTCGAGGAATCCGGCGCTGACCCACGCACCGATGGGAACCGTCACCAGGAGTGGATGCAGAGGGTGCCCCAGATCGGTGCCGGACAACACATCCTTGACCCGGCCCGCCGGAAGCCATCGGTTGATGACGTCCACGACTGCGCCGGCGGGTCGATCCACGGCGCGCGCGTTTTCGAGCCGACGCACACTCCCCTCGAGCACATTCACGTCCACACCTCCTGATACCCCTCGAGCCGAAACAGACTCTCGCGCAACGAATAGCGACGGTACTTCGTGCCGTCACCCCGGCAGGGTTTCCCCACCCAGAGGTGCGAGCACCTCCCCGGAGTAGTAGGACGACAACAGACCGGACGCGAAGAAGACATAGGACGGCGCGATCTCGTCGGGCTGCGCCGCCCGCCCGTAGGGGGCCTGCTTCCCGAACTCCGCTACCTTCTCCTCGTCCATGGTCGCCGGGATCAATGGTGTCCAGACCGGTCCGGGTGCAACACAATTGACCCGAATCCCACGGTCGAGCAGCGCCTGCGCCAGCGAGTACGTCAACGCCGTCACCGCGCCCTTGGTCGCGGCATAGTCGATCAGCGACTTGTTTCCTCGCAACCCGTTGACCGAGCCCGTGTTGATGATTGCCGAGCCCCGTCCGAGATGCGGTACGGCCGCCTTCGTCACGTGGAAGTAGCTGTCGATGTTCACCGAGAACGTTCGTCGCCACTGTTCGTCGGACAGTTCGAGAAAATCGTCGACCGGTTCCTGACAGGCCACGTTGTTGACGACGATGTCGAGGCCGCCCAACTCCGAAACCGTGCGAGCAACCACGTCACGGCAGTGCCCGGGATCGGCGAGATCGCCGGCGAAGGCGGGGCAGTGTCGCCGCTCATTTTCGACCAATTCAGCGGTGTGCGCCGCGTCGTCATCCTCCGCGAGGTAGGCAAGGGCCACGTCGGCGCCCTCTTTCGCGAACGCCACTGCCACCGCGCGGCCGATCCCCGAGTCTCCGCCCGTGATCAATGCCCGCTTGCCCTTCAGCAATTCGTTGCCCCGGTACGCGCTCATCTCGTCCCGCGGTTCTTCAGCCATGTCCGCGGTGCGCCCGGGGTAGTCGATGGTGTGTGGGGTGTGTTCGCTCATGCACCTCTCCGATCAGGTGAACAGTCGCGTGTCGAGTACCCGACCCGCGAGTGGGCAAATCGGTCCGCACCCTGGACGCGCAACTACGTTGCGCCACGTCCGCTGGCACACGTGGCCCAGTCAGGTCGCGCTGCTGCTCGCAGGCACCATCGGATCGGCGAATCCCTGGTCCGCCGGACCAACGGCCTGGATCGTACCGGGATGGCACCCGCCGTCTCCGCACGTCGAAACTTGCGCACGTGACCGACGGAGGTTGCGGAGCCGCGGACACCACTATCGGGAGTGACGTCCGCTGTAGGCGCACAGCATTCCCCATGCCGCGGCCACTCCGGCGACTTTGATCTTGGTCGCGCGATCGGGTAACGCAAACCCGAAGACCGCGGCGTCACCGAGGTCGGATAAAACCCGGACCCCGACAGCGCCGCGCAGAGCCGCTCCGCGAGGCGCCAGAGCGAGGAGGAGTCCACTCGCCGCATCCCGGACCCCCACCGCCCGGATGACCGTCGCGACCTCGGCTGGGACGCCGTCGTCGGCACGGGTGAGTTTGCAGGGCTTGGCAAGAAGTCGGGGCGAGATGATGATCGCGGTGCTGTAGGCGGCGGTCGAGACGCCCAATACCCGCGGAAGGGCGCGCGCGGCGGAAGTCGAAGGCATAGCGCCCGTGTACCCCGATCTCGTCGGCGGACACACCACATTCCGAAGACGAAAGTCACAAGACGAACGATTTGCCCCTCGAGCGCGTTTGCCCAGCACGCCGCCAGGGGACGCTTCGGGAAGGCCACCTGCATCTTCGGATAGACGAGGAACCGATCGATGAACGCATTCACCACCGGTCTCGCCGCCGGCGCCGCCGGCACCACCATGCTCAACACTGTCACCTACCTCGATATGGCAATCCGGGGCCGCCCCGCGAGCACCGTTCCGGACAAGACCGTCGAATCCGTCGCAACTGCCCTCGGCGTTGCGATTCCCGGGCGCGGCGACGCACTCGCGGCGCGCCGGTCCGCATTCGGGGCGCTCGGCGGGATCGCCGTCGGCACCGCGATCGGCGTCGCCGCCTCCCTCGTCCGCAGGGCCGGCGCGCACCTGACTCCAACCGCGGGGACGCTCGGTGTCGGTCTCGCCGCGATGGCGGTCACCGGCATTCCGATCACTGTGCGCGGCATCAGCGACCCGCGAGCGTGGACCACCCAGGACTGGATCGGCGATCTGGTGCCGCATCTGGTCTACGGCGCCACCGTCACCGCCGTCCTCCGGCAACGAGACGCGGCCGCGGAGCACCGCAGCACGCCGTCGGCGGAACGGTCCGGCACCGTTCGATCAGTCGTGATCGGTGTGGCGAGCGGGCTGCGAAGTTCCACCGGCATCGCGGCAGTACTGCTGTCCCGTACCCCGGCGACGGCACATCGGACCCGGCTGATCGGCGCGGTGGCGGCCGTCGGCGGCGAACTGGTCGCCGACAAGAACCCGAACGTCCCGTCACGGCTCTCCCCTCCCGCACTCGGCGGGCGCCTCGCCGCAGGCGGCGCGGGCGCCGCCGCGCTGGCCCGCCGCGATCGGACGGACACGGCGTCGGCTCTGATCGTCGGAGTCGTCGGTGCCCTCGCCGGCTCATACGGCGGCGCGTGGTGGCGGCAGTGGGCCGGCCGCCGGGTTCCGGACTGGCAGGCCGCGCTTGCCGAGGATGCGATCGCCCTCGCCATGTCGGCTGTCGCACTTCGCAGCCCAGCAGCACCCTAGGACCGCGATCCACCGGACGGGGCCGGCGCGTCTCTCGGTTGACTTTGCCCGTTCGTGGGCATTCGAACGGCATGGCTACCTATCGAGTGCTCGACCCCACCGGCACCGTCGTCGAGACCAAGGACATCGAGAGCGCGCAAGATGCACATGCGTGGTTCGTCGACGTCCGTGCCGACAACAGCGAACTGGGCTGGCGGATGGAAGTGCAGCACACCGACGGCTGGTCGTTCTTCGACGATACCGAGGGCGCCCGCTAACCCGCAGGTAGGCACGTGCGCACATCCCTGCCACGTGCTCTCGACGCCGGCTGCCGCGGTGTTCGTAACCATTGCCGAATCCGGAATCATCTCGGACCCGGAAGAATCGAGAAGAGGAACGGGCAGTCGCCTCAACCGACCAACGGGTGGTAACTGGCGAGGGCGAGGAGCGACCGCACATACCCCGCCTCCGCGACGGCCGTCACCTCGTCCACATAGGCCAGGACCGCCGGATCGGCGATCTCGACATCGATACCCATCTGCTCCGCCACCCAACGCCGGAGCGCACTGTGGGAGCTCATAGTCGATCACCACCCCTCCACAAGGGAGTACCCAAGCGCCCTGATCCCACCCACCTCACCCACCCGAAACGGTGCTGCGTTCGCACCGGTCTCCGCCGCGTCGGAGTCAAGTGCCCCGCGCCGGGCCCGTCGACGAAAAACTGTTAGCACTCTCATACCTAGAGTGCTAAATTCTCCGTAGTCGACGACACACAGCCGCGAGAACGCCTCGCACCGTATGCACACCCGCCGACCCGACACATGCCCAGAGGAGGAACATGACCACCGCCGCCCCCTGCGAACCACACGCCGACGGGTGTTCCTTCAGGCATCCACGTCGGCGCCACCGAGGCGGTTCACGGCTGCCTACCGTGTCGATCATGCTGGGGGCGTTGTCGGTCGCATCGTTCTGGGTGTCCGGGCTCGGCTTCGTCCTCGGCTTGTGCGCGGTCGTGTGCGGCGCCGTCGCCACCGCCCGGACCGCGGTCGCCGACGATGAGGCCGCCTCCCTGCGGGCGTTGCTGGGGATCGTCGCCGGAGTCGCCGGAATCATGGTCTCCGCGATCGCCCTCTTCCCCATACTCGAGTACTTGTGAACCGAGCACCCGCCCAGCCTCCGGGGAAGGACCGCCGCCGCCCGTGACCACCGTCCCCGAACCATGCCACGCCGCCGCGCCTACCCGATCCGATGCCTGCCACGACGACGGCCCGGACGACGAGGTGCTCCTCGAACGCCGGGAAGCGGGCATCGCCGTACCTGTCGGCCTGGCAGTGCTGAGCACCCTGGTGTGCGCCGCGGTCCTCGGCTCCTCGCCGCTTGCCCTGCTGATGCTCGTCGCGGTTGCCGGAGTCGCCGGCCTGACCGCCGCCGCCCTCTGAGGGGGACGGTTCGGGCACCGGATTCGCGGTGCGCGATCGGCACCCCGACAGAGAACACCCGCGCGCCCTACGACATGAATACCGTTTGGTTGGATCAACTCTCAGGAAACTCACAGCCACCATCGGTCCGCCGAGTGCGACGATGAAGCATGCGCCGCCACCGTTGGCCGGCCCTCGTGCCGCCCACCTCCGGAGGGATCGCCGTGCACGCGGCGAAGCAGATCGTGGCCGAGAAGGACCTCACACTCGAACTGTCCGCGGTGACCGCATTCCCCTCCGGCCTGCTACTGCAATTCACACTGCTGGTCACCGGAATCCGCGCCGACTTCGCCCGCCACGAAACCCGACCCCTGACCGACCCGAGCGACGCGTCGGCGCAGTGGTCCTACCTGGCCGTCCGGATCGTCGCCGACACCCTCGACGGCACCGCGGACCCGCACCACCCGATCCAAGACCTCACGGATTCGGAGCCCTACCGCACCACGCCGCAGTACTGGATCGACTCCTACCCGCGCACGGGAACCATGACCGTCACCACCAGCTGGACCCAGATCGGCCTGCACCCCGCCACGTTTCTCCTCACCCTCGGGCCCAGCCCCTTCCCCACCACCGCCGGAACCGACGCCCGCAGATGATCGGCACCGACGACCTGCACGGTGGCGACCGGCCGGTCCGAGAGGTGGACTGATCAACCGGCGACCTGCCTGGCGCCGGTGATCAGTCAACGTCCCTTTTCTATCGGTTGTGACCACCGAGCCAATCCAGCGCCGCCACCACCAATGCCTGGGTGCCGGTGTCGCACGTGGGTTGGATCACGGGCGCGAAGTTGGGGGCGTGCGGTGCCGGGATGTCTTGCGCGATGCGTCCGGCGTCAGCAGCTTTGCGGTATGTGTCCGGGTCGATGCAACCGATGCCCCAATATGTGTACGGAGTACCGAAGGCGTTGGGGATGTCGCTGAAGTCTTCGCTCGCGGGCACCGGATTGAGCGATTGCGCTCTGTCACCGAAGAAGCTGGTGAAGGCATCCGCCACCCGCGATGTGGTGGCCTCGTCATTGTCCGTGAGGGGGAACTGATCGAACAGGATGAACTCGGGGTCTCGCGGGCAGGCTGATGCGTGGCAATCTCATCCCGGATCGCCACTCTGGAGGAGCAGCTCGCCTACGATGGCCGTTTCACTGCTGCGGAATTGGCGGAACGGCTGAGCCGCCCGCCGTCGACAATTCGTCGCCAGCTCACCACCGTGCTGGCGTCACGACACCTGGCCATCCGCTGCGAAGTCGCGCAATTGCACACTCGGTGGCCGATCACAGTGACGTGGTGGTGCCGCCTTCCCGGTGTACAACTGCAGGAGACGATCGCGCAGTTACGCAATGACGGCAGCGTCCGGATGTGCATGTCGCTCACCGGTCCGTCGAACTTCGCGGTCCAGGCGTGGGTCAGCGACATGGCTGATCTGATGGCCACTCAGGCGCGACTGGAGCGGATACTCCATCCGGGCGAGATCGCCGACAGCTCGGTGACACTTCGCACCCGCAAGAGAAATGGATGGCTCCTGCATCCAGACGGCCGATCCCGTGGCGAGCACACCCGACTCACGTAGATACTCGGACCGCCGTCGCTGGTTGGAATCGTGCGGACGAGCTGGAAGCAGGACGTCGGCCGGCGATCGCGCGCTCGACTGTCAATCGACGCCCTGGGCCCGGCGGGGTAGCGGCACCGGCGCTCGTTCGGAGTCGTCGTGCACCGAGGCCTGGGTGGTGTTGTGCTCATGGATGAGCCGGAGTGCGCGGTCGCGGTCACGGCGGTCGAGTGCGTCGACGAGATCGACGTGGAGTTGCTGACGTTCGGCGATGTATTCCGACAAGGGCCGGTCACCGACGGGTTCCACCGAGACGGTGTGGGATTCGATCAGATCGAGCAGGCTCAGGTAGATCGATTTCAAGATGCTGTTGGGACTGACCCGCGCAATCGCGGCATGCAGGTCCCAGTTGGCACGCACGAATCCCGTCGAGTCCCCGGCGTCGGCAGCTTCTTGCATCACGGCGAGAGCCACCCTCATCCGGGCGATGTCCGCTGCCGAGCTGTGCTGGAGTGCGTCCTCGATGAGCAGCGGGTCCAGAGTGTCGCGGATGCGGACGGCGTCCGCGACATCACCTTCCGCGGCGTCGAGGGAGAGGATGGAGTTCCCGAGCCGGGCGATGGGGGTGGGTGAAGCGGCGAACAGTCCCCCACCCGGCCCCGAGCGGACGGTGATCACGCCGCGCGACTGCAGAATGCGCAGTGCTTCGTTGAAGGTGCCCTTCGCGACGCCACATTGTTCCTGAAGTTCTTTCTTGGTGCCGAGGCGAGCGCCGGGCGGCGCCTGCTCCGCGAGTTGGCCGATGGCCAGCGCGGCCTGCTCGGTGCGGCTCAGCGATGCGTCCATCATCATCCGCTGCGCGAGATCGGTCATCGTGTCCTCGTTCCGTCGTCCCCAGCTCCGAGTTGTCCCGTCACTCTCGCCACTGGAGCGGAGTAAGCAAATTTTACCCTATTGAGCATTCTCGATAGGTATTGATTCGGTCGGAATGCTTGACATGCGAGGCGAGTCACAGCATTCTGTGTCTATTGAACATGCTCAATAGGGCTGAATTGATGTACCTATTGCACTCGAACCCGAGGAAGAGCACCCAATATGCAGGACAACACCCACGACGTCGTGATCGTCGGCGCCGGACCCGTAGGTCTGGCGCTGGGACGAATGCTCGGTCTGCGCGGTCACGACGTCGCAATCCTCGAACGCTGGCCCGAACCGTACCCACTGCCCCGCGCGGTCCACTTCGACGACGAGATCGGCCGCGTCTTCCAGTCCATGAACCTGGCCGACGAGATCAGGGCGATCTCCGAGGCGGTTCCCGACTGCTACGAGTGGCGCAATGCCGCCGGGGAATCGCTGGTGAAGATCGACTGGTCCGGGACAGGCCCCAGCGGGTGGCCGACGGCCAGCTTCTTCTCCCAACCTCAGCTCGAGAAGGTCCTCGGCGCAGCGGTCGAGGAGATGCCGAACGTCACCCTGCTCCGCGGCGCCGAGGTCGTGGGTATCGACGAGCGCGCCGACGACGTCGAGGTGACCTTCACCAGCACCGTCGTCAAGCAGCGTCGGATGTCGGCCCGGTTCGTGATCGGCTGCGACGGTGCCAACAGCTTCGTCCGCCAGCGGATGGATGCCACCATGCACGATCAGGGCTTCTTCTTCGACTGGCTGATCGTCGACACCATTCCGCTCGACGACCGCGAGTGGGCGCCGCAGAACTGGCAACTGTGCGATCCGACCCGGCCGACCACCGTGGTGTCCGGTGGACCGGGACGCCGCCGCTGGGAATTCATGCGCCTTCCCGGTGAGACCCGGGATGAGCTGAATACTCCGGAGAAGGCGTGGGAACTGCTCGCCGCGTGGGATCGCACCCCGGAGAACAGCGAGCTCCAACGGCACGCCGTCTACACCTTCGCCGCACGCTGGGCGGACCGCTGGAACTCCGGCCGTCTCGCCATCGCCGGTGACGCCGCGCACCAGATGCCGCCCTTCGCCGGGCAGGGCATGTGCTCGGGCATCCGGGACGCGGCCAACCTGTCGTGGAAGCTCGATCGGATCCTGCGCGGAGAATCGGACCTCGCTCTGCTCGATTCCTACACCTCCGAGCGCAGTGAGCACCTGCAGCATGCGATCACGATGTCCGTCGAACTCGGGCGGGTCATCTGCGTGCTCGATGAGAAGGTGGCCGCCGAACGCGACACCCGCATGATCGCGGGCGGCGCCGACCCCGCGAAGGTTCTGCCCGTCACCGCCCTTCCCGTCCTCGGCGAGGGCGTCACCTCGCACGGCCGGCTGGGCGGAACCCTGGCACCGCAATTTCCGGTGCAGAGCGGCGACGACCGCACGGCTCTCTTCGACGAGGTCACCGGCTACGGCAGCGTCCTGCTGGTGCGCGGTGATGCACCGTCTGGGCAGCTGGAGCCCGCGCTGGGTCCGCTGCTTGCCAACACCGGTGTCCGGGTGCGGACCGTCGAGAGGGTCGGTGCACCGGACCTGCTCGACAGCTCCGGGCAGTGGGTGAACTGGTTTGACGCACATCGCATCCGCGCCGTACTCATCCGACCGGACCACTACGTCTTCGCCGCCGTCACCGACGCCGACACCGACACCACCGAACTGCCGGAACTGCTCACCGAATACCGCCACCGGCTCCGCGCCCTGACCCCCACCCCCGCCAATCTCCACACCGCAGCGACCACTGTCTAACCTCACTCCAGGAGAACTTGTTTCATGCGTATCGCCAATATCGACAACCGCGCCGCACTCGTCATCGGCGACGAGGGCGGCGAGCGGGGCATCGACCTCGCCCACGCCTCCCATGGCCGGTTCGGACCTGGCCCGCAGGCCGTCTACGAAGACTTCGGCGCCGTCACCGCCTGGGCCGCCGAACAGGACCTCTCGGCTCTGGCCGACGACAGCTTCGCGATCGAGCGCAGCCGACTCGGCGCGCCGTCACCGACTCCCCGGCAGGTATTCGCGGTCGGCCTGAACTACCACGCCCACGCCGCCGAATCCGGATTCGACTCCCCCACCCACCTGCCACCGGTATTCACCAAGTACGCCTCCAGCTTCTCCGGCCCCGACACCGACGTCGTGATTCCCGCCGGCGGCAACGTCGACTGGGAGATCGAACTCGTCGTCGTCATCGGCCGCGAAACCAGCAACATCGACGTCGCTGACGCCTGGTCGAATGTCGCCGGTCTCACGGTCGGCCAGGACATCTCCGAACGGATCACTCAGACCCGCGGTCCCGCACCACAGTTCGGACTCGGAAAGTCCTTCGCCGGGTTCTCCCCGCAGGGCCCCTGGCTGGTGACCCCGGACGAGTTCGCCGACCCGGACGACCTCGAACTCGGCTGCGCCATCGACGGTGAAGAAGTGCAGAAAGGCCGCACCCGGGACCTGATCTTCCCGGTCTCACAGCTGATCGCCACCCTCTCCCGCAATGTGACCCTCTACCCCGGGGACGTCATCTTCACCGGCACCCCCGCCGGCGTCGGCGTCGGCCGCGAACCGCAACGGTTCCTGCAGGTCGGCGAGAAGCTCGACAGCTGGATCGACGGCATCGGTCAGCTGCACCAGCGCTTCGTCGCCGACCCCGGCGCGAAATAAAGGACGCGATCATGGCACTGCACGGACTCGGCAAGGTCACCATCGGCGTTCCCAACGTCGCCGACACCATCGCCTATTACATCGATTTCGGACTCGAGCACCGCGGGAACGGGGTGTTCGCCACCCGCAACGGCGGCGAACAACTCGAGATCGTGCACGCCCCGACCCGTCGGCTGGTCGAATTGACCGTCGCCGCCGACGACGCCGACGACATCGCCGCGACCACCAGGCGGTTGCACGGACTCGGCTTGGCGCTCGACGAGGACGGCACGTCCGTCCGCACCGTCGAACCGATCACCGGCACGATCGTCAGGGTGGCGGTCCGGCCCCGCATCGTCATCGACCCTGCCGTCGCGGCCACCCCCTACAACGGTCCGGGCCGAATCGACCGCTGGGGACGGGCACCGTTCCTCACCCGCACCGATGCGGTGCGACCCCGCAAGCTCGGGCACGCGGTGATCGGGTCCACCGACCTCGAGACGACGATGAAGTTCTTCACCGACGGACTCGGCTTCAAGGTCAGCGACTACATGGGCGACAAGGCCGCATTCCTGCGCTGCTCCGTCGAGCACCACAACGTCCTCGTCATGGCCGCACCGGTGAACTTCATGCACCACACCAGCTGGCAGGTCGACGACATCGACGAGGTCGGCCGCGGCGCGCACGCCATGCTCGACGGCAACCCCGAACGACACATCTGGGGTCTCGGACGGCACTACGCCGGCGCAAATTTCTTCTGGTACCTCAAGGACCCGGCGGGGAACTTCTCCGAGTACTACTCCGACATGGACACCGTCCCCGAGGACGAACTCTGGTCACCGGAAGTGCTGCACGGACTGCAAGGCCTCTACGCCTGGGGGCCACCTCCGCCGCCGTCGTTCCTCGAACCCGACGACCTCGCCGCCCTGATGACCGGAGCACACTCCACCACGGGGTGAACTGGTTGGAATGTGCGTGCCATGCGCACCCAGCCCGACGAATACGGGTCCGTGCCGCGACCGGAGCGCCTCTTCACCCGCGGGCACGGGCCATGTGGGTGCGGCCCGGGGGGTCGGTGGTCGATCCCCGGGCCGCACCTACGGGGTGGAAAGACCGCCGTCGCTGCCGCCGTGACCCTGGAACTGGTCGCCTCGGGCACCACGTCACGCGAGTCGATCTATCAGAGGTCGACTCCGCCGAAGATGCTCTGGCGCATCGAGTCCGGGTTTTCCGAGTCTGCGGCGGCGAGTCGCATCGTCGCGGTCGACGGACTCGAGCGGATCGTCCGGCCGATGGCCGCCGCCGACAGCTACCGGAGGTCTGCGACGAACCTCTGGTGCAGCTCGCCGATTCCGCCGATCCAGCTGGTCAGCTGCTCACCCGGCTGCAGGAAGCGGGGCGGCTTCTGCCCCACGCCCACACCGGCGGGAGTGCCGGTGAAGATCACGTCTCCGGGGTAGAGGGTCACGGTCTCCGACAGGGCCGCGATCACCGACGGAACGGGGAAGATCAGATCGCTGGTGCGACTCTTCTGGACCTCCTCGCCGTCGATGGCGCAGCCCAACTCCAGGTCGTCGGGGTTTGCGAACTCGTCGGGGGTGACCAGCCACGGCCCCTGCGGCGAGAAACCGGCGAAGGATTTCCCGAGGCCGAACTGGGCTGCCGGTCCGCGTAGCTGCGAGATGCGTTCGGAGATGTCCTGTCCCACCGTCAGACCCGCCACGTGTGACCAGGCGTCGGCGACGGCGACGCGGCTCGTCTCGCGGCCGATGACGACGACCAACTCCACCTCCCAGTCGACATTGCCGGCGGCCGGGATGCTCACCTCGCTGTCGGGCCCGGAGAAACTGGAGACGTACTTCGTGAACACCGGTGGCAGCGCCGTGGGTGAGTCGAATCCGGACTCGGCCGCATGATCGTGGTAGTTCAGGCCGATCGCGAACACCTGCCGCGGAGCCGGGGACGGCGCCCCGAGCCTGCTCCGGTCGATCGCGACCCCGTCCCGGGCGAGACCGGACAGATCCTCGGCCGCCGCCCACGCGATGACCTCTTCCCATGCCGGGTAGACGTCGGCCAGTGCGGGACCGAATCGGCCCCGGGACGCGGTGGCCAGATCCACTGCCCGCTCGGCTCCCACCTCGCCGACCACCAGAGCGGCACGATCGTCGATGTTGGCTAACCGCATGAAAATCCTCAATTCGTCGTAATACTGTCCGCGGCGGGTGACAAAGCCTCGAACAGTGGGCTATAAAGTGTGACCCAGGTCATGGTCGACTCGAACCTATGCGGAGACGTATCCGTGGAGCTATCCGATACGCGCACCGGAACGTCCGGCGTGCGAAGTACGCCCATCGCGACAGTGGTCCCCGACTCGACCGTGCTCGTATCATGAGCCGAGAACACCAGAAGGCAAGGATCAACCATGGTCGAAGTGCCGGCGTCGGCTTTCACCGACGAGACCGCCCGGTCCCGTCGTGGGATTTTCTGCGCCACCGATGATTTCGACGTGTATCGGGCCAGCATCAACGATGCCTACTACCCGGCCCGGCTCGAGATCCTCGGCAGCGCACAGCACCTGTCGGATGCGCGGATGCTGGCGGTCCGCCTGACCCACATGACCGTGGGCGTCGTCCACTTCGGCGCCGATGTCCTCATCGACCCGGGCGATGTCTGTGGCTATCACATCGACCTTCCGCTGTCGGGATCCCTCGATACCAGCTGCGGCCCGCAGAGCGTGGTGGCGACCCCACAGCGGGCGGCGGTGTACACCCCGGGTGAGCACACGTTCCTCTCCAAATGGGCGGCCGACAACACGCAGGTCAGCATCAAGATCGATCGGGCCGCGCTCGAACAGGAACTCGGCCGGATCCTTGGCCGGCCGGTGAACAAGCGGGTGCGCTTCGACATCGGTTTCGACCTGACCACCCCGGCCGGCCGGCGGTGGGCGTCAACGCTGCAGATCCTCCTCGACACGATCGCCGACCCCGGTCCGATTCCGGATCCCGCCCTGATCGCGCAGGTCGGCCACCTCGAACGTGCCCTGATCAGCGGGTTGCTGGCCAATCAGGGACACTCGATGAGCGAAGCGATCCTCAGCAGCGGCGAGGACTCCGACAACCCGGCAGCGGTGCGCAAGGTCCTCGACCTGCTCCAGGCGGCACCGGGGGCCCAGCACACCGTCCCCGATCTCGCCGAGGCCGCCGGGATCGGCGTGCGACAACTGCAAAAACTGTTCCTCGACCGGTTCGAGATGAGCCCGTCGGAGTATGTGCGCAATATGCGGCTGGACGGGGTGCGGGCCGATCTGCTCGAGCGCGACCCCGACTGCACGGTGAGTGAGGTCGCGTTCCGGTGGGGTTTCAACCACCTCGGCCGGTTCGCGCAGTACTACGAGCAGAAGTTCGGCGAAACTCCCTCGCGGACACTCGGCAACCGCCAGAGCTGACGACGGCGTCGTCGCCCCTGTCAGCGACGCTCTCTGCGCCGGTTCGCCTACTGGACGACCGGTAACGCAAACCGGATATTCACACCCCTGCGCCGGCTCTAACGTGAATCTCAACCGGAAGTGAGCCAGGTAACAGGAAGCGACGAGGCAGCCTCAGGTCACCGATCAACCCGGAAGGGTGCCGGACCTGGGATGCACACGCGAACTCGTTGCCGGACAAGCTCACCCGTTCCACGAACGTAGTCAGCGGTGCTTTGCGCACCCCTCCACAGGAGAGTGAACCGTCATGTCGGCAACCCCGAAATTCGCGCACGTCGTCTTCCAGACCGCCCAGCCCACCGAGATGCGGGACTTCTACTGCGCGGTCCTCGACGGACACGTCGTCTACCAGGACAAGGCGTTGTGCTTCATCACCTTCGACGAGGAGCACCACCGCGTCGCCCTGCTGACCCCGCCGATGCCGCTCGAACGCAAGAGCCCGATCACCGCGGCCGCGCATCACGTCGCCTACACCTTCGACCACCTCGACGACCTCCTCGACCGCTACGAACTGCTCCGCGACAAAGGGGTTCTGCCCGCCGTCTCCATCGCACACGGGGTGACCACCTCGCTGTACTACCAGGACCCGGACGACAACTTCGTCGAAATGCAGATCGACAACTTCGCCGAACCCGAGCAGGCCACCGAGTACATGCACGGTCCCGAATACGCCGGCGACTCCGTCGGACCCGCGTTCGATCCCGAGGCCATGCTGGCTGCCCGCCGCAGCGGCGCCTCCGTCGACGAGCTCACCAACCGCGCCTGGGCGCTGAAGGCCGAACTGCCCGACCCGATGACCGTCCTCGTCGGCGCCCACTGACCTGACCCACCCACCCACGACCCGGGGAGGCCCATCATGACCACCACCTCCGACATCGCGCCCACCACCGAGTCCGGCATCGATCCGAAGCGTTTCCGGGATCTGATGGCCCGGGTCTGCGCACCGGTGACGATCGTGACCACCACCGACGGCGACGGCCCGCACGGGGCGACGGCGAGCTCGTTCGCGGCCCTGTCCCAGGATCCGCCGCTGATCACCGTGGCCTTCGACCGCCGGTCGGCACTGCTGGCCCGGATCGTGGCCGCGGGCCGGTTCGGGGTCAACCTGCTCCACCACGGGCAGGAGGACCTCGCGATGCGTTTCGCCAGCCGTGGAACCGGCGGCGAACGATTCGCCGGAACCCCGTGGCACGCGGACACCGGACTTCCCCGCCTCGACGACGCCGCCGGCTGGGTGACGTGTGAGCTGTACGACACCGTCGAGGGCGGTGACCATCTACTCCTGATCGGGCTGGTCACCAAGGCCTGCAACGTCGAACGGCCGCCACTGGTCTACGCCAATCGCACCTTCGGCACCCACTCCCGGTTCACCGAACGTCCCCGCCGCCCGATCATCGACCACATCACCGCCTGCACCTCGGACTGACGACCCCGCCAAGTCCGGTAAGGCCGCCCTCCCCATCCGAAGAACTTCGAAGGAATTCCCGATGACCACTGTCACCGACACCCCGCTCACCACCGTCCCCAGTGCCGACGAGATCGTCGGCCGAGTCCGCGATCTGCAGCCGATGCTGGCGAAGAACTCCGCGCAAGGAGAAGCGGACCGCCGCGTCGTCGAGGAGTCGATCACCGCCCTCACCGACGCCGGCGCCTTCAAGATCGCCCAGCCCCGCCGCTACGGCGGCTACGAAACCTCGATGCGCACCATGCTCGACGTGTCCGCCGCGGTCGGCGAGGCCGACGGCGGCACCGCCTGGGTCGTCACCCTCTGCAACGTCTGCGCCTGGCTGACCGGCCTGTTCCCCGAACAGGCACAGGACGACGTCTGGGCCGACACGCCGGATGCGAAGGTGTCCGGAGTGCTCTCGCCGACGTCGGAGGCAGTCAAGGTCGAGGGCGGCTTCAAGGTGACCGGCCGCTGGTACTACAACTCTGGCTCCTGGCACGCGAGCTGGGCGGTCCTGGGCATCCCGATCACCAACGCGGACGGCGAGGTGATCGACCAGGGACTGGCCCTGATCCCCCGCACGGACCTCGGTTTCGAGGAAACCTGGTTCGTCGCCGGCATGAAGTCCTCCGGGTCGAACTGCCTGATCGCCACCGACGTATTCGTCCCCGAGCACCGCATCATGCCCGTCCCCGCCGCGATCGGCGGCGACTACGCCACCGAGCACACCGACGAGATCCTCTACCGGTCGGCGTTCGTTCCGCTGCTCTCGCTCGTGCTTGCCGGCCCGCAGCTCGGCCTGGGACGCAAGGCCCTCGAACTGGTCACCGCCAAAGCGGACACGAAGGCCATTTCCTACACCTTCTACACCGCCCAGTCCGACTCGGTGGCGTTCCAGCTCCAGATCGCCGAGGCCGCGATGCTCATCGACACCGCCCACCTGCACGCCTACCGCGCCGCCGACGACATCGACGCCGCTGCGGCACGCGGCGTCTACCCCGACGTGATCGCCCGTTCCCGTGTCCGCGCCGACACGGGCTGGGTCCTCGACCACATCACCAAGGCCATCAACATCCTCGTCTCCGCACACGGCGCCGGCAGCTTCGGGGAAAACAATCCACTGCAACGCATCTGGCGTGACTCGAATGTCGCTGCACGTCATGCGGTGACCTTGCCGGCAGTCAACTACGAGGTGTACGGCAAGGCCCTCCTCGGCCGCGACGACCAGATCACGCCCCTCATCTGAACACCGACCCGGGGCGAGGCTGCGTACTCACCCAGCCTCGCCCGAACGGAGACGACCTCATGCGCACACTCAGCACCGTCGTACAGGGCCACCGCCTTGCGGCACACCTGCATCCCGCGACCCACCGGAACCCGCAGGCGCCCCTACTCGTTGCCCTGCACGGTGGCCTCTACACCGGGCGGTACTTCGACGTGCCGGGGTCGGCTGCCGGATCGTTCAGGGACATCGCCAACACCAACGGATTCGACCTGATCACCATCGACCGCCCCGGATACGGCGACAGCGACGTGCTCGACGAGGCAGAGAACACCTTCGCCCGGCAGGCCGAACTCCTCGACGGCGCCATCGGACACCTTCTCGCCTCCTACGAGGACGCTGCCGGTGTCGTGCTCGTGGGACACTCCATCGGCGGAATGATCGGCCTCGAGGTCGCCGCCTGCCACCCCGACTGGAACCTCCTCGGCATCTCCGCCACGGGGATGGGCGCCCGCATCCCCGACCAGGGCGCCGCCGAGGAACTCGGCACCCTACCGCTGCACGGGGTCGTGGACGTCCCGATCCCCGAGCGGGAAAAACTGTGGTACGGACCGGAGGGCAGCTACACCGCGGAGGCAGTCGAGGCAGCACGGCACTCCTACGCCCCGGCGCCCATGGTGGAACTGGCCGCCGCACCGAGGTGGGCGGCCACCCGGCTCACCGGCGTCGCCGCCGCAGTCGACGTCCCGGTGCACCATGCCCTCGCCGAATTCGACGCACTCTGGGATTCCTCCCCCGATTCCCGTGAACTCTTCCTGTCGAAGTTCTCCGACAATCCCCGGGTCGAATCCGAAATCGTTCCGGGTGTGGGGCATTGCCTCGACCACCACATCACCGGAGCTGTCCTGCATCTGCGACAGCTCGCCTTCGCCCTCGACTGTGCGTCGGTTTCGCGCCGCAACGTCCCTGCTCCTGCACGCTGACTCACCGAATCGAGAGATAAAGTCATGTCCGACAACACCACCCACCCCGACTGCCTGATGTGCACCCAGGAGGAGTCCGGTGCGGACGCAGCGGTCTTCCGTGACGACCTGTGGGCCGGGGAGATCGTATCCGGTATGGAAGTGCCCGGCTGGTTCGTGCTGCGAGCCCGCCGGCACGCCGAACGCATCACCGGTCTCGACGACGCCGAACTGGACACCCTCGGCCGCCGGGCCCGCGATCTGACCGCAGCGGTCACCGAAGTCACCGGTGCCCCCGCAACCTATTTGATGGTCTTCGGGGAGAACCACAAGCACTTCCACGCCCTCATCGCCGCCCGCGGGGACGACGTTCCCGCCGACCGCCGCAGCGGCAAGATCCTCCAGCTCGTCACCGAACGGGCCGATCCTGGTGCCGCCGCCGAGCTGCTTCCCGCCGTGCGGGAGGCATATGCCCGCCATGCATCGGAGAAAATGCGGCCGGAACAGCACTCGCACTTCCTCCGCAACAGACTGCCCGACGCTCCGTTCGGCGATCAGGTGTCGACCCGGTGACCGGACACCCGACCGAACTGGACGACACCGGCTACCGGACAGGGTTTCTCGAAGCCGAACGCGCCCGGCTCGTGGCGATGGCCGACGGTGACCTGAACACTCTGGATGCGCTGATCGCCGACAGCGCGCTCTACATTCACTCCTCGGGCGAGATCGACACCAAGCGCGAGTACCTGGCGAAGCTGGCCACCGGCCAATTCCGGTATGCGACGGTCACCGCGGACGATCCTCACGTGACCGCTCTGGAATCGGCCATCGCGCTCTCCTACATCATGCACGCGGACCTGATCTTCCCCACCGGGCCGCGTCGGATCCATGCCCGCGCCACCGCGATCTGGCGGAGATACGACGACGGCATCCGCCTCGAGCTGTTCCAGTCCACCCCGATGCCGGCCGAGCGCTGAGCGACGTGTCGCGCACCCCGGCGGGGTCATCGGCGGGATGCGCCCGGCTACTCGATCACCGAGAGTGCGATCGCCAGCAGCGCTCGCGCCGCGCCGCTGGTCTCCTCACCCCGGCTCAGCACCAGCAACTCCGCGACGACGCCCGATTCCGCCAGGGGACGAAACGCCAGACCCGGGATCGCAATGTTGGCGGTCTGTGCCGGAACCAGCGCCACACCGAGGCCGGCGGACGCCATCGCCAGCACGCTGAGGGTGCTCGGCAGGTGGCGGACGCGGTCGGGGGGATGCCCACCGAGTTGCTCCCGCAGGTCGCCGACCGTCGAATCATCCTCACCACCTGCGGAATACACCAGCAGCAGCTCCTCGCCGAGGTCCCGGATGGGCACAGTTCGCCGGTCGGCGAGCCGGTGCCGATCGGACATCGCCACCACCAGCGGCGAGGTCCCTATCCGATCGGCGCGCAGGTCCGGATGTGTCACCGCCCCGAATCCCGGGCTGTACCCGACGTCCAGTTCACCGGCCAGGATCGCCTCCCCCTGTGCTCGCGGCACCAGCTCCCGCACCTCGATCCTAGATTGCGGATACCGCTCGTGGAATATCTCCAGGTCTCGCCCGAGCTTGCCGATCAGTACCGCCACCCCCGCGAAACCGACACGCACGGAGCCGATCTCACCGCGCATGGAGCGCTGCGCCGTCGTCTTCGCCCACTCGGCCTGGGCCAGCGCGCGCCGGGCCTCGACCAGGAAGGCGGTACCGGCCTCGGTCAACTCGACGCGGCGACTGGTCCGCACGAACAACGGCCCACCCAGTTCCTTCTCGAGCGCCCGAACCTGCATGCTCAGCGTCGGCTGCACCACATGCAGCCGCTCGGCAGCGCGTCCGAAGTGCCGTTCCTCGGCGACCGCCACGAAGTACCGCAGGTGACGCAATTCCACCGCTCACCACCACTCATCATTCCAAATGATTGATCAGTCAGATCTTTCTCATTGTAATGATGACGGGTGGGGAGCACGCTGAAAGGGGGACCGCCGAAAGCCCGACCCCCTACGCCACGAAAGCGAAGAACGAATGGATTCCTACCTCGCCGACCGACGAGCGATCGACGACCTCATGACCGGCTGGATGCGGCGCGACCTCGCCCAGTGGGATTCGATGCGGGAGCTCTTCCACCCGGACGGAGTCATCGAAATCACCTGGTTCCGAGGACTCTTCACCGACTTCGTCGATGCCTCCGCTCGCATGGGTGCCTCCGACCTGAGAACCAAGCACGTGATCACCGCACCTGTCGTGACGTTCCGCGGTGACCGAGCGGTCGCCGAGACCAACGCGATCGTGGTCGCCGAGAACGGGAAGCTGGCATTGGGCTGCCAGAGCCACAACCGCTTCTACGACCGCATCGAAAAACGCGACGGCACCTGGAAGATCGTCGACCGGCGCAGCATCTACGACATGGGCTCGTTCACCTTCCCCCGCGGGATCGTCGACATCGACGCCGACACCGTCGAGTATCCGCCCGAGTACGCCGCCCTGGCCTACCTCCTCGACAAGAGCGGATTCCCCGTCACCGGCGTCTTCGCCACCAAGGGCAGCGACCTCGAAACCGACATCAAACAATCAGCACAGCTGTGGTTGGAGGGCAACCAGTGACCACCCGCATCTCCAATGTCCGTGTCTTCGACGGGGAACAGTTACTCCCCGACCGCAAGGACGTCACCTTCGACGCCACCGGGATCCTCGCCATCGTCCCTGCCGGCTCCACCACAGCCGGACGCGAGCCGACCACCGACATCGACGGTGCCGGCGCCACTCTGCTGCCCGGGCTGATCGACGCGCACATTCACCTCCACGGCCGTGACACGCTGCAGCAACTCGCGAACTTCGGCGTGACCACCGGCCTCGACATGGCCACCTGGCCGGGCGGGAAACTCGCCTCACTCCGCGACATCGCCGGACGCGAGGGGCTCACCGACCTCCGCAGCCCCGGCCTGCCCGCGATCGGCCCTGGCGGTATCCATGCCCACTTCGTTCCCGACGAGGGAGTGGTCACCAGCCCCGACCAGGCCGCGCGATTCGTCGACGCCCGCATCGCCGAGGGCGCCGACTACATCAAGATCGTGGCCGAGGCGCCCGGTGACGGCGGACCCGATCGGCCCACCCTGACCGCACTCGTGGACGCGGCGCACACACACGCGAAGAAAGTCATTGCCCACGCCGCCACACCCGGTGCGTTCGCGATGGCACTCGACGCCGGGGCCGACATTCTCACCCACATTCCGCTGGGTCCGCCCCTGGACGCCGACACCGTACAACGCATGGCCGACAGCAACGCGGTCGCCGTCCCCACCCTGGCCTTGATGGAAGGGATCGCCTCCGCACACGGGAACGCGCAGGCGTTCGCCGGATCGCTGCGCAGCGTGACCGCACAGCAGCAGGAAGGCGTCATTGTGCTGGCGGGCACGGACGCCAACGCCGAACCCGGAGCCCCCGCCCAAGTCCGACACGGGACGAGTCTGCACCACGAACTCGCACTGCTCGTCGATGCCGCCTTCACTCCGATCGAGGCGTTGCGCGCCGCGACAAGCCGCACCGCCGACGTGTTCGACCTACCCGACCGCGGCCGTATCCGTCCGGGCCTGCGCGCGGACCTGCTGCTCGTCGACGGCGATCCCACCGTCTCGGTGACCGCCACCCGCAACATCCGCGCCGTCTATATCGCCGGAGTACCCGTTCAGCGATCCGCCACCGAATAGGGAGCACCCATGAGGATCATCACCCTCGAAGAGCACTACCTCGACCCTGCGATCGCCGCCGCCAGCGCCCCCCTTGCCCGAGAGCTGAGCCCGGATTTCGCGGCCGCCTACGATCCCGCCAGCGGGCTCAGCTACACCCCCTCCGCGCAGGTCCTCCAGGATCTCGGCCAACGCCGGATCGCCGACATGGACACCCACGGCATCAGCATGCAGGTCCTGTCGTGCCTGACCACCCAGCAGGTCCCGGCAGACGTGGCACCGGATCTGGTCCGCGCCGCCAATGACACCGCCGCGGCCGCCGTCCGCGCGCACCCGGACCGCTTCGCAGCCTTCGCCGCCCTACCGACCACCGCCCCCGACGCGGCCGCCACCGAACTCGCCCGCTGCATCGACGACCTCGGATTCGTCGGCACCATGATCAACGGCCGCACCGACGGCGAATTCCTCGACGCACCCCGCTTCGACCCGATCCTGGCCACCGCCGCCGCCCGCAACGTGCCGATCTATCTACACCCGGCGGTGCCGCCGCGCGCAACCTCCGACTCCAACTACGCCGGCCTCGCGCCGCTGGTCACCGCACGCCTGCAGACCAGCGCCTGGGGCTGGCACCAGGAAACCGCCGTCCACTTTCTGCACCTGGTGCTTTCCGGAGTCCTCGACCGCTACCCGAACCTCCAATTCATCCTCGGGCACTGGGGCGAGATGATCCCCTTCTACCTCGACCGGCTCGACGAAGCCCTGCCTCAGGCTGTGACCAACCTCGACCGCACCATCTCCGACTACGTCCGCGAGAACGTCTACATCACCCCGTCCGGCATGTTCAACCAGGCGCAACTGCAATACTGCGTCGAAACCCTCGGCGTCGACCGCATCCTCTATTCCGTCGACTACCCCTTCATCGGCAACGACGGCGCCGTCTCCTTCCTCGACGAGGCGAACCTCCCCGACGAAGCGAAACACCAGATTGCCCACCAGAACACCGAAAAGCTCCTCGGCCTCTGAATCAGCCCCCGCGGGGTGACGCGGCATCGACCGAGAATGGCCCACTGATAAACGCAAGGGGTCGGGCATCTCGACTACCCGCCGTGAAACGACTAATTCGCTCAGTTCGTGGGTACTACTTCCGTACTTATCGAGATTTCAGGAAGTAGCCATGGCAGCCGAGAACCAGGGCGACCGAACCGACGTCGACAAGGCGCTGCTCGGGCACGCAACGTATCGCAGTCTCGGTGAGCAGCGGCTCTCACCGGCCGAGGAACGGTTCGAGAAGGGCCGTCGAACGATCGGTCTCTTCCTGGCGCCGCTGATCACGGTCGTATTCCTCGCCCTTCCCATCGAGATCCCGCCGCAACAGCAGACGTTGGCCGGCGTCTTGCTGGGCGTGATCGTGCTGTGGGTGACCGAGGCGGTGCCGATCCCGATCGGCGGGCTGCTCGGTGTGGCGGTCGTCGTGTTCCTGGGGGTGGCGCCTGCGGACGAAGTCCTTGCCGCGTTCGGGTCGTCGACGATCTTCACCTTCATCGGAGCATTCATCCTCGCGCAGGCGATGCTGAAGCATGGGGTGGCGCGGCGGTTCGCGTTTCGGATCCTGACCCTGCCGCGAGTCGGCCGGTCGACAACCGGAGTCATCCTCGCGTTCGGTGCGATCACGTGCGGGCTCTCGGCTTTCGTCTCGAACACCGCCACCGTGGCCATGCTTCTGCCCACCGCGCTGGGCATCCTCGGCGTCATCGCCAAGGTCATGCAACATCGCGGTGTCGTCGCACCGGACTTCGATCCGCTGCGGGTGCGCGTGGGGGCTGCGATCATGTTGATGCTCGCGTACGGGGCGAGCGTCGGCGGCTTGCTGACACCGGTCGGGAGCCCACCGAACCTCATCGGACGTGGGCTCATCGAGGAGGCCACCGGCGAGCGAATCAGTTTCGGGCAGTGGATGGTGATGGCCATCCCGATCTGCCTGCTGATGTTCATCGCGCTTGCGGTCGTCCTGCTGCGCCTCAACAAGCCGGAGATCCGCCGTATCGAAGGCGTCGCCGACTATCTGGAGCAGCAGCGCGCGGACATGGGTCCGCTCTCGCGTGCGGAGAAGAACACGCTCGTCGCGTTCGGTGTGACGGTGACGCTGTGGATCGTGCCTGGCGTCGTCGCGGTGATCGCGGGCAACGACTCCGAGATCTACACCACCGTCAGCGACCGGCTCGACGAGGGCATGGTCGCGGTGTTCGGGGCGGCGTTGCTGTACCTGCTGCCGACCGATTGGGAGAACCGTGAATTCACGCTGCGCTGGCGGGATGCAGCAGAGATCGACTGGGGCACGATCGTGCTGTTCGGCACCGGCATCATCTTCGGGTCCCTGCTGGCCGACAGCGGCCTCGCCGAGACGATCGGCACATCCGTCGCAGACACGCTGGGCCTGACGAGCGTCGTCGCCATCACCGTCTTCGCCGTGCTGCTCGCCATTGTCGTCTCGGAGACGACCAGCAACACGGCATCGGCGGCAGTCGTGGTGCCGATCGTGATCCCGGTGGCGGTGGCGGCCGGTGTCAACCCCTTCGTACCGGCGCTCGCGGCCACGTTCGCCGCATCGTTCGGCTTCATGCTTCCGGTCTCGACCCCACAGAACGCGGTGGTCTACGGCTCCGGCGCCGTCCCGATCACCACGATGATTCGCAGCGGTGTGGCCTTCGACATCGTCGGTGCGCTCCTGATCATCATCTTCCTGCCCGTGATGATCAGCGTCGTCGGCCTCGGCGCCGGGTGAACGGCACACGGCTCTTCCGGACACCGTGCTCGAATCGGCTGTCGCCGGACCACCTGTCCAAATTGGGCTAGCGCTCATGCCTCCGAAATGGACCATTGGTATCGATATCCGGCAGCCAGTGGAAGTGTCGGCTAGCGGACCGCTACCGTCCCTGACCAGGTGATGTGAATCACTTCCCCAAACTTTCGTGATCGGCGCAGCCCCGCCGACGCGGTGCAGGAGGCGAACGTGAAGATCAAGGATGCGGTACCCGGCACGGAGGCGCCGGCTCCGGCCCGACACGGGTCGCAACGAGCGAAGATCCTGTCGATGCCGTGGCCGTGGTACCTCGCGCTGGTCGCGGTCGGCCTGGCCGCCGTGTACACCGGCACCCTCCCGGAGAACATCTTCGGCGGTCTGGCCATCGCCATGATCATCGGCTGTGGCCTGTTCTGGATCGGCGACCGCACGCCGGCGCTGTCCGCGATCGGCGGTGGCCCCCTGTTGTGTGTGTTCGTGCCGGCGCTCGTCGTGTACTTCGGTCTGGTTCCGGACAGCTTCGCCGTGATCGTCAAGGACTGGTTCACCGGCTACGGGTTCGTCGAGATTCTGGTGGCCTCGATCATCGCGGGCAGCATCCTCGGCATGGACCGACGGTTCCTGATCAAGGCGGGCGGCCGATTCTGCCTGGTGATCGTGGTGGCATTCGCCGTCGTCGTCACCGTCATCGGGTCGCTCGCCGCGGTCACCGGTTTCGGATTCAAGACCGCGATCCTCGACGTCACGATCCCGATCATGGCCGGCGGCATCTCCGGTGGTGCGATCCCGTTGTCGCAGATGTACGCCGACACCATCGGCGGCGACGCCCAGCAGTACATGTCGGGCATCGTGCCGCCGATCATCTGCGCGAACCTGCTGTGCATCGTGCTCGCGTCGGTGTACGCCAACCTGACCCGCCGACGGACGAAACTGTTCGTCGGCTTCAACGGCCACGGCGAGATGCTGCGGATCAAGGCCACCCCCGAGCAGGTTGCCGCGGTGACCGACAAACGCCCGCTGACGATCAGCGGACTCGGCACCGGCCTGCTGATGACCGGCGCGATCTACCTCGTCGGCGCGATGCTGCAGGCCGCGGTTCCGCCGGTCCACCTCTACGCCTGGGTCATCCTGCTCACCGCGGCCATCAAGCTGTCGGGTGTGCTGCCGGCCGAGGTGGAGGAGTCGACCACCGAGTGGTACCAGTTCGTCGTCACACTGTGGGTTCCGGCGGCACTGGTCGGGATCGGAGTGTCCCTGATCGACATCAATCAGATCGCCGAACTCGCCTCCCGCCCCGCCTATCTCGCGTTCACGATCGCCACGGTGCTCGTCACCGCGCTGACCGCCGGATTCGTGGGCTGGCTGCTGAAGCTGTACTTCATGGAGTCGTCGATCACGGCCGGCCTGTGCATGACCGACCTCGGCGGGTCCGGCGACATCGCCACCCTCGGCACCACCCGGCGGATGCACCTGCTGCCGTTCGCGCAGATCACCTCCCGGCTCGGCGGTGGGTTGGTGCTGCTGTCGGCGTCGGGTTTCCTGGCCTACTTCTACGGCTGACCTGCCGCCGTTCCCGCGTTCGACACAAGAAGAAGGAATGTTCATGGGTAAGACACTGGCCGAAAAGGTGTGGGACGCACACGTGGTGCGCCGCGACGAGGGCGAGCCGGACCTGCTCTACATCGACATGCACCTGCTGCACGAGGTGAACACCCCGCAGGCGTTCGACGGGCTCCGGGCCAGCGGCCGCACGGTGCGCCGACCCGACCTGACGCTGGGCACCGAGGACCACAACACCCCCACCGTCGCAGTGGACAAGGAGATCGTCGATCCCGCGGCCCGCGAGCAGGTGTCGCTGATGCACAAGAACTGTGCGGAGTTCGGGATCGAGTTGTTCCGGCTCGGCGAGGAACATCAGGGCATCGTGCACGTCATCGGACCGGAACTGGGCCTGTCCCATCCGGGTTCGACGATCGTCTGCTGCGATTCGCACACCGCCACCCAGGGCGCCTTCGGATCGTTGGCGTTCGGGATCGGCACCAGCCAGGTCGAGCACGTCCTGGCCACCCAGACGCTGCCGATGGGGCGGCTGAAGAACATGGCCGTCACCGTGAACGGATCGCTGCCCGAGGGGGTGACGGCGAAGGACCTGATCCTGGCGATCATCGCGCGGGTCGGCACCGCCGGCGGACAGGGCCACATCATCGAATACCGCGGCCAGGCCATCGACGAGCTGTCGATGGAGGGCCGGATGACGGTGTGCAACATGTCCGTCGAGGCCGGGTCGCGGGCCGGGATGATCGCCCCGGACGAGAAGACCTTCGCATATCTGCGGGGCCGGCCCGCCGCCCCGGGTGCAGACCGGTGGGATGCCGAAGTAGCGTACTGGCGCACCCTGTTCACCGACGAGGACGCCGTCTTCGACAAGGAGGTCGTCATCGACGCCTCCACCCTCACCCCGTTCGTGTCCTGGGGCACCACCCCCGCGCAGAGCGCACCGCTGGGGGACCCGGTCCCCCATCCGGAGGCGTTCGCGGACCCGGTCGAGCGGGCCGCCGTGCAGCGAGCACAGGAGTACATGGACATCGTCCCCGGACGCCCGGTTCGCGGGCTGCCGGTCGACGTCGTGTTCATCGGCTCGTGCACGAACAGCCGCATCGAGGACCTGCGCGAGGTCGCGCGCGTCCTCGACGGCCGGAAGGTCGCGCCCGGGGTCGACCTGATGATCGTGCCCGGGTCGATGAAGGTGCGTCAGCAGGCGATCGACGAGGGCCTGAACGAGGTGTTCGAGGCCGCCGGGGCGGGACTGCGGTTCGCCGGCTGCTCGATGTGCGCGGCGTTGAACGAGGATCGGCTCACCCCCGGCCAGCGCGCCGCGTCGACGAACAACCGCAACTTCGAGGGCCGGCAGGGCAAGGGCTCGCGCACCCACATCGTCTCCCCCGCCGTCGCCGCGGCGACCGCCGTCGCCGGCCACCTCGCCGCACCCGCCGACCTGACCTGAGCCGTCACACTCTCCGAATCGAGACCCCATGGAACCGTTCACCGTGCACACCGGCGTCGCCGCCCCCTTGCGGCGCACCGACGTCGACACCGACCAGATCATCCCTGTCCGCTTCCTCACCCACAGTTCCCGGACCGGCTTCTCCGACAAGCTCTTCCACGACTGGCGCGAGGAGCCCGACTTCGTCCTCAACGATCCGGCCTACGCCGGATCGACCATCCTGGTCGCCGGCCGGGACTTCGGCACCGGGTCGTCGCGCGAGTACGCGGTATGGGCGTTGCAGAACTACGGATTCCGTGCCGTGATCGCGCCCCGCTTCGGGGACATCTTCCGCGGTAACGCCCTCACCAACGGTCTGCTCACGGTGACCTTGCCCAGCGACATCATCGAACAACTGTGGGCGCTGCTCGAATCCGATCCCGGACACGAGGTCACCGTCGACCTGGTCGCACGGCGGGTACGGGCCGGGGAGCTCACCGCCGCGTTCGAGCTCGACGACAACACCCGGTGGCGGCTACTCGATGGTCTCGACCACATCGACCTGACCCTCGCGCACACCGCCACGATCAGCGACTACGAACATCGGCGGCGTCCCGCACTGCCCTCCACCGCACTACTGACGGGCTGACCGCACAGATGGGCGGGCCGAGACCATCAGGGCGTCTCGGCCCGCTTCTTCTCCAGCAGCGGCACGATCCGCGGGGCGATGCGGCGACTGAGCACCAGTTCGGACTGGGTTCGCAACACCCCGTCGGTGGCGATCATCTCCTGCAACACCCGCTCGAAGTCCTCGTGATCCTTCGCCACCACCCGGCACAGCAGATCACCCTTCCCGGCAACGGAATTGACCTCGAGCACCTCGGGGATGTTGGCCAAGTGCGCACAGGTGGCATCCATCATCGCCTGCGCGATGTCCAGATGCACGAACGCCAGGATGGAATACCCGAGCGCGGTCGGCTGCATCTGCGGCCGGTAGCTGGTGATCACCCCGTCCCGGGCGAACTTGTCGAGCCTCGACTGCACGGTCCCCCGCGCCACGTTGAGGCGGCGGGCGTACTCCCGCACCCCGGCCTTGGGTTCCTCGACGATCAACTTCAACAGATCGAGGTCCAGCTTGTCCAGGTGGGTGGCCATCTGCATGGCCCCATTGTGCCGGACACACCGCCATCGACCTACCGAGTAGGACCGGTTGCCCAGAATTCCATACCGAATATCGACCACTAGCCCAATACGAGCCGAAGCCGAAAACCCATGTCTACCGAACGGAGAACACCATGCCCGTGTCCCCCTCCCCGGAATCGGCCAGCCGCGCCGCACTTTTGACGTCCCTGTCGCAGGTGGCCGACGTCTCCTGTGCGGTCGCCGACGCCCTCGACCAGTTGAATGTCGGGGCCGCGATCGGTGCCGGCGTCCTCGCACCGCTGCGCCGCGGGCAACGGATCTGTGGGCCCGCGGTGACGTTGCGGTACCGACGTCTGACCGGCGACGTCGTCGACAATCGGGCGGACGGGCTCGGTGCCCGACTCGGAGACCGAGACCTCTACAGCAGCGCCCGGCCCGGTGACGTCGCGGTGTTCGACTGCCCCACCCCGGCCGACACCGCGGTGGTCGGTGCGCTGTCCGCGCACTGGGCGCAGTTGGCCGGACTCGCCGGCTGTGTGGTCGGCGGCGCCGTCCGCGATTCGGTGTCCATCATCGACAGCGGCCTGCCGGTGTGGTCGATGGCCCGGACCCCGCACGCCGCCCGGTTCCGCTACGCCACCGAGTCGATCGGCGACCCGGTTCGCCTCGCCGGCCAGCTGGTCTTCCCGGGTGACATCGTCGTCGCCGACGACGACGGCGTCGCGATCATCCCGGCCGACCGGCTGTCCGAGGTGGTGAACATCTGCGTCGAAGCCGACCGGATCGAACACGAGCTGCTCGCACAGTTGCGGTCGAGTGACTCGATCGCCGACCTGCAGAGCACGCTTCGCCAGCGGCCGGTCACCGTGTTCGACCGCTGACAACCCGAGCACCGGGGCGTCAGCGGGCCCGGAATCCGCCGTCGGCGAGTGCTCTCCGGCGGCGATGTGATTCGCTGACGGCACGGCCGGTACTTCCCGCTGGTCGCACCCTTCACGGGATGGTGAGCGGCACAGCCAGGGGATCGGCCGGAGCCGGCGCGCTGCGGTGGGCCGCGACGAGGTCCCACGCGGTGTGCCGCGGCGCCGCGCCGTCCAGGATCCACTGCCCGAGCAGCAACGCCACCTTGGCCAGCATCTCGGTGCGCAACCGCTCGAACGAGTCCTCCGGGTCGGTGCCGACCTGACCGAGCAGTACCCACCAGGCCCAGGCGACTGCTCCGGCATTGGCGACGAAGTCCGGGACCACCGGAATGCCCCGGCCGGTGAGCACTGCCTCCGCCTGCGGGGTTGTCGCGGCATTCGCAGCTTCGATCACGACTTTCGCGGCGACGTGGTCGACGTTGTCCGTCGTGATCGCATAGGAGATCGCGGCCGGGACGAGGATGTCCGCCGCAGTGGCGATCACCGCCGCACTCGGCAACTGCTGAACATGCAGGGGCACGCGAGAGCGGTCGACCTCGCCGTAACTGTTGCGCAGGTCGAGCAGCGCAGGAATGTCCAGGCCGTCGGGGCAGTACAGCGTGCCCAGGGCGTCGGCGACAGCGACTACGCGCATACCGGCCTCGTGCAGATACCAGGCCGCGCCGCCTCCCATGGTGCCGATGCCCTGGATTGCCACCGTGGTGTCGGCCGGAGCCCATCCGCACGTGTTCACCGTGCCGATGCACGCCTGCGCGACTCCGTACCCGCCGATCACATCGCCGAGCAGAAATCCGCCGGGCACCGGAGCGTTCAACGCGGCCCGCACCCGGAGCAGAGTCCTCTGCGGATCTTCCGCACGGCTGATCGCCGCATGGTAGGACTGCTGAAGGCCGAGCCGCTCGAAGACGTCGTCGAGTAGATGCTGCGGCACCCCCAGATCTTCCGCGGTCACCCAGTGCGCGGCCAGCCACGGGCGCATCGCCTGACAGAACCGCTCCAGGACACCGACGGCGCGGGGGTCCTTCGGGTCGAAGTCGATGCCGCCCTTCGCCCCGCCGACAGGCAGGTCGAACGCCGCGGTCTTGGCCGCCATGCCGCTGGCCAGATCCTCCACCTCCGACATCGTGCAGCCTGCCCGCATCCGGGTGCCGCCGGTGGCCAGATCGGACACCAACGTGTGCACGACGAGGTAGCCAAGAGCTCCGGTGACCGGATCAGACCAGGTCACACGCAACAGGGGCTCGCCGCTGGGCACGGTCGCCGCATCGATCCGACGCTGCATCGCAGTGTTCTCGTCGTACTCGCGGTGCTCGGGGGTGCGGCCGAACCCGGATTCCGTCGTCATGGTCACCTCGAGTTACCCCAATCGTCCTCGGAAAGTCATCGTCGTTTCGACCGCTCGGCCGATGACGCCAGCGTGCGCGCGCTGGTGACCAGGCGTCCAGTTACGAATTTTGAAGGATTGCGTTCACGCTTTCTACACAGCGCACCGCGTGGTCCGGTTGGACGGTTCGGGTGGGATGCATAGGCTGGCGGCATGGAGCTGTCTCTGCGCCGGTTGCGGATGCTTCGGGAGTTACACCGCCGAGGCACCGTGACAGCCGCGGCGCTGGCCTTGCACTACACCACCTCCGCGGTGTCCCAACAGCTCACCCAGCTCGAACGCGATGTCGGCGCAAAGCTATTCGAGCGGCGCGGTCGGCGCGTACAGCTCACCGAGATCGGCCTGCTCCTCGCCGAGCATGCCGAGGACATCATGCGATCGGTGGACCGTGCGACGACCGCCCTCGAACAGACGCAGGACGGGGTCACCGCCCGATTGACCGTTGGCGTGTGGGCGTCCGTCGCGTCGAGCCTGCTGCCGAGTGCGCTGACGTTGCTGGCCGCCGAACATCCCGGCATCGAGGTGCGAACGAGGGAGCTCGCGCCGGAGGACACCGCGGTCGCGGTACTGGACGGCTCGCTGGACTTCTCGTTCGTGATCGACTATTCCGACTACCCGATGCAGTGGGACCCGGAGTTGACCCGAGTGGTGATCGCGGTGGAGCGACTGCACGCAGCGCTGCCTCCGGGAACGGTTTCCGCGAGAACCATGGCGCTGGCGGACCTCGCCGAGCATCCGTGGATCCTTGCGGGCCCCGGTTCGCATTTCGGCCGCGCGGTGCGGTTGGCCTGTCAGCGTTGCGGATTCGAACCCAGGATCAACCATGAGGTCGGCGAGCAGGCGACGGCACTCGCGATGGTGTCCGCGGGCCTGGGAGTCACCCTCGTCTCCGATCTCGGACTGACGCTGCGCCCACCCGGCATGGACGTCGTCGCGCTCACCGAACCGCTCATGCGGACGATCTCCATCGCCCATCGGGAGACGGCAGCGCACCGACAGCCGCTGCAACTGGTGATCGACGCCGTGCGCGCCGCGGCGGCGGCACAGGGGCTCGCCGCGCGGTCGCCGTACCCGTAGCCGGACTCAGCGGGGGCCCGAAGGCACAGGCACGCCCCACGCGCTCCCCTGCTCGCGATCGAGCACCGTGTCCGCCTTGTTCTTCAGCCCGAAGATGTAGACCAGCAGACTGATCCCGATCACGACCGTCACGTAGAAGATGAACCAGCCGACGTGACCGGCCGACTTGGACGCCTGGAACAGGACCGGCGCCGTGCCGCCGAAGACGGAGTTCGCGAGCGCATAGCCCAGTCCCACACCCAGGGCACGGATGTCGGCGGGGAACAGCTCGGCTTTCACGATCGCGTTGATCGAGGTGTACCCGGTGAGGATGATGTAACCGACCGCGACCAGCGCGAACGCCGCCAGCGACGAGGTCGTCTCCGGAAGGTAGGTGAGCAGCACATACGTGTAGAGCACGCCGCCCACCCCGAAGAAGATCAGCAGCGGCTTGCGTCCGACGCGGTCGCTGACGATCCCGCCGACCGGTTGCAGCAGCAACAGCAGAATCAGGCCCAGCAGGTTGATCCACGTCGCCGTCAGCGCCCGGTCTTCCCCGAACGTGGACTTCACGATCGCCGGCGCGTTGACGCTGTAGGTGTAGAACGCGACCGTGCCACCCGCCGTTATGAGAAACACCAGCAGCAGCGGACGCCAGTACGTGGTGAACAACGCCGTCAGGGAACCTGCCGTCCGGTCCTCACCCGCACGGATCGCCTCCAGATGCGACTCACTGAGCGACTCGTCCATCGAACGCCGAATCCACAGCACGACCAGAGCGGCGACGCCACCGATGAAGAAGCCGATCCGCCATCCCCAGTCATTCAACGTCTCGACATCGAGAACGCTGAGCGCAATCAGGAGCGTGAATTGCGCGAGCACGTGACCGCCCACGAGGGTCACGTACTGGAAGGACGACAGGAAGCCGCGCCGATTCGCGGTCGCCGCCTCGGACATGTACGTCGCCGACGTGCCGTACTCCCCGCCCGTGGCGAATCCCTGCACGAGCCGGGCGAGGACCAAGATCACCGCCGCCCAATACCCGAGAGTCTCGCGTGTCGGCATCACCGCCACCAGGAAGGAGCACGAAGACATGATGGTGATGCTGAGCATCAGGGCCGCCTTGCGGCCACGACGGTCGGCGAACCGGCCGAAGAACCAGGACCCCACCGGTCGCATGACGAAGGTGACCGCGAAGATCCCATAGATGTACAGCGTTGAGTTGGAGTCGTTCTCGTCGAAGAATTGCGCCTCGAAATACGTCGCGAAGACCGTGTATATGTACACGTCGTACCACTCGACGAGGTTTCCTGCCGAACCCTTCATCGTGTTGAGCACCGCCCGCCGGGTGCTCGTCGGAGCGCGGGTCGGACCGGACGGAGTCGCGTCATCGCTCATCCGTAGACGATAGCGGATCGACCGACCGTAACTGGGCGAGTCACTCGGAGGCGGAGCCCATTTGCTCCCCGGTTCCTACTGGGACTGGAGGATTCGGCGAGCCCGCTCGGCGACGGGCAGATCCACGAACTCGCCGTCCGGAAGCTGGACGGCCGCTCCGCCGGATTCCGCGAAGACGTGCACAACCCTTCGTGCCCAAGCGAGTTCGTCCTCGCTGGGGGTGAAGGCGGTGTGAATGACCGGCAGTTGGGAGGGGTGGATGGCGGATTTGCCGCCGAAGCCGAGAGAGCGGGCCTGGCCGGCTTGCCGGGCGAGTCCGTCGGTGTCCCGCAGGTGGGGGTGGACGCTGTCGATCGGTGGTGCGATTCCCGCGGCTCGGGACGCGATGACCAGGTGCGATCGCACATACTGCAGCGGGGCGTCCCCGTCGCCGATGCCGAGGTCTTTCCGGAGGTCGATGCCGCCGAGGGCGAGGTGCTCGACGCCGGGTTCCGAAGCGATGGCCAGGGCGTTGACCACCCCCTTCGCGGTTTCGATCGCGCAGATCAGTGGCGTTCCCGGTGCCCGTTCCCGCACCCACCGCACGTCGTCGACCGAGTCGACCTTCGGGACGCGGATGCCGTGGGCACGGCCGGCGACAGCGGCCAGATCCTCGGCGGCGGGCGCGGTGCCGACGGCGTTGATGCGCACCCAGGCGTGGTGGGTGATCAGAATGTCCGCAACGCGGGCGCGGGCGGTGTCCTTGCACTCGGGCGGGACCGCGTCCTCGAGGTCGAGGATCACCGCGTCCGCGCCGGCATCGAAGGCCTTGCCGAGGAGCGTGTCGTTGTGTCCGGGAACGAAGAGGTAGCTGCGGGCCATCAGATGACTCCCCTGCCCCGCAGAGCCTCGATGCTCGCGGTGCCCAATCCGAGTGTGTCGCGGTAGATTTGCGCGTTGTCCTGCCCGAGTCGTCGTCCCGGGAAGCGGATGGCCCCGGGGGTGCCGAGCATGCGCACCATGAGGTTCTGCATGGCGAGGGGCCCGAGGTCCTCGTCGTCGACGGTGGTGATCATGTCGCGGGCGAGGACGTGCGGGTCCTTCATCAGTTGCTCCACGTCGTAGATGGGTGCGAGGGCGGCGCCGACGCGCTCGAACTCGGTAGCGACCTCGTCGAACGGGCGGGCGGCGATCCATTTTCCGACCGCATCGTCGAGGAGGTCGCCGTTGCGGCTGCGTTCCCCGGCGGAGGAGAACCACGGCTGTTCGACGAGGTCGACTCGACCGACCAGGCGCATGACCCGTTCCGCGACGGAGGTGGCGCTGGCCGAGATCGCCACCCACCGGTCGTCCTTGGTGAGGTACGTGTTGCGGGGGGCGTTGTTGGGCGAGCGGTTGCCTTGGCGGCCGGCGATCACGCCGAGCTGGTCGAAGGCGGTGGGGCCCGGGCCGAGGATGCCGATCAGGGGTTCGAGCAGCGAGAGGTCGATGACCTGCCCTTGCCCGTCGCCTTCGGGGCCGTTGCGGTGCAGGAGTGCCGTGACCACGCCGAAGGCGCCGGTGATGCCGGCGACACCGTCGGCGAGACCGAACGGGGGCAGCGTCGGCGGGCCGTCCTCCTCACCTGTCTGGTGTGCGAATCCACTCATCGCCTCGGCGAGGGTGCCGAAGGCGCGGCGTTCGGCGTAGGGCCCTTCCTGCCCGAATCCGGTGACCCGCAACGTGATCAAGCCCGGGTTGAGGGCGGTGAGCCGGTCGGGTCCGAGTCCCCACTTCTCGAGCACTCCGGGCCGGAAGTTCTCCACGAGCACATCGACGTCGACGACCAGATCGCGCAGGATCTGCTGGCCCTCCGGGGTCCCGAGATCGAGGGTGATGCATTTCTTGTTACGCGAAATGACTTTCCACCAGAGTCCCTGGCCGTCCTTGTGTGCCCCATGGGATCGGGCGGGGTCACCCGTCGGGTGCTCGATCTTGATCACCTCGGCTCCGAAGTCGCCGAGCAGCATCGCGGCAATCGGTGCGGCGTACACGGTGCTGATGTCGAGAACTCGGATCCCCTGCAGCGGACCGCGGTTCGCCGATTCCGACGAACTCGGGGCCGGGGTGTCATCGTATGCGTTCACGCTCATGGCAGTTCCTCGGCATTGTCGAGAGGTGGTGGAGGCGGAAAGGTGGTGGAGGCGCCCCTCGTCGAAGTCGGGCGGAACCTTCCCGCGGGTGCGGACTCCAATCTGCCATCCGCATGAGTGAAGTACAATCGCAAGTATCTTGACTCCCTTTAATTTCTTCTAAAGGCAGGTGGCCCGACGTGCTCGACACGACGCGGATGTTCACGCTGTGCGAGGTCGCGAAGCACGGCTCCATCACCGCGGCTGCCGCGGCGCTCGGATACACCACTTCGGCGGTCTCACAGCAGATCGCCAAGCTCGAGAAGGAGGCCGGGCAACCGCTGCTGGAACGGCACGCCCGGGGCATCATGCTCACCGATGCCGGCCGCTCGGTCGTCAAACACACCGAACGGATCCTCGTCGAACTCGAGGCCGCGGACGCCGAACTCGCGGAGATCCGCGGACTGCGCGCGGGAATGCTGGCAATAGGCACGTTCCCCACGGCAGGATCCTCACTGCTGCCGTTGGTGGTCAAGGAATTCAAGACCCACCACCCCGGCATCGACCTGCGCGTCCTCAGTGGCCGATTCGCGCAGTTGGTCGAGTCGCTACGCCGCCGGGAGACGGAGCTGTCGCTGCTGTGGGACTACGAGTGGAACCGGATCGACGATCCGCTGTTGACGTGTCACCACCTGATGAACGATCCGACGCTGCTGCTGGTCTCGGAGAAACACCGCCTCGCAGACCGGGAGTCGATCCGGATCACCGAACTCCGCGACGAGTCGTGGGTGGTGCGCGCCGACGATCACCCGGTGGCGCATACCCTCGAACGGCTCTGTCAGCAAGGTGGATTCACGCCCCGGACAAGCTTCCTCGCCCACGACTACGGGGAGGTTCAGGCGATGGTGGGGGTCGAACTGGGGGTGGCCATCGCGCCGCGGCTGGCCGTCCTCAATCCCCGCCCCGACGTCCGGTCGATCCCGCTCGCGACCCGCTCTCCGCAGCGCCGCATCCTGATCGCGCACCTGACCGAACGCCGGCTGAGCCCGGCCGCCCAGGAGGCCATCACGCAGTGCATGGCGGCGGCGCGGCGCCTCGAGGAAGGTTTCGCCGACGCGTAGGCTCACGGCGACAGGGTGATCGTCGGCTACGACGGACAGATCGCAAAGGCGTCGGCGAGGCGTGCGATCTTCTCGGCCCTGCCGAGCCGTGGAAGGTCGCTGCCGTCCCGGATGACCCGCCCCCGGGCGTCGAAGTCGGCGAGAAATTCGCGCGCCCAGATGACGTCGGACGGTGCCGGGCTGATGGCCTCGTTGATCACGGGCAGCTGCCCGGTGTCCAGGCACAGTTTGCCGGTCAGACCGAGGGACACCGCGACCGCCGACTGCTCGCGCAGGACGGGGTGGCTGTTGCTGACGGTGGGGCCGTCGATCGGTCCCGGGAGATCCCCGACCCGGCTCGCAACGACCAGCCTCGATCGCGGATAGGCCATCGCGAGATCGTCCGCGCTGGTGCCGGTGTCACGGCGGTAGTCGCCGCTTCCGAAGGCGAGGCGGAAGGCGCCGCGAGCGCGGGCGATGGCGGGTGCTTCCTCGATGCCCACGGCCGATTCGACGAGGGCGAGGACCGGGATGGTGCCGCCCAGTCGATCGAAGGTGTCGACGACCTGGTCGGCCGCCTCGGTCTTGGCGAGCATCACCCCGGCCAGGCCGGGTAGTCCCGCGAGGCGGTCGACGTCGTCCGACCAGTAGGGGGTGGTGTGATCGTTGATCCGGACCCAGGACGAATGCTCCTCGAGCCACGTCGCGACGCTCTCGCGGGCGTGTGGTTTCCGTTTCGGGTCGACGGCGTCCTCGAGGTCGAGGACGATCTGGTCCGCGGGAGACCGGTGGGCCTGCTCGAAGGTGTCGACGCGGGTTCCGTTGACCAGGAGCCACGAGCGGGCGATCCCCGCGAGGTGCTGCGGCCGGGTCACCGTGCAGATCCCGCCATGGCGACGGCCGGGGCGGCGACGAACAATTCGGCGGCCGCGATGCGCCGTGCCGCGCGATGTAGTGAGACCGCCTCGATCGCCCCGTCGGGGGAGGTGGTGAGGTCGATGTCGAGGACGCCCGCGGCCGTGCCCAGTCTCAGCGATCCGGGCCACCGCACCCGGGCGTTGTCGGCCACCACTCCCCCTGCCACGGTGGCGGCAGCGGCGACGGCGACGGCCGATGTCAGGCCGATCGCTGGATGCGGGGCGAGCATGGAGACCATGCGGACCGAGACGTCGTAGTCGTCGCCGGCGATGTCGATGCCCGCGCTGGTGCGATAGTCCCGCGGTGGGCCGATCACACCGACCTTCGGAATGGCGTGCGAGATGGGGTCACCAAGCTTGCTCAGGCCCATCCGCAGCGACGATTCGCGTCGCAAACCCACCAGAACGGGGAGGTGGTCGGCGATCACCGAATTGTCCTCCTCCCCGCTCAAGCCCAGATCGGCGGCGTCGAACAACGCAGCCGGGGCTCCGGCGGACACCATCGTGCCCCGGTACCGGCAATCACCGAGCGTGATCGAATCGGACGGCGACCCGGTGGGCAGCAATGCGGAACCGGAGGCGAGGCCGGTGAAGGTCAGGGCGACCGGAACGCCGAGCGCACTGGTTCCCGGCACGGCGGCATTCCCCTCGGTCGGAATCACCCCACCCGGCGTCGCGATCTCGGCCGTGAGAATCGCGCCGGTGTTGGTGTTGCGCATCCGCACGATCGTCGTCGCGCTGTCGACCGCGACGAGCCCGGACTGCAGCGCGTACAACCCGATCCCGGTCGCGCAGTTTCCGCAGTTGCTGCCCCACTCGACCCGGCGGTCACCGATCGCCACCTGAGCGAAGAGGTACTCGACGTCGATGCCCGGCTCGGCGGATCGGCGCACGATCGCGGCCTTGGACGTCGTCGAGCTGCCGCCGCCCACACCGTCGAGCTGACGGGGATCACCCGACCCGAAGGCCGAGGTGAGAATGGCATCGAGCCCGCCCGCCTGCTCGACCAGCGGATCGACATCAACCGCGTTGAAGAGCCAGCACTTACTGGTGCCGCCTCGCATCCAGGTTCCACGGAGTGTGAACACCGCCCGGCCGCCTTTCATTCGTGACGAAGTCTGAGGCACCGCCGAAGGCTCTGATCAGGGTAAGGGAACGGAAATCTCCAGCGGTGACGCCGTCAAGCCTGCGCCAGACCAGGTTGGAGCACAATTTCGAAAGTGAGGACGACCCTTAACTCTGGCTTACATCAGGGCAGCGATCGCCGGTGCAGGATCAAGCACGGAGCCGCCGATGGCCGAGTCGAACCTCGGACGTCGTCGTTCACCGAGGTCGACAGCCCACAGCAGAAGTGTCGGTACGGCACTCGGCCGGGCGCGAACCCGCCGACCTGACTTAAGCAAAAATGAACCCCCGGATAGAAATGTGACATTGTTCTGAACATCTGCCGTCTCTAACGTGATGTAGGACATGATCGACGAGAGGATGTGACATGCAAACCACGAGCCCGCGACCCCGACGCGAAGACGTTCCCGCCGACCGGGACCGGGCCTGCGAGCTGTCCATCGGACTGGTCGATTCCACCGCGCCCGTTCTGACCCCACACCGTGACCCCGTCACAAGTCGGGAGACCCCGCGAACGCGCCCCACGGCACCGCCGTTCAGTGCCCTCGGACGCGCCGAGCCCTCCTGTGTTCACGCAACCGGAACAGCCGACGACCAGGCAGGCGACCCTGCCGGACAGCAAGCGAAAGAACGACCATGACCTCCATCGAAATACTCCCCCTGATCGCCCTGGTCGCGATGTTCGTGATCGCCACCATCGTCCCCATCAACATCGGCATCCTGGGCTTCATCGGAGCCTTCCTCGTCGGCGCCTTCGCCCTCGGTTACGACGACAAGGAAATCCTCGCCGCATTCCCGAGTTCGATCGTTCTCACGATCATCGGCGTCACCTACTTCTTCGGCATGGCCAAGAGGAACGGCACCATCGACCTCCTCGTCAACGCCTGCATCCGCGCAGTCGGCGGCCGGACGGCGATCGTGCCCTGGGTGTTCTTCTTCTCCGCATCCGTGCTGACGGCACTCGGCACCTTCAGCCCCGCAGCGGTCGCTCTGATCTCGCCCGCAGCGATGTCCTTCGCCGCGCGCACTCGGATGAGCCCGCTCGTAATGGGCATCATGACAATCAACGGCGCCCACGCCGGCGCGTTCTCGCCGATCTCGGTCTCCGGCGTCCTCGTCACCGACATCGTCAACTCAAGCGGTCTGACCATCGCACCCTGGACCCTGTTCCTCGCCAGCTACGGCATCAACCTCCTGCTGTCGGTACTGACCGTCGTCGGCTACTCGGTTCTCGCCCGAGTGCGCGACCTCGAATACACCGCCACCGGCACCAGCAACGAAACCGGCAGCGGCGCAGGTCGTCCCACCACCGATGGCGCACCGGGTTGGACGCCGACCACGAGCGGTCCAGGCTCGCCGGGTGGGACGCAGGTACTCACTCGTGAGCACACCTCGACCGGAATCGTGCCCGACGCACACCCCGTGACCCGGGTCCAGAAGCTCACCCTGTTCCTCATCGCGACCGTGCTCGTACTCGTACTGGTGCTGCATCTGCCGATCAGCTTCGTCGCCATCGCCGCCGGCGCGGTCCTCGCCTTCACCGACCTGTCGAAGCAGAACGAAGCCATCGCCGGCATCAGCTGGTCCACCGTCCTGCTCGTCGCCGGCATGGTCACCTACATCTCGATCATGGAGGAAATGGGCACCATCGACCACCTCGCCGAAATGGCCATCACCGTCGGCGCGCCGCTGCTGGTCGCATTCGTCCTGTGCTACGTCATCGGCGTCACGTCCGCATTCGCATCCTCGACCGCACTGCTCACCGCGATCATCCCGCTCGCCCTCCCTCTGCTGCAGACCGGCGCACTCCCTGTCGTCGGAGTCGTCGCAGCCCTGGCCATCTCGGCGACCGTCGTCGACGTGTCTCCATTCTCGACGAACGGCGCCCTCGTCCTCGCCAATGCCCAGAACATCGAACGCCCAGCGTTCTACCGCCAGCTTCTCCTCAACGCAGGCATCGTCGTCGCAGTCGCACCCGCACTGTGCTGGTTCATCCTGGTAGCCGCCCCTGCAATATTCTGAGCGCCAGAGACAACAGCCGCTGCCGCCACCTCACCCGAGGTGGCGGTAGCGTCCGTATCGCACCTCCACAAATTCCGACACACAGCAAGCAGATCAACGTCACATTGTGGAATAAGGATCCTCGGAACTCGTCGACACGCAGTCATGCGACTGCTTTGCGTACGCAACGAGATCGGCAAGCTGTCGTTCACGCAGACGATCCGGCGCCTCGTGAATGCTCCTCCGCGTCGCCCACAGAGTGGCGAGAAACGCAGGCTCTGCAGGAACCCCGGCTATTCTCCGTGCGTCATCACGCGCGACAAAGGAACCAGCGGCGGAGATTTGGGACGAGTCCAGGGTCTGCCGGCGGGTGCGGTCGGCTGGCGGCACGGAACCTGAAGTTGAAGTGGAACTTCAGGCCACGACGACGACAATCCCCAAAAGTAAGTCATGCCCAGCAAAAATAGCGATTTCCTGCCCGGCGTGGGGCGCGTACCCTACTATGTACGGCTTCTTGGCGCTTCCTAGCGCTTTTCGGCGCTACTTGTCGCCCGGTGCCACGCCGAACAAACCCGAAGATTGGAGCAGAGATGCGTATCTTGCGTGCGTTTGTAGGAGGGGTCGCAGGGGCGATCATTCTGGTTCTGGGACTATCTCTTCACGCACCCGTGCCGACGGCTCAGGCCGAGTGTTTGAGAATGCCGTACTTCACGCCGTTCGGATATGCCAACTTCGATTTTCCCCCGCGAATGGTCGCGGTGATGAACGACAACGAGATCGCGGTCGAAGGCATCACGCCGTTCGAGGCAAAGCCCGGGAAGACCGGTCTCTATCTGCCGATCGGCTCGCACACCAACTATATCGACGCATGCCAGGGCGTGTACTACCCCGGCGGGCCGAGGTTGATCGGCAAGACCGGGAATTCCGTTGTGGTCGAGAATATCTGGCTGCGGATGGACGGCGCCTACGGGGCTGTGACGATCAACGGAGTACCTCAGGGCGAAAGGATGGTCGCCACCTACAATGTGGGTGAGATGATGCCGACGCTCATGACGCCACACGGCGGCGGAATCGGCCCCACATATTGGCCGTTCCGCTTCACCCCCTACTTCGCGCAGGTCTTCAACGACACCGCCGGCGCCAACCTCGTCCAGCCCGGTGAGGTGTTCGCCAACCTGGACGCAGTCGGAAAGTTTGCGCCATGATCTGACACGAAATCAGACGAAGCCTCGGGCCGAGCTCGACTGCGATATCTCGCTAACTCTTAGTTCCTCTCGGCCACAACAGTTTACGAACGGAGATGATCGACAGGTCGGCGCCCTGCGGCGGACGATCGATCCGTGATCGTGAGCTAGCGACGGCGGGCGATGGCCCGCCAGACGGGCTTGGCGTTGAACGCCGCCTTCAACGCGCGATCCGCAATCGACCCGTCGGGCGGCAGCAGCTTGATCTGGCGAGCGAACTCCATTTGGTCATAGCGCACCATGTTGGTGACGACCTTTCCGTCCGCGATGACGAAGTGATCGAATCCCTCGAATTCGATTCGACGCCCGGCGGCGGCGATTCCGACAAAAGTGCCGACGTGCCGCCCGGTCAGGTGCCAGTGGACGAGGACGTCGTTGCCGGCCTCGGCGATCGAGACGGTCTCGAAGGCGAGATCGGCGACGGCGGCGAAGACCTGTTCGCTCCCGCGACCCGTCTCGGCCGGGAATACACAGGTTGACGCGAGGCACGCCTCGGGCCCCTGCGGAACGCAGAGTCTGACACGACAAGTGCCACGGCCGACCCCAGAGGCAAGGGCCGGTCGGTTCGATTGTCCTCCGCGCCGCCGGCGATGTCACCGATGATTCGCTTGCGGAAAGAAGCACTCCGCCCGACAGCGAATCGAACACTCCATTCGATCACGTCAAAGACGTTGCCTCTGAGGATTTTTCGATGTTTCTCGAAGCTGATGTCGCTTCCCATCCACCGATCAACCATTCCGCGGGTGGGAGTACGGCGTCCGGCCCATTCGATCGGACGCAAGTGCAATCGGCTGCAACTCTCGCGCAGTCGTGCCTGCGATGTTTGGCTCCCCTGTGAGGACGATCACATCGGAGAGGAGCTAGGGATGAGCATCGAGGGCAAAGTCGCATTGATCACCGGCGCAGGCCAGGGCATCGGACGCGCGATCGCGTTGCGGCTGGCGTCGGACGGCGCCGACATCTCGCTCGTCGACGTCAACGCCGACCGGATCGGCGCGGTGGCCGATGAGGTCCGGGCGGCGGGTTCGAAGGCGATCTCTTTGGTCGCCGACGTGACGGACCGCGATCAGGTCCGGTCCGCCGTCGACCGGACGGAGCACGAACTGGGCGGCTTCGACATCATCGTCAACAACGCGGGCATCGCCCAGGTCGACCCGATCGCCGAGGCGACACCGGAGGACGTGTCCCGGATCCTGGCCGTGAACGTCGAAGGCGTGCTGTGGGGAATCCAGGCCGGGGCGGCCAAGCTCCGGGCGCGGGGGCAGGGCGGGAAGATCATCAACGCGTCGTCGATCGCCGGCCACGAGGGATTCGCGATGCTCGGCGTGTACTCGGCAACCAAGTTCGCGGTCCGCGCGCTCACTCAGGCCGCGGCGAAGGAGTACGCATCCGACGGCATCACCGTCAACGCCTACTGCCCCGGTGTCGTCGGCACCGACATGTGGGTCACCATCGACGAGCGTTTCGCGGACCTCACCGGTGCACCGAAAGGTGCCACGTTCGAGAAGTTCGTCGGCGGCATCGCCCTCGGCCGGGCACAGACGCCCGAGGACGTCGCCGCGTACGTGTCGTATCTCGCCGGACCGGACTCCGACTACATGACCGGGCAGGCCGGACTGATCGACGGCGGCCTCGTGTACCGGTAGGCCGCGCCCAGCAGTGGTGGTTTCGGGGCCGCAACCGCGGGTAGACGAAGTGGTGACGCGTCAGTGAGTTCGGGATGAAAGGGGGCCAGCCATGGACGTCGCCGATCTCGTCGACCGCACCGCCCGGCTGCGGGCCGAACTACAGGCACTCGAACGCCGGATCAAGGAGTTGACCGACGCGTTCGACCTTCTCGACAGCACAGCCGACGGCGCTTCGAGGGAAGGGGTGATCGACAGTCTCAGCGACGCCCGGCTTGACCTGAGCACCGCGGACCGGCATCTCGAGACCGCGGTACGAAACGCCGAGAAGCTGTCGATGGCCTGAACCCCGGGCACCCCGCGAGGATCTGCTCGCGGGGTGCCCGGGGTCGGTGACGGTCGGCCGGCCCGGGGGCCGACCGACCACCGTGATCAGTCGAGGTCGAACCGGTCGAGGTTCATCACCTTGTCCCACGCGGACACGAAGTCCTGCACGAACTTCTGCTGCGCGTCGTCCGTGGCGTAGACCTCGGCGAGGGCCCGCAGCTGCGAGTTGGAACCGAACACCAGATCGACGGCGGTGGCGGTCCACTTGGCGTCGCCCGTGACCCGGTCGCTGCCCTCGTAGACGTTCTCTGCCGAGGCGGCCCCCTTCCACACCGTCCCCATGTCGAGGAGGTTGACGAAGAAGTCGTTGGTCAACGACTCGGGCCGGTCGGTGAAGACGCCGTGCCCCGTCTGCCCGAAGTTGGCGTTCAGCGCACGCAGACCGCCGATGAGGACCGTCATCTCCGGGGCGGTCAGGTTCAGCATGTAGGCCCGCTCGACCAGAAGTGCCTCGGCGGGCAACTTCTCGCCCGGCCGGAGGTAGTTGCGGAACCCGTCGGCCCTCGGTTCGAGCACGGCGAACGACTCGACGTCGGTCTGCTCCTGCGAGGCGTCGGTGCGCCCCGGGGTGAACGGAACCGTGATGTCGTGGCCGGCGTTCTTCGCCGCCTTCTCGACACCGGCGGCACCGGCCAGAACGATCAGATCCGCGAGCGAGACCTTCACACCGCCGGACTGCGACGAGTTGAAGTCCTGCTGGATCTGCTCGAGGGTCTGCAGAACCTTGGACAGCTCGGCCGGGCTGTTGATCTCCCAATCCTTCTGCGGCGCAAGCCGGATCCGCGCCCCGTTGGCGCCGCCCCGCATGTCGGTGCCGCGGAAGGTGGCGGCCGACGCCCAGGCGGTGGACACCAGCTGGGAGATGGACAGCCCCGAGTCGAGGATCTTGCCCTTCAGGGCGGCGATCTCGCTGTCACCGATCAACTGGTGATCGACGGCGGGCACCGGGTCCTGCCACAGCTGCGCCTCCGGGACCCACGGGCCCAGGTAGCGCGTGACGGGCCCCATGTCGCGGTGCAGCAGCTTGTACCACGCCTTGGCGAACTCCTCGGCGAACTCCTCCGGGTGGTCCAGCCAGCGCCGGGTGATCTTCTCGTACGCCGGGTCGATGCGCAGCGAGAGGTCCGTGGTCAGCATCGTGGGGGCGCGTCCCGCCGACGAATCGAAGGGGTCGGGGATCGTGCCCGCTCCCGCGCCGTCCTTGGCGGTCCACTGCCAGGCACCGGCGGGGCTCTTGGTCAGCTCCCACTCGTAGCCGTACAGGACCTCGAGGAAGCTGTTGTCCCACTTCGTCGGTGTCGGGGTCCACACGACCTCGAGACCGCTGGTGATCGCGTCCTTGCCGACGCCGGTGCCGTAGGCACTCTTCCAGCCCAGGCCCTGCTGCTCGATCGGGGCGGCTTCCGGTTCCGGACCGACCAGGTCGGCGTCGCCTGCGCCGTGGGTCTTGCCGAAGGTGTGGCCGCCGGCGATCAGCGCGGCGGTCTCGATGTCGTTCATCGCCATGCGCCCGAATGTCTCCCGGATGTCACGGGCGGCGGCGAGCGGATCCGGCTGGCCGTTGGGCCCCTCCGGGTTCACATAGATGAGACCCATCTGCACGGCGCCGAGCGGCCCCGAGAGATCACGATCACCGCTGTAGCGTTCATCGCCCAGCCAGGTGTCCTCGGGACCCCAGTAGATCTCCTCGGGCTCCCAGATGTCTTCGCGTCCGAATCCGAACCCGAAGGTCTTGAATCCCATCGACTCCAGGGCGCAGTTGCCGGCGAAGACGAGGAGGTCGGACCACGAGATCTGCTTGCCGTACTTCTGTTTCACCGGCCAGAGCAACCGGCGGGCCTTGTCGAGGCTCGCGTTGTCGGGCCAGCTGTTGAGGGGCGCGAAGCGCTGGGCGCCCTGACCGCCGCCGCCGCGGCCGTCGGCGATTCGGTAAGTGCCTGCCGCGTGCCAGCTCATCCGGATGAAGAGGCCGCCGTAGTGGCCGAAGTCGGCAGGCCACCAGTCCTGCGAATCCGTCATCAGGTCGATGACGTCCCGCTTGAGTGCCTCGACGTCGAGCTTCGCGAACTCCGCTGTGTAGTCGAAGTTCTCGCCCATCGGGTTGGACTTGGACGAATGGGCGTGCAGGACCGACAGCTCGGGCTGGTTCGGCCACCAGTCGCGGTTCGTCCTCGGGCGGTGCGCCGTCGGAGTGGGGGACGGGATTGCGGGGTTTTCACTTTCACTGGTGCTTCGAGTGTTTCCCTCGTGAGCGACCGGGCAGCTATCGGACACGACATTCCTTCCGGGAGAGACCAATGTGGGCTGTTGGTCATGGTTTGGATCGAGAAGCCTGTGTTGTCGAGCAGTCGGGGCACAGACCCCAGTAGATGACCTCGGCTTCCTCGACGAGGAAACCGTTGTCGTCGGACGCGGTCAGGCAGGGCGCCTCGCCGACGGCACAGTCGACGTCCGCGATGGCCCCACACGACCGGCAGATGACGTGGTGGTGATTGTCTCCGACCCGCGACTCGTAACGAGCCACCGAGCCGGCCGGCTGTATCCGGCGCACCAATCCCACTGCGGTCACTGCGTGCAGCACGTCGTACACCGCCTGCCGGGACACCCCGTCCAGAACCGTGCGCACCGCGCCGAAAATCGTTTCCGTATCGGCGTGCGGACGTGCGTGCACCGCCTCCAACACCGCGACCCGCGGGCGGGTCACGCGAAGCTCAGCCCCGCGCAGTAACGCTGCGTAATCCGGCATCGACGGCACCCTCACACTATGGCCTACTTTTCTGGACTCAGTAAAGAGTTTGCCGAAACAATTTGCAGTGACTTCTACTTACACACAATTGGTGGTCGGTCGCCGGAGGGCGCTCCGACCGCCCGTCACTACAGCTCGAAGCTGACCACGACCGACGGGACCGCTCCCCCGCGCGTCGACTGTCGCCGCGCACGACGCTTCGATACGCCGGGGCCACAACGTGACTGACAGTGCCGACCCCGTCAGTACCAGTACTTCCGCCCGCCCACCTTGCGGCCCAGCAGCCCGAGGAGCAGCAGGAGAAGGCCGACGGCACCGACTATGAGGCCGGCGATCCACAGTGACGAGATCTTGACGACCAGGCCGACGACAAGGAGGACCACACCGATTGCGATCATCGCCAATTCCTCTCTGAGAGTGTTCTCGGGCTTCTTGCGAATGCTAGGCACGGCCTCGATCCGGAGCGGTGTCGCCCGGGGAGACGATGCCGTGATCGAACGCGTAGACGATGGCGGCCGCGCGATCGCGGAGATCGAGTTTGAGGAAGATGTGCCCGACGTGACTCTTCACGGTCACACCCGAGATGCCCAGCTCGCGCCCGATCTCGCTGTTGCTGTGCCCCCGCCCGATGAGCGCGAGCACGTCGAGTTCCCGCGCGGTCAACTCGGTGAGGCGGTTGCGTTCCCCGTCCGTCGACGGCGCGACGGTGCGGTAGGTGGCGAGCACCCGTCCGGTCACGGCCGGGTCCAGGCAGGCGCCGCCCTCGGCGACGGTGCGTACGGCGCGGATCAAATCCTCGGCGGGCGAATCCTTGAGAATGAACCCGGCCGCACCGGCGCGCAGTGATCCGGAGAGCAGATCGTCGTCGTCGAACGTGGTGAGCACCAGCACCGGCGGCGGCGCGGCGACCGACCGGAGAGCGCGGGTCGCCTCGATCCCGTCGACCCTCTTCATCCGAAGATCCATGAGCACGACATCCGGAGTGTGCTCCGCGACCGCGTCCGGCACCTCCGAGCCGTCCGCGCATTCGCCGACGATCACGAAGCCGTCCTTGCGTCTCAGGATCCGGCGCAGCCCCGACCGCACCAGTTCCTGGTCGTCGACCAGCAACACCCTGATCTCCGCGCCCGTCACGACAGTCCCGGAATATGACGGAGGATCGCCGGCCGGCACGAGTCCCGGGGCAGTGGGACCGCGGCGTGCACGGACCAGCGCCCGCCGTCCAGGCCCGCGCGGAGCGTGCCACCGAGCAACGCGGCGCGCTCGCGCATGCCCCGCAGACCGGAACCGCGTGCGCCGTTCGGTGCCGACACCCGGCCCCGGATCGGGTTGTGGATCGCCAGGGTCGCGCGTTCCGACTCGATCGTGAGCCGCACGTCGGCCCCGGCACCGGGTGCATGTTTGGCGACGTTCGCCAGCGACTCCTGCGTGATGCGGTACAGGCCGAGACCGATCGTCCCGGTCACCGCGGACAGGTCTCCGCGCAGGTCGAAGTCAACCGGGAGACCCGCGCGGCGGAAGCCGTCGATCAGATCGGGAAGGTCGGCGACCCCGGGTTCGGGACGGGTACCCGCCGGGCCCGCGTCGAGCAATCCGACGGTGCGGCGGATGTCGGCCATCGCCTGCCGCCCGAGACGCTCGGCGTCGGAGAGCGCCTCCACGGCGTCGTCGACGTCGCGGTCCTGCTCGAGCGCGCGGCGGGCCGCGGTCAGATGCAGCAGTGTGATGCTCAGCGAGTGGGCGATGACGTCGTGCACCTCGCGGGCGATCCGCTGGCGCTCACGGGTGGCGGCCTGCTCCGCCTGGATCGCCTTCGACGCGCGCTCCTGATGCAGGAGACGCAACTGGGTGAGCATCAGATAGCCGAACGCCCACCCCAGGACGACTCCGGCGAGGGCGTAGGGCGCGCCGTCGAGTCGCCCCGTCACCGCGAATGCCGACAGGACCGCGATCGATCCGAACAGGGTGGCGAGGCCGACTCCCAGCGACGCCGTTGCCGCGACCTCGCCGGTGAGGATCACCAGGATGAGCGGGGCGAAATCGAACGCGGTGTCGGGTTGCTGCAGTAGCAACAGTGCGGCCGCCACGGTCACGACGACTGCCAGGAACGGTCGTGGCAGGACCACCCCCGATCTGATCATGTCTCCCGCAACGGGGGTCACCGCGGCGACCAGGCCGCACAGCAGCACCCACCCCGGCGGCACGAAGCCGTCGCGTTGCGCGACAGCGGCACCGGCGATGGCGACGACGGCGATGTGTGCGAACACCGGCACGGCGAGCGGGTAGTCGTATTCGCTCTCCGCCACGCGTCGACGAAAAAATGTCGTCACCTGCACACGACCAGCGTAGGCGAAGACCCACCCCGGCCGCGTCGTCTCCGGAGCGGAGACGACCTCCGCCCACGGTAGGAGACGAGAACGCGACCGTGGCACGGCGAAACGGCTTCCGCGGATCCGTAGCGTTGCCGTCATCAACCGAACAAGGAGGTGGCCGAGATGTCGTGGACCGATTTCCGTGCACGCCGGGCGGTGCTGGACGAGATACTGGCTCGGGCGGACGCCGACCCCGTGGCGGCGCTCCGCTTCGGCGAAGTTCCCGGTGCCCTCACGCTTTTCGGGTCGGCCGACAACATTCTGCTGGCCTTTCAGCACCGGTGGAGCAACCACCTCGCCGCCCGCCTCGATCAGGCCGTCGAGGACGGCACCCCCCTGAATGCGGCGTGGCGCGAGCTGGCCTGGGAGCAGCCGGCGCTGCGCGCCCTTCTCGATGCCGCTGCCGCCCGATCCCTGCCGTTGCGCGGCGCACAACGCGACGAGCAGCGGATGATCGAGGCCCACAGCACCGGCCGACTGTCGGGCTACCGGAGCGAGCCGCGACCGATCGGCGCGTGACGCCCTACGAGTGCGCGAACGCGGCCTCGAACGCGTCGAGCGCGACGTCCGGATCGTTCTTCGCCCAGCCTTCGAGACCGACCACGCCGGTGTAGCCGAGATCGTGGAGGGCTGCGGCGATTGCCGGATAGTGGATTTCGCCGGTTCCGGGTTCGCAGCGTCCGGGAACGTCGGCGACCTGGATCTCGCCGATGTAGGGCAAAGCTTTTCGGACGAGCTTGATGAGGTTTCCCTCACCGATCTGGGCGTGATACAGGTCGAGATTCATCCGCAGATGCGGGCTGTCGACCGCCCGGACGAGGGCGAGGGTGTCGGCCGCGGTCGCGAACGGGGTGCCGGGATGGTCGACGGCGAGGTTGAGGTTCTCGAGCGTGAACACCCGGCCCGCCTGTTCGCCGAGTTCGGCGACCTTCCGCAGGGTGTCGACGGCGGTGAGCCACATTGCGGGCGTAACCGTTTCGACGGGGCGAACGGGCAGTCCCCGGTTGTCGAGACCGGTTCCGTGCAGATTCAGTCTCGGGCAGTCGAGCCGTTTCGCGACGTCGAGGGATTGGCGTGCGGTGGTGAGCAGCGCCTCGATGCCATCGTGTTCGGTGAGGTCGCCCTGCAGATAGCCCGTCATCGAGGAGAATTCGGCGCCGCTCGCGGCGAGGGCGTCGACGTCCTTGGTGGACCAGTCCCAGATCTCGACCTGGAGTCCGCGTTCCGCGATGCGCTGGACGCGGTCCACGAACGGCAGATCGAGGTAGAGCATTTCGGCGCTGGCGGCGAGCGTGTACGTCATCGGGGTCACCGGTCCAGCTCGACGGCGGCGCCGGTCTCGACGCTGCGGATCGCGGCGAGTGCGATCGACAGTGCGGTGCGGGCATCCTCGCCCGTCACGACGGCCGGTGTGTTGGCGCGGATCGCGCCGACGAAGGCGGTCAGTTCGCCTACGTAGGCGGTGTGGAGGAGGTCGGTGTCGCGGCGCGCGGTGTCGGCGTGCTGCCCGTCGGGGCCGTAGTAGGTCATGTCCGTGCTGAGCCCGCTGCCCGCCGTGACCATGCCGCCGGAGCCGAACACCTCGCCGCGCACGTCGTATCCGTACAGCGCGCTGAAGCTGGCCTCCGCCGTGGCGATGGCGCCGTTGTCGAATTGCACGGTGACGACCGCGGTGTCGAGGTGGCCCGTGCTCTTGGCGTCCGGCCGGATCAGGGCGTCGGCGACGGCGTTCACCCGCACGGGTCGCGCACCCGGGTTGAGGAAGCAGAGGGTGTCGAAGTCGTGAATGAGCGTCTCCAGGAAGATGGTCCACTGCGGAACACGTGCCGGGTCGGCGGTGTACGGGCCGGGGTCGCGGGTCAGGGAACGCAGCAGTTGCGGGGTGCCGACCTTCTGCGCGTCGATCGCCGCGCGGGCGGCGGCGAACCCGGGAGCGAACCGGCGATTGAACCCGACCTGCAGGACGATGCCCGCGTCGGCGGCCGCCGCGATGGCGCGGTCGGCGTCTTCGAGGGTGACCGCCATCGGCTTCTCGACGAATACGTGCTTGCCCGCGGCCGCGGCCGCGACCACCAGGTCCGTGTGGCTCCGCGCGGGGGCGGTGATCAGCACCGCATCGACCTCGTCGCTGGTGAGGACGTCGTCTACGGCCGTGGTGGCGATCGGCGCCCCCAGTGCCGCGGCGAGACGCTGCGCGGACTCCCCGACCGGGTCGCTGACCGCGACGAGCGCTGCCCCCGGGACCAGGCGGGCCACGATCTCCGCGTGATTCGAGCCGATGCGTCCGGCGCCGATCGTCGCGATGCGGACCGGATCGGAAGCGGGCGTCGTCGAGCGGACGGGTGCGGCTTCGGTGAGTGACATGGATGCGCTCCAGTGCGGTGAGAGGTGGAGGTAGAGGCGAACTAGTACGTTCTAGTTCCAGACCGTAGAACTCGTGAGATCATTGGTCAAGAGCGGCTCCGAACGCGGGCCGGGAGACAGGAGTCGTGCGCGTGGCCGAACCGGTGGCGGGATCGACCGGTGGCGCCCGTCCGACGATGGGCGACGTCGCGCGAGCGGCAGGAGTCTCCACGGCCCTCGTCTCGATCGTGATGCGCGGGGTCCCCGGGGCCAGCGAGGCGACCCGTCGGCGCGTGCTCGACATCGCCGACGGGATGGGCTACGTGCCGGACCGTCGCGCACAGAAACTGCGCCAGGCCAGTTCCCGGCTCCTCGGCGTCGTGTTCGAACTGCAGCAACCGTTCCACGGCGACCTCGTCGAGCAGATCTACGCGGCGGCCACCCGCAGGGGTTACGACGTGATGCTCAGCGCGGTCGCCCCGAGTCGCGCGGAGCAGGTCGCCGTCCAGGCGCTGATGCGGGAACGCTGCGAGGCCGCGATCCTCCTCGGCTCCCGGTTCGACGCCGACGCACTCGGCGCGCTGGCCGACCGCGTGCCCGCACTCGTCGTGGCACGCGCCAGCGGACTGTCCGGGGTCGGCGCCGTGCGGGGAGACGACGTCGCCGGCATCACGCTGGCCGTCGACCACCTCACCGAACTCGGCCACCGGAACATCGCCCACATCGACGGCGCCGACGCTCCCGGCGGCGCCGACCGGCGGGCCGGCTTCCTGGCCGCGATGGACCGGCACGGACTGTCGGGCTCGGCCACGGTCGTGGCCGGTGGGCCGACGGAAACCGAAGGCGCACAGGGCATGCACGAGCTTCTCGAATTGCCCACCCCCCCGACCGCCGTCGTCGCGTTCAACGACCGGTGCGCCACCGGCGTACTCGATCTACTGGTCCGCCGCGGCCGGGACGTGCCCGCGGACATCTCCGTCGTCGGCTACGACGACTCCCGTCTGGCACGGATTCCGCACGTGCAGATGACGACGATCTCACAGGACGCCACGCACATGGCCGACGCCGCCGTAGACGCGGCACTGGCTCAGATAGCCGGGGGCGAAGCCGTCGACCTGGTGCTCGCGCCGCACCTCGTCCGGCGAGCGACCACCGGCCCTGTCGCACACCACGGCTAGGCCGACGACCAGACACCGAGTTCGTTGCCACTCGGATCGGTGAAGTGGAAGCGGCGCCCGCCGGGAAAGTCGTACGGGCCGTTGACGACGGTGCCGCCCGCCGCCCGCACCGCATCCACCGAAGCGTCGAGATCCACCGAGTACAGCAGCACCAGCGGTCCGCCTGCCGGCTTCCGTTCCGGCACCTGCAGGAGGCCGCCGACCTCCCCACCGTCCGCACCGACGATGCCTGCGTACTGCGGGCCGTAGGAGTTGAACTCCCAGCCGAATGCCGAGCGGTAGAACGCTTCCGCGTCCGCGAGGTCCGTGACCGACAACTCCACGTAGTTCAGTCGATGATGATCTGCGCCAGAAGGTGACATGCCGGAACTCTAGCCGGACTCGGCTCGTCGATCCCGAGTTCTCTCGGCGAGAAGCGTGTTCACGAAACCACGGGTGCTCGCCGTCTGGGGCCTTCCGGCGACCTGGACGAGCGAGATGGTGCGTTCGACCCTCGGTTGCAGGGGTATGTGGACGAGACCGGCGAACGAGATCATGGGGAGCACCAGCTCGGGAACCGCGGTGACGCCGAGCCCGGCGGCGGCCAATCCTGCGACCGCGCCGACGTTCTGCGCCTGCATGACGGGTCCGAGTTCGATGCGAGCGTCCTCGACGGCCCGGCGCACGGGCGCTGCGATACTGCTCTCGCGACCGAACGCGATGAACGGCTCCCCGGCGAGATCCGACCACTGCAGTACCGGCCGTTCGGCGAACGGATGCGTCGGCGCGACCGCGCAGTAGAAGGAGTCGCTCGTCAGGACCTCCTGGTGCAGGCCCGGCAGAACCCCCGACGTGGTGACCAGGGCGAGGTCGACCGTCCCCGAGTACACGGCGTCGAGAACCTCCTGACGCAGGCCGTCGCGGATCTGCAGGCGCACGTCGGGGTGCCGCTCCCGGAAGTTCACCACGTACGGCGGCAGGAACGTGGCCGCGAGCGAGGGCAGGCACGCCACCGTCACGATTCCGCGGTCGCCGGTGACGAATCGTTCGATCTGGGTGAGCCCGTCGTCGAAGTCGTGGAGCATCCGCCGGGCGTGCTCGATGATCTCGTGCCCGTGCGTGGTCAGCTCGACGCGGCGGGTGGTGCGTTCGAACAGCGTGACGTCGAGCCTGCGCTCGGCCTCGGCGACCGAGCGGCTCAGCGAGGACTGCGACACGTCGAGCGCGGAAGCTGCCGACGTGAAGCTCGCGTAGTCGGCGATCGCGACGATGCTCCTCAGGTGAGAGATCCCGAGATTGATGCTCATGCGCATCAGTATGGCCGGTATTCATGCGCGGGAGGCCGGGTCCGCCGCCTTCAGCTGCACCGTTTCATTCATGACTTGAACTCATGAATTGATCGCCTATTGATATTTGACGCGCAATTGTGAGCCGCGCGACACTGAGAATCCGTTTCGAAGGAGGTCACATGGTTGCCGCACTCGGGTTCGCCACGATCGCGTGTTTCCTGGCGCTGGCGTTCAGCCGCCGGGTCTCGGTGCTCGTCGCGCTGATCCTCGTTCCCATCGCATTCGCGATCGTGGGCGGATGGGCACCCGACCTCGGGGACATGGTGGGCGACGGTCTCCTGAAGGTCGCGCCCGTCGCCATCATGATCGCGTTCGCGGTCCTGTATTTCAGTCTGATGGTCGACGTGGGACTGTTCGATCCTGCGATCCGCCGGATCGTCCGGTGGGCAGGGGGAAATCCCACCAAGATCGCCGTCGGCACCGCGGTGCTGACCCTGCTCGTCGCGCTCGACGGCGACGGGACCTCGACCTTCCTCATCACCATCTCGGCGCTGTTGCCGATCTACCAGCGGCTCGGGATGCGCCCGGTCGTCCTGACCGGCATCGTCTGCCTGGCCGCCGGTCTGATGAACATGATCCCCTGGGGCGGCCCGACCGTCCGCGCCATGGCCGCGCTCGACCTGACCAGCGCCGACATCTTCACGCCGGTTCTGCCCGCGATGGGCGCCGGGGTGCTGTGGGTCCTGTTCGCCGCGTACATGATCGGCCGCACGGAACGGAAGCGGCTCGGCGTCACCGAACTCGTGTCTCCCGGCGAAGGCGGTCCCGGCACACCGCACGTCTCCGACCCGCCGGTACGCACCCGCCGCCACCGGGCGGTGATGGCGTTCAACACGGTGCTCACCCTCGTCCTGATCGTGATCCTGCTGTTCCAACTCGTGCCGCTGGAGGTGGCGTTCGCCATCGCATTCGCGCTCGCGCTCGCCGTCAATCGCCCGAAGTGGGCCGATCAGCAGGCCCTGTTCGCGAAGCACGGCGGCAACGTGACCATGGTGGTGGTGATGATCCTCGCGGCAGGTGTGCTCACGGGAATCCTCAACGGCACCGGGATGATCACCGCGATGGCGCAGACGTTCGTCTCCTGGGTTCCGCAGTCCGCCGGCTCCCTGATCCCCGTCATCACCGCGGTCACGTCGATGCCACTCAGCCTGGTCTTCACCCCGGACGCCTACTACTTCGGCGTCGTGCCGGTGCTGGCGGAGACCACCGCCTCGTTCGGTGGCGACCCCGCCGAGATCGGCCGCGCCGCCATCCTCGGCCAGATGACCACCGGATTCCCGCTCAGCCCGCTGACCGCCGCGACCTTCATCCTGATCGGCCTGAGCAAGGTCGACCTCGGCAAGCACCAGCGGTTCATCTTCGGCTGGGCCTTCGGAACTACGATCGTGATGACCGTCGTGGCCCTGTTCACCGGCGCCCTCTCGCTGTAAGCACCCACCATCCGCCGAACAAGCAAAGGACTCCCGACCCGTGACACCATCGAGCACCCGCGGCACCGCCGCGCGCAGCGTGCGACTCGGCGCAGGATCCGGGTTCTCCGGGGATCGCATCGACCCCGCCGAGAAACTCGCCCGCCGCGCCGCCCTCGACTACCTGGTCTTCGAATGCCTCGGCGAACGCACCGTCGCCGCCGGAAATTCACGCCGGCTGGAGAATCCGGACGAAGGGTACGACCCGCTCCTCGCCGCACGCATGCGCGCGGTGCTCCCGCACACCCTCGCGTCCGGGACCACGGTGATCACCAACGCCGGCGCCGCCAACCCTCTCGCCGCCGCGGACGTGGTCTCCGGCATCGCGTCCCGGTCCGCCGACCGCCCGGTGCGCATCGCCGCGGTCACGGGCGACGCGGTGCTCGAGCAGGTGCTGCGCCACGACCCCGTCGTGTGGGAAACCGGAAAACTCCTGTCGGAGCACGAAGACGTGCTCGTCTCCGCGAACGCGTACATCGGCGCGGAGGCCGTGCTCCCCGCACTCGAACTGGACGCCGACGTCGTCGTCACCGGCCGCCTGGCCGACCCGTCGCTGTACGTCGCCCCGCTCGCCCACCACTTCCGATGGGACCTGCACGATCACGAAACCATCGGCGCTGCAACCGCGGTCGGGCACCTGCTCGAATGCGCCGGGCAACTCACCGGCGGATACTACGCGGATCCCGTCACCAAACCGGTGAAGGGCATGGCCGATCTCGGGTTCCCGTTCGCCGACGTCCTCGCCGACGGGTCGGCGACGTTCGGCAAACTCGACGGATCGGGCGGCATCCTCACCGAACGAACCTGCACCGAGCAACTCCTGTACGAGGTGGGAGACCCCACCTCGTACCTGACACCGGACGTCACCGCGGACTTCGGCAACGTGTCGTTCGGCAGCGTCGGACCCGACCGCGTCACCATCACCGGTGCAACCGGTCGCCCCCGCCCACGGGAGCTGAAGGTGACGCTCGGCTTCCGTGGCGGCTGGCTCGGCGAGGGGCAGATCAGCTACGCGGGACCGCGCGCCTACCCCCGTGCCCGGCTCGCCGCCGACATCGTCACCGAACGACTCGTCGACGTGCACGGTTTTACCGAGGACGCCGTCTCCGTCGAATACATCGGCGCCGGTGCGGCTTTCCGCGGACTCGACACGAACGAAGATGCCCACGAGGTTCGGGTGCGAGTGACCGCCCGGGCACGAACCCGCGAGGAAGCCGACCTCGTCGGCTGGGAGGTGGAAAGCCTGTACACCAACGGACCGGCAGGCGGCGGTGGCGCCCGGCGCTCGTCGACCGAGGTGCTCGCGATCCGCTCGTGCACCCTCCCCCGCGAACTCGCACCCACCCGCGTGCATCTCACGGAGGTCTCGAAATGACAACACCCGCAACCGTTCAGCGCATCGACGCGCTCGCGGACGTCCGCGCCGGCGACAAGGGCGACACACTCATCGTCGCCGTGCTGGCCCGCGACCGCGCCGCCTACGGTCTGCTCGAGCGGAGACTGACCGAGGACGTCGTCGCCGCCCACTACGGTGAACTGATCACCGGACCGGCCCGGCGCACCTGCCAGCCCAAGCTGCTGGCGATGGTGTTCGAACTGCCCGGCGTCCTCGGCGGCGGCGTCACGGGTTCACCCGCACTCGACGGGCACGGCAAGACCCTGGGTTACCACCTGCTGAGCCTCGAAATCCGCGACGTCTAAGCGGAATTCGGATTTCGCGAGTCAGCCAAGGTGGCGGCGAGCGCGGGACGATCGAGCTTGCCGCGCGGCGTGCGGGGCAGGCTGTCGACCACGAGGACCTGAACCGGCATGCTCGGGCTGGGGAGGGTCGCGCGCAGGTGGCGCCAGATCTCGGCGGTGCTCGGGGCGTCGCCGTGCACGACGATCGCGGCGGCGGGCGCCTCCCCCATCCGCGCGTCGGGAACCCCGATGCACGCGGCCTCCGAGATCCCGGGGAGCGCGGTCAGCGCCGCTTCGACGGCCGCGGGTTCGACATTGAGTCCCGCCCGGATCACGGTGTCGCTGTCGCGGCCGAACAGCTGCAGGCTGCTGCCCACCACCCGGCCCCGGTCGCCCACCGTCATCCATCCGTCGTCGGGGCCGTTCACCACACCGTCCTCGGTGAGGTACCCGTCGAACAGCATGTCGCTGCGCACGTGCACCAGGCCCTCGCGGATCTCGGCCTCGACGCCGTCGAACAGTTCGCCCGCCGAATGCTCGTCGGCGGCGCCGAGACCCCGGTCGTAGGACACGAAACTCAGTTCGGACGCTCCGTAGAAGTGCACGAGCGACGCATTCGACAGGACCCCCTGCAACGCCTCACGCCCCGTGCGCGGCCACCGGGCCGCCGACGACAGCACCTCGCGGACGCTGTCGACGGGGCCGATCCCCGACCGCACGACGTCCCAGGCGATGGTGGGGACCAAATACAGGTGGGTGGCCGCGTCGCCCAGCGCCTGGGTGACCGGTCGCAGATCCACCGTCGCGCCCCGGCTGAGACCGTGGATCGCGCCGTACAGGAAGTGCGTGTGGTCGAGCACCCCGGGCACCGACACGCGGTCGCCGCGGCCGATGTCGAACGTGGTGTCGGAACGGTCGAGGGTCGTGGCCCACGATCGCTGGTTGCGCACGAACAGCTTGGGTTCACCGGTGGTGCCGGACGTGATGCCGACCAGCAGTTCGGCGCCGGGGTGTGCCCGGGCCGACGTGCCGTCGGATTCCAGGGAGGCGGCCGTCTCGACGGTCCCCTCGAATCCCAGTCTCCGCAGCCGTCGGGGCGGCGCGGCCACGACGGCACCGGGTTTCGCGAGTTCGAGCACCCGTGCCAGCTGCGCGGGCAGCAGGTGCCGGTGCAGGAGGACGACGCTGACGCCCGCGTGCATCGCCGCGGTCACGGCGACCAGCGACCCGACGTCCGACGTCGGCAGCACGGCGACCCGGTCCATGCCGTCGAGCCCGGCGGCGGTGCGGGCGACCCGCGACCAGAACCGGCCGTAGTCGACGGTCTCGCGGGCGGAGACGATCGCCGCCGCCTCCGGGTTCGCGGCGGCTTGCCGGGCGATGCGTTCGGCGGGCAGCTCAGTCATCGTCCACTCCCCGGGCGACGAGGGCGTCGCCCATCGCATCCGCGGTGCGGAGCGCACGCACCAGAACGGGTGTGGCCAGTGCCGTCATCGACCACTGCAATCCCCGCGCCTTCCTGGCCTGCGCCACCTCCTGCACGATCCCGGTGAGCAGCGGGATACACCGGATCGCCAGCGCGAGGAGGAGCCCGATCCGGTCCGGGTCGACCCCGATCCTCCGCAGCGGCCCGAGCGCGCGCGACACCGTGTCGAGCATGTCGGTGACCCGGGTGGTGAGCGTGACCAACGCCGCCAGTGCCACCGAGATCAGCAGCACCCCGCACACGACGACCGCCCGCGCGGGCGACGTGATCCACACCTGGAACACCGTGATGATCAACAACATCCACACCACCGGGCGCAGTTGCGCCACGGCGACCCGCCACGGAATGGCGGCCACCACGAACAGCAGTCCCACGACCACGATGACGACGCCGACCTCGAGTGGGGTGCGCACGAACACGGTGGCCGCGACGATCGACAGAATCAGCAGCAGCAGTTTGAGGCCGGCGGGCATCCGGTGCAGTAGCGAGTCGCCCGGACGGTACAGCCCGATCATTCGACCAACTGCCGGTACGCGGGGACGGCGTCGTCCGGGCTGCCGTCGAACGCCACGAGACCGTCGTCGATGACGATGACCCGTTCGAAGCTCTCCAGCAACGCCAGTTGGTGGGTCACGACGATCACCTGCTGATCCATCGAATCGAGCGCCTCGGAGACGACGCGCGCGTTCCGCAGGTCCAGCAGCGTGGTCGGCTCGTCGGCGATGACCACCTCGGGCCTGCGGATGAGGACGGCGCCGATGGCCAGCAACTGCTTCTGGCCGCCGGACAGCAGGTGCGCAGGATGCTCGGCGTGCTTGTCGAGCCGGAACCGCACCAGGATCTCCTCGACGCGGGCCGCGATCTCCTCTTTGCTCAGACCGGACCGCCGCAGCGAGAACGCCAGATCCTCGGACACGGTGGGCATGACGATCTGGGTGTCGGGGTCGGTGAACACGAACCCCACCTTGCGCCGCACGTGCGCACCCTTTTTCGCGGCGTCGACGCCGTCGACCGTGACGGTGCCGGACGTGGGTTTCAGCAACCCGTTGATCATCCGCGCCAGCGTCGACTTGCCGGAACCGTTGGACCCGATGATCCCGACGCGACGCTCCGAGAAACGCAGGTCGACGCCGCGCAGCACCTGACGCTCACCGAACGCGTGACTCACCGAGTCGAAGACGATCTCACTCACGACACGCGCTCCACGAGCATCGCGATACCCTGGCCGCCGCCGATGGCGCACGCCGCGAGCCCGAGCGCGGGACCGTCCTCACGGAGCATCTGACTTGCCAAGCGCACCAGCAGGATCGCGCCCGACGCCCCCCACGGGTGCCCCATCGCGATGGCGCCGCCCTGCGGGCAGACCACGGATTCGTCCAGCCCGAGTTCATCCGACACCGCCAGCACCACCGACGCGAACGCCTCGGTGATCTCGACGACGCCCAGATCCGCCACGTCGTGTCCGGTTCGCTTCAGGAGTTTGCGGATCGCGGGCACCGGGCCGAGTCCGGGCAACGCGGGGTCCGATCCCGCGACCGCGGAGCCGAGCACCCGCAGCGCAGGCTGTCCGGCGGCCAGCGTCTCGGTGGTCACGGCCAGCACCGCGGCGCCGTCGGAGACGCCGCACGAGTTCCCGGCGGTGGCCGTTCCGCCGGCACCGAAACTGGGGCGCAACCGCGCGAGCCGGGCCTCCGTCAGGCCTGCGCGAATGCGCTGGTCCTTCGTGATGTCGCCGATCGGCACGATCTCCGACGAGAAATCGGCGGCCGCCGCGAGGGTGTGCGACCGCGCCGCGTACGCGTCCTGCCGTTCCCGGCTGATGCCGCGGGCCCGCGCGAGATCGTCGGCGGCCACGCCCATGTCGGGATCGGGAAAGCCGTGCGGCGCAAAGGGAGCACGGGTGTAGCGCACCGGGTCGGCGCCGGCGACCGGCGGCCAGAACCGCCACGGCGCGGTGCTCGCCGATTCGACGCCACCCGCCAGGATCAGCTCGTCGGCGCCGCTGCGGACGCGCAGCGCGGCCTGCATCACCGCGTCGAGACCCGAGCCGCACTGACGATCGACGGTCACCCCGGGCACCTCCACGCCCATCCCCGCCCGCAGTGCGGCGACCCGCGCCGGGTCACCGCCCGGTCCGAGGCAGTTGCCGAGCACGACGTCGTCGACCTCGGCGTCGAGGCCCGAGCCGCGCAGCGCGTCCAGGACCTCACGCAACACCGGGGCGGCCAGATCGGTGGTGGTCAAATCGGCGAACCCGTGCCCGGCATTGCCGATCGGCGTCCGACGCGGCGCCACCAGTACAGGGACAGAGCTCATGCCAGCCAGTCTCTCACTCGGCCTCGGGCGACCTTGCCACTGGCGGTCCGGGGCATCGCCTCGATCGGCACCCAGCGCCGGGGCATGGCTTCCTTCGTCAGCACCCGGCGGGCGCGCGAGCGGACGTCGCCGATCTCCGCGGTGCCGTCGAGCTGCACCACGGCGATGACGGTCTCGCCGAGCACCGAGTGCGGCGATCCGACGACGGCGGCCGCGTCGATGCCGTCGAGGGTCTCGAGGATGCGCTCGACGTCCTCGGCGACCACCGTGGTGCCGCCGACGTTGATCGCGGATTCGCCCCTGCCGCGCACGGTCAGCTCACCGTTGTGCCCGAGTTCCGCCAGGTCACCGACGCCGAACCAGTCCGGTGTCCCGATCACGCAGTACGGCGACCGGACGTACAGCAACCCGTCGCGGATGTCGGCGTCGACACCGTCCAGCAGCCGCAGCGGTTCGGGGACCCGGCGCGCCGCGACGAGGGAGAGTTCGGCGGCGCCGTAGTACTCGACGATCTCGATCCCGTCCGCCACCGCGCGGGCGCCGTCATCCAGGGCGGTGCCGGCGACGACCGCGGTCCGCAGCTTCGGGGCCTTCCCCACCACGTCACGCAGAACGGCGGGGACGGCGTGCACCACCGTCGCCTCCGACGGGTCGTCGGTGACGCACGCGCCGCGCCACAGCGCGTGCACTGCGCCGAACAGGTGCATCGTGGCGTGCAACGGCCCGGTGATCAGCACTCGGTCCGTGGCCTCGATCCCGGTGATCGCGGTGAACGCGGGGAAGCTGTCGAACCAGGACGCCGCGGTGCGCGCGAGCGGACGGGGCCTGCCGGTGGAACCCGACGTGGCCACCAGCAGGAACGCCGACGGCGGAATCGCCGGGCGGTCGGGACGGGCGTCGGGGTTCTCGACGATCACCGCGGTCCCCTGCCGCGCGGCGGCGCAGACGCAGATCAACGCGTCGGCAACCGGCAACTCCGACGCGTCGTAGGCGGACGCGGCGGAGCCGTGCTCGGCGATCCACCGGTCGATGGCACGGTCGAGCTGGGCGTAGGTGTACGTGCGGCCGTCGACGTCGAGTGCAGGCTGATCGCCGGCGCCGCCGAGTACGGCAATCACGTACGGATGAGGCCGGGGTACGCGCGGTGCACACTCTTGGCGACGACGGTGGCGACGACGACCTTCAGCGCGTCGCCGGGGATGAACGCGAAGTTGGTGGTGACGGCGGCGCCGACACCGAGGTCGGTGCGCAGCAGCAGGCCGATGGTGCCGAACAGGTAGATGATCACGATCCCGCCGAGGGCGTTGATCAGCAGGCCGAGAGCGATCGGGTACTTCGGCAGGATCCGGGCAGTGAGGAGGCCGATGACCAGCGTCGCGGGAAGCCACCCGATGAGGTATCCGGCGCTGGGACCGGCGAGCGCCGTCAGTCCGGTGCGGCCACCGGACAGCAGCGGGAGTCCGATCAGGGTCAGGGCGAGGAAGACCGCGACGGCGGCGGTGCCCTTGCGCGCCCCGAGCACGGCGCCCGCGAGGATCACCCCGAGGGTCTGCAGCGTGATCGGCACCCCGCTGAAGCCGACCGTGATGGCGCCGGGCAGACCCAGCGCGGCGATCAGTGCGGCGAACACCGCAATCTGCGCCATGTCCCGCGCTGAGATACCGAGCCTCGACACCCGAGCACTCCCGACTTCTGTCATGACGACTCCTCTTGCTTCAAACTTGAACGACGTTCAAGGTAGCAGGCCGGCGCCGCCGACGTTGCGGCAGACTCCGGCACCCCGTCCGCGGTGGGCGACGTGCGGGCCCCGGCCCGCGCTGCGCCGATCCCCGCCGCGACGACGAAACAGATCCCGGCGACCGCCGCGTGGTCCGGAACCTGATGCAACACGACGAGTCCGATGATCAACGCGAACGCCGGTTCGAGACTCATCAGCGTCCCGAACGCCGCCGTGTTCAACCGGCGCAGGGCGAGCATCTCCAGCGTGAACGGCACTACCGGCAGCAGTACGGGTGTAGCGCACCGGGTCGGCGCCGGCGACCGGCGGCCAGAACCGCCACGGCGCGGTGCTCGCCGATTCGACGCCACCCGCCAGGATCAGCTCGTCGGCGCCGCTGCGGACGCGCAGCGCGGCCTGCATCACCGCGTCGAGACCCGAGCCGCACTGACGATCGACGGTCACCCCGGGCACCTCCACGCCCATCCCCGCCCGCAGTGCGGCGACCCGCGCCGGGTCACCGCCCGGTCCGAGGCAGTTGCCGAGCACGACGTCGTCGACCTCGGCGTCGAGGCCCGAGCCGCGCAGCGCGTCCAGGACCTCACGCAACACCGGGGCGGCCAGATCGGTGGTGGTCAAATCGGCGAACCCGTGCCCGGCATTGCCGATCGGCGTCCGACGCGGCGCCACCAGTACAGGGACAGAGCTCATGCCAGCCAGTCTCTCACTCGGCCTCGGGCGACCTTGCCACTGGCGGTCCGGGGCATCGCCTCGATCGGCACCCAGCGCCGGGGCATGGCTTCCTTCGTCAGCACCCGGCGGGCGCGCGAGCGGACGTCGCCGATCTCCGCGGTGCCGTCGAGCTGCACCACGGCGATGACGGTCTCGCCGAGCACCGAGTGCGGCGATCCGACGACGGCGGCCGCGTCGATGCCGTCGAGGGTCTCGAGGATGCGCTCGACGTCCTCGGCGACCACCGTGGTGCCGCCGACGTTGATCGCGGATTCGCCCCTGCCGCGCACGGTCAGCTCACCGTTGTGCCCGAGTTCCGCCAGGTCACCGACGCCGAACCAGTCCGGTGTCCCGATCACGCAGTACGGCGACCGGACGTACAGCAACCCGTCGCGGATGTCGGCGTCGACACCGTCCAGCAGCCGCAGCGGTTCGGGGACCCGGCGCGCCGCGACGAGGGAGAGTTCGGCGGCGCCGTAGTACTCGACGATCTCGATCCCGTCCGCCACCGCGCGGGCGCCGTCATCCAGGGCGGTGCCGGCGACGACCGCGGTCCGCAGCTTCGGGGCCTTCCCCACCACGTCACGCAGAACGGCGGGGACGGCGTGCACCACCGTCGCCTCCGACGGGTCGTCGGTGACGCACGCGCCGCGCCACAGCGCGTGCACTGCGCCGAACAGGTGCATCGTGGCGTGCAACGGCCCGGTGATCAGCACTCGGTCCGTGGCCTCGATCCCGGTGATCGCGGTGAACGCGGGGAAGCTGTCGAACCAGGACGCCGCGGTGCGCGCGAGCGGACGGGGCCTGCCGGTGGAACCCGACGTGGCCACCAGCAGGAACGCCGACGGCGGAATCGCCGGGCGGTCGGGACGGGCGTCGGGGTTCTCGACGATCACCGCGGTCCCCTGCCGCGCGGCGGCGCAGACGCAGATCAACGCGTCGGCAACCGGCAACTCCGACGCGTCGTAGGCGGACGCGGCGGAGCCGTGCTCGGCGATCCACCGGTCGATGGCACGGTCGAGCTGGGCGTAGGTGTACGTGCGGCCGTCGACGTCGAGTGCAGGCTGATCGCCGGCGCCGCCGAGTACGGCAATCACGTACGGATGAGGCCGGGGTACGCGCGGTGCACACTCTTGGCGACGACGGTGGCGACGACGACCTTCAGCGCGTCGCCGGGGATGAACGCGAAGTTGGTGGTGACGGCGGCGCCGACACCGAGGTCGGTGCGCAGCAGCAGGCCGATGGTGCCGAACAGGTAGATGATCACGATCCCGCCGAGGGCGTTGATCAGCAGGCCGAGAGCGATCGGGTACTTCGGCAGGATCCGGGCAGTGAGGAGGCCGATGACCAGCGTCGCGGGAAGCCACCCGATGAGGTATCCGGCGCTGGGACCGGCGAGCGCCGTCAGTCCGGTGCGGCCACCGGACAGCAGCGGGAGTCCGATCAGGGTCAGGGCGAGGAAGACCGCGACGGCGGCGGTGCCCTTGCGCGCCCCGAGCACGGCGCCCGCGAGGATCACCCCGAGGGTCTGCAGCGTGATCGGCACCCCGCTGAAGCCGACCGTGATGGCGCCGGGCAGACCCAGCGCGGCGATCAGTGCGGCGAACACCGCAATCTGCGCCATGTCCCGCGCTGAGATACCGAGCCTCGACACCCGAGCACTCCCGACTTCTGTCATGACGACTCCTCTTGCTTCAAACTTGAACGACGTTCAAGGTAGCAGGCCGGCGCCGCCGACGTTGCGGCAGACTCCGGCACCCCGTCCGCGGTGGGCGACGTGCGGGCCCCGGCCCGCGCTGCGCCGATCCCCGCCGCGACGACGAAACAGATCCCGGCGACCGCCGCGTGGTCCGGAACCTGATGCAACACGACGAGTCCGATGATCAACGCGAACGCCGGTTCGAGACTCATCAGCGTCCCGAACGCCGCCGTGTTCAACCGGCGCAGGGCGAGCATCTCCAGCGTGAACGGCACTACCGGCAGCAGTATCGCCAATCCCAGCCCGATGATCAACAGGTCCGGCGTCATCTTCGCGAGCATCGACGGTCCGCCCACGACGGTCGCGACCAGTCCGGCGACCGGCATGGACACCGCGAGACCGTTGATGCCGGCCACCTCGTCCCCGACCCTCTGGGTGAGCACGATGTAGAGCGCCCAGCACGCGGCCGCGCCCAGGGCGAACAGGATGCCGACCGGATCGACGCCGCCGACCCAGGGTTGCGTCAGCAGCAGCACCCCCACGGCCGCCAGCGCCGGCCACTTCAGGCGGCCCCGCCCGTGCACCACCGCGACGCCGAGGGGTCCCAGAAACTCGAGCGCACTCGCGGTCCCCAGTGGGATCCGGTCCACCGCGGCCATGAACAGCAGGGTGACCGCCGCCGTGACCACGCCGAGCAGGATGCACGCGACGAGGGACGAACGAGTGAACGCCTTCGGGCGGGGACGCACGACCACGGCGAGCAGCACCCCGGCCCAGGCCAGGCGCAACCAGGCGGCACCCTCGGCACCGACGCGTTCGGAGACGCCGACGGAGATCGCGAGTCCGGTCTGTACGCACAGCATCGAGGTCAGCGCCATCGTCGCGCCGACGGAGGTCGGGTTCCTGGTCATGCCTGCAATTGAAGGACACCCCGACCGTTCACGTCCACGTGACTTTCATGGACAAACCGTTCGGATATCGCGAACAATGTGGGGGTGGATACCCGACGCCTGCACCTCCTGCTCGAACTCTCCCGCCTGGGCTCGATGCGCGCGGTCGCCGAGACCCACCGGCTGACCACCTCGACCGTCTCCCAGCAGATCGCCGCGCTGGCGAAGGAGACGGGTGCGCAGCTGATCGAACCGACCGGCCGACGGGTGCGGCTCACCCCGGCCGGCCGCCGGCTCGCCGATCACGCCGTCACGATTCTGGCGGCCGTCGACGCCGCCCGCCTCGACCTCGACCCCCACGCCGAACCGGTCGGCACCCTGCGCGTCGGCGGTTTCGCGACCGGCATCCGGGTGTCGCTGCTGCCCGTCGTCGCCGAACTGGCGCAGACCCACACGCAGGTGGACGTGGTGATCAGCGAATACGAGCCGGTCGAGGCGTTCGCGCTGCTCGCCGACGACGAACTCGATCTCGCCCTGACCTACGACTACAACCTGGCGCCGGCCTCACCCGGTGCTGCGCTCGAGGCGGTTCCGCTGTGGTCGACGCCGTGGGGTCTCGGCGTTCCCGCACCCGCCGCCGACGAGGACGCGGATGTCGCGGCGTATGCCGATTCGCCGTGGATCGTGAACTCCCGCAACACCGCCGACGAGGACGCCGTCCGCACGCTGGCCTCGCTCGCGGGTTTCACGCCGCGGATCGCCCATCAGATCGACAGCCTCGACCTCGTCGAGGACCTCATCACCGCGGGCTACGGCGTGGGCCTGCTTCCCGCCGACCGCCCCACCCGCAGCGAGGTCACGGTGCTCCCGCTCGCCGACCCGAAGGTCGTGCTGACGGCGTACGCCGTGACCCGCCGTGGCAGGTCCACCTGGCCGCCGCTACGGCTGGTCCTCGACCGCCTGGCCGCGCAGCGGACAGAACTCCCCACCCGCTCGGCGACGGGTGGGGAGTCGGGAGTCCTAGCGTGACGCGACGGCGGACGCGGCGTCCTTCAGCGTGCGGGCCGCGACCTGCAAGCCTTCGAGCTGTCCGAGTTCGACATCCTCGTGCTCGATGTTGACGGCCATGTCGGGGTCGACGCGCTGCAGCGCCGCGAGGAAGCGTGACCAGAAGTCGACGTCGTGTCCGCGGCCGACGGCGACGAAGTCCCACGCCGAGTCCTCGGGCCACTTGTTGACCACGTGCTTGCCGCCGAGCCCGGTGGGGTTCTGGTCGGCGGGGATCCGGGTGAACCGGTCGTCGAGGACGCCGTAGATCTTGCAGTTCTCGTTGATCCGGGTGTCCTTCGCGGCCGCGTGGAAGACGAGGTCACCGAGCCAGTCGACCGCGGCGACCGGGTCGATGCCCTGCCAGAACAGGTGCGACGGGTCCATCTCGGCACCGACGTTGGTCGCACCGGTCTTCTCGACCAGACGCTTCAGCGTCGGCGGGTTGAACACCAGGTTCTGCGGATGCATCTCGATCGCGACCTTGACCCCGTTCTCCCGGGCGAGCGCGTCGATCTCCTTCCAGAACGGCACCGCGACCTGATCCCACTGGTAGTCGAGGGAGTCGAGATAGCCGCTGTCCCAGGTGTTCACGTGCCATGCCGGCCACTGGCCGCCCGCGTGCGCGGCGGGCAGCCCCGACATGGTGACCACCCGGTCGACGCCGAGCAGGCCGGCAACCTTGATGGCGTTGCGCAGGTCCTCGGCGTCCTCGACGCCGACCTCGGGGTCGGCGTGCAGGGGGTTGCCGTTGCAGTTCAGGCCGGCGATGGCGACGCCGGTCTCGTCGAACACCTTCAGATAGTCCTGCGGCGACACCTCGCCGGAGAGGAGTTCCTTGACGGGCAGGTGCGGGGTGGGCAGGAATCCGCCCGCGTTGATCTCCGCGCCCTCGAGCCCGAGGGACGCGATGGTCTCCAGCGCCTCGCGCAGGCTGCGGTCGTGCAGGATGGCGGTGTAGACACCGAGCTTCATGAGTGGTCCTTAGTTGTGAGAAAAGGTCGAGTCGGGCGAGGTGGCCGGGTCAGCCGATCTTGACGGCTGCCCCGTTCGAGCGGGCGGACTCGGCGACGGCGGTGACGATCTGCATGCCGCGCAGCGCGTGGGCGAACGTCGGCAGCGGTCCCAGGTTGTCGATGCCGGCGATCTGGTCGAGGAAAGCCCGCGCCTGGTAGGCGAAGAACTCGGCCTTGCCGTGTCCCACGCCGCCCGCATCCATCGGCAGGCCGCCCTGGATGTACGGGTGCTGCGGTCCGACGATCACCCGTCGCTGACCGTTGACAGCGGCGTCGATGCCCTCGCTGGACACCGAGAATTCGGCGGCGCGCGCCAGGTCGAAGGCGGCGGAGCCGGACGTCCCGAACAGCTCGAATCCGAGCCCGTCCGGAAGCTGGTGCGCAACGCGGGAAGCGGAGAACGTGCCGACCGCGCCGTTCTGGAAGCGCGCGGTGAACGTCGCGAGGTCCTCGTTCTCCACGGGAGCCATCTCCCCGGTGGTCTCGGCCTTGGTGTGGCCGTAGGTGACTCCCGCAGGCACGGGACGTTCCGTGATCACCGTGGCGAAGGTGGCGCCGCTGATCTCGACGATGGGACCGCACACGAATTCGGCCATGTCGAGCAGGTGGCTGCCGACGTCCGCGAGCGCGCCGGTTCCGGGACCGCCGCGGTGCCGCCACGTGATCGGCGAGGCGGGGTCGAGGCCGTAGTCGCACCAGTAGTGCCCGTTGAAGTGGATGATCTCGCCGAGACGGCCGGTCGCGAGTTCGTCCCGGATCGCCTGGATCGCGGGCGAGCGGCGGTAGGTGTATCCGACGGTCGCGATGGTGTCGGCGTCCGCCGCCGCGGCGACCATCGACTCGGCGTCCGCGATCGACCCGGCCAGCGGCTTCTCGCACAGCACGTGCTTGCCGGCGGCGAGGAGCCCTTCGACGATCTCCCGGTGCAGCTGGTTGGCGACGACGACGCTCACCGCGTCGATGTCCGGGGATTCGGCGATCGCCTGCCAGCTGTACTCGGCCCGCTCGTAGCCGTACCGCTTGGCGGTGTCGTCGGCAACGGCCTCGTTGGTGTCGGCGACGGCGACCAGCCGCACGTCGGGACGGTCGGTGCCGAACAGCGTCGACGCGGTCCGGTACCCGGCGGCGTGCGCTCGTCCGGCCATGCCGCCGCCGATGACGGCGACACCGATCGAGTTGGAGGTCATGAGTGAAGCCTTTCGATGTGGGGATTCTGCGGGTCGGACGAGTCGGAGATGTGTGCGGTACGCCTCCGGCTAGTTCGGTCTATTTGACCGGTCTAGTACGACTACTATGAGCTGAGTCACGCAGTGGTGTCAAGCCCCCGGAAGCGGTCGTGCGCTCGATGCAGGACCGACACCGGGCACGACGAATCAACACCCTTGCGGGCGTTGCGAATTCAGGCTGGGCCGGCGATCAGGACACGCCGGATTGCGGCCCCTCCACCGACGCCGACACGGGACCGGTGGTCCGGCGCACGACCAGTTGGGGCCGCAGCACGATCGAGGCGGATTCGGTCCGCCCCCGGTCGAGGCGTTCGATGACCGCGTCGACCGCCTTCGCGGCCTGCTCCCGCGGTTGCTGATTGACCGAGGTGAGGTCGAGGTGCGCGAGTTGCGCCAGGGTGCTGTCGTCGTAACCCGACACCGAGACGTCCTCGGGAATCCGCAGGCCCACCCGGCGCAGTTCGGTGATGAGCCCGATGGCACTGCGATCGTTGACGGCGATCACCGCGGTCGGCAGGTGCGGCCGCGCCAGGAGGGTCCGCGCCGCCTCGGTGCCCGCGCCGTCGGTGAAGTCGCCGTCCACGACGTCGGCGTCGAGTCCGTGCCGCCGCATCGCGCGCGTGTAACCGGTGCGCCGATCGGACGCAATCGTGCCGTCACCGCCGCTGAGGTGCGCGATCCGGCGATGCCCTAGGCCCACCACGTGATCGACGACGGTCCCGATGCCCTTGCCGTCGGCCGTCCGCACCACGTCGACGTTGCCGCCGACACGGCGGCCCACCACGACCACCGGAACCCGCTCGGCGAGTGCGTCGAGCACACCGGTGCCGAGTTCGGTGCCGAGCAGGATCAGGGCCTCGCACCGGAAATCGAGCAGCGTCTCGACGACCTTCTGCTCTCCGTGGGTCGGGGTGACCGCACCGAGCACCACCTCGTACCCGTGTTCGTCCGCGGCGGCGACGAGGTATTCGACCATCTCGGCATGGAAGCTGTTGCGGATATCGGCCATCACGCCGACGAGATGCGTCCGCCGCAGAGACATCAACGCGGCCGTGCGATTGGGCCGGTAACCCAGCTCGTCCGCCACCTCGAGAACGCGTTTACGCGTCTCGGCACTCGGGCCGGCGACACGGCGGAAGACCATGGACACCAAAGCCTTCGACACCCCCACGCGGTCCGCGATGTCCTGCATCGTGACGGCGCGTTTCGCGGCCTGCGCGGGGCCGTCACTCCGGGCGTCGTCGTCGCGTTGCATGATCTGCCCCCTCACCCTCGCCGGACCACGAGACACCACAGCGTATCCGACCCGAAAGCGGAACCAGGGCGACGGTTCAGCTCGTGCCCGGAATGCGTGCGGCACCCCATGATAGCCCGAGCTAGACCGGTTCAATAGACCCGGTTAGACCGTGCCGGCTACGCCGTGACGAGGTCGATGGCGACGGCCGATCCGTGCGGGTCGACGACGGCGTCGAGGATGGTCTTCTGCGTCTGGGTCAGATGCTCGGCACAGGCCGCGGCGGCTGCGGCGCCGTCACCCGCGAGGATCGCCCGGCACATCGACAGGTGCTCCGCCAACGAGACGTCCAGGCGGTCGGGGCGGGAGTGGGCGATGTTGCGCAGCCGCTCGGTGTGCGGGCGGAGTTCGGCGATCGAGCGGGCGAGCTGCGAGTTCCGGGTGTGCGCGATGACCGCCTGGTCGTAGTTTTCGGTGAGCGCATAGAAGCGATCCCGCCGGGAGTCGGAAGGCTCCTCCTCGGCGATCGCCTCGAGTGCTTCCGCCACCTCTTCGAACTGCTGCCGTGCCGCGCCGTCGCGCGCGACGGCCTCGGCGACCATCCGCGCCGCGGCCGCCTCCAGCAGTATGCGCAGTTCGAAGAGGTCGCGGACACTCTTGATCGAGATCGGGGCAACCCGCGCGCCCTGCCGGTCGACGAGCGAGACCAGCCCTTCCGCCTCCAGTCGAAGGAAGGCCTGACGGACGGGGGTACGCGACGCTGAGTACCGCGAGCCGACGTCGATCGCGCTCAGCGACTGTCCCGGAGACAGAATCCCGTTCAGGATGTCCGTCTTGAGCTGCCCGTATACCTGTTCACTCTTGCTCTCGCCCGCCATGCATACATTCTAACGTTCGCAATGGCATCAGCTAAGGTATACATTAATGCACACCACCGAAGAACAACATCCTGGAACAGGCGTCCGATCGTGAACGACGTGCACACCCCGGAACGGTCCGTGCCGACGCGTACATCCGAACTGCGTCGTCACGCACTCCGATGGGCCGCACTGATCGCACTCTCGGCCGGCGGGTGGGCGCTCGGCGAGAGCATCGGACTGACGGCGGCGGGCCTGTTCGCCGCCCTGATCGTCGCGGCGGCCATGGCGGTCGCCGGACGGGGCCCGTCCCGGGTGCCCCGCCCGCTGGGCAAGCTTGCCCAGGGCGTGCTGGCCAGCGCGGTCGGGCTGATGGTGCACCGGGAGACGATCGCCGCCCTGGGCTCGCTGTGGGTGCCGGTGGTCTCGATCGCGGCCGCGACCCTGGTGATCAGCGTGGCGGCCGGCGCACTCCTCGCGCTGCATCGTGACGTGGACGCGGTGACGGGATCCCTCGCCATGACTGCGGGCGGCGCCACCGGACTCGTCGCAATGGCCCGCGAACTCGGCGGCGACGATCGCGTGGTCGCGGTGGTGCAATACCTGAGGGTGGCGCTCGTCGTGGTGTCGATGCCGATGATCGTCACGTTCGGCTTCCGCGCGGATACCGGCGCGGACACTGCGGCGGCCACCGACGGCAGCGGCGCCGAATGGTATGTGGCACTGCCGTTCCTGGCACTGTTCATCGTGGGCGGCACCGCCGTGGCGTCACTTCTCCGTCTGCCCGCACCCGCGACACTGGGACCACTGGCGGTGAGCGCCGGATTCGAACTCGGCGGCTGGAGCGACGCCGTCTCGGTGCCGCCGATGCTGATGACCGCCGCGTTGATCCTCATCGGCTGGCAGGCCGGGCTCGCATTCGACCGCGCGAGCCTGCGAGCAATCGGACGAATCCTGCCGTACGCCGCGCTGCTCACCCTTCTGGTCGGGGCGGCCTGCGCAGGTCTGGGCATCCTGCTATCCCACCTCACCGGCGCGAGCCTCCTCGAGGCCTATCTCGCCACCACCCCCGGCGGCCTGGCGGCGGTGCTCGCCGTGTCGGCGTCCACCTCGTCCAACGTCACGTTCGTCGCGGCCGCTCAGGTGCTGCGCCTGGTCATCATGCTCGTCACCACCCCGATCATGGCGAAGGCATTTGCCCACTTCAGTTCTCGGCGCCGGCGAGCCTAACTCTGGGTGCGATCAGCCGTAGACCCGGGAGATGAACGCGTCGAGATTGTCGCGGACCCGCGCGATCCTCTCCTCCGGCTCGAGATCCTCGCGGTACTGCCTGCCGAGCGCGGGCGACTTCTTCCGGCGCGCGTACAGCGAGCAGGCGAGATCGGCGCACATGTAGGTGCCGATCGAGTTGCCCCGGCGTCCGGACTCCCCCGACTTGCGCGCGGTCATCAGCGAGACCCCGCCACTCGCATGCGTGGTCATGCAGACCGTGCACATCTGCGCACGGCGGTAGCCGCCCGTTTCGTAGCGCAGGGCGACGCCGACCAGACGACCGTCCCGCGGTACCACGACATAGCAGCGGCCGGGAAACGACGGGTCACTCCAGCCGAGGAAGTCGAGATCCTCCCAGGGCCGCTCGTCCAGGTCACGAGGGACCGGAAGGCGCTTGGCGTCGCCCTTGGAGCAATTGATGAACGACGACCGGATGTCGTGTTCGGTGACGGGTTCCATGACGAAATGAACTCCTTCTGTCGACGGGTGGACGAAGCCACGTGACAGTACGGACCGCGGCGGCGGCGAGCAACGGATTTTTCGGCGATCCACGCGTCCGACCCTGCGTGTATCGTGCTGTTTCCGGCTTTCGAGGGGATGGGGAATGGCGGCAGGTACACGGGTCGGCTCGCAGTTCGGGCACTACCATCTCAGGGCTCTGCTCGGTCTCGGCGGAATGGGTGAGGTGTACGAGGCGTACGACACCACCAAGGACCGCACCGTCGCACTCAAGATCCTCGACGTCGACCTCGCGAAGGACCCCACGTACCAGCAGCGGTTCCGCCGCGAATCGCATGCCGCGGCCCGGTTGCAGGAGCCGCACGTCATCCCCATCCACGACTGGGGCGAGATCGACGGGGTGCTCTACATCGACATGCGCCTGGTCGTCGGGCAGGACCTGCGGGCGCTGCTCCGCGCGCGTGGCACGATGGGCCCCGCACACGCGGTGGCGGTAATCGACCAGATCGCGGCGGCGCTCGACGCCGCGCACGCCGACGGTCTCATCCACCGCGACGTGAAGCCGGAGAACATCCTCGTCACGGCCGGTGAATTCGCGTACCTCGTCGACTTCGGGATCGCGCACTCGAGTTCCGATCTCCGCCTGACCACCCTCGGCAGCGCCGTCGGTTCCTACGCGTACATGGCGCCCGAGCGGTTCGACAACGCACCGGTCGATGCCCGCGCGGACGTCTACTCGCTGGCGTGCGTCCTCTACGAATGCCTCACCGGGTCCATTCCGTTTCCGTCCAACAGCATCAGCAGCGCGATCCGGGCGCACCTCACGACGCCCGTGCCCAGCCCCAGCTCGATCCGACCCGACGTGCCCGCGACGTTCGACGACGTGATCGCCCGTGGCCTGGCCAAGGATCCCCGCGAGCGGTACGCGACGGCGGGCGCCTTCGCGGCGGCGGCCCGCTCCGCGTTGACCGCCCGCGAGCGGAAGACCGAAACCGACATCGCGACCCGCCCGGAGCCGTCGCCGGCTCTGCGGTCCGAGGCGACGCGGGTCGACGACCGCGGCCGTCCTCCCGTCTACCCGCCGACCGCGTTCCACAGTGGTCCGCCCGCCCCGCCGCCGCAGACTCCGTACTACCCGCCCACTCCCTACGCCGCCCCGCCGGCACGACGGTCGGTGGCCGTCCCGGTGACAGTGACCGTGCTGGTGATCGCGCTGCTCGCACTCGGCGGAGTGGTCGGATGGCTCGTGCTGGACCGGAACGACCAGGATGCCCCCGCGGTCGCCGCTGCCGGAAGCAGCCAGGTCCGCATTCCTGTCACGGAGGACGTCCCCGTCGCGACCACGAAGGCGGCTCCGGCGACGGTGCCGCCCGCCGCGACTCCGCCGAGAACCACGACCAGAATCACGACGGCTCCCCCGCCGCCGGTCGTCGGCGAGGTGACGGGCGCCGATCGGCAGGGGTTCCTGCCCCCGTCCGATGCACGATGCAACTACACCAACCCGGCCGTGTTCATCGGTCGCACCACGAAGTCCCTGGTCGTGGTGTGCGAGACGGGAGTGGGACGCTACTACTACCAGGGAGTGCGCATCAGCGACGGCGCCGCGATCTCCGTCGACGACCCGAGCCCCAGCGGTTCCGGCTTCGTCGCCACCGGCGACGGCGGCACCGAGTACCGGCTCTCCCCGTCCGCCCTGACCATCGTCGGCGGCGACGGCCGGGTCCTCGCGACAGAACCGATGATCGAGGCCGCATACCGATGAATCCCCGGCCGATGAATCGCCGTCTGCGGCGACAACGGGACGGGCGGTCGGAATCGGTGAGAGTATAGGGCTGTGAGCGCTGAGGCAGATCATGAGGAGAGACGTCGCCCGATCCCGGACACACCATTGGGCTACCTCGAGCAGCTACCGGCCCTCGTCCTGCTCGAACGCCTGCCGGTTCCCGTCCTGGCGGTCGAAGACGACGGCACGGTCGTCCACGTGAACAGTGCTTTCGAGGCGATGCTGGGGCACCCCGTCGCATCCCTGCGCGGACGCTCCGTGTCCGAACTCCTCGACCTGGACGGGGCGTCGACGGGCGCCGACGCGGTCGAACATCTCCGGGAGTCCGCGAGCACCCCCGTCGACCTCGCGCATCAGGACGGATCACGGGTGCGCGCACTCGTCAGCAGGCCCATCCTCCGCCGGCAGGACGATCCGGTGACGCTCGTCTGCTTCCACGACGTCACCGAACAGCTGTGGAACGGCGGCCGGGCCCCCGGCTTCTGACCCGCGCCACAAACGCACGGACATTGGTCGGATTCCCGCGCAATTGCGCCGGAATTCAGCAAATCCGTGTGCAAACAGCGCGACGGGGATGGTCACGAAACCGCGCGGGGCCGATCTGCCGCGGGTTAGGTTGGCTGCATGGCGACCGGTAAGGACAAGTCACCCGCTGTCGAGTTGGAGGTCGGCGACCGGACCGTGCGGATCTCGCACCCGGAGCGTGTCTACTTCCCCGCCACCGGCGCCACGAAACTCGACCTCGCGAACTACTACCTGAGCGTCGGCGACGGCATCGTGCGCGCACTGCGCGAACGCCCCTGCATGATGCACCGCTTCCCGGACGGCCTGAGCGGCGAGAAGGTGCACCAGAAGCGGTTGCCGCACGGCGCGCCGGACTGGGTGCAGACGGTCCGTGTGACGTTTCCGCGGTACAACCGCCACGCCGACGAACTGTGTGTCACGCACCCGGCGGACGTGATCTGGGCGGTGCAGATGTCCACGGTCGAGTTCCATCCGTGGAACTCGCGCCGCGCGGACGTCGAACGTCCCGACGAGTGGCGGATCGATCTCGATCCGATGCCCGAGTGCGGGTTCGACACGGTGCGGCGCGTCGCCGGGGTGGTGCACGAGGTGCTCGACGAACTGGGTGCGACGGGGTGGCCGAAGACGTCCGGTGGCAGCGGCATGCACGTGTACGTCCGGATCCGGCCCGACTGGGGTTTCGGCGACGTCCGGCGGGCCGCGCTGGCCTTCGCCCGCGAGGTGGAGCGCCGGGCACCGAAGGACGTGACCACCACCTGGTGGCGCAAGGACCGGGATCCGCGCAAGTTGTTCGTCGACTACAACCAGAACGCCCGCGATCACACCATCGCCAGCGCGTATTCGGTGCGGGGTGTGCCCGAAGCGACGGTGTCCACCCCGGTGACGTGGGACGAGATCGCCGACGTGGACCCGCACGAGTTCACGATCGCCACCGTTCCCGAGCGCTTCGCGACACTCGGTGATCTGCACGCGGGAATCGACGACGCCGTGTTCTCGCTCGAGCCGCTGCTGGAGTGGGCGGACCGCGACGAGGCCGAGGGCGAGCCGGATCCCGGTGGCGCGGAGGACTAGTCGGCGCTACAGGTCGAGCACCACGTCGTCGGCCGGGCTGGTGCAGCAGATGAGGGTGTTCCCGACCGCCGGTGGTTCGACGGGTTCCGGGTCGTAGTCGACGGCCCCGGACAGGAGCGCCGTTTCGCACGTGTGGCAGACGCCGGTGCGACAGGACCAGCGTGTCGGCACGTCACACGCCTCGGCGAATTCGAGGAGGGTTCCCCGCCCCGGATCCCACGGCACGGTGAGCCCGCTGCGCGCGAACGAGACCGCCGGGCCGGTGCCCGGCGGTCCGGGCGGCGGGTGGGCCGCAACCGAAGACGACGGAACCACACCGGGATTGAGGGCTCCCTCGGCACCGAACGTCTCGACGTGAATCCGCGCCGGGTCGAGTCCGTCGGCGGCGAGCGCGGATCCGAGATCGGCCATGAACGACGCGGGACCGCACAGATAGGCATCCGCGTCGGCGGGCAGGCCGAGACCCGCGATCAGCTCCCCCGTGAGCCGGCCCGCCGTGGTGTAGTCGGCTCCCCTGCTGTCGGTTTCGGCAGGGGAGCTGTAGGCGATGTGCGAGCGACTGCCCGGCAGTCGCCCCAGGAGGGCGCGGCTTTCCTCGGCGAAGGGATGCTCGGATCCGTCCCGGGCACCGTGGACCCACCACACCTGCCGCGACGACCCCGCGTCCGCGAGTGCGTACAACATCGACAGCAGGGGTGTGACACCCACGCCCGCGGACACGAGCACCACCGGCCTCGTCTCGCCGTCCAGGAAGAACGTCCCTCGCGGGGCCGCCACCTCGAGGGTGTCACCGAGGCGCACACGCGAATGGACGTATCGGCCGGCCACGCCGTGCGGTTCCCGTTTCACGCTGATCCGGTATTCGGCGGCGCCGGGGCGATTGGACAGCGAATAGCTGCGGATCACCGGGCCCGGCACGTCGCCGGGGTGCAGCCGCAGCGTGACCGACTGGCCCGCCTGCCAGGACGGCAACGCCGAACCGTCCGGTGCGGCCAGCGACAACGAGAGGACGCGGCGACTCTCGCCGCGGATCCGGGTCACCGTCAGCGGGCGGAACCCGGGCCACGCCGGCGGCGGACTGCCGGCGGACTTCGTCAGCCCGACGTTTCCGCCGGCACCCGAATCCGCCCGGTTCAGAATGCTCTGCAGCGAATCCTTCCACCCGGGGCTGAGCGCCGGGATCCGCAGCGACCGCGCGAGCGCGTCGCGGGGGTGGCCGGGCAGGTACAGGAGCGCGTCGATCTCCGAGACGGGCACCGCTTCCGGGCCTGCGGCGACCTTCACGATGTCCTGGCCGGCCTCGACCTCCCCTTCCTCGATCACCCGGAGGTAGAAGCCGGGCCTGCCGTGGGACACGAGCAACGCCGCCATCTGCGGTTCGTTCATGCGCATGCCCACCCGGTAGCACGTCACGCGGGGCTGGGTGACCTCGAAGACCGCGGTTCCGATCCGGTAGCGATCGCCGATGCAGACCTCGTCGTCGGGCAGGCCGTCGACGGTGAAGTTTTCGCCGAAATGTCCGGGTTCGAGATCGTTACGGTGAAGGTGCTCACTCCAATAACGGTAGGACTCGGTCTGATAGACGAGCACGGCGCGATTCTCCCCACCGTGTCCGCCGAGGTCGCCCTGACCGTCGCCGTCGATGTTGAGTCTCCGGACCATCAGTGGGCCGTCGACGGGGCGTTTCCAGACGCCGGTGTGCACGGTCCGCCCCCGCCAGGACACGTCCCGGGGCAACCCGACATTCAATGAACGAAGCGTGGCCACGGTATTCGCCTCTTCTGGTCGGTACGACGCTCGATCGGTCCCCGATCGATCATCTGTCATCCCGACCCGCGGATCAACGACGCACGCCCCGGCCGTGCGGCCGAGGCGCGTGTCTCGTGCGCCGAACTCTTCCCTACCGGGGCGGCGGGGGCGGCGGCGGAGGCGGTGGCGGGTTGGGATTACAGAGTTGGCAGCCGTCTACCGGCGGTTTGGGAACGGGTGCGTGACAATCGTTCTGACAGGGTCTGGCGCCGGCGATTTCGGCGGTCCCCACCAACGAGATCGAGAGGGCGGCGAGGATCGCCCCGATGGCCGCCACGATCCTGGCGGAAGTTCTGGTAGTCGACATTGTTCCTCCTGTGAGCTGAAGCGCGGTGTGCAGCACCGTCGTTCGAGCATCCGGGACGGACGTCACCACTGCCAGGAACCCTGGGGGTGGAGTCGGGCCACCCGCTCAGCCCAGCCGGCCGATCACGTCCAGCACGTCGCGCAGCGCGGACACCGAGTGCGCGGGGAGGAAGGCGTCGCAGAAGGGCAGCGCGGCAGCCATCGAACCGGCGAGCGGCCGGAAGCCGGGGTCGCCGGCGCGGGGGTTGAGCCAGACCAGGCGATGGGCGCGACGACGCACCCGGGTGAGGGCGTGCGCCAGGCGCTCCGGGTCGTCGCTGTCCCAGCCGTCGGACGCGATGACCACGAGTGCGCCGCGCAGCGCGTTGCCGTGCGGGGACGCGAGCAGTTCACTCACGCTGCCCGCGATGTGGGTGCCCCCGAATCGGTCGACCACCTTCTCGTTCGCCCTGCGGACCGCGGTCTCGGCGCTGCGGTGGGCGAGCACCGGGGTGAGCCTCGTCAGCGACGTGGAGAACGCGAACACCTCCGGCCTGCCCGCGGTCTGCCGTTGCACCGCCGCTCGCATCAGATGGAGGTAGATCGCGGCGTACGGCTGCATCGACCGGCTCACGTCGCACAGCATGACGATACGGCGCGGACGGTTCCGGGCGCGGCTCCGCGCGAGCACCACCGGCTCCCAGCCCGTGGCTCTCGACCGGTTCATGGTGGCCCGCAGGTCGATACGCCTGCCGCGGCGATGCACTTCGCGACGCCGGGTGCGGCGGGACGGCCAGGCCGCGGTGGCCTGTTCCAGCCAGGCTCCGAGGAGCCGGAGGTCGCCGGCGTCGAATCGGGCGAAGGGTTCGTCGGCGCGGGCCACGAGCCTGCTGGGCAGGGTGTCCGGCACCGCGGTGAGCATGTCGTGACGGCCGTCGGCGTCGCCGCCGGTCATCCGCGGTCTGGTCATCCACGGCACGCCCTCGACGTCCTGCGCGTCACCGGACCGGTCGCGGCCGTCGCGGACGGCGACGAGCGCCGACTCCCGTCCGGCAGCGGCGCGCCGCGCATGCGGGTCCACCGACAGCAGCGCGTCCTCGAAGACCGCGGAGAACACCGCGTCGAACGACGCGAGGTCGTCGACGCGGTTGACGAGCGTCAGCCGCGCCGACCAGTACAGCCGCGAACGTGAACCCGGCGGCGACAGATGCAGCGCCTGCACGAAGACTGCGGGACCGCTCGCCGAGACGACGACGCCGCGGGTGCGCAACCGGGCGACGAGTGCCACGGCGAACGCCGCGAGATCGACGCCGCGCAGGATCCCCGACGCGGTCATCGCCTGCGGCGGCCCACCACGAGGACGACCACGATTCCCGCGAGGACGGCGGCGAGGATCGGGGCGTACCGTTTCCAGGCCCCGGCGCCGGAGAGAGCCAGCAGGTCCAGCGCAGCCGGTTCGGCAGCGGGCGGGGCCACGGACAGCGTCGTGGGGGCGGCGGAGTCGGCCGCGGCAGGCACCGAGACCGGCTCGTCGACGGGTCCTCCGGCGAGTCTCGCCTCCAGCGATTCCGCGAACTGCCCCATGAGTTTCTCCGACACCTGCTGGATCATCCCGCTGCCGAACTGTGCGAGTTTGCCGACGATCTTCATGTCGGTGTCCACGGTGACGCGGGTGCCGTCGCCCGCCTCGTGCAACTGGGCGGTGATCGTCGCGGACGCGTTGCCGGAACCACGCGAGTCCCGGCCGCGGGCGTCGATCACGGCGCGGTGCTGCTGCGCGTCCCGTTCGACGAAGGTGGCCTTGCCCTTGAACTCACTCGTCACCGGGCCGACCTTGACCTTCACCTTCCCCAGGTAGTCGTCGCCCTCCCGCCCGGTCATCTGCGCACCGGGCAGCAGCGGGGCAACTTCCTCGAGGTCGCTGAGCACCTCCCACGCCTGCTCGATCGGGGCGCTGACGGTGAACTCGTTGGCGATCTTCATGACGGAACCCTCTCATCCGGTGGCCAGGCCGTGCGCGTACTCGACGAATGCGTCCTGAACCATTGTGCGGTCGTCCGGCGTCTTCGCGAGCGCACTCAGGCTCGAGATCGCGACTTCGCGAACCAGATCGGCCACACCCAGCGCCGCGAGCGCGGACACCCAGTCGATCGTCTCCGCGATTCCGGGGGGCTTGTCGAGATCGAGTTCACGGGCACGGCCGACGAACCGGGTGGCGTGCTCGATGAGGAGTTCGGACGCCACGGACACCGTGCGACGCACGATCGCGGCGGCCCGCGCCGGCTCCGGGTAGTCGATCCAGTGGTACAGGCACCGCCTGCGCAGCGCGTCGTGGAGGTCGCGGCTCCGGTTGGACGTCAGCACGACGACGGGATGATGTTCGGCCGTGAACGTTCCCAGTTCCGGAACGGTCACCGACGCCTCCCCGAGGAATTCGAGGAGCAGTGCCTCGAACTCGTCGTCGGCTCGGTCGATTTCGTCGATCAGCAGCACGGGCGGGGTCGGCCCCCGGTATCTGACACAGTGCAGGATCGGACGTTCCAGCAGGAACTCCTCGGTGAACAGGTCGTCCTCGGTGAGGCCGTTGCCGCGCGATTCGGCCAGCCGGATCGTGAGCAGCTGTCGCTGGTAGTTCCAGTCGTAGAGCGCCTCGTTCGCGGTGAGTCCCTCGTAGCACTGCAACCGGATCAGGGGTGCGCCGAGAACGGTCGCCAGGGCCTTCGCCGCGGTGGTCTTGCCGACTCCGGGTTCGCCTTCGAGCAGCAGTGGACGGCGCAGGACCGCCCCGAGGTACAGGGCCGACGCGGTTCCGAGGTCCAGGAGATAGTCCTCGGCGTCGAACCGCCGGACCACGTCCGCCACATCCTCGAACCCCTCCGTCATACCGCTCCCGTCTCCCGTGCGAACGACGCCCGGCAGCCCGGCCCGCAGAACCAGAAGTCGTGGCCGTCGCGCCGGAGGTGCGCGGTGTCCGGTCCCACGACGACGCGCATCCCGCACACCGGATCGACCGCCTCCGCCACCGCCGCCGGCGCCGAACCGTCCTCCGGCGCCCGAAGTCCCGCTCTCCGCAGCTGCTGCACCAACTCGGCCGCGATCGACACCGCGATCTCCGCCGACGTCCGCGCCCCGATGTCGAGGCCGACCGGGGTGTGCACCCGCGCCCGCTCGGACTCGGTGAGACCCAGGGTGTCGAGGATCGCTCCCCCGCGGGTTCGGCTGGCGACGAGCCCGACGTACCCGACACCGGCGTCGAGCGCCGCGCGGATGACCTCCGCTTCGGGGCCGCCGTGGCCGGCCAGCACCACGGCCGTGGTGCCGGAGAACGGCCCGGCGTCGTCGTGCTCGACGGCGTACCCCAGCAGTTCCGCGATTCCCGCCAGGCACTGCGCGATCGGTGTGGTGCCGCAGACCCTGACGAGCGGCGGCGGCAGCTGCGGCTCGAGGAAGATCTCCATGGCGCCGCCGGACAGGCACGGGTTCACCACGACGGACGCGCCCGGGGTCTCCGGGAACTGCACGGCCCCGTCGGGAAGGACCCGCAGCAGGACGCTCTCGTTGCTCGCCAGCACGCCCAGCGCGGCCGTGCGCACCGAATTCTGCGCGCACTGCCCGCCGACGAAACCCTCGATCGTCCCGTCCTGCAGGAGGATCGCCTCGTCGCCGGTGTGACTGGACGTCGGCGGCTGCGCCCGCACGACGGTCGCGTGGACGAACGGCCTGCGGTCGCGTACCAGTTGCGCCGCACGCTCTTTCAGATCCATCGGGCCTCCTCGCAGCCGACGGGGCGATCTTCAGATCGGGGGTGTCGCACGCCCCTGCATCGCCTCCCACACCCGGGACGGGGTGAGCGGCATGTCGGCGTGCCGCACACCGAACGGCGCGAGCGCGTCCACGACCGCGTTCACCACGGCCGCCGGCGATCCGACCGTCGCTGATTCGCCGATGCCCTTGGCGCCGATCGGGTGATGCGGCGACGGGGTGACGGTGAAGCCGGTTTCGAGTTTCGGGACCTCCAGCGCGGTGGGGATCAGGTAGTCCATCAGCGACCCGCCGAGGCAGTTGCCGTCCTCGTCGAATTCGATGATCTCCATCAGCGCCATGCCGATGCCGTCGACGATGCCGCCGTGCACCTGCCCCTCGATGATCATCGGGTTGATGCGGGTGCCGCAGTCGTCGACGGCGAGGAACCGCCGCACCTTCACCACTGCAGTACCGGGATCGACGTCGACGACGCAGAAGTACGCGCCGTACGGGTACGTCAGATTCTCGGGGTTGTAGCAGATCTGCGCCTCGAGCCCGCCTTCGATGCCCTCCGGCAGATCTCCTGCGCCGTGCGCCCGCATCGCGATGTCCTGGATGGTCACCTTCGCCGACGGGTCGCCCTTCACATGGAACTCACCCTTCTCCCACTCCAGGTCCGCGACCGAGGCCTCGAGCATCCCGGACGCGATGATCTTCGCCTTGTCCCGCACCTTGCGGGCGACCAGCGCGGCCGCCGCCCCGGACACCGGCGTCGACCTGCTGCCGTAGGTGCCGAGCCCGAACGGCGTGTTGTCGGTGTCGCCGTGGACCACGTCGATGTCGTCCGGCGGGATGCCGAGTTCCTCCGCCACGATCTGCGCGAACGTCGTCTCGTGGCCCTGCCCCTGGGTTTGCACCGACAACCGGACGACGGCCTTCCCCGTGGGATGGACCCGCAGTTCGCACCCGTCGGCCATGCCCAGTCCCAGAATGTCCATGTCTTTCCGGGGCCCGGCACCGACGGCTTCGGTGAAGAACGCCATGCCGATTCCCATCAGCTCACCGCGGTCGCGGCGTTCCTTCTGCTCCTCCCGCAGGTGGTCGTAGCCGATCATGTCCATGGCCTTGCGCATGGTGGTCTCGTAGTCGCCCGAGTCGTACACCCACCCGGTCTTGCTGGTGTACGGGAACTGTTCCGGCCTCAGCAGATTCTTCAGCCGCAGTTCCGCCGGATCCATCTTCAGGTCGAACGCCAGGCAGTCGACGAGCCGCTCGACCAGATACACGGCCTCGGTGATACGGAACGAACAGGCGTACGCCACCCCGCCGGGCGCCTTGTTCGTGTAGACCGCCGTCATCGCACAGTGCGCGGCCTCGATGTCATAGCTGCCGGTGAACACGCCGAAGAAGCCCGCGGGGTATTTCACCGGGGCCGCGGTGCCGTTGAACGCCCCGTGATCGGCCAGCACCTTCGTGCGGATCGCGAGCATCTTGCCCTCCGCGGTCGCCGCGATCTCGCCGACCATGATGTAGTCGCGGGCGAACCCGGTGCTCATCAGGTTCTCGCTGCGGTCCTCCATCCACTTCACCGGTTTGCCCGTCACGAGCGACGCGACGATCGCGCACACGTATCCCGGGTAGATCGGCACCTTGTTGCCGAAACCGCCGCCGATGTCCGGGGACACCACCCGGATCTTGTGCTCCGGGATCCCCGAGACGAGGGCGTACACGGTCCGGTGTGCGTGCGGGGCCTGCGACGTGGTGTACAGGGTGAGCTTGCCGGACACCCGGTCGATGTCGGCGATCGCACCGCACGTCTCCATCGGCGCCGGATGCACCCGGGGATAGACGATCTCCTGCTTCACCACCACGTCCGCCTTCGCGAACACGGCCTCGGTCGCGGCGGCATCGCCTGTCTCCCAGTCGAAGCAGTGATTGTCCGTCTTGCCGTCGAGGTCGTCGCGGATCACCGGCGCGTCGGGCGCGAGCGCCGCCCGCGCGTCGACGACAGGATCGAGCATGTCGTACTCGACGTCGATCAGTTCCAGCGCGTCCCGGGCCGAATAGCGGTCCTCGGCGATGACGAATGCGACCTCCTGGCCCTGGAACCGCACCTTGTCGGTGGCCAGCACGGCCTGCACGTCGTTGGACAGCGTCGGCATCCACGCGAGGTTCTTCGCGGCGAGGTCGGCTCCCGTCACCACCGCCGTCACCTTCGGAAGTTCCTGCGCCGCGGTGGTATCGATGCTCACGATCCGCGCGTGCGCGACCGGCGACCGCAGGATCGCCAGGTGCAGCATGCCGGGGAGGGTGATGTCGTCGACGTAATTGCCGAGTCCCCGGATGAAGCGGGGATCCTCCTTGCGGAGCATGCGGCCGTGGCCGCACGGTTTCTTGTCGTTGTCCACGACGGCGTCGCCCGAGGGCGGACGCGATTCGACGGTGGTCATGACGCACTTCCCACGTGCTCTTCGACTGTCTTCGGCGTGCCCTCGGCGCCCCGCGTCTCGTCCTCCTGGACATCCGCGTCGAAGTCGCCTGCCGGTTCGGGCTCGGCGGCTTCGCCGGCCCGGTGATCCGCCGCCCACTGGATCGAGCGCACGATCGTGGTGTACCCGGTGCAGCGGCAGATCTGCCCGGAGATCGCCTCCCGGATGGTGGCCTCGTCCGGGCTGTCGACGCGGTCGAGCAGGGCCCGGGCCGTCATCATCATGCCGGGCGTGCAGAACCCGCACTGCAGTCCGTGACACTGCATGAAGCCCTGCTGGACGGGATCGAGTTCGCCGTCGCGCTCGAGGCCCTCGACGGTGCGGACGTCGTGCCCGCCGGCCATCGCGGCGAGCATCGTGCACGACTTCACCGGGTCGCCGTCCACGGTGACGACGCACGTGCCGCAGTTGCTGGTGTCGCAGCCCCAGTGGGTCCCGGTCAGGCCCAGTTGGTCGCGCAGGAAGTGGACCAGCAGCATGCGCGGTTCCACCTCGGCGGTCACTGCTTCACCGTTGACGGTCATGTTCACCTGCATGGCTATGCCTCTTCTCCGGTCGGCTCGTGCTCCACGTCGCTGCGGAGCACCCGGTCGACCGCTGTACGGAGTGTGCGGGTCGTGAGTTCGGATGCGAGATGCCGTTTGTAGTCGACGGTGCCGCGGGCGTCGCCCACCGGCGAACAGGCCTGCGCGGCCATCCGCCCGGCCTGGGCGAACGCCTCCTCGGACGGGGGGCGTCCGGTCAGGTAGTCGGCGATGTCCGCGAGTCCGGACGGGTCCGGGTCGACCGCGGTCAGGCCGACGGCGGCCCGGGCGATCTCGCCGCCCTCCACCGTGACGGCCGCCCCGGCCGCGGTGACCGCCCAATCCCCGGTCCGCCGTTCGACCTTGGCGTAGGCGCTGGAGCTGTGGCCGTGGACGGGTATCACGATCTCGATGAGCATCTCGTTGTGTGCGAGCGCCGTCTCGTACGGTCCGACGAGGAACTCGGACATGGGGATCTCGCGGCGCCCCCCGGGACCCTGCACCACGCACATGGCGCCGAGGACACCGCACACCGTCGTGAGGTCCTCGGCCGGATCGGCCTGGCACAGCGATCCGCCGATGGTTCCGCGGTTCCGGACCACCGGGTCGGCGATCACCTTCTCAGCGTCGCGGAAGAGCGGGAACGCCGCCGCGAGTTCGTCCGATTCGAGGAGCCGGCGATGCCGGGTCATCGCACCGATCCGCACCCTCGACCGCTCGGTCGTGATGTATCCGAGTTCGCCCTCGAGGTCGTTGATGTCGATGAGGTACTCGGGATTGGCGAGACGAAGTTTCATCATGGGGAGCAGGCTGTGGCCGCCTGCCACGAGACGGGCTTCGTCGCCCAGCCGGTCGAGCAGGGCGATCGCGTCGTCGACGCCCGTTGCACGCTCGTATTCGAAGGATCCTGGTACTTGCATTGTGACCTACCTCACAAATGTGGATCCTTTCAGCCTGCGCAAGAAGCGGTGGTCCGTCAACCCCGGTGAACCGCCCTATTCGACGAGGGAATCCACCGGTTCCTCGTGGTGAATCCGGCCGCTCGATTCCGCCAGCGGGCGCCCCGTGCCGCCCCACCGGCAGGCGATGATCTCGGCGGCGATGGATACCGCCGTCTCCTCCGGGGTGCGGGCGCCGATGTCCAGGCCGATGGGGCTCGACAGCCGGTCGAGTTCGGCTTCGGTCAGACCCGCCTCGCGCAGGCGTTCGCGCCGGTCCAGGTCTGTTCTACGTGATCCCATGGCTCCGATGAACGCGACGTCCGGGAGGCGCAGCGCCGCCTCGAGGAGCGGGACGTCGAACTTGGGGTCGTGGGTGAGTACGCAGATCACGGTCCGGCCGTCGATGGCACCGTCCGCGGCCTGGGCGGCCAGGTACCGGTGCGGCCAGTCCACCACCACCTCGTCCGCGGTCGGGAACCGCGCGTGCGTCGCGAACACGGGCCGGGCGTCGCAGACCGTCACCCGGTATCCCATGAAGGCGCCCTGCCGGGCCACCGCGGCGGCGAAGTCGATGGCCCCGAACACGAGCATGCGCGGCCTCGGCGCATAGCTGGCGACGAACACCTCCATCCCCTCGCCACGTCGCTGACCGTCGGTGCCGTACGTGAGCACCGTGCTGCCGCCCGCCGCGAGGAGGCCCCGGGCGTCGTCGGTGACGGCGGAATCGGCGCGGTCCGAGCCGAGGGCACCGCTCACGTCCTCGGGCCGGACGATCAGCCGGCGCCCCACCCGGGCGGGGTCTGGATGCGCCACGACGGTGGCGACCGCGACCGGCCGGTGGTTCTCGATGTCCCGGACGATCTCACCGAGTTCCGGAAAATTGTCCCGCGAGACGGGCTCGACGAAGATGTCGATGATTCCGCCGCAGGTGAGACCCACCTCGAAAGCATTCTCGTCGCTGATCCCGTAACGCTGCAGCACCGGCGTCCCCGTCGCCGCGACCTCGGTGGCGAGTTCGTAGACCGCCCCCTCGACGCATCCGCCCGACACCGAACCGGACGCGCTGCCGTCGGGTGCCACGACCATGGACGCCCCCGGTGGCCGCGGTGCGGAGCGGAACGTGCGGACCACCGTTCCGACACCTGCCGTTCCACCCGCGGCCCACACCGCCATCAGGTCTGCCAGCACGTCGCGCATCAGCACCCTTCCCACTCGAGTCCGACTCGCCTCCAAGCTTATTCCGCCGATGCGAGTTCGGCCCCGGAGACGGGCACCTCGACTTCGACCGCCGCCAGCGGGAACGGGGGCGTCCCGGCTCCGGCGATCCGATAGTGGCCCCACGGGTCGCGCTCGGCGAGGGCGGCGGGCACCTCGGGACCGTCGCCGATCGTGAGGAACAGCGGGGTGCGGCTGCGCTGCTTGGCCGCGTCGACGCCGTCGCCGGCGACGCGGCCGTACCAGTGGTAGAGACCGTCGAGCGGTTCGAGATGACCGTTCAGGAAGACCTCGACTCCCACGGTCAGGTCGCCGGAGGTGAGCACCCCAGGCCCCCGGTACTCGGTGTCGTTCTCGCGTTCGGCGAGCGAACTCAACTCGAAGTGCCGGTCGTCGGGGGTACGCAGACGCCGCCAGTACGATGCGCTCGAACCCGGCCACGCCGCCCGGTTGCGGCCGGTTTCGTCGAGGTACCAGCTGTCGCAACCACCCGAATTCCACACCGTGCCCTCGAGTTTGCGATGGATCACCCGGTTGAATTCGCGCTGCGCGCCCGCCCGCACCTCGATCCGCGTCGCGCCGCGCTTCGTCATCAGCGCCAGGCACCGGGTGATGTAGTGCGCCTGCGCCTCGATGACGAAGACGATCGACTGATTTCCGCCTCCGGAGTTCGGCCCCATCATGAGGAAGAAGTTCGGGAACCCCGTCACCGCGACACCGAGGTACGCCTCCATGCCGTCGCGCCAGGCCCGCTGAATCGTCAAACCGCGACGACCGACGAGGTGCTCGTTCTCGAATCGGTCGCCGACCGCGAACCCCGTGCCGTAGACGAGGACGTCCGCCTCGTGCACTTGTCCGTCCTCGGTGCGGATCCCGCGCTCGGTGATCTCCGAGATACCCGACGTGACGAGGTCGACGTTCTCCCGCTGCAGGGCCGGGTAGAAGTTGCTGGACACCAGGATTCGCTTGCATCCGATCGTGTAGCCGGGCGTCAGGGCAGCCCGCAGTTCGGGGTCGTGCACCTGCCTCCGCAACAGTCCCCGCGCGGCCGATTCCAGCACCGTCATCAGCCGTGGGTGCAGGAAACCGGCGATCAGCGATTCGTGGCTCCAGTAGATCGCGTGGCGGTAGGCCTTCTGCAGGCCGGGCACAGCCTTGAACGCCGCCTTCTCGCCTGCGGTGATCGGGCGGTCGAGTTTCGGCAGGATCCAGTGCGGCGTCCGCTGGAAGACGTCGACGCGGGCGGCCGTCTTCGCGACCTCGGGCACGAACTGCACGGCACTGGCTCCCGTGCCGACGACCGCGACGCGCTTGCCCGTCAGGTCGACCGAGTAATCCCATTCGGCGGAATGGAATGCCGTTCCCCGAAAGGGCTCTCGTCCGGAGAACGCGGGGACGCTGGGTTTGTGCAGCGGCCCCGGTCCCGCGACGACGATCCGCGGGTGGAACACGGAACCTGCCCGGGTCTCGACCCGCCATCGGTCCGTGGTCTCGTCGAAGTCGTAGGAGATCACCTCGGCGCCGAACCGGATGTGCGGGGACAGGTCGTAGTCGCGGACCACCCTCTCGATGTAGTCGAGGATCTCGGGCTGCCGCGCGTACATCCGGGTCCATTTCCGGTTGGGCGCGAAGGAGAACGAGTACATCAGCGACATCACGTCACAGCCGCATCCCGGGTACGTGTTCTCCCGCCACGTTCCGCCCACACGGTCGGCCTTCTCGAGGACGACGAAGTTGTCCTGCCCCGCCTCCTTCAGCTTGATCGCCATGCACAATCCGGCGAATCCGGCACCGACGACGAGGACGTCCGGCTCGGCCGCCGCGAGGGTCACAGGAATCCCCCGCGCCGCCACAGCGCGCGGGAGGTCGCTCGCATCAGGCCGTTCTCCTCGAGGAACGCGGCCAGCGATGCGAACCCGCGGCGTTGATTCTCGCGAAAGTTCGGATTTGCCAGCGCCTGTCGACGTGCCTCCTTCGGATCCAGTCCGGCCCGCTCGTACATGGCCGGGTTGGTGAACAGCCGCTGGAACAGCGGGCCGCCGATCCCCTGCAGCGTGCCGACCCACAGTCGGTCGATCCGGTGGCCTTCCGCGACACGGCGACGCACCCCCTCACGCGCGAAGCGGATGTGCCGGGACTCCTCGGTGACGTGGATCCGCATCAGCCGGGAGATCATCGGCTGCAGCTGCGGATCTTCGAGGACGCGCCGTTGCGTCGCGTCGAAGATCTCCTCGCCGATCAGTGCGGCCACCCACAGCATGGTTCCGCGAAATGTCTTGGGCAGCAGATTGACAACGACCGCCTGGTACCACCGGAGCTGGAAGGGCTTGGCGCCCATCTGCTCGATGGCACGACCGAACATCGTCATGTGCCTGCACTCGTCGCCCATCTCGGTGAGTATGTACCGGGTGTGCAGCGAACTCGGATCGTTGTGCAGCAGCGCGCGCAGCAGCGCCTGGTTGAGGATGTTCTCGAACCAGATTCCGACGCTGAGGATGTTCGCGGATTCCTGCCGGGACAGGTCGATGCGCTGCGCCTCGCTCATCCCGTCCCACATCTCCGTCCCCCACAGGGACAGGACCTGCGGCGGCAGAAAGTACTTCCCGTCCTCGAGCGGCGCGTCCCAGTCGATGTCGACGACGGGAGCGTACGAACGCTTGACCGAACCCGCGAGGAGTCTGCCGGCGACTTCCTCCCGGGCGATCGTGTGTGGACGCTGAGACATCGGCTCATCCCTTCGTCGAGAGCGATTCCATCTCGTTGCCGTTTACAGATAAAACGTAAACCCGGGTGTGATCCAGGTCAATGGGTGTCTGTAACTCGAGTTCACATTTGCGTCTTCCGGTTTGCGCCCACCCCACCCGACCAGCACAATCAGGCCGTGAGGACGCGGCCGACGACACCGACCCCGAGTGAACTCCGGGAGAAGATCCTCGACGCGGCCGAGGAGTGCCTGATCGAACTCGGGTACAGCACCCGGCTGCACGCGGTCATCGCGGAGCGAGCGGGACTATCGCGGCCCACGCTCTACAAGCACGTCGGCGACCAGTCCGCCATCCTCGAGGCCCTCTTCCAGCGGGAGATCTCCCGCTTCTTCGTCGTACTCGACCCGGTACTGCGGGGACGGCAGAGCCAACTCCAGGTGCGGTTCGTCGACGCCGTCGTGTTCGCCGTCCAGTACGCCCGCGGACACCGGTTGCTGCAGAAGGGATTGCGCGACGACCCCGAGGTGGTGCTCCCCTGGTTCACGGTGAAGGCGAGGCCGATGATCGAACTCGGCGCGCAACTGCTGACGCCCCACTTCGAGCGCCTGTTCACCCGGGAGCAACTGTCGGGGGTGAGCCCCGCCGCCATCTCCGAGTGGGCGTTCCGGATCATCGGCTCCCTCGTCACCACGGAGGGGATCGTGGACACATCCGACGAGCAGGCACTGCGCGAGTTCGTCCGGTCCCTGCTGTCGATCGCGTTCATGCCGCAACCGGACATGCATATTCCTTGACGCGTATATACGCGTAGGGGCATACTCAGGGCCATGGCACCGGACGTGTTCACCGTGGTCGCCGAACCGCAGCGGCGCAGGATCCTCGAACGGCTGCGGGACGGCCACGCCAGCGTCGGCGAACTCGTCGACCAACTCGCGCTGCCCCAGCCGACCGTGTCCAAACACCTGCGGGTGCTGCGACAGGCCGGATTCGTCACCTGCCGGACCGCTGCCCAGCAGCGCATCTACAGCTTGCACCGCGAACCGTTCGACGAGTTCGAACAGTGGTTGCAGCCCTACCGCAGGCTGTGGACACACCACCTCGACGCCCTCGAGCGGCACCTCGAATCGAAGGAGACCTCGTCATGACCGAGTCGGACGCACGACGCGACTACCACCCCGGCCCACTCCGGCACGCCGAAGCACGACCCGAGGGTGCCCGATGGGCCTTGACCTTCGTCCGCGACTTCACACACTCGGCGTCGGCGCTGTGGACCGCGCTCACCGACCCCGGCGAACTACCGCAGTGGGCGCCGTACACCGCGGACCGGGACCTCGGAACGGTCGGTCCCGCCACGCTGACCATGGTCGACGGGCCGGACCGCACCGAACTCGACGGCACCGTCACCCGAGCCGAGGCACCGCACGTCCTCGAACACGCCTGGGGTGACGACGTTCTGCTGTGGACGATCGAGGAGACCGGCGCGGGCACGCGACTGACCCTGCGCCACACGCTCGACGACCAGCGAACCGCGGCGATGACGGCGGCCGGGTGGCACATGTGCCTGGATGTCGCCGAGGCCCTGCTCGACGGCAACCCGATCGGACCGATCGTCGGCGCCGACGCGATGAACTACGGCTGGCGCGAACTCAACGAGCAGTACTCCGAACGCCTCGGCGTCGAACCGATCGACCCGACGCTGCCGTGAATCGGCGACGGCCGTCCGCCGCTCCCCGGTACCGTTGACGCATGGGCCTGCAATGGGAAGCCGTGGTGGTCAACGCCGTCGATCCGACAGCCCTGGGACGCTGGTGGGCCGAAGCCCTGGGCTGGGGTGCCGTGACCGACTCCGACGGCGACGTCCACATCCGGCCGCAGGCCGACAGCCATCCGGAAATCCTGTTCGTGGCCGTTCCGGACCGGAAGCAGATCCCGAACCGGCTCCACCTCGACTTCCGGCCCGACAATCAGCAGGCCGAGGTCGAACGGCTACTCGCACTCGGCGCCCGGCACGCGGATGTCGGTCAGGGCGAGCAGAGTTGGGTGGTGCTCGCCGATCCCGAGGGCAACGAATTCTGCGTACTCTCCGGCCGGCGCTGACGCGATCAGGCCACCTTCGCCCGCAGGGAGCGCAGCGCTTCGTGCTGCACGACCAGAACCCGGCCCACCGGGAGGCCGAGGACGCCCGCGGTGTCGTGCGCGGACAATCCGTCGATGACCCGCAGCAGCACGATCTCCCGCGCGGTGGGGTCGAGTCCATGCAGCAGTCGGGCCACTTCCACCGGGACGCCGGGGCTTGCGGAACCGCCGTGCGCGTCCGCGACGGTCCGGCTCACGACGCGATACACCTCGCGGATCGGATGGTCGCTGCGGGCGACGGACGAAAACTCCCGCGCCACCGCGAGCAGCGCCTCCTGCGCCACCTCGTCCGCAGGCCGCCCGCCCGGCGGGAAATTCCCCACGCGGGTACGGCAATAACGCACTACGTGCGGCCACAGCGTCGCCGTCACCCGTTGCACGGCCTCGCGATCCCCCGCCGCGGCCGCCGTCGCCGCCGAATGTAATTCCTCGTCAAGCACACTCATGCTGCCCTCGATCCCCCGACCTCGCCGTCTCGGGTCATCCGGGACGACGCTTCCGTACTCATCTTCCGACACACGAGGGGGCAACACATCCGGGACATTCCCCATCTCCCCGTGCGTGAAACCCCCTACATGTCCGGCTTCTTCCGCAGGTTCTTGGTCTGGCCGCGTTGCTTCTTGGCGTCGAGTCTTCGCCGGTGCGAACCCTTGGTCGCCTTGGTCGGACGCCGGGTTCGCGTTTCGGCCAGAACGGCCGCGCGAAGCAGCGCCGCCATCCGGGCCCGTGCCGCGCGCCGATTACGCAGTTGCGAACGGGTTTCGGACGCCGTCACGCTGACCACACCGTCAACGATCCTGTGCCCCAGCTGAATCTGCATGCGCTCGAGCTGGGCGGGAGACAGGGTCGACAACGTCCACAGGTTCACCCGGAGTTCCACCCGCGAGTCCGTAGTGTTCACCCCCTGGCCACCGGGACCGCCGGCCCGGGAGAACCGCCACTGCAACTCGGCGGCCGGAACGACGAGCGACCGCGTGATCTCGAGATCGTCGGTGACCTCGCCGCCGGGCAACACGGGAGGAACTTCGCTCACACTCCCAGCGCTCGAGCCAGCGCCGGCCACGACTCGTGAAGGTCGTCCTGCCAGTACCCCCACGAGTGTGTCCCCGAGTTACGGAAACTCGTGGTTGCAGGTATCCCCAGCTCCCCCAGGCGATCCGTGAATCGATGCGTGCAGTAGTTGGTAACCGCTTCGATCGGGCCGCCCGCGTAGATCTGCCGCGCGAGCACCCCGACGTTCCCGTCGATCCCGGGGCCGTCCAGGGTCTCGTAGCGCCCCGGCAGGCCGTTGCCGTTGGACAGGAACAGTTCCGTGCCGCGCAGTTCCGCGGCATGCACGTAGGGGTCGTTCGCCGCCCACGCCGGATCGTCCGGCTCGCCGTACATGTTGGCCGGGTTGCCGTAACCGTAGTTGTCCATGGTGATCTTGATGAGGAGCTGACCGAGCGGATCACTGGTCAGGGCGCAACCGCTGTAGGCGGCGACACCACGGAACAGGCCGGGGGCGGCGATCGCCAACTGCAGCGCCGCGGTGCCGACCCGGGACATGCCGGCGAGTGCGTTGACTCCGTTGGTGCCGAGGGCGGCATCGACCACCGGCGGAAGTTCCTGAGTCATAAAGGTCTTCCACTTGTTCACCCCCATCACCGGGTCGGGGCTCTTCCAGTCGGTCCAATACGCGTTCTCGCCGCCGGACGGGCTCACGACATTCACGTTCTGACCTGCGAGGAACTCTTCGACATCGGTCTTCTCCCGGCGGATCTGACCGTCGAGGAAGTAGAGCGTCGGCCTCGGCACGCTGGTATCTGCGGGCCGCTGCACGTACACCGGCACGACGCGTTGCATCGACGCCGAGAAGACGTGCAGCGTCAGATGTCTCGGATCGATAACGGTGACGTGGTCGAGCTTCGAACCGTTCGGCGCCGCCGCGGAACCGAGCGCCCGACCGGTGTCGACGACCGGATCGGCAATGGCGGCAGGGGCGCCGAGGCAGAGGGACATCACGGTCACCGCCGTGACGGCCGCCGTGCGCAATTTCCCCCGAAACATGTGTCGTGTCACGACCGTCTACCCCCTCCACCCGCACGAACTCCGGTCCCGGGGCATGCTAACAGTTCCCGCGTTTTGCCGAGTAACGGAAGCGGCCTTCCGTGCGATGAACATCCGACCCCCCACGTTCATTGAAGGACCGGCATGACGTCTCCCCTGCCCTCATCATCTGCCGCGCGCAAGAAATGGCCCTGGATTGCCGGCGGGATCGTCGTCGCCGCTGCCGTGGTCTCGTGCACGAGCCCCGGACAGGACGACCAATCGGCCCAGGCCGCAGCGGTATCCGCGGCCGCGACCCCCATCGCCGATTCGACGGTAGCCGCTGACGCGTCGAGTTCTTCGACACCGGTGCCGGTTTCGTCTGCGCTGGTGCTGTCACCGGTCGATCCCGCCGTGGCCGACGGCGCCGACGCGACCGCCGCGCTGCAGCAGCTCGCCGGACTCGAGATCAAGGGCCGCGCACCGAAGACCGGGTACGACCGGGATCTGTTCGGCCAGGCGTGGACCGACGACGTCACGGTCGAGGGCGGCCACAACGGGTGCGACACCCGCAACGACATCCTGGGGCGCGACCTCGACGAGATCGTGTTCAAGCCGGGCACCCGCGACTGCGCGGTGCAGACCGGAACGCTGCACGACCCCTACACCGGCACCACCATCTCCTTCGTCCGCGGCGAGGGCACGTCGAGCGCCGTGCAGATCGATCACGTCGTCGCGCTGTCCGACGCCTGGCAGAAGGGGGCGCAGCAGCTCGACACCGCGACCCGGGTGAACTTCGCGAACGATCCGCGGAACCTGAAGGCCGTGGACGGCCCGGCCAACCAGCAGAAGTCGGACGGCGACGCCGCGACCTGGCTGCCCCCGAACACGAGCTACCGGTGCACCTACGTGGCGGATCAGGTGGCGGTGAAGGCCGCGTACCGGCTGTGGGTGACCCAGGCCGAGCACGATGCGATGGCCCGGGTCCTCCAGGACTGCGGGGCGGCGGCGCCTGCCGCGGCACCCGCCCCGACCACCGACCCGGTCCCGCAGGTGGTGCCTGCCCCGGCTCCCGTTCCCGCGCCGGCTCCCGCGCCGGCTCCCGCCCCTGCGCCCGTCCCGTTCGTGGACACGGCGCTGCCGGGCGACGTCTACTACAAGAACTGTTCGGCGGCCAAGGCGGCCGGTGCCGCACCGGTCCACGTCGGCGAACCGGGCTACGGCACACACCTCGACCGCGACGGCGACGGTGTCGGCTGTGAGAGCTGACCCGGGCCTGCCGAGACACGCACCGCCACCACCAGTTAACCTGAACTGCCTGCAGGGACGTCGGGTACCTGTAGTCATTTCTGTACATGTCAGAAAGATGAGACCGGCATGACCACTGCACCCGACGCACTCGGGCACCCCCCACATACGGACGAACCGCCAGTCGCCCGCGTCTTGACGAAGCCGGCGTTGTCGGCGCGCGAGATCGAGGTACTCCGTCACTGGCTGCGCGGCGACTCCAAGCTCGCCGTCGCCGCCGACCTCCACATCGCCCTCGGCACGGTCAACACCCACCTGACCCGCATCCGCGAGAAGTACGCCCTGGTGGGACGTGACGCGTCGACCAAGACGGCACTGCTGGTGCGGGCCCTGCAGGACGGCATCATCACCATCGCCGAACTCTGAGGGCCTATGCCCTGCGCAGGGCGTCCCGGCCGATCTCGGCCACCGACGTCAGACCGCTGAGACCCATCGTGAGGTCGAATTCGGCGATCACGTTGGCGGTGGCGTCCCGCGCACCGGCCCGACCCGCGAGGGCCAGACCGTACAGGTGGGGCCTGCCGAGTGTCACGGCGTCGGCACCGAGCGCGAGCGCCTTGAAGACGTCTGCTCCGGTGCGGATTCCGCTGTCGAGGAGCAGCGTCAGCCTGCCGTCGACGACGGGCGCGATGTCCACGAGAGCGTCCAGCGAAGACACACTGCCGTCCACCTGCCGCCCACCGTGATTCGACACGACGATGCCGTCCACCCCGGCATCGAGAGCACGCCGGGCGTCGTCCGGGTGGAGCACGCCCTTGAGGAGGATCGGCAGCGACGTCCGGCTGCGGAGGGTCTCTATATCGGCCCAGCTCAGCGACGGCCGGGAATAGATGTCGAGGAACGTTTCCACGGCGGCCCGCGGTTCCGGCGACCGCAGGTTGTCGAGGAAACGGCCCGGGAAGCGCCAGGTCATCGACACCAGCGACCGGATGGCGCCGAGCGTCACCTCGACGTCCGGCTTCTTCGCCGCCGCCTTGATCCGCTCGTGCACGATCCGGCGGAACACCGGATCGGACGTGTACTGCGCGATGCCCTGCCCCTGCGCGAACGGCAGCGAACCGAGGTTGAGGTCTTCCGGCCGCCAGCCGAGCATCGTCGTGTCGAGGGTGACGACGACGGCGTCCGCCCGGATGTTCGCCGCCCGCTGCAGCAGGCTGTCGACGAGGTCGTCGTCAGTGCTCCAGTACAGCTGGAACCATCGGGGCGCGTCGCCCATCGCTGCCGCGCTCTCCTCCATCGGGGCGCAGCCCTGGTTGGAGAAGATGTACGGCACACCCAGTTCGGCGGCGGCGGCGGCGATGGCCACGTCGGCCTCCGGCCTGGCCAGTTCGGCGGCGCCGACGGGCGCGAGCAGCACCGGCGCCGGAATGCGGCGCCCGAACAGTTCGACTCCGATGTCGCGCTTCGAGACGTCGCGCAGGACCCGGGGAACGATCTGCCACTTGTCGAACGCGTCGCGGTTGGCCTGCATAGTGCGCCCCAGCCCGGCGCCGCCGTGCACGTACGCCCAGCCCTTCGCGCTCATCTTCCGCCGCGCGCGCCGCTCGAGGGTGTCGAAGTCGGTGGGAACGGAGGGTGTGCGGCCGAGGACGCCGTCGCGGTAGATCAGATTCTGACGGGCCCGGCCCGGGCTGTCCTGGTTCTCGCTCGCAGACATGCGGCCGAGTCTTCCACAGCACATCACGAACCGGCGCCGGGTCGCCCGGACGCGTAGGTTTGTGACCGGCACCACACCGTGCGCCACCCCGACCCCCTGACGTCCCAGGAGACCGCGATGCCCGACCGTCCGTCCCTCACCGGCGCTCCCTGCTGGATCGATCTCACCAGTTCCGACCCGCAACAGGTCATTCCGTTCTACACCGGGCTGTTCGGGTGGAGGTCCGACACCAGCGAGGATCCGCAGTACGGCGGCTATTCGATCTTCAGCATGAACGGCAAACCCATTGCGGGCCTTGGCCCCCAACAGCAGGGGAACCCGTACGGCAACGTGTGGACCACCTACATCGCGTCGGACGACGCCGCGGCCACCGCGGCGAAGGCCGCCGAGGCGGGCGGCCAGGTGATGATGCCCGCAATGGCCGTGGGCGACCAGGGCACGATTGCCGTCCTCGGCGATCCCGCCGGCGCCGTCATCGGCGTGTGGCAGGCCGATCAGCACACCGGATTCGGCCTCGTCGACGAACCCGGCGCGCCGGTCTGGCACGAAACGCTGTCGCGCAACTACGCGGCCGCACTCCCCTTCTACGCGGACGTGTTCGGCTGGACGTATCAGTCCCTCGGCGACACAGACGAATTCCGGTACTCCCAGGCCAACGTCGGCGACCGGACCGTGGCCGGCGTCATGGACGCCGACTCGTTCCTGCCCGAGGGCGTTCCCTCGTTCTGGCAGTTCTACATCGGTGTCGGCGACACCGATGCGGCCGTCGCGAAGGTGACCGAACTCGGCGGCAGCGTCCGGCGCGAACCGGAGGACACCCCGTTCGGGCGGCTCGCCTCCGTCGCCGATCCCCTCGGCGCCACCTTCCAGATCACGACCCTGCAGTCCTGACCCGGTGACGGTGGCACAGACCGCGCCACCGTCACACCGGGCCGAACGGCGCCTGCGCCTCCTTCGCGTCCCAGATGTCGAGGAGCGAGCGCAGAATTTCCTCCGACATTCCCAGGCCGCCGAGATGGCTCTCCCCGTGCATCGTGTGGAACTCGGCGTCGGGCAGCAGCGCCACCATGTGCCGGCCGTGCCGGAGCGGGACGATGTGGTCGCAGTCGCCGTGCCACCACCGCACCGGGGTCTTCACCGCGTTCACCCGGAATCCCCAGTCCCGCGCGAACAGGACGAGGTCGGCGAACGGGGCACTGAGTTGCTTGCGGCCGCCGTTGAGCAGATCGTCGAGGAACATCGCCTTGAACTCCGGCCGCGCGAGGAGACGGCGGTCACCCTCCGGGGACATCCGCCCGTACAGGTCGATGATCGGCGACGCGAACGGCCTCGCGAGCCTGATCACGGAGCTCGCCGCCAGCCCGACCGGGACGCCGCCCGCCGACAGCACCGGAGCCGCCAGCACGGCCAGATCCATCAACCCGCTGCGGATCGCGTCGGGGCCCTTCGTCGGTGCGACACCCCCGAGGATCCCGGTCGCGACCACGCGGTCGGGCATCGCGTATGCCGCGGCGAGCGTGTAGGGACCGCCGCCGGACAGGCCGATCACGGCCATCTGGTCGATGCCGAGCGTGTCGGCGACCGTGCGCAGGTCCTCGGCGAAATCGATCACCGCGCCGTAGCGGTGCGGGGTCGACGACCCGACCCCCGGCCGGTCGATCCCGATCAGCCGGACGTGCTCGCGTTCGGCGAACGCCCGGGCCTCCATCGGCACCTGACGCCGCGCCCCGGGCGTGCCGTGCAGCCAGAACACCGCCCTGCCCTGTGCCGAACCGAACTCCGCGAAGCCGAGCCGACGCCCCTCGCCTACCGCGACCGTGCCCTCCAACTGTGGGCGTGCGATATCCACCATGCCCACAGCTTCGCACGTGACGGTCGTCACGTTTCCGGCCGGGACCCGCTCAGCGGTGTGCGGTCGACGTGAACTGGTAGGTCGCGGCGTCGACGATCTGCTCGGGTGACACCTCGATCTCACCGTTCAGCCACGCCGTCATGAGTTCGGCGAGCCCGCCCACGAACAGCAGTGCGGTGATTTCGTCCTGCGGCGACGACCACGCCCGGTCGCCGTAGAGTTCCCTCGCCTGCTCCGCCACCAGCAACGCGAACGCCCGCAGCAGTTCACGCCTTCGCGTCCGCAGCGGTTCGGCGCCCGCCGATTCGATGATCGACACCCGCCCCTTCCGCGGGTCGGCCGTCAGGATGTCGACGAACGCCGCGATCGCCGCCCGCACCCGCACCTCGGGATCACCCGTCACGGTCCGGACCGTGACCCGCGCAGCCTCGCCGATCTCGGCGGCGATCCCCTCGATCACCTGCACCAGCAGATCGTCGCGGCCGCGGAAGCTCTCGTAGAAATAGCGTTCCGTCAGTTTCGCCTCGGCGCAGATCGCGGTCATGGTCGCCTTGTCGCCGCCGACGGTCCCGAAGACCTGCAGTCCCGCTTCGAGCAGTCGCGCACGACGTTCGGCGGCCCGCTCCTCCGAACTTCTGCCGCGGTACTGCCGCGCCGGCTGACTCATGACTCGATGTTGACAGACCACCTGGTGTGACGCACACTACACACATCTGACATGGCGTCCTGTCACATACCCGACGAGGGAGTGCCCGTGCCCAAAGTTCTCGCTGCTCCGCCGCAGGAGAGCACGCTCAGCCCCATCTCCGGGAATGCCGGTTTCCCCGTCATCGGGCACTCCCTGGAGTACTTCCGCGACCCGATGGGACTGTTGCAGAGCCGCTGGGACCGCTACGGCCCCGTGTCCTGGCTGAGCATGGCCGGCAAGCGATGGGTCACCGTGCTCGGCCCCGACGGCTGCCAGGCCGTGCTGCAGAACAGGGACCGCGCCTTCGTCAACAGCGACGGGTGGAGCGTGCTGATCGGACCGTTCTTCCACCGGGGGCTCATGCTCCTCGACGGCGACGAACACCTCGCCCACCGGCGAATCATGCAGCAGGCCTTCACCCGGGACCGACTGTCGCGCTATACCGACGCACTGCATCCGGCTGTCGAGAGGGGGCTCGACGCCTGGCGGCCCACCCCGGGCTTCGCCGTGTACCCGGCGCTGAAGGAACTGACGCTCGATCTCGCCACGAGCATCTTCATGGGCGGCGCCGAGGGATCGACACATCGGGAGATGGCCGAGGTCAACAAGGCCTTCATCGACTGCGTGCAGGCCGCCACGTCGGTGGTGCGGTACCCGCTGCCGGGAACGCGATGGAAACGTGGCATCGACGGTCGCGGACGCCTCGAGGAGTTCTTCCGCCGGTACCTGCCGGCCCGTCGCGCGGGTGCGGGCGAAGATCTGTTCTCCGCGCTGTGCCACATCGAATCCGAAGACGGACAGCGGTTCAGCGACGACGACGTCATCAACCACATGATCTTCCTGCTGATGGCGGCGCACGACACGTCCACGATCACGCTGTCGACGATGATGCAGTACCTCGGCCAGCACCCGCAGTGGCAGGACCGCTGCAGGCGGCAGTCCGCGGCGCTCGGCACGTCCACCCCGGACTACGGCGAACTCGAAGAACTCACCGACCTCGACCTCGTCATGAAGGAATGCCTGCGCCTCGTTCCGCCGGTTCCGGTGGTCGCGCGCCGAGCGGTCCAGGACACCGAGGTGCTCGGCCACTACATCCCGAAGGGCACGTACATGTCGGTGGTCGTGCACTTCACCCACCACATGCCCGAGTACTGGCCCGACCCGGAGCGGTTCGACCCCGAGCGGTTCGCACCCGAACGCCGCGAGGACAAGGTCCACCGGTATGCGTGGGAGCCGTTCGGCGGCGGCGTGCACAAGTGCCTGGGGATGCACTTCGCGGGCGCCGAGATCAAGACGGTCATGCACCACCTGTTGCAGCGATTCGACTGGCGGGTGAGCCCCGGCTACGTCGCTCCGCTGAACTACACCTCGCTGCCGTTCCCCTCCGACGGCCAGCCGGTGGACCTGTATCACCGCATCCACTGACCTGTTCGACCATAGTGGGAGTCATGACCGTTACGGCGCCCCCGCTCGACGTGTACTCGCAGCCCACGCTGTCCAACCTCATGCCGTCCGTCCTCGCGTCTCTGGGTGTCGCCGGCGAGCCCAACCGGCTGCACCTGCCCGGCAGCAGGCACACCGTGGTGATGCTGATCGACGGCCTCGGCTGGAGCCATCTGCGCCGGCACCGCGAGCGCGCGCCGTTTCTCGACAGCCTGACCGGCCGGCCGATCCGTGCGGGGTTCCCCACCACGACCGCCACCAGCATCGCGTCGTTCGGCACGGGACTGCCGTCCGGCGGTCACGGCATCACGGGCTACCAGTCGTACGTTCGGGAGGTTCGGGGCACGATCAACTGGCTGTCGTGGCGGGCGGGCCACAAGGGCGACGAACTCACCCGGCTGGTCCCCGAGGTCCTGCAGCCCACACCGACCGTATTCGAACGTGCCGCGGCAGCCGGTATCGCATGCACGACGGTGGTTCCCGCGAAGTTCGACGGGTCCGGGCTCACCCGCGCCGTCCTCCGCGGCGGGGCGTTCGCGGGAATACACGCGTACGGCGACCTGATCGCACACGTCGTGACCGCGGTCCGATCCGGCGAGCGGACGCTCACCTACTGCTATCTCAGCGAGATCGACACCCTCGGGCACATCTACGGTCCGGGATCCGAACCGTGGCTGCACCAACTCGAGCTCGTCGACCGCCTCGTCGAGAGACTCGCCGCCGAACTCGCGACCGCGCAACCGGGCGCCGCGCTCCACGTCACCGCCGACCACGGCATGGTCACCGTCGACGACGCCGACAAGATCGACTTCGACGCCACCCCCGCCCTTTCCGACGGCGTGGTGGCACTCGCGGGCGAACCGCGGTGCCGGCACGTGCACACGAAAGCCGGAGCCGCGCACGACGTCACAGAACGGTGGAAGAGCGAACTGGGACACCGCATGTGGATCGGCACCCGGGACGAGGCCGTCACCGCGGGACTGTTCGGTCCCGCCGTGCGATCCGAGGTGCAGGGCCGCATCGGAGATGTCGTCGCCATCGCGCAGGGCGGCGTCGCGGTGGTCCGACGCAAGGCGGAGTCGCGGCTGTCCGCCCTCCCCGGGCAGCACGGTGCGCTGAGCGACGACGAGTTGCTGATTCCGCTGCTGCACGGCACCGCCACGTAAACCGGGTCGCTCACCGGTTTGCCGGGTCACTCCTGATAGAAATGACGAACAGCGTTGATTTCAGGAGAGATTCATGCCCCGCTCCGCGGTACCGAACACCGGCTCCATCATCACGACCATCAGAACCAAGTGGCCCTGGATCCTCGCCGGCCTGCTCGTCGTCGTGCTCGTCACGATGCTCTCGCCGGACCCCGACGGCACCCTCGCCTCCGGAACCGGACCGGCCGCGCCGTCGGAAGCCACTGACGCACAACAGATACAGACGGCGTACACCCAACTGGCCACCCTCGAGGTGAAGGGCAGGGCACCGAAGACGGGGTACGACCGGGAGCTGTTCGGCGCCAGCTGGACCGACAACGTCTCGGTCGCGCTCGGACGCAACGGCTGCGACACCCGCAACGACATCCTGCGCCGCGACCTCGTCGACATCACGTCGCGGGACCGCACCCGCGACTGCGTGGTGCAGTCGGGCACGTTGCGGGATCTCTACACGGGCACCATCATTGCGTTCACCCGCGGCACGAAGACGTCGGACGCCGTGCAGATCGATCACGTGGTGGCGCTGTCGGACGCGTGGCAGAAGGGCGCACAGCTCCTCGACGCGCAGACGCGGGCCGACCTCGCGAACGATCCACGCAATCTGCAGGCGGTGGACGGACCCACCAATCAGCGCAAGAGCGATGCCGACGCGTCGACGTGGCTGCCCCCGCTGGCGGCGTACCGCTGCACGTACGTGGCACGGCAGGTGGAAGTGAAAGTGGCATACCGGCTCTGGGTGACGCCGCCCGAACGCGATGCGATGGCCGCGGTGCTCACCGGCTGCGGCGCGCGGTGATCACGCTCCGGGTGGGGTGAGCCGGTTCTCGGAGCCGGTGTCGACCGCCGGGGCCGTCGCACCGGAGTCCCAGTCGACGGAGTTGTTGGAACCGGTCACCTCGAGGGAGTCCAGGGACACCGCGCGCACGAAGTTGTCGTTGCCGCTCACCGTCGTCGCACCGGAGTCGTCGACGTTCACGGAGTTCCCGCTTCCGGTGACCGAAATCCGCTCCGCCTGCTTGCCGAGAACGGTCACGGCGTTGCCCTGGAGTTCGATCGATTCGACGACGTCGATGGTGGAACTGTTGCTGCGCCCCGAGATGGTGAGCGTTCCGGTCTGCCCGCCGACGACGCTGGTGTCCTGACCGCGCACGACGACCGCGTTCGACGTGGCGACGGTCGCCGAGACGCCGTTGGCCTCGATGGTGACGGTGCCGCACTCGCCCTCGAGGACGACCCCGGCACCGTCCCGGTTGACGATCACGTCGCGGCCCGCGCAGTCACCGCCCGAGTTCAGTTCCACCGCAGAGCCGGGCACCGTCGAGGTGCCTGCGCCACCGGTGCTCCCGCCGCCACAGCCCGCGAAGACCACGGCGGAGGACATCAGCACCGCGACGGCGACCGACTTCCGGGTGACACCCATCGATCCCTGCTTTCCTGCCCCCGACGGGACCGGGTCAGTTCTTCGCGAGCACCGGCATCGTGACGACCTGGCCCGCGTAGGACAGCCCGGCACCGAACGCGAGGAGCAGCGCGGTGTCGCCGGGCTTGACGTCTCCGTTCACCAGCATCGCTTCCATCGCGAGCGGCACGGACGCGGCCGAGGTGTTTCCGGACTCGGCGATGTCGTCGGAGACCGGCACGTTCTCGGGAAGCTTCATGCTGCGGGCAATCACCTCGGTGATCCGGGAGTTCGCCTGGTGCGGAACGAATGCGTCCAGATCCTCGACGGTCAGTCCGGCCTTCTCGACGGCGGCGAGCGCGACCTTGCCCATCTCGAAGGCGGCCCAGCGGAACACCGCGGTGCCGGCCATCTTGATGTACGGACGCTTGGCGCCCGGCGTCGTGATGTACTCGTACCAGTCCAGGTCCTGCACGATGGCGTCGGCCTGCGAGCCGTCCGAACCCCACTCCACCGGTCCGATGCCCGCGACGTCGCTCTTGCCGACGACCACGGCGCCGGCGCCGTCACCGAAGATGAAGCGCGTGGAGCGGTCGGTCGGTTCGGTGGTGACGCTCATCTTCTCGACACCCACCACGAGGGCGTAGTCGACCGATCCGCCGCGCACCAGATCCGACGCCACGGTGAGCGCCGTGCAGAATCCGGCGCAACCGCCACCGAGGTCGAACGCACCGGGGCCACTGGTACCCAGCGCGTCGGCGACCAGAGCCGCCGCCGGCGGGGTCAGGAGTAGGTACGTCGACGTGGCGACGATGACGCAGCCGATCTGCTCGGGGTCGATCCCGCTCGCCTCGATCGCCTTGCGGCCCGCCTCGATGGACATCGTGACGACGTCCTCGTTCTCCGCCGCGAACCGCCGGTTCCGGATCCCCGAGCGAGACTGGATCCACTCGTCCGTCGAGTCGATCAGTTCACAGATCTCGTCGTTGGTGACGACCCGTTCGGGCCGGTACACGCCGAGCCCGAGAAGGGCGGACTGCCGACCTCCAGCCACGGTGGCAATCTGCTTTCCCATCGATCGATCTCCTCATCAGGTCCCGCGTGGTTACGCGCAGTGTGGACTTGTCGCCAGCACACGTTACGTCGGCAGCCGCCCCGCGGGTAGCACCGGTTCCTGTTACTCGCGGGTAATATCGGATTCGCACGGGCTCGGATGAAACGAACAGGGCGGTCGAATCGACACTTTGGGAAGAACAGACTTGTTAGACTTCTCGCGATTTCCAGCAGTTGATCACCGGTAGGGGGAGTGGTCTCTTCAGGCCACGCAGTGCCGCCTGCTGCTAGAGATGGAGTGACCTTCGTGAAGCGAACCAGAGCTCTTGCAGCAGCCTCGCTCGTCGGCGCGGCCGTGACGTTGATCGCATTCGCGGGCCCGGCCGCCGCGAATCCCAACGCCATCAATCCGATCCCCGGACTCAACGGCACCAACGGGATTCCGCACCTCACCGGGCGCACCCAAGCGGTCGCGCAGCAGACCGGCATGCTCAGTCCCAACCGCACGCAGGACGCCAACGTCCTCGGCACCGACCTCGGCATCATGTGGGACAACGGCCAGGGCCAGGTCCTCACGGCATTCGGCGACTCCGCCGGGCTCGGACTGCCCAACCTGCTGTCGGGCAGCCTGTGGGCCTGGCGCAGCAGCACACTCTTCCGCAGCTCGGACGGCATCCTGTCCGACGGGATGAACTTCGACAGCTCACCCCGCGACATCTTCGGCCAGTCCAAGGAGCTCGTCCCCAGCCCCAAGATCCCGTTCGTCGAGATCAGCCGCATCCCCACGGCAGGCGTCGCCGTCGGCAACACCCAGGTACTGAGCATGATGTCGGTGAAGAACTGGGGTCCAGCGGGCACCTGGGACACCAATTACTCCGGCCTCGTCTACTCGCAGGACAACGGCGAGAACTGGACCGTCGCCCCCGAGACGCAGCGCCCGAACGTCGGGGGCAACGCCAACTTCCAGATGAGCGCGTTCGTCAAGGCCGACGGCTTCGTCTACCAGTACGGCACGCCCGCCGGGCGCGGCGGGCTCGTCCACATCGCCCGTGTCCCCGAACCCCAGATCATGGACCTCGGCGCGTACGAGTACTTCGACGGCGCCAAGTGGATCAAGGGCAACCCCGACGTCGCCAAGCCGATCATGCCGGGCGGGGTCGGCGAATTGTCCGTCGCATACAACGAATACCTCGGGCAGTACCTCATGCTGACCACGGACCAGTACAACTCCGTGGTCATGCGCCGCTCCCCGTCGGTGACCGGACCGTGGGGCCCACCCGAGGTACTCGTCGACACCCGGGAACTGCCCACCGCGTACGGCGCGTACATCCACCCGTGGTCGTCGGGGCGCGACCTCTACTTCCTCACGACGGTGCACAACAACTACAACGTCCTCCTGATGCGCACCACCCTCACTCCGTAGTCCTCGTACTAGCGTCGGGGCATGGATGCAGCTGCCTGGGACGAACGGTATTCACAGAGCGAACTGGTATGGGGCGCGCCACCCAACGCCGTCGTGGTCGAGCAGGTCACCGCGCTCCCCCGCGGCCGCGCACTCGACCTCGCGTGCGGGGAGGGCCGCAACGCGCACTGGCTCGCCACCCGAGGCTGGGAGGTGACGGGCCTCGACTACTCGGCCGTCGCCCTCGACAAGGCCCGCCGGGTGGCCGCCGAAGCGCCCCGCTCGGTCCGGGAACGGCTCGACTACCGCGTCGCCGACGTCACCGAGTCGGACCTCGGCGGCGAGTACGACCTGGTGCTCATGATCTACCTCCACCTCGCCCCCGAGGAGCGCCTGATGGTTGTGAACCGTGCCATATCCGCACTGAAACCTGACGGAATCCTCATGATTTTGGGGCATGACGCCGTTAACTTGTCGCAAGGAGTCGGAGGGCCTCAGGACATCGAAATCCTCTACACACCAGACGATTTGGTGACCACGATCGACGGCCGCCTGAACGTGGACGTCGCCGAACGGCGATTCCGCGAGACGGACGCCGGAACGGCGATCGACGCGCTCGTCGTCGCACACCGGCCGAGTCTTGGCAGTCGGGTAAATGGCGCGTAATATCGCTGATGTTACCGACGAGTAATAACTTGGGCGGTACTAACGGATAGACCGCACCATCTCACTGGGAGAGACAGAAGACATGGGCCATTACAAGAGCAACGTCCGCGACCTGGAGTTCAACCTCTTCGAGGTACTCGGTCTCGAGCAGCCGCTGAGTGACGGCGTGTGGGGCGATCTCGACGCCGACACCGTCCGCAACATGCTCAGTGAAGTTGCCCGCCTCGCCGAGGGACCGCTGGGCGAGTCCTTCGCCGACGCCGACCGCAACCCTCCGGTCTTCGACCCCGAGAATCACACCGTCACCCTGCCGGAGTCCTTCAAGAAGTCGTTCCGCGCGCTGTGGGACGCCGAGTGGTACCGCATGGGAATCTCCGAGGAGATCGGCGGCGTCCCCGTGCCGCGGTCCGTCGTGTGGGCCATCGGTGAGCTGATCCTCGGCGCCCAGCCGGCCGCACACATGTACCAGGCCGGACCCGCCTTCGCGGACGTCCTGTTCAACAACGGCACCGAAGAGCAGAAGAAGTGGGCCGCCACCATCGTCGAACGCGGCTGGGGCGCCACCATGGTCCTCACCGAACCCGACGCCGGATCCGACGTCGGCGCGGGCCGTACCAAGGCCATCAAGCAGGACGACGGCTCCTGGCACATCGAGGGCGTCAAGCGGTTCATCACGTCCGCCGACTCCGACGACCTGTTCGAGAACATCTTCCACCTCGTCCTGGCCCGTCCCGAGGGCGCAGGCCCCGGCACCAAGGGACTGTCGCTGTTCTTCGTCCCGAAGACGCACTTCAACTTCGAGACCAACGAATTCGGCGAGCGCAACGGCGCTTTCGTCACCAACGTCGAGCACAAGATGGGCCTGAAGGTCTCCGCCACGTGTGAGGTCACGTTCGGCGGCCACGGCATTCCCGCCCAGGGCTGGCTCGTCGGCGAGGTCCACAACGGCATCGCGCAGATGTTCGACGTCATCGAGCACGCGCGCATGATGGTCGGCACCAAGGCCATCGCCACCCTCTCCACCGGCTACCTCAACGCCCTCGAATACGCGAAGGAACGCGTCCAGGGCGCCGACCTCACGCAGATGACGGACAAGGCCGCCCCGCGCGTCACCATCACCCACCACCCCGACGTCCGGCGCGCCCTCGCCATGCAGAAGGCATACGCCGAAGGTCTGCGCGCCGTGTACCTGTACACCGCGGCGCACCAGGACGAGGCCACCGCCAAGCTGGTGTCCGGCGCCGACAAGGACCTCGCGTTCCGCGTCAACGACCTGCTGCTCCCGATCGTCAAGGGTGTCGGCTCCGAGCGGGCGTACCAGTACCTGACCGACAGCCTTCAGACCTTCGGCGGTTCCGGCTTCCTGCAGGACTACCCGATCGAGCAGTACATCCGCGACGCCAAGATCGACTCGCTGTACGAGGGCACCACCGCCATCCAGGCGCAGGACTTCTTCTTCCGCAAGATCGCCCGCGACCGCGGCGTCGCACTCGCGCACGTCGCAGGCGAGGTCAAGAAATTCATTGACACCGAGGCGGGCAACGGTCGCCTCAAGGCCGAGCGCGCCCTGCTCGCCACCGCCCTCGAGGACGTCCAGACCATGGCCGCCACCCTCACCGGGTACCTCATGGGTGCGCAGGAGCAGCCGTCCGAGCTGTACAAGGTCGGCCTCGGTTCCGTCCGGTTCCTGATGTCCGTCGGCGACCTCCTCATCGGCTGGCAGTTGCTGCGCCAGTCCGAGATCGCGATCAAGGCTCTCGACGAGGGTGCCTCCGACAAGGACAAGGCATTCTACGAGGGCAAGGTCGCCATCGCGTCCTTCTTCGCGAAGAACGTGCTGCCGGAACTGACCGCCACCCGCGGCATCGTCGCCAACCTCGACAACGACATCATGGAGCTCGACGAAGCGGCGTTCTGACCGCTTCACACGGCCCGGTGGCCGGGGTTTCGTCCCCGGCCACCGGGCTTTTGTCGTGCCGCGCCCGGGACCCCGCACTCCTTCTCGGTTCACGAACCCTTTTTCGGACCCGACAGGTAGTGCGCGGACCGAGAAGGAGTGCGGGAGTTGTCCACAACCCTCGGTTCATCCACAGCCGGGTCCGTAGGGCCGGATTCTCGACGCCGGCCGGGCGAGAATCGTTCCCGTGGAACACGACCCGGGGGCGATGCTGCGACGTCAGGAGGCGTTGGGCCGCGGCTACAGCGACGACGAGATCCGACGACTCTACACACGCGGCGAGTGGCAACGCATCGGCCGCGGCGCGTACCTCTCCGCGTCGGTCTACTCGGCGCTCGGCGACGAGGAACGTCATCGCTTCCTGATCGACTCGACTCTTCACGCCCTCTCGGACGACGCGGTGCTCAGTCACCAGTCCGCAGCCGTCGTGTACGGGCTGCCGCTGTGGCGAACTGCCCTCGACCGCGTTCACGTCACCAGAAACCGGCGTGGAGGCGGCCGGATCAAGAGGCGGATCACCGAGCACTGCGCCCCGGTCGGAGAGCAGGTGGCGGTGGTGGACGAGCATTCGCTCACTCTTCCGGCGCGGACCGTCGTCGACCTGGCGAGGACACTTCCGTTCGAGCAGGCCGTCGTGACCGGTGAGTTCGACGGCCGCGTCAAGTACGGACGGCTGCTGAAACCCGGGCAATCACCCGGCGACGCGGTGTTCGCCGAGAAACAACGCGAGGACGCACTGCGCGACCTCGGATTCCAGGTGGTGCGGTGGACCTGGGACGACCTCGAGTCGCCTGCGCAGGTGGTGGACCGGATCCGCCGCGCGATCGCCCGTGCCGAGTCGCCGCGAGGCTGGGTTGCCCAGGCACCGCTGCCGTCCGTGCGACCGCTCACGGTGCGAGCGCTGTAGACGCACCACTTCTCTCTTCACGCAACACTTTTCGGACGCTAAAGCGGGTGCACGAACCAAGAAGTGGAGCGGCTACTCGCCTTCGTCCGGCTTCGGCTTCGGGGTGGCGGTCGGGCTCTCCGCCGGAGCGGACGGCGCCGGCGAGGCGGCGGGGGTGCGCTCGTCGGGCTTGGGTGCGCCGGGTTCCTCGCACTTGACGATCGGGACGGGGTCGTAGCGGACGGTCCTGGTGTCCCGGGAGATCTCCTGCCCGGTGGCGTGATCGGAGACCACCCGGGTGTCGCTGGCGGTGAATCCCGGTGCGCCGCTGGAGGCGATGCAGTGGTCACCGGCGGGCAGGGTGACCGTGTCGGGCTGCGTCGGTTTGGTGCGGTTGCCGGTGATCGACTCGACGTCGACCGACTTGGTACCCCAGAACCGGATGGTCAGGTCCGACGAGCCGCCGATGGCCTGGATCATCACACCCGTCTTTCCGGTGTTCCGGAACTGCAGGTCGATGGCACCCTCGAAGACGGTGGCCTCACGCGCCTCGGGATACCGCGAGATGTAGTACGAGTGCTCGGTGTGCGCGACGTCCTCCATGCCGGCGAAATATGCGGCGTTGTAGAGCGTCGTCGCCACCTGGCTCACACCGCCGCCGACGGCGGTGTCCGGGCGGCCGTTGTTGATGATGCCCGACTCCACGTACCCCTGAGCGGTGCCGCGAGGACCGGTGTACCCGTTGAGCGAGAACGTGTCGCCCGGTTTGATCAGTGCCCCGTTGATCTCGCTGGCAGCGAGCCGGATGTTCGTCCCGGACGCCGCCGAGAAACCGCCGGTCGTGAACTCGCCGATCACTTCCTTCACGCCGAGAGCCTGCGCGGCCTCCGTCGTGAGAGCGGGCGGGACGGGTCCGTACACCGCGGCGGTGGTGTGAGAGCCGTTGCCGCGCAACACCTCGGGCAGTGTCTCCAGTGTCTTGGGCCACTGCACGAGATCGCCCACGACCGCGGGGACGACGGTGGGCGCTCCCCCGTCGAGCGTGATCTTCGCGTCCTTCGGCACGATCTCCGTCGACACGAGTTGCGGGGCGAGGATGCCGGTCGCGGCCTCGATGTTGTATGTCGGTGTCAACCCGCCGGTGCCGTCCGGTTCGAAACCGACGATGGCGCCGATCTGCTGACGCGGCGCGGTCGCGACCTTGCCGTCGCGACCGGTGACCACCAGGTCGGCGGACGCTGCCGGCGTCGCCACGTCGGCGAGCGCCCGCTGGACGCCCTCCTGCGTCACCGTCACCGGCACGACGTCGACGGGCAGATCCACCGTCTGGCCGAACGCCCACTTCTCGATCAACGCCGACTCGGCACCCTCACCGTTCAGGTTCTGCCCCGTCGACGGATCCACCGGCACGGGGGTCGCACCCTCGAACACGACGGTCCCCTCGCGGGACGCGCGGTCGGTGTCACTGCGCAGACCGTCGACGGCGGATGCCAGCGCGGTCTCGTCGCGAGTCGACACGACCCCGATCTCGTCGGTGGTGAAGAACGACGCCAGCCTGGTGAACGGGTTGAGCGGCTGAGAATGAGCCCGGTCGAGGGTGGCCCCCCAGTCGACACCGAGCCCGGCGGCGGACGGGACGAGTTCCGTCGACACGTCGCCGGCCTGCACCGTCAGCGGCTGATCGACGCGTGGGCCGACCTGCGCCTGCAACGTGGCCTCCGCCTCTTCGCGGGTCGAGCCGCCCACGTCGACGCCCGCCACGGTCACCCCGCGCGGGACCTTTCCGGAGGACACCGCGAGATCCGCTGCGTAGGCAATGCCGATCACGGCGATCACACCGCCGGTGATCGCGGCAACCTTCACCCACGACGCACGGGCCGGAGTCTTCTCGGCGGGCTCCTCCGCGGGCTGCGGTTCCGGTTGCGGCGGGACCGGCGCCGCCGGGGCCACGACCGTCGGCTCCCCCACCGGCGTGATGTCCGGACCGGGAACGGGACCCGGCGGAATCGCGGGGATCACCTGCGTGACGTCCTCGTTCGCCGGCGGCTCCACCCACAACGGGGCCTGCTCCCCGGAACGGTCCCCCAGGTCACCGAGGTTCAACTGCGTGGTGGGCGCCTCGTCTGCGCCCGGGGCGTCGTCGGGAGGTGTGACCTCGTCCGCTTCCGAGGCGGGCTCGTTCGCCGCGTTCCCGGATTCGACGTTCTCGGGTTCGGCGTTCCCGGGTTCGGCGTTCGCGGACTCGACGCTGTCGGGCGTTGCGGAAGCGGAAGGGTCCGGCGTCGACCGTTCGGGTGCAGTGCTCCCCTTGTCGCCGTCTTCGTGGTTCACCGTGGCCCTCTCACCGAGTCGTCCTTCGTGCGGGCCTCAGCTTGCCGTCGGTGCTCGTTGCATTTCAAGCGCGATCCGATCCGAGCGAGGCCCGGTCGAGACCCCCACGTCAGCCTACCGGCCGCCGGAAATGCAAGAGCCCCGCGCTGCTGCCAGGTCGGGGGTCAGGCAGCAACACGGGGCTGACAGGGATATCGCCAGCTAATCTCCAGCGTTACACCTGTCGGAAAAGTTTTCGGGGATCCGGCCACCCCTCGTTGCCGGATCCCCGCTCGCATCGCTCACACGCTGGCCTTTCCGGTCTCCCAGCTACCGGAAAGGCCAGTCGGATCACGCCTCTATGATTGCCGTCACACCCTGGCCGCCGGCGGCGCAGATGGAGATCAGGCCGCGGCCCGAACCCTTCTCCGCGAGCATCTTGGCGAGCGAGGCGACGATGCGGCCGCCGGTCGCGGCGAACGGGTGGCCCGCCGCCAGCGACGAGCCGTTGACGTTGAGCTTGCTGCGGTCGATGGAGCCCAGTGCGCCGTCGAGGCCCAGGCGCTCCTTGCAGTACTCGTCGGATTCGAATGCCTGAAGCGTCGCGAGCACAACGGACGCGAACGCCTCGTGGATCTCGTAGAAGTCGAAGTCCTGCAGGGTGAGGCCGTTGCGGGCCAGCAGGCGCGGGATGGCATACGTCGGCGCCATAAGGAGCCCGTCCTTGCCGTGGATGTAGTCGACCGCCGCGGTCTCGGAGTCGATCAGGTGCGCGAGCACCGGAAGCTTGCGCTCGGCGGCCCACTCGTCGGTGGACAGCAGGACCGCGGACGCACCGTCGGTGAGCGGGGTCGAGTTGCCCGCCGTCATCGTGGCGTCGCCCGCCTTCACCCCGAAGACCGGCTTCAGCTTGGCCAGCTTCTCGGCGCTGGAGTCGGGACGCAGGTTGTCGTCGCGGGTGAGGCCCAGGAACGGGGTGACCAGGTCGTCGAAGAAGCCGCGGTCGTAGGCGGCGGCCATGTTCTGGTGGCTGGCGGCGGCCAGTTCGTCCTGGTCCTCGCGGCGGACACCGAATTCCTTCGCCGTGATCGCGGCGTGCTCGCCCATGGACAGCCCGGTGCGGGGCTCGCCGTTGCGGGGGATCTCGATGCCGAGCATGGACGGGCGGACGTTGCCGAGCAGCTTGATGCGGTCGCCGGTGCTCTTCGCGCGGTTCAGCGACAGCAGGAACTCGCGGAGTTCGTCGTTGACGCCGATCGGCGCGTCCGACGTGGTGTCGACGCCGCCGCCGACACCGGCGTCGATGCGGCCGGCCGCGATGGCGTCACCGACCGCGACGATCGACTGCAGTCCGGTGCCGCAGGCCTGCTGCAGGTCGAACGCCGGGGTGTAGGGGCTGAGGGCGCTGCCGAGGACGCATTCGCGCATCAGGTTGAAGTCGCGGCTGTGCTTGAGGACGGCACCGCCGGCGACGAGGCCCAGCTTCTCGCCCTGGAGGTTGAAGCGGCTCACCAGTCCGTCGAGGGTGGCGGTGAACATGTCCTGGTTGGACGCCTGCGCGTACTTCCGGTCGGAGCGGGCGAACGGGATACGGTTTCCGCCGACGATCGCGACGGGACGCTGCTGCTTTCCGCCCGGCTTCGGGGCCGCCGCGGAGTTCGAGTTGGTGCGAGCTTTGCTGGTCACTGACGTCTCCAAGGATCTGGTGCGATTACCTGTTGGCTACTATTCTTACTCAGGAGTAAGTTACTTGTCGACACCGCACTCCACTCGGTGCTCGGTGACTGACCGCCGAACGACGACAGAAGGTAGGACCGTGGCAGCCAGCAAGGGAGCTCCCGACCTCTATTCCCAGTTCCTCTCATCCGCGCCCGGCGCGTTCATCGCCGCGAAGGCGGGACTGCCGCGACCCGAGAACCTGCGGCGATACAAGCACGGCGAACCGGCGCTCGCCGGCCCGGTCCTGATCGGCGGCAAGGGCCGCCTCGTCGAACCGCTGCGCGAACTCCTGTCCGACTACCCCGCCGCGGGCGCGGGCGACGACCGGTACGGCGCCCTGGTGTTCGACGCCACAGGCATCGGTTCGGTCACCGAACTCGAGCAGCTGTTCGAGTTCTTCCAGCCGGTCATCCGCAACCTCGCGCCGTCCGCGCGCGTCGTCGTCATCGGAACCACCCCCGAGGAGACGTCCGGCGTCGACGAGCACATCGCCCAGCGCGCACTCGAGGGCTTCACCCGCAGCGTCGGCAAGGAGGTCAAGCGCGGCGCCACCGCTCAGCTCGTCTACGTCTCGCCGTCGGCCTCCACTGGACTGTCGGGTCTCGAATCCACGCTGCGCTTCCTGCTGTCGGCCAAGTCCGCGTTCGTCAGCGGCCAGGTCATCCGGGTCGGGTCCGAGGATTCCGTCGCACCCGCCGACTGGGACAAGCCGCTCGACGGGAAGGTCGCCATCGTCACCGGTGCGGCCCGCGGCATCGGCGCGACCATCGCCGAGGTCCTCTCCCGCGACGGCGCGCACGTCATCTGCGCCGACATCCCGGCCGCCGGTGAGGCGCTCTCGGAGACGGCCAACAAGGTCGGCGGCACGTCCCTCGCCCTCGACGTGACCGCGGACGATGCGGCCGACAAGCTCGCCGAGTTCGTCCTCGAACGGCACGGCGGCGCGGACATCATCGTCCACAACGCAGGCATCACCCGCGACAAGACCCTCGCCAACATGGACGAGGGCCGCTGGAACATGGTGATCGGCGTGAACCTTCTTGCACCGCAGCGCATCACCGACGTCCTCGTCGCCAAGGGTGCGTTGAAGGAAGGCGGCCGCGTGATCGACGTCTCGTCCATCGCCGGCATCGCGGGCAACCGCGGCCAGACCAACTACGGCACGTCCAAGGCCGGTGTCATCGGACTCGTGCAGGCGTCTGCGCCGGTGCTCGCGCAGAAGAAGATCACGATCAACGCCGTCGCCCCGGGCTTCATCGAGACCGCGATGACGGCGGCGATCCCCTTCGCCACACGGGAGGCCGGACGCCGCATGAGCTCGCTGCTGCAGGGCGGCGAGACCGTCGACGTCGCCGAGACCGTCGCGTACTTCGCCAGCCCGGCGTCCAACGCCGTCACCGGTCAGATCGTCCGCGTCTGCGGCCAGAGCCTGCTGGGCGCCTGATGTCGGGCAAGGTCGTCCAACTCACGGAGAGGCCGGGCACGCTCGGCATCTACACGCGCGCCGTGCGCAGCGCGCTGCCGGTCATCGGTGCGAGCGGGCACAGCGCCCCGGACACGACGCTCGTCCTGAACGGCGTGCACGTCGATCCCGACAACCTGGCGGCATACGACCGGGTGACCGGGCTGCGGTTCGGCGACACCCTGCCGCTCACGTACCCGTTCACGCTGGTGTTCCCGGTGGTGATGCAGCTGATGGTGTCCGAGGGTTTCCCCTTCCCCGCCATCGGTTCCGTCCACGCGGAGAACGTCATCGAACAGTTCCGCCCGATCTCGGTGGTCGAACCCCTCGACGTGTCGGTGCACGCGGAGAATCTGCGCGAACACCGCAAGGGACTCCTCATCGACGTGATCAGCGAGATCAAGGTGGGACGCGAACTGGTGTGGAAGCAGACGTCGACGTTCCTGCGTCAGCAGAAGACGTCGCTGTCCGGTCAGCCGGGGCCCGAGCCGAAGGCCGAGGAGGAGCCGCCGCGTCCACTGCGAACGTTGCGGGTCGATCAGAAGACGATCGGCAAGTACGCGGCGGTGTCCGGTGACCGCAACCCGATTCACGTGTCGACGCTGGGCGCCAAGGCCTTCGGGTTCCCGAGGACCATCGCACACGGCATGTGGAGTGCGGCCGCCGTACTCGGGACGGTGGAGGGCCGGATCCCGGACGCCGTTACATACAGCGTCCGGTTCGGGAAACCGATCCTGCTGCCGTCGACGCTGAACGTGTACGCCGATCAGACCGCCGACGGCTGGGATCTGTCGATCAAGCACCCGAAGAAGGGGTACCCGCACCTCACCGCGACGCTGCGCTGACGGGTACGATCGGGACGCTCGTTCGATCTGATCGAACGAGCGTCCCGTTCACTCCGGCTTCTTCTTGCCCGCGAGGCCGCGCCACGCCAGGGATTCGAGCAGGTCCGCGGCGGCGTCCACCTCGATCTCCCCGCCCGCGACACGGTCGGCGACGGCCTCCCCCGCCCCGACCAGGGCGATGGCGATCAGTTCGAAATCCTGACCAGGTTCCGGATCCTTGGTGCTGGACTCGAGCAGGTGCGCGGTCAGTTCGATCAGCCGGTCGCGGCTCGACTGCACCGACCCGACGAACGCCTGCTGCCCCATAGCCTGGCGATACAGCACCATCCACGACTTGCGATGCTTGCCGACGAACCCGAGAAACCCCTCGAGCGCCCGTCGCAATTGCTCACGGGGACTGAGCCCCGGATCTCCCGCCGGAGCGAGCGCCTCGACGAAGCGCAGGCCCTCCCGCTGAATGCAGGCCGCGAACAATTCGTCCTTGGAACCGTAATAGAGGTAGAGCATCGGCTTCGAGATTTCCGCCTTGGCCGCGATCGCGTCCATCGAGGTCTCGTGAAAACCCCTGTCGGAGAAGACGTCGACGGCAGCGTCGAGCATCTGCTGCTCGCGCACTGCGCGCGGCAGTCGCTTGGTGCCGCCGGCCATACGTCCTCCATCATCGTCGAACCCGCTATCTTACTCTACGGTAATAAAGCGGGCTCGACCGGCGGACCAGAAGATTACCAGCACCGATCCCCTAGCAGGCGAGGGCACCCTTGGCACGCGCGACCGTCAGCACCGCCTCGTCGACCCGCTGCTGCGGCAGCTTGCCCGAGGCCACAACGCTTTCGAGGTGATCGAGGACCCGCGGGACGTCGTCGGTGGTGAGCCACAGCGCGACGTCGACCCCGGACTCGAGTGCCGTCTCGACGGCCTCGGTGATGTCGTAGCGGTCGGTGATCGCCTGCATGCCGCTGAGGTCGTCGGTGAAGATGGGGCCGGTGAACGGCGGTGCGCCGTAGCCGGTGCCGCCGCGCAGCAGCGCCACCGCGTCGGGGCTGATGCTGGCTGGGATCCCGGGGGCCGTCAGGCCGGGCACCTCGAGGTGGCCGAGCATGACGCCGACACCGGTGGACACCAGGTTCCGGAACGGGACGAGGTCCTTGGTCTGCAACTGGTCGAGCGGCGGGGTGGTGACGGCGCCGGTGTGGGAGTCGCCGGACGCGGATCCGTGACCGGGGAAGTGCTTGATCACCGGCAGGATTCCCGCGTCCCGCATGCCGCGCGCGTAGGCGTCGGCGTAGCGGGTGACGACGGCGGGATCGTCGGAGTAGGAGCGGTCGCCGATGACGCTGTCGTCGGGCTGGCTGCTGACGTCGACGTCGGGCGCGAAGTTGACGGTGACCCCGAGGTCCTTCAGTCCGCGCCCGCGCTCGAGCGCCATCTGATACGTCTGCTCCTCCGTCATCGTGGCGGCGGTCTGCCGGGCGGACGGGTCGGCGCCGAGCAGGTTCTCGACGCGTGAGACCCGCCCGCCTTCCTCGTCGATGGTCACCATCAGCGGCAGCGACGACGCCGAGGCCACCTGGGGAACCTCGCGGTTCGCGAGCATCGTCTCGTCGGTCCAGCTTCCGATGAAGATGCCGCCGACCTGCTCGTTCCGGACCACCTGCGCGGCATCCGCGGTGCCGGTGACGCCCACGTTCAGTAGCTGAGCGAGCTTGCGCCGCAACGGCAACGACTGCAGGAACTCCGTCTCGCAGGACACCGGCGCGGCGGCGGGCGCGGCGGTGCCGGTGTGCGACGCGGGCTCGACGGACGAGGGAGACGGCGTCGCCGGGGACGACTCCGCGACCGTCTCGCCACCACCCGACGAACACCCGGCCACGAGGCCGGTACAGGCTGCGAGCGCGAGGGCATACTTGATCCGCATGGGTTCGACGGTAGCCCAGTTCGCCGGCGATGCTCCCCGGACAGCCCCCGAATCGACGACCGCTGCCCCCCGTCTTGGTAATCTGGACACAGAGGAAACCCGTACTCAGGAGGTCGTGGTGCCCGGTGGTTTGATGTTGATCGCCTACGACGGATCCGACAACGCGAAGCGTGCCGTGGAGTGCGCCGGACGCTTCCTTGCCTCCAATCGTGCTGTGCTGGTGACGGTGTGGGAGCCGATGGTCCGTCAGGCCGCGCGCATGTCGGGACTGTCCGGTGTGATGCAACCCGAGTGGGTTCCCGACGAGGAGACCGAAGACGTCGCGTTCTCCGACGCCAAGGTCACCAACGAGGAGGGCGTCCTGCTCGCCGAGGCGGCCGGGCTCACCACCGAGGGCCGGTGCATCGAATGCACCAGCACGATCTGGACGGCGATCGTCGAGACGTCGGACGAACTGGCGGTCGACATCATCGTCACCGGCACCCGGGGCACCACCGGTCTCCGGTCGTTGCTGCAGAGCAGTGTCGCCGACCACGTGTTGCGGCACAGCCACCGCCCGGTGCTGATCGTGCCTCCCGGGAAGTAGTCCGGACGCCCGACTACTGTCGGGTGCACCATGGACGGCTTCCTTCTCTCACGCGCCGATCGGACCCTGCGCACGTCCGGGATGCGGTACGGGTACGACACCGCTGCGGCTGCTGTCGCCGCGCTCGGGGCCGGTGACACCGGCCTGATCGTCGGGGCGCTGCCGTTCGATCCCGCACGGCCCACCGCGCTCACCGCCCCGCAATCGTGGGAGTTCACGGACGGGCCGTGGCGGCCCGGTACCGTTCCCGCACTCCCGTCCGTCCGCGTCGTCCGGCAGGTGCCCGAACCCGCCGAGCACGTGGCCCGCGTCCGGTCCCTCGTCGACCGACTGCGCGGCGGCACCCTCGGCAAGGTGGTGGCCGCACGCAGCGTCACCCTCCGCGCGGACGTCCCTATCTCCGCAGAAGCGTTGGCCGCACGGATGATTCACCAGAATCCGACCGCCAACGGGTTCGCCGTCGACCTGTCCGCGGCCGGCGACGGCTTCCGCGGGCACACTGTCGTCGGCGCCAGCCCCGAGGTCCTGCTCAGCCGGCGGGGCCGGCGCGTCACCTGCCGTCCCCTCGCGGGTACCGCCCCTCGTCGCACCGACCCGGAGGCCGACGAGAAGGAAGGCCGGGGCCTGCTGGAGTCCACGAAGAATCTGGCCGAGCACGCCTTCGTCACGGCGTGGATCCGCGACGTCCTGTCCCCGCTGTGCACCGAGCTGACCGTCCCGGATTCTCCGGTCCTGACGAGCACGCACGAGGTGTGGCATCTGGCGACTCCCATCGAAGGTGTGCTGCACGACCCGTCGACGAGCGCCCTGAGCCTGGCGGTACTGCTGCACCCGACGCCCGCGGTGTGCGGTACCCCCACCGACGCGGCCCTGGCGACCATCCGGGACGTCGAGGAGGATCGGCGGTTCTACGGTGGTGCGGTCGGGTGGTGCGACGGCGACGGTGACGGCGACTGGGTGGTCGCGATCCGCTGCGCCGAGATCGCCGCCGATGGACTCGAGGCCCTGGCGACGGCGGGCGGGGGCATCGTCGCCGAGTCCGACCCGCAGTCCGAACTCGACGAGACGACCACCAAACTGCGCACGCTGCTCCGTGCGCTGGGCGTGCAGCAGAGCCCGTGAACAGCGGAAACGGCGGCCCGCGAGCACCAATCAGCAGTTCGGCGGCCCGCGGGTGATACCTTGACCCGAGCAATTCGTACGCGGGAGTAGCCGTGTGCGTCGATGGCACGACGGTGGGAGATGTCTGATGGGGAAGTTCCTTGTGCCCGGTGTGGTCAGCGCCGTGGTCGGTGTCGCTCTCGGCACCGTGGCGACGCTCGGCATCACCGCAGCCGCACAGGACAACACGCGTCCCGAGATCGACCGAAGTGGCAACGCGGATTCCTCACTCCTGAACCAGGTTGAGTACGGCAGCCGCTGAGAGCGCCGGTTCGACTAGTTCCCGCACTCCCCCCGAGTCGGCGGCCGTGTCGCCCTCGGCAGAGCCTCTGTCACGGCGGTGGCTGTTCGGCGCCTCCGTCGTAGCGTTTCTTCTCGCATTTCTCCAGACCCCCGGCCGGCTCGCCGCCGACACCAAATACGACCTGTCCCAGAATCCGATCGGTTTCCTGGAGCGGGCATCCCATCAGTGGAGCAGCCAGGCCCCCATGGGCCAGGTGCAGAACCAGGCCTACGGATACTTCTTCCCGCACGGTGCGTTCTTCGCGTTCGGCGACATCCTGAGCGTCCCGGCGTGGATCACCCAACGGGTGTGGTGGGCACTGCTGCTCGTCGCCGGATTCTGGGGCATCGTCCGGCTCGCCGAGGCGCTCGGCGCCGGTAGCCGCTCGTCCCGGGTCATCGCCGGTGTCGCGTTCGCGTTCTCGCCCCGCGTCCTCACCACCCTAGGGTCGATCTCGTCGGAAACCCTCCCGATGATGCTGGCGCCGTGGGTCCTTCTGCCCGTCGTTCTCGCCCTCTCCCACGTGAGTGGCAAAGCGTCCCGGGACACACATTGGCACTCACCTGCACGGCTGGCGGCGCAATCGGCGCTGGCCGTCGCGCTGATGGGTGCCGTCAACGCCGTCGCGACCGCGGCGGCGTGCCTCGTCGCAGGCCTGTGGTGGATCTCCCACCGGCCCAACCGGCGGTGGTGGACGTTCACCGCGTGGTGGTTCCCGTTCCTGGCACTGGCGACGCTGTGGTGGATCGTGCCGCTGCTGCTGCTCGGCAAGGTGAGCCCGCCGTTCCTCGACTACATCGAGTCGTCCGGGGTGACCACGCAATGGACGTCGCTCGCCGAGATCCTCCGCGGCACCGACAGCTGGACGCCGTTCGTCTCCCCCGAGCGGATCGCAGGCGCCGTCCTCGTCACCCAGCCCGCCGCGGTCGCCGCGACCGGGCTCATCGCCGCCGCCGGTCTCGCGGGACTGTGCATGCGGTCGATGCCGGCCCGCGGTCGCCTCACGCTGATCCTGTTCGTCGGGGTCGCCGGACTCGCCGCGGGATACATCGGCGAACTCGGTTCCCCGTTCGCCGAGCAGGTGCGACTGTTCCTCGACTCCACCGGGGCGCCCCTGCGCAACGTGCACAAACTCGAGCCGCTCGTCCGGCTCCCGCTCGTGCTCGGGCTGGCGCATCTCCTGGCGCAGGTGCCGCTGCCCGGCTCCGTACCGTTCGCGCGGTGGCGCAGCGCGCTGGCGCATCCCGAGCGCGAACCGATGGTCGCGGTGACGAGTCTGGTGCTGGTCGCCCTCACGCTGGCGACGTCGCTGGCATGGACGGGCAAGCTCGCACCGCGAGGCACGTACACCGACGTCCCCGACTACTGGCAGCAGGCCGCGTCCTGGCTGGAGGACAACGCCGGGGGCACGAGCCCCGACGGTTCCGACGCGGAGCGGGCGCTCGTGGTGCCCGGAGCACCGTTCGGCAGCCAGCTCTGGGGCCTCACGCGCGACGAGCCGATGCAGGCGCTGGCCTCGACACCGTGGGCGTCCCGCGACGCCGTCCCCCTCACCCCGCCCGGCACCATCCGGGCCATGGACTCGATCCAGCGGTTGATCACCGACGGCCGGCCCTCGGACGGCATGGCGCAGACCCTGCTCGGCCAGGGCATCCACTACCTCGTCCTGCGCAACGATCTCGATCCAGAGACGTCGCGGTCGACGCGCCCGCTGCTCGCGCACCAGGCGGTCACCGGATCTCCCGGTTTCACGCGGGTCGCGGAGTTCGGCGAGGACATCGGACCCGGTGACGTCGAGGGCCTGGTGATCGACAGCGACCTGCGGCCCCGGTATCCGGCGATCGAGATCTTCGCGGTGTCGACGCCGGACGGATCCCCCGCGACGAGCGGGCCGTACACGGCGAACCTCGACGATATCCCCCGCGTGCAGGGCGGCCCGGAATCACTGCAACGCCTGCGGGAGAACGGCGCCCTGCCGGGAACCGGACCCGTCCTGCTGGCCGCGGACGCGACACGCGCCGGACTGCCGGTCGACGACGTCACAGTCACGGACACGCCCCGGGACCGCGAAACCGATTACGGCCAGGTAGACAATCACAGCTCGGCGCTGCGGACCCCCGACGACGCGCGCCGCACGTTCAATCTGGTCCCCGACTATCCGGTGGCGGACACCCCGCTGGTCGAGGGCCGGTGGGAGGGCGCGACGCTGAGCGTGTCGAGTGCGGCGGCCGACGCCACCCAACTCGGCGGCACCTCCCCTGCCAGCAGCGCCGCTGCGACCGTCGACGGCGACCCGGCGACGGGCTGGTTCAGCAACGGCATCGAGCGGGCGCTGGGCCAGTGGCTCGAGATCGACTTCGACACTCCGCTCACCAGTTCGCTGCTGCACATCACGACCAGCCCGGCCGCGATCGGCGCCCCCGTCCGCTGGATGGAGGTGTCGACTCCCAACGGCAGCACGGCCGTGAAGGTGGACGCCCCGGGCAAACCGATCGCCGTCTCCGTTCCGGGCGGCGTCACCCCGTGGGTGCGGATCACCGCGACCCGCACCGAGAACGGTTCCCCGGGAACGCAGTTCGGCATCAGCGAGGTGTCGGTCGAAGACTTCTCCCAGCGTGACGCCCCGGTCACCGTGCCGATCCGGTTCCGGACGGTGCTGCCTCCCACCCCGGAGGGCGCGTCCGTCTCGGGGTGGGATCTCAGTCAGGCACTCCCGGGCCGCAATGCGTGCGCGGAGGCCCCGGACCGGGTGCGGTGCAGCAACGCCTTCGTCCTGCCGCCCGAGGAGGTCGGCACGTTCGAGCGAACGCTGTCGGTGCCCGAACCGACCGCGGTGACACCACGGCTCACACTGCGAGCCCGGCAGGGCGCACCACTGGAGGACGTTCTCACGCAACGGGATCGGCCGTCCGCCCACGGAACCAGCAACATCACCGACCTTCGTGGCTCGGCGTTCGCCGCCACCGACAACGATCCCCGCACCAGCTGGTCGGCGAAACAGGACACCACCAGCGGCAAGGGCGCGAAACCGACCCTCACGATCGACCTTCCCGAACCGACGCTGGTCACCGGCCTGCAGCTCACGCCCAGCCTGGGTGCGCTGCCCGCCGCCCCCGACCGGGTCGCCGTCGACCTCGGGAACGGACCGCAGGTGCGCGATGTGGACGAGGACGACGGGACCGTCACGGTCGAACCCCGGGTGACCGACCGGATCGTGCTCAGCCTGGTGTCCTGGAAGAGCACCCTCGACCAGAACGCTCTCGGGTTCGCCCAGCTCCAGCCCGCCGGACTCGCCGAGGTCGGGGTGCTGGGCGAGGACGGCGCGCTGCTGCCCGGTTCCGGTCCGGTCGACAACGCCGGGGACCGCCCGGTCACCGTGCCCTGCGCGGAGGGGCCGGTCGTGACGATCGGCGGGCAGCCCGTACGCACGAGCGTCACCGCAACCGCCGGGCAATTGCTCTCCGGCGACCCGGTTCCCGCGACCCTCTGCGACAGCCCCGGACCCGTGCCGTTGGACGCGGGATCCCAGGACGTGACCGTCGACCCGGGGCCGGCGTTCTTCGTCGACAGTCTGCGCCTCGACGCCGGACCGCAGGCGCGGGCCGTTCCGACCGAACAGGTGTCGACCACCGCGTGGACGGAGAACCACCGGGAACTCACGGTTGCCCGCTCGGACGCCGAGCGCCTCGTCGTCGTCCCCGAAAGCACCAACGTCGGCTGGGTGGCCACCGCCCCGGACGGCAGCGAGCTGACGCCGGTCGTCGTCGACGGCTGGCAGCAGGGATGGATCCTGCCCGCGGGAACCGAAGGAACGGTGACGCTCGACTTCCCCACCGACCACTGGTACCGGCTGGGGATCTTCGGTGGCCTGCTGCTGTTGATCCCGCTGCTCGCCGCCGCCCTGTGGCCGCGACGCGCCCGCGAGCGCGATCCCGGCCCGGCACCCCGGACCTGGGGCAGCGCGACGGTGGGGTGGCTGGGAATCCTCGCTGCCGCCACCGTGATCGGTGGTCCCGTGGGCGCGGCGACGACGGTCGTGGCAACGCTGCTCGCGGTGGTCCTGATCCGTCTACGCGGTACCGCCACCACCGCGCGCGTGCTGGTCGGGGTCGCCGGAGCGTCGACGATGCTCGGCATGGCGATACTCTCGACCGGGCCGTGGCGCGCGCCCGGCGGATACGTCGGGCACTCGTTCCTCGTTCAGTTCCCGCTGCTGCTCGCGCTCGTCGCGACCGGGCTGGCCGTGCTGCCGCTCGGACGTTCGGCCTTGCTCACGCGCGCCTCCCAGCGCTTGACGGCTCGGCGCGCCGGTTCCTCCACCAACGCGTAACTGGCCGACGCGACCGCGACGCTCAGCACCGTCGTCAGGAACAGGATGTAGACGAAGTGGCCGGAGAACGGAACGAGTCCGAACACCGGAAAGACGACGGACAGCACCGCGAGGTGCCAGATGAAGATGCCGTACGACCAGCGGCCCACCGCAAGTGCGAGCGGGCTCGCGAGGAAGCGGTGGGTGGACCTGTCGGACAACACCAGCGGTGCCATCAACGCGAAACTGAGGACGGCGCCGAGCGCCATCTTGACGGCGTACTGCCACGGTTCCGGACGCACCAGCCCCTCCGGTCCGGCGAGGTCGGTCGCCGTGAGCGCGAATGCCACTGCGGCGACGAGGAACATCCGGACGCGGTGCTGCGCCCAGCGGTGCATCCGCCCGGGCGGGCTCACCGCCAGTTCGGCCAGCAACATCCCGGCTCCGAACCAGGGCAGGTACCCGGGCAGCCAGTTGTCGTGGTGGATACCGCCCGGTGTCGACACCGGCACGAATGCCCACGTCAGGCTCACCCCGATCAACGCGAGGATCGCCGGAACACGCAGCCGCGCAGCCGGACCCCGCAGCCGGACCAGTGCGAGGGCCAGCAGCGGAAGCACCAGATAGAAGGCCACCTCCACCGACAGACTCCACATCTGGGTCAGACCGTCGGTGAGAGTCAGCGGCACGAACACCTGCACGAGACCGAGATTCGCCCACCACGTGCGGTAACTCGCGTTGGCGGTGGGCAGGAACGTCAACACCACCGCCACGGCGACCCAGTACGCGGGCAGGATGCGCGTCGCCCTCGAAATCCAGTACCGGACCACGCCGGGTGCGGAACCCATCCCCCGCGCAGCCCCGGCATGACTGCGCCACAGCAGGAATCCCGACAGCGCGAAGAAGACCGCCACCGCCAGATCGAATCGTCCCCAGATGCGGCCGAGGACCGGCACGTGCGTCGCGCCCGTCTGGAACGCGACGTGCGTCACGAGCACCCCCAGCGCCGCGAGACCGCGCATCCCCTCCAGTGCGGGAATGAAACTGCGCGCAGTAGCGGTCGCCGCGGGCGCGGGCGAGATCGTGGCCTGGGTGCTCATCACCAACAGTGTGCCTGGTCCGGGCCCTGTGACGGAAAACTCCGCCCGAGTCACTTCGCTGCGGAACGGCCGGTGCGTTTACTATCCGATGGGGCAAATGCGCATTCGAGACTGTTAGTGTTTTGCCTCACGTGGTGTCGATGTGGGCTCCATGCGATCCGTGCAGCCGTGCTGCCGGTGGGGGAATCTCAATCGACAGAATTGGGTTAGGAGAGAAAGCATGGCGGAGCGCTCAGGGCCGAGCCGGATACTTGCTTGCATTCTGGTGGGCCTCGGTGCCTTCCTCTTGGCCGTCGCCATTCTCATTCCCACCTACACGGTGGGCAAATTGGAGAAGACGCCCTTGGACCTCGAAGTGACCACGATCGCCGAAGGTTCCGGCAGCGTGCTCAACTCGCAGGCACTTCTCGCAGGCAAGGCCGAAGTCAACACGAACGTTCCACTGGTGTCACAGCGTTACGTCACCACCGAGGACCCCGCGAACGCGGACGTCGTCACTCTCCAGGCGGGGCAGACGCTGCGGCGCACCGACAAGCAGGGCGACACCGGTCTGCTGTCCGCGATCGTCGACCGCAACACCGTCGACCGCAAGACGTCGATGCCGACCAACGACCCGGTGGGCACCATCCAGACGCAGCCCAACCAGCCGGCCGAGGAAGTTCCGCGCGACGGACTGCAGTACAAGTTCCCGTTCAACTCGGAGAAGCAGAGCTACCCCTACTTCGACCTGAACGCGCGCGCCACCCAGGACATCAACTTCGTCGAGGAGACGGAGATCAACGGCCTGAAGGTGTACCACTACAACCAGACGATCGATCCCGTCGACCTGTCGAAGGTCGTCAACTCGCCCACCAACAAGCTGACGCTGCCCGCCGAAGCCTGGGGCGTCCCCGGTGGCACCCTCCCCGTCACGATGACCCGCTGGTACACCAACGTGCGTGACCTGTGGGTGGAGCCCGAGACCGGTGTCGTCGTCAAGGGCCAGGAGCAGCTGCACCAGTACTACGCCCGCAACAAGGACAAGCCGGAGATCGACGTCCTGAAGGTGGAACTGCCGTTCAACGAGCAGACCATCGAGTACCAGGTCCAGCAGGCCAAGGACGGCATGGACAAGATCAGCACGTTCGGTCGCACGGTGCCGATCATCGCCGGCATCCTCGGTCTCATCGCCCTGATCGCCGGACTGTTCCTGGGTCTGCGCGGCGGCAAGGGCAACCAGCCCGCGCCGGCCGACGGTGGTGACTACCCGCAGAGCGGTGGGGGGCGGCACGTCGACCTGGGCAAGTCGGAGGCTCCCACGGAGCAGCACGACTGGACCACGGACAAGACGGAAGAGATTCCCGTCCAGGATCCGCGCCGGTACGACGAGCGGTAGAACACGACAGCCGGACGCCACGTAGTCCGGTGCGAAAGGGGACCTCGGTATTTCACCGAGGTCCCCTTCGTCGTTCCGCGAACTCGCCCGATGTCACAGGCGGCTCGTCGGAATGAACGAATGTCACATCGGGGGCGCGTCACGCCGCGCGCCGCGCACGGCGAGGACCCCCGCGATCAGGGCGGTGCTCGACGCGACCGTCACGGCGACGGCGATGAACTGCCCGATCGTGGACGCGAAGGTCAGCATGGCGGTCATCTCGACGGCGAGGCCGAGCCAGGCGATGACGGCGAGGTGCGTCCGCTCCCCCGCGATGGCGGACAGCAGGGCGCCCTGCAGGACTGCCAGGCAGGCGCCGTGGAGCGCGAACAGCCACAGCAGCGACTGCACGGGCCGGTACGCGTCGCCGACGAGGAGCGGGACGAGGGGCGCGGCGACCGCCACTCCCGCGACGAGCACCGCGCCGAGTCCGACGAGGACGGCGAGCGCCGAACGGATCGCCTGCGCGGAGTGCGCCGGATTCGCCATCCGCGGGTACAGCACCACCCCGACCGCCTGCGGGAGCCAGAACGCGGCCTTCGTGGCGACGGCACCGAGCGCGTACAGGCCGGCGTCGTCGTTGCTGAGCACGATGCGGGCGATCACGAGGTCCATCGACGACAGCGCGATCAGCGCCAACTGCACCTGCGACGCCCTCAGCACGGCCGCGACGCCGATCCGGGTGCCCGGTTCCCCGGCGCTCCCGGAATCGGCGAACAGTCGCGCGCACAGGGCCACCAGGCCGGTGCCGACCGCGCTGGCGGCGAGGGCCAGTCCCGGCCCGGCGCCGACGGCGAGCACCGCGACCGCGGGAACGACCTTCGCGATTCCGGCTCCGGCGAGGACGACGCTGAGCGGGCCGAACCGGGCCGCGCCCTGCAGCAGTCCCTGCTCGGTGGCGAGCAGGACGAGGACGGGCGCCGTGACGAGCGCCGAGCACGTGGCGAGCATCCCGGTGTCGAGGGCCCACGACGCGAGGGGTGCGATCAGCATCGCCGCGACGGCGACGATCAGCGCGCAGCGGTACCCCAGCAGCCGCACGGCGTGGGCCCCCTTGCCCCGGACCACCTCGCGGGCGACGACGGTCTGCAGTGCGAGCGCGGGGACGGCGAGGACGAGTTGGGCGGCCAGCAGGCTCGCGAACTCCCCGTAGCCCGCGGGGCCGAGCCAGCGGCTCGCGGCCCAGGCAAGCAGGTAGGACGCGATATTCGCGGTCATCGAGCCCGCCGTCACCATCGTCACCCCGGCGACCGCCGAGCTGGTGAGGGTCTGGCGTGGCATTCGCCCATGATGCACTACGTGCCGTGCGAGCCGGGTCGATGCACCACGTATCGTGACGGCCCATGACCGTCCGGCGCCGAGCACCGTTCGCGGCGGCGGTCTACAGCCTCGTCCTGGCGTCGGTCGTCCTCGGTCCGCTGCTCGGTCCCGGTTACCTGCTGTTGCGTGACGCGGTGAGCACTCCCCGCTCGTATCTCACGGACTCCGCGCTCGGTCTCACCGATGCCGCCGCGCGGGCGGTCCCGCAGGACGCCCTGCTGGCCGCGCTGAGCGTGTTCGTCGACGGCGGGCTGGTGGTGAAGGCGATCCTGCTGCTCGCGCTGTGGGCGGCGGGCTGGGGCGCGGCCCACATGGTCCGGACCGTCCTGCCGACGGCCGGGCTCGGACCGCAGCTCGTGGCGGCGACGGTGACGGTGTGGAACCCGTACGTCGCCGAGCGACTGCTGCAGGGTCACTGGAGTCTGCTGACGGGGTACGCGGCGCTGCCGTGGACGGTGTGCGCCGCCGTCGCGATCCGGCGGGGCCGGCTCCGGGGATGGTTCGCCCTCGCGGCCTGCCTCGCCGCGGCCGGCCTGACCCCGACCGGGGTGTTGCTGGCGGCGGTGACGGCGCTGTCCGTCCTCGCCTGCCCGGGGGGACGCTCCTCCCGGTGGCTCCGTCTGACGGGTGCGCTGGGCCTGATCTTCGCCGCGAGCGCGCCGTGGCTGGTGGCCACGGCCCTGTCCGGCGGCGGTGGGGACGGCTCCGATCCTGCCGGGGTCGCGGCGTTCGCTGCCCGCGCCGAGCCGGGTCTGGCGACCCTGGGCAGTCTCGCCGGGCTCGGCGGCGTGTGGAACGAGACCGCCGTCCCGCAGACCCGGACGTCGTTGTTCGCGCTCGTCGGCACTGCCCTGCTGCTGGGGGTCGTCGTCCTCGGTCTGCCCGCGCTGTGGCGGCGGCGCCGGCATCCAGTAGTCGCGGCGCTGACCGTGCTCGCGCTGGTCGCGGTGCTGCTGCCGACGCTCGGGGCGACGGCGTGGGGACTCGACGCCGGCCGCTGGCTGGTGCAAACCGTCCCGGGTGCGGGGCTGCTCCGGGACGCGCAGAAGTGGGTGGCGCTCGCGGCCCCGCTGTATGCGCTCGCCGCCGCGGCCGCCGTGCTGCGACGGCCGGCGACCTGGTCGGTCTCGGCCGTCCTGGTGGTGCTGCTCGCCCTCCCCGACCTCGCGTGGGGCGTCGGGGGCGCGCTGCGCCCGGTCCACTATCCGCCGTCGTGGCAGCGGGTGGCCGCCGCACTGGACAGCGACCCGGGCGGCGGGGATGTCGCGGTCCTGCCCACCGGCATGTTCCGCAAGTTCCCCTACAGCAGTTCCGCGCCTGTCCTGGACCCCGCCCCGAGAATGCTGCCGGCGGACGTCCTGCAGACCGGCGAGCTGGTGGTGGCAGGCGGCAGCGTCGGGGGCGAAGGGTCCCGGGCGCAGCAGGTCGAACGGGTGCTGCTCACCGGCGGTTCCCCCGCCGAACTCGCGCCCCTGGGCGTCCGATGGGTTCTCGTCGAGCGCGACACGCCCGGACCGCGCGGCGAATCCGCGGCCACCCTGGCCGGCCTCGAGCGACGGTTCTCGGACGAGCATCTGGAGCTGTACCGCGTCGACGGCGACGTCGCGCCGCACGAGGCGTCCGCACGGGCGCGCGCGACGGTGGTCGCGGCCCACGTGCTGTGGGCGATGCTGCTGGCCGGCGGGCTACTCGGCGCGGGCGTGCTCGAGGCCCGGACGCGCCAGCGCCGGCGACACCAGCCCTGACGTGCGCAGGCCCGCGGCCGTGCCCGCCAGCACCTCGTGCACGCCGTTCCCGGTGTGCGTCCAGGAGAATTCACCGGCCCGGACACGCGCCTTCTCACCGAGCACCGTGCGGGTGTCGGGCTCGAGCAGGAGCGTTTTGACCGCCGCGGTCAGGTCGGCGACGTCGGCCGTCGCCGCCTCCGCGCTGCCGACCAGGACCCCGGTCACTCCGTCGACGATCGAATCCGTCAGCCCCTTGGAGCTGCGGTAGCCGACGGTCGGGACGCCGTGCTGCGCGGCCTCGATGACCGCGAGACCCCAGCCCTCCTTGCGGGACGGCATCACGTGCACCCAGGACTGCGACAGCACTTGGTGTTTGCGGGTCTCGTCGACGTGCCCGTGGAACGTGACGGCGTCTCCGATGCCCAGCTCGTGTGCGCGGTCGCGGAGGTTCTGCTCCCACCACCCGCCACCGATGACGTCGAGGTGCACGTCGGGAATGGTCGGGCGCAGGGCGGCGACCGCCTCGAGCGCGTCCTCGATCTGCTTGTGCGGCACGAGCCGGGACAGCACGCACACGCTGGGGTGCGCGGTCCTCGTGCCGGCGCCGCCGATGTCCACGCCGAAGGGGATGTCGTCGGCGCCGTTGCGCACCACCGCGATCCGCTCGCGTTCCACGCCCAGCTCGACGAGTTCGTCGGCGGACGGCAGCGACACGGTGAGGTACTGGTCGTCCCGGTGGGTGCGCGGCGACAACCGGGATTCCACCCACCAGCCGATCTTGCCCATCAACCGGCCCGCCACCGGCCACTGCTCGCGGTGGCAGTGATGGACGAGCAGCGTCACGGGTGCGCCGGCGACGACGCGGGAGAAGAACGGGATGCCGTTCTGGGTGTCGATGACAGCGTCCGGCCGGATGCCGCGGAGCGGCCCGAACCCGAGCCGGCCGGCGGCGATCGCGGCGAGGGCGCGGGGATAGACGCTGTACCGTCCGCCTGCCCGGCTGATCTCGATGCCGTCGACGGTCTCCTTCTTGGCGGCGCCGCGGTAACCGGCAGTGCGGAGGGTGACCTTGATTCCCCGCGCCGCGAGCTGGGCGCCGACCTCCTCGAGGTACCGCTCACTGCCGCCACCCTGCGGGTGACCGGTGTCGCGCCAGCAGAGCAGCAGAACCTCTCGCACGTTCATATACTCCTGTGGTCGGTGCGGTACTCGTGGTCTCGGGGCGGGACGTTCCGCGCGGGAGTCCCCGAACACCCTATCGGTCGCTTTCCGCCGGATGTTGCAGCCACCGCGAACGGATTGCCGTCCCGGGGACTGCACTCGCTAAGGTTCAATCTCGTGACGACGCCTCCCGTGACCCGGCGATTCGGTCGACGGGCAACCCTGAAGAGGTCGTTCGGCCTGCTCAGCGACTTCCGGCACGAACAGACCGCGCCCGACCTGTTCTACGGCGCCCTCGCCCGCGACTCCGTCGAACTGATCGGCGACCTGTGGGGCGGTCTGACCGGCGCGGATCTCACCGGTACGACGGTCCTCGACGTCGGTGGCGGCCCCGGCTACTTCGCGGACGTGTTCCAGCAGGCAGGCGCCCGGTACGTCCCCGTGGAACCGGACCCGTCCGAGATGCACGCCGCGGGGCTCGCGGTGGGCGGCGCCGTCCGCGGGTCGGGGCTGGCACTGCCGTTCCGGACGTCGTCGGTGGACATCTGCTTCTCCTCCAACGTCGCGGAGCACGTCAGCGAACCGTGGGCAATGGCGGAGGAGATGGTCCGCGTGACGAAACCCGGTGGCCTGATGGTGCTGTCGTACACGTTGTGGTGGGGCCCGTTCGGCGGCCACGAGACCGGGCCGTGGCATGCACTGGGCGGCGAGTACGCCGCCCGGCGTTACCTGCGCAGGAACGGCCGCGAACCCAAGAACCGCTACGGCGTCTCCCTGTTCAAAGTGGGTGCGGCCGACGGGCTTCGGTGGGGCCGTCGCACCCGGGACGCAGACTTGCTGGCCGCCTTCCCCCGCTACCACCCGCGCTGGGCGTGGTGGATGGTGCGCGTGCCCGGACTGCGCGAGTTCCTGGTGAGCAACCTCGTTCTCGTGATGCGGAAGCGCTGACCGTGGTCGCGCTGGCACTCGACATCGGCGGCACCAAGATCGCCGCCGGGACCGTCGACGCGGACGGCACGGTGCCGCACCCGGCGACCACGCCGACGCCGGCGACCGCGGTCGCCGCCGCGTGCGCCGCCCTGCTGCGCGAGGTCGCGGGAAACGCGAAGGTCACGTCGGTCGGCATCGCGTGCGCGGGACCGGTCGACACGGTCGCCGGCACCGTGTCGCCCATCAACATCGAGGAGTGGGCGGGCGGGTTCGGCCTGGTCGGCCTCGTGCAGGAAGTCTTTCCCGGCGTGCGGACCCGACTCGCCATGGACGGCGCCGCGGCCGCGCTCGGCGAATATCACCACGGCGCCGGTCGCGGTGCCCCCGACCTGCTGAGTCTCGTCGTGTCCACCGGCATCGGCGGCGGGGTGGTCCTCGGCGGCCGCATCGCCACCGGCCGGACCGGCAACGCGGGCCACATCGGGCACCTGGTGGTCCCCGGCGGAACCGAGCCCTGCACGTGCGGCGGAGTCGGATGCCTGGAGACGGTCGCCAGCGGACCCTCGTCGGTGCGCTGGGCCCGGTCCCGGGGATGGCGCGGGTCGACCGGCGTCGAATTGGCGCGGGCCGCCGCGGACGGCGACGCGATCGCGGTGGCGTCCCTCGACCGCGCGGGGACCGCACTGGGGCAGGCGATCGCGTCCGCCGCGGCCCTGCTCGATGTCGATCTCGCGGTGATCGGTGGGGGATTCGCGCAGGCCGGGCCGCCGTTGTGGGAGCCGATGCACCGGGCCGCGGCCCGCCACGCCCGGCTGTCGTTCGTCGCCGATCTGCGAGTGGTGCCCGCGGAACTGGGCGCCTCCGGAACGCTCGTCGGGGCGGCCGTCCTGGCCGCCGGCGAGGGCTGACTCAGCGGAATCTCCTCACCTGTTCCGAAATTCTGTAACGTGTTCTAGTGTTCAGGGTCACACCACGTTCAGGAGAGGAGGTGACCGTGAGCACGAGCGCAACCCGATCTGCCGACGACTCCGATCACCAATCCGAGGTTGCCAGGCCCAGCGACTCCCGTCGCGATCCGGAGGTGCTGCGGGAGGCGCTGCAACGCTGGCTCGCTACGCAATTGCCCGCCGACGCCACACCCGAGGTCACGCACGTCCATCTCCCCGACGCCAACGGGATGTCGAGCGAGACCATCCTGTTCGACGCGACCTGGTCGGGCGAGGTGCACCCACTGGTCGCACGCGTCGCGCCCGCCGACACGACGATGCCCGTCTTCCCCGACTACGACCTCGACGGACAGTTCCAGACGATGGCACAGGTCCGGGAGCACTCCGCCGTCCCGGTCCCGGTCGTCTACTGGTCCGAGCCCGACCCGGGACCGCTGGGCGCCCCGTTCTTCGTCATGGCCCGAGTGTCCGGGCAGGTCCCGCCGGACGTGATGCCCTACAACTTCGGGTCGTGGGTGACGGAGGCGACCGAGGAGCAGCGCGCGCTGCTGCAGCACAGTGCGGTGAATGTGCTTGCGCAACTGCACGACATCGACCGGCCGTGGGAGCGGTTCGCGTTCCTGAGGCTGCCCGGTTCCGGCCCCACCGTCACCGAGGCGCTCGCCGCGCACATCCGGCAGCAACGCGACTACTACGAATGGACGACCCGGTCCGGTCCCCGGTCCCCGCTGATCGAACGCGGCTTCGCGTGGATGGAGGAGAACCTCCCGGACGACTCCTCCCCCGCCGTGTTCTGCTGGGGCGACGCCCGCATCGGCAACATGATGTTCGAGGACTTCCGGCCGGTGGCCGTACTCGACTGGGAGATGGCCACGCTCGGGCCCCGCGAACTCGACCTCGGCTGGATGACGTACCTGCACCGGTTCTTCGAGGACATCGCCGCGGCCGCCGGACTCGACGGGATGCCCGACTTCCTGCGCCTCGACGACCTCGCCGCCCTGTACGAGGAACTGACGGGCCACACGCCCCGCGATCTCGAGTACTACACCGCCTACGCGGCCCTGCGGCAGGCCACCATCATGCTGCGGATCCAGGAGCGCGCCATCCACTTCGGGCAGGCCGTCGCCCCCGAGGACCCGGACGACATGATCATGCACCGCGCCTCGCTCGAGGCGATGCTCGACGGCACGTACTGGGAGAAGCTCCGATGACCGCCGACTACGCCGGAAACCCGCTGTCCCCGATGGACGACTACCCCATCCATCAGGTGGCCGAACCGATCCGGCGCGTCGCGACGTCCGACCGCAACTTCTACGACCGCTACTACTTCAACTGCTATCCCTCCGACGAGTCCGACCTGTTCCTCATCGTCGGTCTCGGCCAGTACCCCAACCTCGGGGTCACCGACGCGTTCGCGGTGCTCCGCCGCGGCGACGACCACATCGTCGTCCGCGGGTCGGCGGCGCTGGGCCACGACCGCTCCGACACCACCGTCGGACCGTTCCGCGTGGAGGTCCTCGAGGGGCTCCGACGCCTGCGCGTGGTGCTCGCACCCGGCGACTACGACCTGTCCTTCGACCTCATCTTCGACGGCGCGATCCCCGCGACGCTCGAGCCGCGCCACTTCCGCAGGCAACTCGAGCGCGTCACGTTCGACACGAGCCGCTTCGTCCAGACCGGCACCTGGGCAGGCGAACTCACCATCGACGGGCAGAGCCGGGCGGTCACCCCCGACACCTGGCGCGGCAACCGCGACCGGTCGTGGGGGGTGCGCCCCGTCGGCGAGTCCGAGCCGCCCGGACGACGTGCGGTCGACGGCATCCAGAACTTCTTCTGGATCTACTCCGTGATGCAGTTCGAGGACTATGCCGTCTCCGTCGTCCTGCAAGAGGACGAACTCGGCAGGCGCATCGTCGAGGAAGCCGTCCGCATCTGGCCGGACGCCGACCGCGAACCCGAATGGCTGGGCCGACCCGAACACGAGCTGAAATTCGAGCCCGGAACGCGCGACGTCACGTCGGCGTCGCTGAGTTTCCACCGGCCCACCGGCGAGGTCGTCACCGTCACCTGCGACCTGCTGGTTCCCAACTACATCGGCATCGGCACCGGGTACGGACTCGAAGCCGACTGGCGCCACGGCATGTGGCAGGGCGAACTCGTGGTCCAGGGCCTGCGCAAGCGAGCGTCCGAGATCGAGCCGGGACTCCGGATGTTCTGCCCCGTCGACAATCTCACCCGATTCCGGCTCGAGGACGGCGGCGAGACCGTCGTCGGGACCGGGCTGTTCGAGGTCGCGGCGATCGGGCCACACGCACGATACGGATTCGACAGTTTCACCGACACCGCCTCCTGACCGGGGGAACGACACGAGGAATGGACTCATGACCGACTACGACAAGCTCTACATCGGCGGCAAATGGGTGGCCCCGGCCACCGACCAGGTGCTCGACGTGTTCTCCCCGGCCACCGAGGAACGCGTCGGCCGCTGTCCGGTCGCGTCGCCTGCCGACATCGACGACGCCGTCGCCGTCGCCCGGCGGGCGTTCGACGAGGGTCCGTGGCCGCAGACGACGCCCGCCGAGCGCGGGGAGATCCTCGCGAAGGCGGCGAAGCTCATCGAGGAGCGCGGCGAGACCCTCAACGCGCTGATCTCGTCGGAGATGGGTCAGCCGCCCGCGATGGTCGGGATGATGCAGCAGACGCCGTCGCTCGCGACCCTGAATTTCTATGCCGGCCTCGCGAACGACTTCGAGTGGGAGCAGACCCGCACCGGCGTGTTCGGTCAGACGAAGGTGCTGCGGGAGCCGGTCGGCGTGGTGGCCGCGGTCCTCGCCTGGAACGTGCCGCTGTTCCTCGCCGTCAACAAACTGTCCCCGGCGCTGCTCGCCGGGTGCACCGTGCTGCTGAAACCGGCACCCGAATCCCCGCTCTCCACCCACGTTCTCGCCGAGATCTTCGCCGAGGCCGGGGTCCCCGAGGGCGTCATCTCCGTTCTGCCCGGCGGCGCCGAGACCGGCGAATACCTGGTGTCGCATCCCGGGATCGACAAGATCACGTTCACCGGCAGCAGTCCCGTCGGCCGCAAGATCGGGGCCATCGCCGCGCAGAACCTCAAGCGCTGCTCCCTCGAACTCGGCGGCAAATCGGCGGCCATCATCCTCGAGGACGCCGACCTCGCGTCCACGATGCCGATGCTGGTGATGTCCGGGCTGATGAACACCGGTCAGGCGTGTGTCGCGCAGACCCGGATCCTCGCCCCGCGGTCCCGCTACGACGAGGTGCTGGACGCCCTCGTCGCGGGTGCCGGATTCATGGCCGTCGGCGACCCGTCCGACCCGGCCGCGCAACTCGGGCCGCTCATCTCCGAGAAGCAGCGCGACCGCGTCGAGGGTTACATCGCCAAGGGCAGGGAACAGGGCGCGCGCGTGGTGCTCGGCGGCGGCCGCCCGGCGGGCCTCGACAAGGGCTGGTACGTGGAGCCGACCATCTTTGCCGACGTCGACAACTCGATGACCATCGCCCGCGAGGAGATCTTCGGGCCCGTACTGTCCGTGATCCCCTACGATTCCGAGGACGAGGCGATCAAGATCGCCAACGACTCCGACTACGGCCTCGCCGGCTCGGTGTACACCACCGACATCGAGCACGGTCTCGCGGTCGCGAAGCAGATCCGCACCGGCACGTACGCCATCAACTGGTACGCATTCGATCCGGGATCACCGTTCGGCGGGTACAAGGCCTCCGGCATCGGCCGCGAGAACGGACCGGAGGGGCTCGAAGCGTTCTGCGAGACCAAGTCCGTCCTCATGCCGCCCGGCTACGCGGGGTAGGCGGCTTCGCCGCCCGTGCGCCTTTCTGGTTGCTGCAGCTACCAAAAAGGCGCACGGGCGCGGAGCGCCTAACTGCCGAACTGGACCCCACCGAGCGGACCGCCGACGAGGACGATCTGCGGCATCGTGGTCTGGGGGTTGGCGACGGTGGTCAGCGACAGGCATTCGCCGAGGACCGCGTAGGCGCCGTCCGGAAGTTCCGGTGTGGTGAAGGTCTTGACCGCGTCGCCAGTGGCGTTCGCGACGACCCGCTCGATCGGGTTGGTGGCCCACGCGACGAATCCCGGTTCGAGGACGACGGTGGGGTCGGCCAGTACGGCGGGCAGCTTGGTGGCGTCGAATGCCACGGCACCGCAGGACTGGGCGTCCAGCAGATTCAGGACGTTGGGGTTGGTGACGGTGATGTCGAGGGTACTTCCGTCGACCGCGGTCACCACGGTGGGAGGCTGCACTTCCGTCGCTGCGGAAGCGGTCGCCGGCATGGCCATGGCTACGGTGGCGGCGGCTGCGGCAGCGAGTGCGGCACCTCCGGCGAGTCGTTTCATGCCCCTGCTGGTCCCTGTCTGCATCTGCAATCCTTTCGTCGCGTGCGAGCTTCGAGAATCGAGGCTTTTACAAACCGAATGGTATGCGTTTACTGCAGAACGGTCCCCTCGAACGACGAATGTCACAGTGGTTCAGTCGAACTGAACCACTGTGACATTCGGTCGACAGCGGGGAAAACTAGCTCAGGCGCTGCTTCAGGGCTTCGAACTCGTCACGGATGCCGGAGGGCACCTTCTCGCCGAGGAACTCGAACCACTCCTCGATGAGCGGCAGCTCCTGCTTCCACTCGTCGACGTCGACCTTCAGGGCCTCGTCGACGTCGTCGGCGTTGACGTCCAGCCCGCCGAGCTCCAGATCGGCTGCGGTCGGAACGAATCCGATCGGGGTGGACTCGGCGCCGGCCTTGTGCTCGATGCGGTCGACGATCCACTTCAGCACGCGGGAGTTCTCGCCGAAACCGGGCCACAGGAAGCGGCCGTCCTCGCCGCGACGGAACCAGTTGACGTAGAAGATCTTCGGCAGCTTCTCGGAATCCGCGTGCTTGCCGAGGTTGATCCAGTGGTTCAGGTAGTCGCCGGCGTTGTAGCCGATGAACGGGATCATGGCCATCGGGTCGCGGCGGACGGTGCCCACGGCGCCTTCTGCGGCAGCGGTCTGCTCGGACGACAGCGTCGCACCGAGGAACGTGCCGTGCTGCCAGTCGAAGGACTCGCTGACCAGCGGAACCGTGGTCTTACGGCGTCCACCGAACAGGATCGCGGAGATCGGCACACCCTGCGGGTCGTCCCACTCGGGGGCGAGGATCGGGCACTGCGACATCGGGGTGCAGTAGCGCGAGTTCGGGTGCGCGGCCTTCTCGCCGGACTCGGGCGTCCACTCGTTGCCCTTCCAGTCGGTGAGGTGCTGCGGGTCTCCCTCGAGGCCCTCCCACCAGACGTCGCCGTCGTCGGTCTGCGCGACGTTCGTGTACAGCGAGTTGCCGGCCTCGAGCGTCTTCATCGCGTTCGGGTTCGACCCGTAGTTGGTGCCCGGCGCGACGCCGAAGAAGCCGTACTCCGGGTTGACGGCGTAGAGACGCCCGTCCTCACCGAAGCGCATCCACGCGATGTCGTCACCGAGGGTCTCGGCGCGCCATCCGGGGATGGTGGGCTGGATCATCGCGAGGTTCGTCTTGCCACAGGCGCTCGGGAACGCGGCCGCGATGTAGTACGGCTTGTCCTCCGGGGAGATCAGCTTGAGGATCAGCATGTGCTCGGCCAGCCAGCCCTCGTCGTGGGCCATCGCCGACGCGATGCGCAGCGAGTAGCACTTCTTGCCGAGCAGCGCGTTTCCGCCGTAGCCGGAACCGTAGCTCCAGATCTCACGATCCTCGGGGAAGTGGGTGATGTACTTGGTGTCGTTGCACGGCCACGGGACGTCGGCCTGGCCCTCCGCGAGCGGGGCGCCGACCGAGTGCAGCGCCTTCACGAACGGCTTGTCCTTGCCCAGCTTCTCCATCGCGGCCGTGCCCATGCGCGTCATGATGCGCATGGAGACGACGACGTACTCGGAGTCGGTGATCTCGACGCCCAGCTTCGGGTCGTCGGCCCCGAGCGGACCCATGCAGAACGGCACCACGTACATGGTGCGTCCGCGCATGCTGCCGCGGTAGAGGTCGGTCATGAGCGACCGCATCTCCGTCGGGTCCATCCAGTTGTTGGTGGGCCCGGCGTCGATCTCCTCCCGCGAGCAGATGTAGGTGCGGGACTCGACGCGTGCGACGTCCGACGGATCCGAGTTGCCGACGAACGAGTTCGGCTTCTTCTCGTCGTTGAGTCGCGTGAACGTGCCCGCCGCGACGAGCTGGTCGGTCAGTCGATCCCATTCTGCGTCCGAGCCGTCGGCGAAGACGACGCGGTCGGGCTGAGTGAGTTCGGCAACCTCTCGAACCCAGGCGAGCAGCTCACTGTGCTCCGTGGGGGGCGTGCCGTCAGTTCCGTTCAGACCGGGAATGGTCGCTGAGGTCATCAAACTCTCCTGGGGTGAGCCGGAACCGGACCATCTGCCGACCGCTGAGAGAACCTCGCAGCGTGTGCCAGACGGTCCGATTTCCCCTCTCGGCGGGGTCCAGCCAGGCCGTCCATGCCACATGGAAGACGCGGGCGCCGGGTGTCCTATCCCTAGAGGTTAACGCCGCGAGTCCCATCTCGGGGAATCGGGTGCGGTTGGAATGGTCACAGAAACGATTCAGTAGCCCTGCCAGGAGCCTTTCCCGCGTCTGGAGTGCGGTTTTCGGGGGGTTGGTCAGCCGTTACCGAGAGTTCCACCATCGGTCTGCTCCCAGTGCACGACGCCGTCGGCGTCGCGGTGGAACTCCCAGGACGCGTAGTCGCCGTCCTCGTGGATCAACGTCAGTCGGTCGGCGTCGCCGTCCGCGTCGACGTCGGAGGCAATGACGACGGCATCGCCCGCGTCGAAGGTCTGGGTGTCGAGGACGCCGTCGCCGTCGAGGTCGTGGGTGGGATCGGTGAGCGCGACCGCCCCGGAATCGTGGCCGAAGGTGTTCGGATCGAGGTCCGGCACGTCCGGGACCAGAAAACTCTCAGTCGTCGCCACCGCGGTCTCCCTTCACATTTCGGACCGGTTTCCCGACCGAAACAAGACACATCAAGATAATTCAACACGATCCCACATCAAAGCGGGCGAACTTCGGTCGGGCGCCTATGTATTCAGACGTTCTCCGCGACGATTCGGTTCCCCGGCCGGCCTGCGGACCTCCTGCAGTCCCCGGTCGACCGCCGCGAGGTCACGTTCGCACGAAGACAACTGCCCGCTGCGGCGCGCGGCCAGCCTGCGGAGTTCGCCGTCGATCTGCGCGACCCTCTCGTCCGCCTCCCGGGCTGCGACCCTGCTCTCGGCCAGGACCGCCTCACTCACCCGGGTCTCCGCCGCCAGCAACCGGGCGAGCACGAACTGCTCCCACTGGGAGCGCACGTGCACCAGCGCCTCGGTCGCCCACTGCCGCACGTGGGCACGCTCGGCGACGTGCGCGCGCGACCGCGTCAGCCACCACGCCGCGACGGCTCCCAGCGCGAGGGTGAGCGGGATGGTCGCGATGTCGAGGGCGGGCACCATCGACAGCGGCGAGACCACCAGCCTGCCCAGGCCGAGCCCGGCGGACGCACCGATCAGGATCGTCATCCGGTCCTCCAGTCCGCGGTGCCGCGGTTCGGGCCCCTCCGGCACCACCGGTTCCGGCAGCGGACCGGCGGCCTCGGGGTCGGAGGCGGGCACGCCTGCACGCGACCGCAGGTCGTCGAGGCGCGCGGTCACCGCGGCGTCGACCGCACCGCTTCTCTCGCGCACGATCGCGGCCAGCCGGTCGGGATAACCCGCGAGGGTCCCGCGGCCTGCGCGGTCGATCTCGGACCGCGCCGACGTTCCCGCTGCACGGACCTGGGAGGCCACCTCGTGCAGCAACTCGACCTTCGCGAGCTGGACCTGACCGCGGAGCTGGGCGATCCGTTCCGTGCGCCGGCCGTCACGCAGCGCCAGCGCGCGAACCCGTTCGGCGCGCAGTTCCGCGCCGGGCTCGGTCTCCCGCACCGACCGGGCGGTGGCCGCGATCATCCGCCGGGTCTGCTCGAGCACGGACTCGATGGCGGGACGCAGGTCGCGGGCCTCGTCCCGGGCGGCCCGCAGGAGTGCCGCGAGCAGCACCTCCACCCCGGATACGCCGACCGCGACCGGGTGGATCTCCGCGTCCGCGAAGCGGACCGCGTGGCGGGCGAGCAGGGTCCGGTCGCGTTCGCGCACGCCCGCCCAGTCCCGGTGGACATCGGTCTTGGTGAGCGCGAAGACCACGGGGCACGCCGGTCGCGCGACGACGTCGAGAACGGACAGCTCCTCCCGTCCGAGTGGCGCCGCCGCGTCGAGCACCATCAGGACCACCCCGGCATCGAGCGGATCCTCCACGAACGTGAGCGCGGACTGGTCGAGCGCGCGGAGCCCGCGCACGAGAGTGGTCTTTCCCGCGCGCCTCGGCCCCGCCACGAGGACACCTCGCTGCGCGGGCCCGCCGGACTTCAGACGGGCGACGGCGTCCGGGTTCCATCGCGTCACGACGTCGACGGTCTCGGCGGGCAGATCGGACAACTGTGGCGTCGTCACGTTCCGGGGCTGCCGCTCAGCTGCCGTCCGAGCCGAACGTAGTGCCGCCGGATGTCGACGACCGCCCGGCGCCGGCGCGCCGTCGGCTGCCGGACGAGTTGAGCCCGCCACCAGTCCGCGCACCGGCCGGCCTCCGCCGCGGTGCGCGGCGGTTCGGGCTCTTCGGCGATGCAGTCGGCAAGGTGGAGCCGGGCCGCGGCGGCGCCGAGGGCGACCGCGTGGTCGCCGGCGAGGTACCGCTCCAGCACGTCGCGGGACGCGAGGCTGCGCGCCGCCTGCGACCGCAGCAAGTTCAGCAGGATCTCGCCGCAGTGCGCCCGGGCTCGTGCCACCCGGTCGGCGACCGCGGCCGACACCGCGGAGATTCCCGATTCCGCGGACGTCCCCGCGGTCGCGAGCGTGGCGGCCAACGGCAGAGCCGGGAGGCCGCCCTCGTCCGAGCATTCGGCGGCCCGCGCGGTCGCGTTCGCCCAGCTGCCCAGCGTGTCCGCCTTGTTGAGGACGAACAGGGCCTGCGCCGGGTCCAGGGTCCGCACGGCGTGCCGGTCGGCGTCGCGCACGGCTTCGACGAGGACGTAGACGACGACGTCGCCGTCCAGCACCGGGTCGGGTGCGCCGGGCACGTCGACGGCGTCCGACTCCGCGACGACCGCGCCGTCGATGCCGCCGGCGGTCAGCGCGGCGGCCACGGTCGACCTGCCCACACCCTCCCGGCCGGCCGTGGAGACCCGGATCGGCGCCCGGAACGCCGCGACGGCGGCACGCACCCGGTCGCCGGCGACCTCGTCGAGTGCCGCCACTTCTGCGGCGAGATCCGTCAGTTCCCCGCTCCCGGCATCTGCAGTGCCCATGACGCAGTCACCCCCCTTCGTCCCGCGCCGATTCTGTCAGACTCGCCCCGAATCGGCGTGCGCAACCGTGCAGGCTGGGCACCGGATTCCCGAAAAAGTCTCAAGGTGAACTTCAGACCCGTATGCCAGAAACGCCCCTCATGCGTGACAATGGTCCGGTGAACCACGCTGATCAGGATGCACCCGCCGTCCCCGAGGAGGGGCAGACGAAGGACTCGAAGGGGTCCCGTCTCCACCCGAGGGTGACAAGTTTCCGCTCGCGCAGGGGCGCCCTGACCGCTGCCCAGCAGGAGTCGTGGGACCGGCAATGGCCCGTGATCGGCGCGGACGTCTCGGACAATCGCCTGGACGCGCCGTCGTGGTTCGGCCGGGACGCGCCCCTGATCCTCGAGATCGGCTCGGGCACGGGTACCGCCACCGCCGCGATGGCGAAGGCCGAACCCCACGTGAACCTCATGGCCGTCGAGGTCTACCGGCCCGGGCTCGCACAGTTGCTCCAACAGATCGAACGGGACGAGATCCCGAACATCCGGGTCCTGCGCGGCGACGCGATGGATGTCCTGGAAAACATGATCGAACCGGAATCGCTCACCGGTGTCCGTGTCTTCTTCCCGGACCCGTGGCCGAAGGCCCGCCATCACAAGCGCCGCCTGCTGCAGGCCCCCACTTTCGCCCTGATCGCGAGCAGGCTGAAGGCCGGCGGTGTGTTGCATGTCGCAACAGATCACGCCGAGTACGCCGAGGCCATCGCCGAGGCAGGCAACGCGGAACCCCTCCTGACCTCCCTCGACTGGGAATCACCCATGACGCACGAGCGTCCGGTGACGAAGTTCGAGGACAAGGCCCACCAGGTCGGCAGTGCGATCACCGAGTTGATTTGGGGGAAGATCAGGTCATGAGCGTCAGCGAGCAGTACACCGACACAGCCGGCACCGCCCCGGCAGGCACCGCGGTGTCGTCAGGATCTCCCGTGGTGGGTGCACGTGACGGGCGCCACCAGAAGCGGGTCCTTCTCGTCTGGGACGCACCCAACCTCGACATGGGCCTCGGCGCCATCCTCGGCGGCAGGCCCACGGCTGCCTACCGGCCACGATTCGACGCACTCGGCCGCTGGCTGCTCTCCCGGACCGCGGAACTGTCCGCGTCCGGCACCGACACACTCGAACCCGAGGCGACGGTCTTCACCAACATCGCGGCTGGCAGCGCCGATGTCGTGAGACCGTGGGTCGAAGCCTTGCGTAATGTGGGATTCGCGGTGTTCGCCAAGCCGAAGATCGATGAGGACAGCGACGTCGACTCCGACATGCTGGACCACATCGCGCTTCGTCACGGCGAGGGGCTGGCCGGTGTCATGGTCGCCTCCGCCGACGGTCAAGCGTTTCGCGAGCCGTTGGAGGACATCGCCGCGACCGGCATTCCGGTCCAGATACTCGGGTTCCGCGAGCACGCCAGCTGGGCGGTCGCGTCCGATCTTCTGGACTTCGTCGATCTCGAGGACATTCCCGGCGTGTTCCGGGAGCCACTGCCTCGGGTCAGCCTCGACACACTGCCCGACGAGGGTGCCTGGTTGCAGCCGTTCCGACCGCTTTCCGCCCTGCTCGTCGGGCGGAAGAGTGCTGCCGAGTAGGAGTTGATCTGTGTTCGCGAGCTGGGGAAGCGTCGTCTACCGGGCCCGATTCACCGTCATCGGCATCATGGTCGCCTTGTTGCTCGGTTCGGCCGCGTACGGCCTGGGCCTCGAGAAGCATCTCAGCCAGAGCGGCTGGGACGATCCGGGCTCGGAGTCGGTCGCCGCGGCCAAGCTGGCTGACGGCACCTTCGGTCGCGACACCAACAGCGACGTCGTCGCGCTCTACACGGCGCCCGAGGGCAAGACGATCGAGGACCCCGAGTTCCAGGCGAAGGTCGTCGAGAACCTCGAGCGTCTGGCCGCGGAACACCCGGACAAGATCCTCAAGATCAACGGCGGCTATTTCAAGGTCGGCACCGCACCGCAGCTGGCGTCCGCCGCGGACGCCGACAAGCAGCATGCGATCGAGAGCATCGCGATCGTCGGCGACAACGACACCGAGGTCACCGCGAATTTCCGGGACGTCAAGGACGAGTTCTACATCGACGGCGTCGACGTGCAACTCGCCGGTCTCCAGCCGGTGTCGGGTGCGCTCAACGACACGATGGCCACCGACATCCGGCGCATGGAACTCCTCGCGATCCCGGCCGTCGGCATCCTTCTCTTCTTCGTGTTCGGTGGTGTCGTCGCGGCGGCGCTGCCGCTGATCATCGGCGGCCTGACCGTGGTCGGCGCCAACGGCATCGTCCGCCTCATCACCAACTTCACCGAGGTCAACTCGTTCGTCGCGCCCGTGGTCTCCCTCGTGGGTCTCGGCCTGGCCATCGACTACGGGTTGTTCATCGTCAGCCGGTTCCGAGAAGAGATGGCGGAGGGGTACGACACCCGCTCCGCCGTCCGCCGAACGGTGATGACCTCGGGCCGCACCGTGGTCTTCTCGGCCACGATGATCGTCGCCAGCCTCGGCGGTCTGCTGCTGTTCCCGCAGGGCTTCCTGAAATCCGTCGCCTACGGCGCCATCGCGACCGTCGGCCTCGCCGCCCTGACGTCGATCACGATCCTGCCCGCGATCCTCGGCATCCTCGGCAAGCGCGTCGACGCCCTCAGCCTCGACCGTTTCCGTCAGACCAAGAACACCGAGGAGATCGAGGCGAGCATCTGGGGCCGGCTCACCCGCTGGGTGATGCGCAACCCGCTCAAGGTCACCATCCCCATCGTCGTCGGACTGCTCCTGCTGATCGTGCCGCTGACCGGCATCAAGTTCGGTGGCATCAACGAGACCTACCTGCCGCCGGACAGCTCGACCCGCGCCGCGCAGGAACAGTTCGACGAGATCTTCCCGAATCTGCGCACCGAACCGGTCAAGCTCGTGGTGTCCGACGCCGACAACAAGGCGCTCGGCCAGATCATCAAGGAAGCCAGTGGCGCGCCGGGCCTGATCGAACGGTTCACCCCGGAGGGCGCGGCCAAGGACGGCGTGGTCGTCCTCAAGGCGGGGCTCGTCGACCGCAACGAGTCCAAGCCGACCATCGACTATCTGCGTGCCATGGACAAACCGGACGGCGTCCAAGTGCTGGTGGGCGGCACCCCGGCGATCGAGCAGGACAGTATCGCCGCGCTGCTCGACCACCTGCCCACGATGGTGATCTCCGTCCTCTTCCTGACGACGCTGCTGATGTTCCTGACGTTCGGCTCGCTGGTGCTGCCGATCAAGGCGGCGTTGATGAGCGCACTGGGCCTCGGGTCGACGCTGGGCATCCTGACGTGGATCTTCATCGACGGTCACGGCTCGGAATGGCTGAATTTCACCCCCGGACCGATCATGTCGCCGGTGCTGGTGCTGATCATCGCGATCGTCTACGGCCTGTCCACCGACTACGAGGTGTTCCTGCTCTCCCGGATGGTCGAGGCGCGGGCGCAGGGGGCCAGTACGACGGAGTCGATCCGCATCGGCACCGCGCACACGGGCCGCATCATCACCGCGGCCGCGCTCATCCTCATCGTCGTCACCGGCGCGTTCGGGTTCTCCGAACTCGTGATGATGAAATACATCTCCTACGGCATGATCGCCGCGCTCGTCATCGACGCGACCCTCATCCGCATGTTCCTCGTCCCCGCCACGATGAAGCTGCTCGGCGACGACTGCTGGTGGGCGCCGGCCTGGATGAAGCGGATCCAGGAGAAGACGGGTCTCGCCGAACCCATCCTGGACAACGAGTTGATGCCCGCCGACGTCCCGGAGCTCACGCCGATCGGTGCCGTCCCGCCGCAGCGCAAGCTCGCGGCGCCGCCCGCACCCCGCAAACCGGAACCGCTCACCGAGCCGATCCCGCTGGTGACGGCGCGGGCGCTGGCCGCGAAGATGTCCGAGGACGACGCGCAGGCGCGCCGGGCGCAGGACGAGGCCCGGCGGTCGGCGACCGGCCGCCCCGCTCGGCCGCCGGTGGAGATCGAGGAGCCGGCGGCGGAACCGCAGACCACCGCGCTGCCGCAGCCCGTTCCCCCGCGTGCGGCCCCGACCCAGTCGCGTCCCGCACCGGCGTCGCGCCCTGCACCGCAGTCGCGTCCCGCTCCCCGGCCCCGCCCGGCGGCTCCGGCCCCGGGCCCGGCCACCGAGTCGCGTCCCATCGAGAGCTGGCTCGCCGACCTCCGGTCCACGTCGGCCGCCGAACCGCGGCCGATCTCCTCGCCCGCCGAACCGCGACCGAGCGCGTCGGCGCCGTCGCTGCCCACCCGCTCGCCGCGCTCGGTGCCCGCACCGTACGAGCAGGAGACCCCCCAGTCGTCTCCTGCCCGCCCGGTGCCGCCGATCCCGTCGCGGCGTCGCGCCGCGGAGCCTGCGGAACCGGTGAACGGCGGCAGGCGAACCAACGGCGCGCCGGCCAACGGGAGCCCGTCCAGCGCTGTCCCGACGAACGGCTCGCGCCGCCGCGCCGAGGAGCCGCCCGTCGATCCGGACGACGCCTCGAGCGGCAGGCACCGCGCCGACGACGGCAACGCCGTGAGCGTGAGCGAACTCATCGCTCGGCAGAACCGGCGCTGACGGAGCCGTTCGGCGTTTCCCGCCCGGCCTCCCGCTCCGCGAATTCACGTGCGTAGCGGGTGCCGGCGAGGAGCAGCAGCAGGCCCACCACCAGGAACGCGAGGACGCGGAACAGTCCGTCGAGGGTGGCCAGGTCGAACAGGAACAGTTTGGCCAGCGCCGCAGCGGTCAGTCCGAGTCCGACGCCGAGCGCGGTGTGGGCGTAGTCGCGCCGACCCAGTCCGAACACCAGAGCCGCCGTCGCCGCCGCCATCCACGCGATCGTCGCGGCGCAGTGCCCGGCGATGAAGCCCGCGGATGTCCCGGTCAGCGCCGTCCCGGCGGACACCGTCGCGGTGGTGACGGCGTACAGGATCACCAGCCCGGCGAGCACCCACCACGGCTGGGCGTCGGCGGCGCTCAGCAGCTTCAGTGTGTGCGCGTACCAGACGAACAGGAACACCGTTCCCGCCAGCACCAGCGACGACAGCACCGTCGTCACCCCGAGCGCGTCGAGCGCCCTGTTCTCGTCGACGAGGACGAACGGCGGTGCGGTGATCGCGAAGGCGAGCCCGCCCACGACCGTGAAGACGGCACCGACGGCATACGCGATCCGTGACTCCGCCTGCCCGCCGACGGTGAGGAACAGCGCCGCCACCCCGAGCAGGACGAGCGGTGCGAGGTCTTCGCTCGACCCGACGAGGCAGGCTTCGAGCAGCGCGAGGGTACCCACGCCGGCAAGCGCGATCCGGGCGTGGTTCGGCAACGAGCGGGCCACGGCGAACGCGGCGAACATCGCGGCGGCCAGCGCCAGCGCGATCAGCGTGGACCCGAGCCGGTCGAAGAGGTGGCCGATCACCAGCGTCGGGACGGCCGTCGTGACGATCATCGCGGTCGCGGTGACGTCGCGGGAGTTGCTGCGCAGCAGGATGATCGAAGACCCGAGACCGAACAGGGCGACCAGCGCGGCGGAGGCGAGCAGCCAGAACCGCTCCGGCCGGCCGTCGAGTCCGGCACTCGCGATCGCGACCACCAGTGCGATCACCACCGGGCACGTCCTCGCGATCGCCAGGTACAGCCAGTCGCGGCCGAGTTGCGCCGGGAAGCTCGCGACCTGGATGACGAACAGGAAGCCGATGAGGGTGAGCGTGATGCCGTCGGTGAGCACGGGTGCGAGCACGGCGGCGCCGATCACCACCAGCAGGGCGAGGGGTTGCGAACCCCACCGAACCGCCAGTGCGACACCGGCTCCCGCGATCCCGAGTGCCACGACCATCGCGAGCACCGGCAGCAGCCAGTGATAGACGACGGCCACGGCCACGACGTCCAGGTAGGCGCCGGCGATACCCGTTGCCGCGAGCGCGATCCCGCCGACCCGGCCGCCGGGACGTCCGAAGACGCGGGCACCGGTGACGACGAGACCGGCCGAGAACAGTCCGCCCGCCACCACCCGCAGTTCCGGGCCGAAGAACCCGGCCTGCGCTGCCAGCACGAGCAGCATCACCACACCGATCAGGGTGACGGCGACACCCGCGACGGCGAGCACGCGGCTGATCATCCCGTCGCGCTGCCACCAGGGCTCGCGCACCACCCGGGGCGGCGTAATCGGGGTGGGCCGGTAGGGAGCGGCCGGCGGGGTCACCGGGGGCGCTTGCGGCACCGGGGGTCGGTACATCGGTTGCGGCACAGGCTGGGGCTGGGGCGCCGGCTGTGGTGCAGGAGGTGCAGGACGTGCGCCGGCCGCGAGTTGCGCCTGCAGGACGGCGAGGTTCTCACCCACGTGACGCATCTGCTGACCGAGCGCCGAGAAGTCGCCGGAGAGTTGCGCGACGAGCCGGGGGTCGACTGAAGGAATACCAGGTGTGGACATGGATCAATCGTCCTGCGGCGAGGGCGCCCACACATGAGTAGGCCTACTCGAGGGACGTGCGTCGTGCTACCCGAACATGCGGCGGATCGACGTGCCGAAGGGGTGCTTGGCGGTCACGTTCCCGAACCGGACCTTGCCGCGGACGACGAGGTGCAGCGGGCCGATGGGTGGTCCGGTCCGCACCTTGTTGCTCGCGGATCCGCCGACCGTTTCGACGCCGTTGAGGTCGACGGTCGCCTCCTCCGGCACGACCAGCGAGATCGTGCTCGCGTAGTCGTCGATCGTCACGTGCACCACCTGCGTCGACATCACGGCCCTCGTGAAGTCGAGCGTCACCGTCGACAGCCGGGTGTTCACCTCGATCGCGGGGGGCACGTTCCACGAGCCGGTGCGGCTGACCGACGACATCCGCCCGCGGACGACGTCTCCCGGCGGCGGTGCCGGTGACCGGTGTAGGGGCGGCGGCACCGGCGGCGCCGGGCGGGACACGTACGGCTGGTCGGGGTACGGCGGCGGCGTGAACTCGGAGATCAACTGGATCCCCGGCAGATCCACCAGGACGACGTTCAGCTCGGCGCGCGTCTTCGCGGCGAGCGCCGTGTCCATCCGTTCGGTGAACTCCCCGAGCGAGAGCATCCCCTGGCCCACCGCCCGCTGCAGCAGTTCGCCGACGTGTTCCCGCTCCGCATCCGATACGCGTAGGTCCCGTGCCTCCATACCGACCAGGCTAGCGCCCGTGAGTACTTGTCAACCGCCGGACGTTAACAAGTACTCACGGCTACTCGAGGCCCTGCTCGATGGCGTACCTGGTCAGCTCGACGCGGTTGGCCAGCTGCAGCTTGCGGAGGGTGGCCTGGACGTGATTCTCGACGGTGCGGTGGCTCAGCGACAGCTTGGTCGCGATCTGCTTGGCGCTGAGCCCTTTCGCGACGAACCGCAGCACCTCGGTCTCCCGTTCCGTCAGTTTCGGGACCGCGGGGCCCTGCTCGTCGGCGGGCGCACTCGACATCCGGCGGTACTCCCCCAGCACGAGTCCCGCGAGCCCCGGCGTGAACACCGCCTGCCCGGCCGCGGTGGCTCGCACCGCGTCGAGGAGTTCCTCCACCGACGCGCTCTTCACGAGGTACCCGGACGCGCCGGCCTTGACGGCGTCGAGGACGTCGTCACGCTCGGACGAGGCCGACAGGACCAGCACCCGGCTGTCCGGCGACACGTCCAGGACGGCGGCGGTGGCCGCGGCCCCGTTGCCGTCCGGCAGTTGCATGTCCATCAGCACGACAGCGGGACGCGTCGCCGCCGCCCGCCGTCCCGCGGCCGCGACGCCGTCCGCCGTGGCGACCACGGCGAAACCGGCGCCGTCGAGATCGCGGGCCACGGCGTCCCGCCACATCGGATGGTCGTCGACGACCATCACGGTGATCGGTTCACCGGCCTCCGGGTCAGCCATGCGTTTCGTCTCCCTTCGGCACGCGGATCTCCCATTCGGTGCCCTGACCGGGTTCGGTGTCGAGTTCGGCGGTGCCGCCGAGCGCACCGACGCGGCCCAGAATGGATTTCGATACTCCCATGCGCCCCTCGGCCTCCGCTTCGGCCAGCCGCCCCGGGGCAATGCCGGTGCCGTCGTCGCGGACGCTGACGATCACCTCCTCGCCCAGATCCTCCAGCAATACGTACGCCTTGGCGCCGGTCCCCGCGTGCCGCGCGACGTTGGACAGTGCCGTGTCGACGATCGCGACGAGTTCGGTCGCCCGCCCGCGCTCGATCGTCACCGGATCCGCCGGACTCGACACGGACACCGTGGTGCTCGCCCGCGTGCCCAGCAGCAGTCGCACATCGATCGCGCTCCCACCCAGATCCGACGCGACTCCCGCGCCCTGCTCGGAGATCAGCATGCGCAGCGCCACCTCCTGTTCCCCGGCGAGCTCCGCGAGTTCGGCTGCGGGCCCGCCGATCTCGTTGCCCCTGCGACGGACGAGCGCGAGCACCTGGAGGACGCCGTCGTGCACCTCGCGGGCGAGTCGCTCCCGTTCCTCGGTGGCGGCGGCCAACCGCACCGCCTGCTCCAGCTGGGCCTGCGCGCGCCGCGCGGTGGTGGTGGCGAGCCCGAGCGCCAGCCCCACCGACACCAGGACGGGCGCCGTCGCGTCCTTCCACAGGTCGAGGTTGATCTGGTCGCGCACCACAGCGCTCACGGTCGCCATGAGCACGCCGGACGCCATGCCGAGCCACGGCCCGCCGAAGACGGCGGCGGAGATCACCGCGTTGGTGACCCACAGCGTCGTCGGCAGCGTCTGATGGTGGTTGTACCAGTCGGGATCGGAGACGAGGCGCGTCGACGCCATCAACGCGATGACGATCAGCTGGTCGGCGATCACGACCTGGTAGCGCGGGACCTTTCCGTGGGACAGCAGGACCGCCGACAGTCCGGACCACACCGCCATCAGGGCGACGAGGAACCAGCTCAGCCGCTGGTGGGTGTAGTACTGCACGGACACGACCTGGTAGCTGATCGCATACACCAGGGTGACGAGCCGGAACGCCTGCGCCGCACGCCAGAGCGGGCCGTCCGGCTGGGTGTCGAGTTCGGTCGCGGCTCGCGGCCGGTAGTGCAGGCGGGTGCGGTGTTCACTCTCGTCGGTCATGGGTCTGCGCCGGGTTCTCGTCGTGGTGAGGCGGTGTGTTCGCTTCGGCCGGATAGAGCGGCACGGACGGGTCGTCGACCTCGAGTGCGTCGTAGGTGGCCTCGGGATCCGCCGACAGCAGCGACCGCACCGCCGTGTTCAGCAGCGCGACGATCGGCACCGCCAGCAGGCCGCCGACGATCCCGGCGAGGACGATGCCGGTGGTGATGGCCAGCACCACCGCGAGCGGGTGCAACCGGACCGCGCGGCCGAGCAGCAGCGGTTGGAGCACGTGTGCCTCGAGTTGCATCACCCCGATGATGATGCCGAGCACGATCAGCGCGGTGAGGAATCCCTTGGTGACGAGGGCCACGAGCACCGCGAGGAACCCGGTGAGGAACGCACCGACGATCGGGATGAACGCGCCGATGAACACGAGCGACGCCAGCGGCAGCGCGAGTGGAACCCCGAGGATCGCGAGACCCGCGCCGATCCCGACGGCGTCCGCGGCGGCCACCGCGACCGTGGCGCGGACGTACCCGATCAGCGAGCCGAACCCCTCGCTGCCGGCCAGCCGGACCCGCCGCCGTGACGTCGAGGGGACGAGGCGGGTGACGAACTCCCAGATCTGGGTGCCGCCGTAGAGGAAGAAGATGAGGGTGAACAGCGTCAGCAGGGCGCCGGTGAAGATCTCGCCGACGACCGTGGCGGTGGTCAGGGCGCCGCTCGTCAGCTGTTGCCGGTTCTCCTGGATCGACTTGACCACCGAATCGCCGGCCTGCCGGATCTGGTCCTCGCTGAAGTGGAACGGGCCGTCGGTGAGCCACCCCTGGATCTGTGTGACGCTCGCCTCGAACTGTTCGGTGAGGCCGGGGAGACCTTCGATGAACTGCTCGACGACGAACGTCATGATCCCGGCGACGATGCCGATCGAACCGATGAGGACGACGAGGACGGCGGCCGACCGCGGCACCCCCTTGCCCTGCAGCCAGTCGACGAGGGGCACCAGCAGCGCGGACGCCAGGAGCGCGAGACCCACCGGGATGAGGACGGTGTCGAGCCTGGTCACGATGTATCCGAGGGTCAGCAGACCGGCGAAGATGACGAGTAGCCGCCACGTCCACTCGGCCGCCACCCGCACCACCGGGTGCACCGACGCCGAGGGGTGGCCCCCGCCCTGTGTTACCGCGGCAGTGTCCGAGCGTTGCTCGTTCGCGTTCACCTGCGGAGCGTATCGAGGTTCGGGCGGCGCCGGGCGCTTCGCGCGGGAAACACGCGCGCAGGGCACGCATCTGCGCCGTTTAGGGGACGTGTCCTACGGCACCCGGCGCACCCCCCGCTAAATTGAACGGCGTGCGGAAATCCTATAGAGCGATCGCGGCGACGGTCCGCAGCCGATGGCCGCTCTATATGGTTTCGATGCTCCTCGCCAATTTCATCGGCGCCATCCTGGTGTTCGCCTTCGTGCGGTACGGAGTCCCGATCCCCGAATCGCAGGCCATCATGGCCGACCGGGTGCGCAACGTCGCGATCTTCGGCGGCTATCTGGCGTTCGCGGCCGTGGTGAGTCTGACGGCCGCCGCGATGATGCTGCGATCGGTGGTCCGCTGGCAGTTGCGGGGCGGTCCGCCGACCCGCAGCGAACAGATGTCGGCGCTGCACGCGCCGCTGCGACAGGCGATCGTGCACCTGGTGCTGTGGATCCTCGGCGGCATCATCTTCGTGCTGCTCACCATCACCGAGATGCCGGAACTCGCGGTCGCGGTGATCGTCACCGTCTGTATGGCCGCGACCACCACGTTCGGCTTCACGTACATGCTCGGCGAACGCATCCTGCGCCCGGTGGCCGCCCGCGCACTCAGCGAGGGCGAGTTCGACCGGACCATGGCGCCCGGCGTCGGCACCCGGATGGCGATGACGTGGGGGCTCGGGACGCTGATGCCCGTCATCGGCATCATCCTGCTGTGCGTGACGCAGATCACCACCGACCTGGTGTTCTCCCCGGACGCACTCGCGTGGGCGATCATGCTGCTGTCGATCATCGCGATCGCGCAGGCGTTCGCGCTGTCGATGCTGACGGCCAGCCAGATCTCCGACCCGATCAAGCAGCTGAGACGGGCCATCGAACGCGTCCAGCGCGGTGCCACCGACGTCCGGGTCGAGGTGTTCGACGGCAGTGAGGTCGGGCGCCTGCAGGTCGGGTTCAACCGCATGATGCGCGAGTCCGACGAGCGGCGGCTGCTGCGTGAACTGTTCGGCCAGCACGTCGGTGAGGACGTGGCGCGGCGGGCACTGCAGTTCGGCACCGAACTCGGCGGCGAGACGAGGTTCGTCGCGGTGCTGTTCGTCGACATGGTCGGCTCCACCGGCGCCGCCGCGGAGCGTCCCCCCGGCGAGGTCGTGAACCTGCTCAACGAGTTCTTCCGCGTCGTCGTCGACGTGATCGACCGACACCACGGCTTCGTCAACAAGTTCATGGGTGACGCGGCGCTCGCGATCTTCGGCGCCCCACTCGACCGCCCCGACGCACCGACGGCGGCGCTGGCCGCAGCCCGGGAACTGCGGTTCGCGTTGAACGAGATCACCGGCCTCGACGTCGGCATCGGCGTCTCCGCGGGCCTCGCCGTCGCCGGCAACATCGGCGCCGCCGAACGCTTCGAGTACACGGTGATCGGAGACCCCGTCAACGAGGCGTCGCGGCTCACCGAACTCGCCAAGCTGCACCCCAGCCGGGTGCTGGCGTCGACGAGTGCCCTGTATTTCGCGGACGACGACGAACAGGCGCACTGGGAACTCGGCGAACAGGTGCAGTTGCGGGGCCGTCGCCGCAACACCCATCTGGCTTGGCCGGAGGACTATCCGGAGTAATCCGCTACCCGTTGGTTACGCTGGCCAGGTGGCACAGCCTCGATCCGACCCGCCCACTGCCGAGCATCCTCGGCAGCGAAGCCGATACTGGTGGATCAAATGGCTACTCGGCGCCGGCCTCCTGGCCCTGCTGACCGTCGAGGGAATCTATCTGTGGCCCACACTCAGCGACTCGTGGAAAGCGCTCACCGAGATCCACTGGGGGTGGGTCGCGGCCTGCGTCGCGGCCCAGGCCGTGTCCCTGAGCGGGTACGGAGCGGTCCAGCAACGACTGCTGCAGGCGGGCGGAGTCGTCGTCAGCCAGCTCAAGTCCGTGTCGGTGATCTACGCGAGCACCGCGATGGCCGTGAGCCTGCCCGCCGGTCAGGTGTTCTCCACCGCCTTCACCTACAAGCAGACCCGCAAGTGGGGTGCCACCCCGATCGTGGCGTCCTGGCAGCTGGCGATCTCGGGTGTGATCGCCGCGGGCAGCCTCGCACTTCTCGGCGCCGCGGGCGCATTCGCGGTGGGCACCAAGGTGAGTCCGGTCACGCTCGCGCTGTCGCTGGTGGCGGCGTTCGGCCTGTTCTACGCACTGCGATACATCTCACGTAACCCCGACTCCATCGAGTCGATCGGGCTGTGGGTGCTCGCCCGGTACAACAAGTTCCGCAAGAATCCCCCCGAATCCGGCGCCGAGCGATGGCGGGAGATCCTGAGCCAGCTCGATTCGGTCGAGCTGAGGCGCAAGGATTCGATCATCACGTTCGGATGGTCGGCGGTGCACCGGCTCGCCGACGTCGCGTGCCTCGGTTTCGCGTGCTGGGCGGTTGGCGCGGAACCGTCGTTCGCGGGTCTGCTGATCGCGTTCGCCGCGGCCAAGGCAGTGGGCAGCATTCCGCTGGCACCCGGGGGGCTGGGGTTCGTCGACGGCACACTGATCGCCACGTTGACGGCCGCAGGGGCCACGGCGTCGCAGGCGCTGGCGGCCGTGTTCGTCTACCGCGTCGTGAGCTACATCCTCGTCGCACTGGTCGGCTGGGTGGTGTTCCTCATCCTGTTCCGGCACAACCAGCACGAGGACCTGGAGATGGACCTCGAATTCGAGCGCCGGGAGCAGTCGGCCCCGACCACAAAGCACACAGAGCACACCACCGAGCCCGAGCCCGATGCCTAGGCCCGTGAGTACTTGTCAACCGCCGGACGTTGACAAGTACTCACGGGTGCCGAAGGCGCTTGTGCTGACCCGGGCAGCCTCCTCGGCGTCGCCGCCCGCGATTGCCTCCACCAGCAGTCGGTGGGCGTCGGCGGCGGGCTCGCTGCTCGCGGTCAGGTCCCGGATGTCCATCAGGTCGAGCATGGCGGCCCGCAGCCGCGGGACGAACGTCTCGAACAGTTCGGTCAGCACCGGGTTGTGCGCGGCGACCACGACCGCACGGTGCAGCGCGATGTCCGCGTCCACGAACGCGGCGGCCCCGGCCCGGGACGCCGCGGACCGCGCGTCCAATGCCCGGCGGAGCGCCTCCAGATCGTCGTCGTCGCGGCGGGTGGCCGCAAGCCTCGCGGCCTCGATCTCGACGGTGTTGCGCACCTCGACGACGTGCAGGATCTCCTCGGTCCGCAGCACCCGGTCCCAGTCCTGACGCGGCGACGACCTGCGGAGGAACACCCCGGCCCCCTGCCGCGACTCGAGCATGCCGAGCCCCGCGAGCATCCGGACGGCCTCGCGCACCGTCGACCGTCCGACACCCAACTCGGCAGCCAGCGTGGTCTCGCCGGGCAGCTTGGCGCCGACCTCCCATTCCCCGCTGTCGATCCGCGAACGCAGCAGGTCCGCCGCCTGGTCGGTCAGCAGGTGGCGTCGTATCGGCGAGGTCACGCCCAGCTCCTCAGGTTGTCTGATGAGTGATTTTCTCCTAGTCTAGCGCCGTGGCGTTCCGTGGACTTCTCCTCCACTGCCGCGGCGGGGCCTGAAGGCCGGCACCCTGCCGCGGGGTTTCGTCGCGTCGGTCGTCTCGTTCACCCGAATCCGAGGAGAAGACCGTCATGACCGCCCCCTGGAACACCCAGCAACCCTCACCGATGCCCTCCGATCGCTACCGCGCGATCTGGGACCGCGTTGCCGTCCCCGACCTCGACCGCACGTGGCCGGCGCGACGCACCACCACCGCACCGCTGTGGGTGCCCGTCGACCTGCGCGACGGCAATCAGGCCCTCGCCGAGCCGATGGATCCCGAGCGCAAGCGCAGGTTCTTCGAACTGCTGATCTCGATCGGCTACAAGGAGATCGAGGTCGGCTACCCGTCCGCGAGCCAGACCGATTTCGACTTCGTCCGTGATCTCGTGCGCCTGGATCTGGTGCCCGACGACGTGACGATCGTCGTCTTCACCGCGGCCCGCGACGATCTGATCGCCCGGACGTACGAGTCGGTCGAGGGACTGCCGAACGTCGTGGTGCACATGTACACCGCGACGGCGCCGACGTGGCGCTCCGTCGTTCTCGGCAAGGACCGGAAGGCGCTGCACCGGTTGATCTTCGATGCCGCACAGGAGGTGGCGCGCGGCGCCGGCGACCGTCCGGGCCTGCGCTTCGAGTTCTCACCCGAGGTGTTCAACCTGACGGAGCCGGACTTCGCGCTCGAGGTCTGCAACAGCCTGACCCGGCTGTGGGACGCGAGCCCCGACCGTCCCGTGATCCACAATCTGCCTGCCACGGTGGAGGTCTCGACCCCCAACGTATACGCCGACCAGATCGAGTACATGCACCGCCATCTGGAGGACAGGGAGTCGGTCATCCTGTCGGTGCACCCGCACAACGACCGCGGCACCGGGGTCGCGTGCGCCGAACTCGCGGTGCTGGCGGGTGCGCAACGCGTCGAGGGCTGCCTGTTCGGCAACGGTGAGCGGACCGGCAACGTCGATCTGGTGACCCTGGCCCTCAATCTGCATGCGCAGGGCGTCGACCCGATGATCGACCTCTCCGACATCGACGCGGTTCGGCGAACGGTGGAGTACTGCAACAGGATTCCTGTCCACGAGCGGCACCCCTACGGCGGCGACCTCGTGTACACCGCGTTTTCCGGCACCCATCAGGATGCGATCAAGAAGGGATTCGCGGAGCATCGGGCGTCCGCGGAGGCCGCTGGACTGGATCCGGGGAGTGCGCCGTGGGCGGTGCCGTACCTGCCGATCGACCCGGCCGACGTGGGACGCGACTACCAGGCCGTCATCCGCATCAACAGCCAATCGGGCAAGGGTGGCATCGCGCACCTGCTGCAGAGCGAGTACGGCATCACCCTGCCGCGGCGGCTCCAGATCGACTTCGCCGCGAAAGTGCAGGAAGCGGCGGACTCGTCGGGGCTCGAGATCACCGCCGAGGAATTGTGGACGCTGTTCTGCGCCGAATACGGCTACCGGGGCGGCCTCGGCCGGTGGTCCGTCGAGCACGGCCCGGACGGCGACCGCCTGTTCGTCGTGTTCGACGTCGACGGCGCGGAAGCGTCGGGCGAGGCGGTGGCCGCCGGCCCCGTCGAGGCGATGACCCGCGTCCTCACGTCGAAGGGTGTGGACGTGGACGTCCTCTCCCTCACTCAGCACTCGCAGAGGTCGGGCAGCGACAGCGCGGCGATCACGTTGGCGGAGTGCAGCGTCGGCGAGCGGACGGTGTGGGGCATGGGTTCACATCAGTCGGTGACGGCCTCCGCGATCCGGGCGGTGTACGCGGCGGCTGTGCGCTCCGCACCCGTGAGCACTTGTTAACGTCCGGCGGTTGATAAGTACTCACGGGCGCCGAAGGCGCATGATCGCCTCCGCCACCACGTCCGGGCGGTCCTCGGGCATCAACGTGTAACTGTCCTCGACCTCCCGCAGTCGGGCGTGCGGGTACAAGGCGGCCAGCCGCCGACCGTGGTCGCGGGGCATCACCTTGTCCTCGACCGCCCACAGCACGAGGACCGGCCGGTCGAAACTCCGGTTCGCTTCCGCCCATTCCCGCAGCGTCGACTTGGGCGGCAGCGACGTCGTGTACTTGCGGAGGTCCCGCCGCACCCGGCGATCGGTGGTCGCGGGCCGGAACCAGCCGTCCATCACCGGTTTCGGTACCGCCCGCTTGCTCATCCAACCCCACGCCCCGGGGGCCCGGCGCATCGCCCGGAATCGCAGCGCCTGCATGGTCAGGGCGAGCCCACCGGGGACCGCCACCGCGAGACCGATCGCACGACCGGGAATTCCCGGCGGATAGTTGTCGAACGCCTCGCACGGCGTGAGGACGAGGGCCCCGACGCGGCTGGTGTCACCGAGGGCGATCAGCACCTGGGCGCCGCCCCAGTCGTTCTGCACGAGCGTGACGTCGGCGAGGTCGAGTTTCTCCAGGAACTCGCCGATGAGCAGTCCGAGACCGCGCAACGAGAGGTCGGCGTCGGCGTGCATCGGGATGCGGTGCGCGCCGAGCGGGAGGGTGGGGAGTATGCAGCGGAAGTCCGGGGCGAGTCGCTCCACCACGTGCCGCCACACGGTGCCGTCGATCGTCAGACCGGAGATGAACACGAGGACGGGTCCGTCGCCTCCGGTGTCGTCGTACTCGACGGTGCCTGCGGAGAGTTCGATCTGCTTCATGGCACTCACTCCATTTGATAGATCGTTCTACTGTGAACGAGGTTACGATGGGGTGCGCACCGAGCGCAATGGTCGGAGGCAGGACAGTGAACGACACCAAGGCCCGGATCCTCGGCACCAGCAGCGGCCTCTTCCGCCGCAACGGCTACACCGGGACGGGACTCAAGCAGGTCGCGACGGAGGCCCGCGCCCCGTTCGGGTCGATCTATCACTTCTTCCCGGGCGGAAAGCAGCAGCTCGGCGAGGAGGTCATCCGCACGTCGGGCGAGGAGTACGCGCGGCTGGTGTTCTCCATCCTCGACGCGCATCCCGACATTCTCGAGGGGATCGAGGTCGGGTTCCGGCTGGCCGGCGAGACCTTGGTGGCCACCGATTACGCGGACGCCTGCCCCATCGCCACGATCGCGCTCGAGGTCGCGAGCACCAACGAGGTGCTCCGGGTCGCCACGGCGGACGTGTTCACGAGCTGGATCGACTCCGGCAGCGCGCTGTTGCGCGCCCGCGGGTTCGGCGAGACCGATGCGCGGCGCCTGATCCTCGGGTTCGTCACCAGCCTGGAGGGCGCGTTCGTCCTCGCCCGCGCACTCCGCAGCACCGAACCGCTCGACGCGGCCGGGGCCACCGTCCTCGCCGCCGCGCGCGCCTGCCTCCCCCCACGTGAGTGAGAAGGCGTCCCCGGACACGCTTTGCCGCTCACGTGCCGGGGCGCTGAACCGATCGGCCGGAACGCCGCGACGGCACCACCTCTAGGCTGGCCGTGTGAAGAAGTACCTCCCCGCGCTCGCCCTGGACGTCGTCCTCGTCATCGTGTTCTGCGCCATCGGCCGTCGCAGTCACGACGAAGCCAACGCCCTGACGGGCCTCGCGACCACGGCCTGGCCGTTCCTGTCCGGTCTGGCCGTCGGCTGGCTCGCGACCGTCGCGCTCTACCGCGACAAGTTCGACGCGTTCCTCATCGTCCCGACGGGCATCGTGGTGTGGTTGTCGACGCTCGTGGTGGGCATGGTGCTGCGCGTGGTGAGCGGCCAGGGCACGGCGTTCAGTTTCGTCATCGTGGCGGGCACCGTTCTCGCCGTGTTCCTCCTCGGCTGGCGTGCCGTCGCGAGGATCGTGACGAAGGCCCGCGCCACCACCTGATCACAGCGAATCGCCCCGACGGCACACGAACTTCCGCTCGAGGTGGGACAGTTTTCCCATGAGTGACACCATCGATCCGGCCCGGGACGAGAAGCGGTCCGACCGCGGTTTCTTCGGCCAGCCGTTCGCCCTGGCGAACCTGTTCGGCGTCGAGATGTGGGAGCGATTCTCCTTCTACGGGATGCAGGGCATCCTGATCTATTACCTCTACTATTCGGCCGCCGACGGCGGTCTGGGAATCGCCGAATCGTCCGCGACCAGCATCGTCGGCGCCTACGGCGGCACGGTGTATCTGTCCACCATCCTGGGAGCGTGGGTCGCGGACCGGCTCCTGGGCTCCGAACGCACGCTGTTCTACAGCGCCATCCTCGTCATGCTCGGCCACATCGCGCTGGCGGTGTTTCCGGGCCTGTGGGGAGTGGGCATCGGCCTGGTCTGTGTCGCGTTCGGCAGCGGTGGGCTCAAGGCCAACGCCACGTCCCTGGTCGGCGATCTCTACGACGAGCAGGACGAGCGCCGCGACGCCGGATTCTCCATCTTCTACATGGGTATCAACCTGGGCGCCCTGGTCGGCCCGCTGCTGACGGGCTGGGCGCAGGACGCCATCGGCTTCCATGCGGGCTTCGCGCTCGCCGCGATCGGGATGGCGCTCGGACTGATCCAGTACACGCTCGGCCGCAAGCACCTCCGGGGTGTCGGCGCCGAGCCGACCAACCCGCTCCCCCGCGACCAGCGCACCAAGTGGATCGCGATCGGCGCCGGCGCGGTGATCGTGATCGCCGCACTGTCGCTCACCGGGGTGATCACCGCCGCCAACATGTCGGACATCGTCGTCGGTCTCACCATCGTCGCGGCGATCGGCTACTTCGCGATCATGCTGACGAGTAGCCGCATCACGTCGGTCGAGCGCAGCCGCGTCTACGCGTTCATTCCGATGTTCATCGCCAGCGCGGTGTTCTGGTCACTGTTCCAGCAGCAGTTCACCACCGTGGCCGTGTACTCGGACAAGCGACTCGACCGCAACCTGTTCGGCTGGGACTTCCCGCCGTCGTGGGTGCAGTCCATCAACCCGGTCTTCATCATCATCTTCGCGGGTGTGTTCGCCGCCGCGTGGACGAAGCTCGGCTCCCGTCAGCCGTCGTCGCCGATCAAGTTCGCGGCCGGCACGATCATCATGGGTATCGCGTTCCTGGCGTTCATCCCGATGTCGGGTGGCGGCGCCAACAGCGCACCGCTGCTGGGTCTGGCCGGCATCCTCCTGCTGTTCACGTTCGCGGAACTGCTGCTGTCGCCGGTCGGCCTGTCGCTCTCGACCAAACTGGCGCCCGAGGCGTTCCACACCCAGATGGTGGCGTTGTTCTTCCTGTCCGTCGCGCTGGGCACCGCGATGGCGGGCACGCTGGCCGGCTACTACGACGAGAACAACGAGGTCCCGTACTTCACCGCGGTCGGGCTCGGCTCGATCGCCGTGGGCGTGCTCCTCGCCATCGGGGCACCGTGGATCAAGCGTCTGATGAAGGGCGTGCACTGACCGCTGCGCTGCGAAACGGTCTCAGCGCACCCACAACCACACGGCCAAGCCGAATCCCGCCATCGCGATGACGACGCGCAGGATGGACGGCGGTATCCGCCTGACGACGGGCGGGCCGCACCATCCACCGGCCAGGGCGCCGATCGCCATCGCGGCGGCGGCGCCCCAGTGGACGGGGCCGAAGGCCGCGAACCCGATCGCGGCGACCAGGTTCGCGACGCCGAGGAGGAAGCTCTTCAGGATCGTGGCGCGCCAGATCTTCTCCGACGTGAGGATCAGGGCGATCGCCAGGAAGATCACGCCGGCGCCGGCACCGAAATACCCGCCGTAGATGGCGACGACGAACAGCGACACCGAGTAGGTGCGGGGCATGTCCCGCCCGCCCGCCAGCGCACGCAGGCGTGGTTGCAGCAGCAGCGCCAGCGCGGCGAACGCAACCATGAACGGGACGATCGCCTCGAACGACCCCGCGGGCGCCAGCAGCAGGATTCCCGCGCCGACCAGGCCGCCCGCCGCGGAGTACAGCGCCCACCGCCACAGCTTGGCACCGGTGTCGGCGACCTCCCGCGTCGAGTTGGACAGCGCGCCGACGCCGACCGCCACCATCGCGACCGTATTGGTCACATTGGCGGTCACGGGCGGCAGACCGACCGCGAGGAGCGCGGGATACGACACGATGGACGCCAGGCCGGTGACGAATCCGACCAGTCCTGCGAAGAACCCCGCTACGACGAGAAGACCGATATCAAGCAGGGACACAAGGTAGAAACTTACCCTTGCTCACTTACTCCCTCAGAACGACGGGTCCGCGCCCTCAGTTCGCCGGCTTCGCCATCTCACGGAAGAGCATGTCGGTCATCTTGATCGCGCGGTCGCCACCGTCGGCGTCGGCGACGAAGACCGCGAAGGCCAGGTCGCCGCGTGAGCCGTAGAACCAGCGGTCGTCGCCGCTCGCGCCGTTCATGCCCATGAGGTCCGGGTAGCCGTTGAGGAACGACGCACCGCCCCGCACCACGTTGTCGCGCATCATGCCCCGCAACTGGTCGTTGACGTTCGCCGGAAGCGGCTGAGCGGCCACGTCGGTGGTGCCCGGCTGTCCCTGGACGATCATCGGTGCCGGCGCGCTGCCCCGTGCGATCGACGCGGCCAGCATGGCCATCCCGAACGGCGTGACGGCGGGCAGGTCGCTGTCCTTACGGTTCATCACCTGGTTCATGCCCGACTGGTCGGCGGTGAAGACGGCGGTCTGATGGTCGAGGCCCGGGATCTTGTAGTTCATGCCGAGCCCGAGCTGATTGCCCGCCTTCTCGATGTCCTCGATCGACAGCGAGGACGGGTCGACGCCCTTCTGCAGTCCGGCGGCCTTCTTCACCAGGTCGAGGTTCGATCCGGCGTTGTAGAGACCCTGGAACGCGATCGGCCCCTGCTCCATCGCCTGGTTGTTCTGCGCGGCGGCCAGGACGGCGCCGGAGGACGGCTGGATCGCGACGATCGCCGCGGGAGTTCCGACGCTGACCACGGCCTCCTCGGCCGCCAGCTGCAGGTGGGAGTCCATCGTCGCGACGATGTCCGGTCCGGGCGGGCCCTGGAAACCCGCCTGCGGGATGAGCGTGCCGTCGGGGTCGACGAGGTGGACGGCCCAGCCGGCCGTCGCGTCCCGGTTGGCCTGCCACACCTTGCGCAGCGGATCCAGCAGCGGCGTCGTGATGCGCCGATCCGACGTGATGAGTTTCGGCGTCTTGATGGTGATTACGCCGGGGATCGCGAGGTCCTCCTCGAGGAATTGCCAGTCCTGGTCGCGCAGCAGCACGGCGGTGACCTGCTGGCCGGGCTTCTCGGCCATCTCGGCCATCATCGAGTCGGCCGTCACGAGGGGAGCCACCGGCTCGAGGACCTCCGCGAGACGCCGGGTGGTCGCCACCGGATCGGGCATCGTCGCGGGATCGAGGGTGACCGAGTTGATGGTCTGCTCGTTCATGAGCAGCCCGCCGAGTGCGTCGAAGACTCGCGGCGGTGCGGCGTCCGTCCGGTCGTAGCGGACGACGCGGCCGTTGCCGAGGTCGGGCGCGAGGATTGACGGATCCCAGGAGATGCGCCAGCCGACGGACAGGTTCCGCACGCCGCCCTGAACCTGGTAGGTCCAATCCTTGCCCTCACCGAAGTGCCAAGCGGCACCGACGGTGAAGAAGCCGGAATCCGAGCCGAGATCCATGAACTGGGTGACGTCGAACTCGGCGTCCTCGGGGTGGAGGCCGTCGAACATCTGCTGTATCGCCGTCTCGGCGGCGTTGGGATAGGAGGTCTGCGCTGCAGCGGCAGCGGCGTCGCCCTCGTTGAGCGCGTTGACGAAATCGTCGACGACCGATTCCGCGGTCGCCTCCTCTTTCGACAGCACGCACGACGCCAGAATCACGGCCAGAACGACTGCCGACGTCAGGGCGATCACATATCGGTTACGGCGGCCAAGCGATCGTCCATTCCCCATGTCCACCATCTTGCTTTCAGTCACATGCGTAACAAGCACCATTTGCCTACGAAGGAGTTACGGTTGAGCCACAACTTATCCCCGAACAGCAACGCGTGAACGGGTTTAGCGAAGAAAACGCCCCGCAGCCTGCACCGCAGGGGCCGAACTGTCACCTGTTGCAACAAAGACCGCAAATGCTAGGTCGTCCTTGATTCCGACGAACCAGCCGTGAGCGGGACCACTTCCGGACTCGGCCGTGCCCGTTTTACCGAGCAGCCCCGGAATGTCCTGCAGCGCAGTCGCGGTACCTCCCGTCACAGTTTCACGCATCATCGTCCGGATGTCGGCGGTGACGTTCGCGGGGACGGCGGGCGCCGCCTTGTCGGCGGTCCCGCGTTGTCCCTGCACGATCATCGGCGCCGGCGTGGAACCGTCCGCGATCGATGCGGCCACCATAGCCATGCCGAACGGCGACGCGGTGACCTGCCCCTGCCCGATCGCGGACTCGACCCGGGCGGCGGGACTGTCGGCGATCGGCACGTTGCCGGTGACGGTGGTCAGTCCGGGCGTGACGTAGTCGACGCCGAGCCCGAACTGCAGCGCGGCCTTCTGCAGGGCGTCGGGCGGCAGCCCGACCGCGAGCCGTCCCATGGTGGTGTTGCAGGAACGGGCGAACGCGGTGTGCAGCGGGACCGCGCCGAGGTCGAAGTTGTCGTCGTTGGGGATCTGCCTGCCCTCGATGTTCTCGGTGCCGGGGCAGGGCAGGACGGTGTCCGGGGTGGCGGCACCGGCCTGCAGCGCGGCGGACGTCGTCACCGTCTTGAACGTCGACCCCGGCGGGTACAGGCCGGTGAGCGCGATCGGGCCGAGCGCGTCGGCCGGGGCGTTCTGCGCGACCGCGAGCACCTCACCCGTGGAGGGTCGCAGGGCGACGATCGCGGCCTGCTGCGGCACGTCGGCGAGCGCCCGCTCTGCGGCCATCTGCATCGGGAGGTCGAGGGTCGTCGCGATGTCGGGGGCATCGGGACCCTGTTCCCCGGCGACGCTCTTCGCCGAGCCGTCCTGCCCGACCAGTTGCACCGCCCAGCCCGCGGACGCGTCCTGCCCCTGCTGCCACAGGTCGCCGAGCCCCGCCAGGGTGGGCGAGGCCAGCGCCTTGTCCGTGCTGAGCAGCCTGGTCTGCGGGGCGAGCGTGACGCCGGCCAGTTGCCGCAACTGCGGTTCGATCGGTGCCAGGTCCTCGGCGCGCAACGAGATGGCCGTGACCGGCTTGCCCTGGGCGCCGGCCAGATCCTGCTGGAGCGAGGCCGCGGTGATGGTCGGCGCGACGGGCGACAGCAACGACGCGACCGCCGCGGTGTCGGCGCCCTGGTCGAGGTTGACGAGCGTGACGACCTGTTGCTCGAGGATCGGGGCGCCACCCGCGGCGAGGACCTTCGGCGGGGTGCCCGTCGTGGTGGTGTAGCGGACGGTGGTGTCGTCGGTGAGTCCGGGTGCGAGCACGGCCGGGTCCCAGACGATCTTCCAGTCGTCGCCTTCCTTGGTGGCGTTGCCGGTGGTGCTGTACTTCCATTCCTGCCCCGGGGCGAACGGCCACGACACGTCCATCGTGAACGTTCCGCCGTTTTCGCCCGACTCCTGCACGTCGGTGCGGGTGTACGTGCCGTCCTGGTTTCCGAGCCCGTCGTACATGGCGGTGATCGCGGCGGTGGCGGCGGCCGGGTCGGTGGTGAGTGCGGCGGCAGCCTGCACGTCGTCGCTGTTCAGGGCGTCGGCGAACTGTTGCGACACGGTGTCGGGTTGGTCCGGCCCGAAGAGTCCGCAGGCGGAGAGCACCGTCGCGAGGACAGCGATTCCGGCGGTGGCCTTCCGGGTGGGGGTGGGACGGATGGGGCTGTGACGAACGGTTGAGGTGCGCACGGACTCGATCATGCCTGACGTGGTGGCGCGCTTCGAATAATCGGTGTAATCATGTAATCAGTGCTGCATCACGGTGATGGCGGCACCCGGCTCCCAGGAGGACGCCATGAGAAACGCACAAGGTCCGGGCCCCCGTCGCTTCGGCCGCCCCGGTGGATGGCAGCAGGCGGATGTCCCCGACGCGAGCGACGCGGCCGAGTGGTTCGCCGGCCGACTTCCGGACGACTGGTTCACCGGCCCCGCGACCGTCGAGGTCGACCGGGAGGAGATCGTGGTGGTCGGCGAGTTGCCGCCCGTCGAGTCCGCCGAGTCCGGTTCCGAGGCCGCGATCGACGGGCGCATCTCGCGGTTCCGCGAAACGACCCGGGGCGATCGGATGCGGATCGCGGACGAGGCCGAGCGGCGCTACGGGCGCAAGGTCGCGTGGGGCGTCAGCCTCGACGACCACAAGACGCTGTTCACCCACCTCGCGGTTCCGGTCATGACCCGGCTCCGCCAACCCGAACGGAAGGTTCTCGACACGCTCGTCGACGCCGGCGTGGCGCGGTCGCGGTCGGACGCGCTGATGTGGACGGTGCGCCTGGCGGGCCAGCACAGCGAACAATGGCTGGCGGAACTGCGCGAGGCCATGGCGAAGGTGGACGAACTCAGGGCCGACGGTCCCCAGATCTAATTCGATTGCGCGGGCATCGGCGGCGTCCTATCGTGAACGTCACCGATGCGCACCGGGCGCGTGAGACAGAGGGGAACGGTCCATTGCTCCTGACGAGGTAGTTACGCGAGTCTTCATCCGCACACACCTCGGGAGTACCCCATGGCCCAGTCATATCTGTCCCTGTCCGACCTCACGTTCACCTGGCCCGACGGCGAACCCGTCTTCGACGGCCTCGACGCCGTCTTCGGCCCCGGACGCACCGGCCTGGTCGGTCTCAACGGTTCCGGAAAATCCACGCTGCTCCGGCTGATCGCCGGGCGCCTGCGCCCCGACCGCGGGTCGGTGACGGCGCAGGGCGAGGTCGCGTACCTGCCGCAGGACATCACGCTCGACCCCACGCTGACGATCGACCGGATCCTCGGCATCGACGATCTTCGGGCGGCGTTGCACCGCATCGAGTCCGGCGACGGCACGCCAGAGGATTTCGATGCCGCGACCGGCCGCTGGGACATCGAGGAGCGAGCGGTCTCGACGCTGCACCGGCTCGGTCTCGAGCGGGTGCTCGGCAGCACGTCCGACCTCGACCGCACCGTCGGCACCCTGTCGGGTGGTGAGACCGTACTGCTCGGCCTCACCGCTCAACTGTTGACGGAACCGGAAGTGTTACTCCTCGACGAGCCCACCAACAACCTCGACGGCGCGTCCCGCAGCAAGCTCTACGAGGTGGTGCAACAGTTTCCGGGCACGCTGCTGGTGGTCAGCCACGACCGCGCCCTGCTCGACCTCATGACGTCCATCGCGGAACTGCGCGGCGGCGAGATCCGCATGTTCGGCGGGAACTTCAGTGCGTACCAGGAGATCGTCGAGGCGGAGCAGGAGACCGCGCGAGCCGCGGTGCGCGACGCCCGCAGCGACGTGCAGAAGCAGAAGCGCGAACTCGTCGAGGCCCGGATCAAGATCGACCGTCGTAAGCGGTACGGGCAGAAGATGTTCGAGAACAAGCGCGAACCGAAGATCGTGATGGGACTGCGGAAGCGGCAGGCGCAGGAGTCCGCGGGAAAGCTGCGGAACAATCACATCGCGAAGGTCGACGAGGCACGGGAATCGTTGACGGAAGCCGAGAGTGCCCTGCGGGACGACCGTGAGGTGCGCATCGATCTGCCCGCCACGGAGGTGTACTCGGGTCAGGAGGTGGTCTCCGTCCGGGACCTGAGCCTGCGCAGCGGACAGCAGGTGTCGCTGGACGTGGTCGGTCCCGAGCGGATCGCCCTCGTCGGACGCAACGGCGTCGGGAAGACGACCCTGCTCGACGCCGTCGTGGCGGCGGGACCGCGGGTACCGTTCAAGGCCCTGCCGCAGCGACTCGACGTGTTCGACGAGTCACTGACGGTCGCCGAGAACGTGGCTGCGGCGGCGCCGCACGCGTCGCAGGAACAGATCCGCGCCCAGCTCGCCCGGTTCCTGTTCCGGGGCAACGATTCCGATGTTCTCGCGTCGGCACTGTCGGGCGGGGAACGGTTGCGGGCCGCCCTCGCGACCATCCTGCTGGCCGAGCCCGCCCCGCGACTGCTGCTGATGGACGAGCCGACGAACAACCTCGACCTGCCGAGCCTCGCGCACCTCACGCAGGCGCTCCGCAGCTACCGCGGCGCCTTGATCGTGGTCAGCCACGACCGGCAGTTCCTTCACGACATCGGCGTCACCCGGTGGCTGGAACTGACCGACGAGGGCCTCCGGCCTTGTGCGCCTTTCGGGTAGTCCCAGCTACCGGAAAGGCGCACGAGCGCCGGAGGCGCCTACTCGGCGACCCCGATGTCCTCGTTCCAGAGTTCGGGCCGGGCCTGGATGAATTCGGTCATCAGGTCGATGCAGTGCTGATCGCGCAGGACGGTCACGTCGACGCCGTTGTCGCGAAGCCAGTCGTGACCGCCGGTGAACGTGACGCTCTCCCCCACGACGATCGCGCCGATGTTGAACTGCCGGACCAGCCCGCTGCAGTACCAGCACGGCGACAGGGTGGTCACCATGATCGTCGAGCGGTAGTCACGCTGGCGCCCGGCGGCGCGGAACGCGTCCGTCTCACCGTGCACGGAGGGGTCGCCGTGCTGAACCCGCCGGTTGCGGCCGCGGCCCAGCAGGGTTCCGTCGCCGGCGAACAGCGCGGCCCCGATCGGGATTCCGCCCTCGCGTCTGCCGAGTTCCGCCTCGGCGATCGCCACGGCCAGCAGTTCCTGGGGGTCGAGCGCCGGCCGCGAGGAGTTCGGGGGAATCGACATGCCACCAGTATCGCTCCGCACCCGTGCGTCCGGGCGCACTCCGGGAGTCGGCCGCGAAGCGCGTGATGCAGACTGGGCGGGTGCAGCACGCTACCAATCCCGTCGACGGCGTCCGGATCGCGTACCGGACCGTCGGCGACGGGGAGCCTCTCGTCCTCGTTCACGGCACGGCCCTCTCCCACGCGATCTGGCGCGGGTTCGGTTACGTCGCCGCGCTGCGTGATCGGTACCGGCTGATCCTGGTCGATCTGCGGGGCCACGGGCGCAGCGACAAGCCGCACGACGAGGACGCGTACGCGATGGACCTGCTGAGCGGCGACGTCCTGGCGGTCCTCGACCACCTGGAGGTTCCCAGCGCACACGTGCTGGGGTATTCGCTCGGCGGCCGGGTCGCGCTGGCGTTGGCGGTCGGCGCGCCCGAACGCCTGGAAAGCCTGATCGTCGGCGGCGGCAGCAGCCTCCCGCAGGCCGGCGCGTTCGACCGGCTGTTCTTCCCCGGCTGCATCGACGTTCTCGAACGGGACGGCATGGACGCGTTCCTGGCGCAGTGGAATGCCCGGCGCGCGTGGCCGATCGACGCCGGGACGCGGGCGGCGTTCATGGCGAACGACGCGAAGGCGCTCGCCGCGTACATGCGTCGTTCCGGTGTGGAGCCGGGAGTCGACGACGACGTCCTGCGCCGGATCGCCGTCCCCACCCTGCTGTTCGTCGGCTCGGACGACGCCGAGAGGATCGGCGACACCCGGCGGGTGGCCGCGCTGATTCCCGGTGCGTCGCTGACGATCCTGCCCGGGTTCGACCATTCGACGGCCGTGGCCGCGAGCACCGAGGTGCTCGCGGCCGTCGAACCGTTTCTCGCGTCGGTGCGGGGCGCTACATCCACTCGACCAGCTGGATGATCACCCCGTTCGGGTCGCTCATCTGGAAGTAGCGTTCGCCCCACGGCTCGGTTTCGATGGGCGTGACGATCGGGACGCCCTCCGCCTGCAGTCGCTCGTATTCGCCGTCGATGCCGTCGACGACGAGGGCGATCAGCAACCCCTGGCCGGCGGCACCGGCGATCTGCGCGGGTTTGAACGTCTCCAATCCGGTCTTCAGGAAGACCAGGTTGAAGCCGACGTCCGCACGCTTCAGTGACACGAAGCCCTCGGCGGCCATTTCCTCGACGAAACCCAGGTGGGATTTGGCGAACTCGGCCGACGCGACGGGGTCTGCGACGTTCAGCGACAGTGCGCTCGCGGTGACCTTCACGGTGTGTCCTTTCGTTGACGACACCCCACTAACGTACGCCGTACGACATTTGTTCCCGGGCGGGCCTCACATCGCCAGTAGGCCCTTCGCGATGTGCGTCACCTGGATCTCGTTGCTGCCGGCATAGATCATGAGCGACTTCGCGTCGCGCGCGAGCTGCTCGACCCGGTACTCGGCCATGTAGCCGTTGCCGCCGAACAGTTGCACCGCCTCCATCGCCACCTCGGTGGCGGCCCGCGAGGAGTAGAGCTTCATCGCCGACGCCTCCGCGAGGCTCACCCGATCCCCCGCCGCGGTGCGCTCGATCGCGTTGAAGACCATGTTCTGCACGTTGATGCGCGCGATCTCCATCTCGGCGAGCTTGAGCTGGACGAGCTGGAACTGGGCGATCTCCTTGCCCCACAGCTTGCGGGACCTGGCGTAGTCGACGCAGAGCCGGTGACACTCGTTGATGATGCCGAGCGACAGCGACGCGATACCGATCCGTTCGGCCGCGAAGTTCTCCTTCGCGCTGGCCTTGCCGTCCGACTTGCCGCCGTCCTCCGTCTCACCGAGCAGACGGTCGCGGGTGACGCGCACGTTGTCGAAGAACAGCTCCCCGGTGGGCGAGGAGTTCATGCCCATCTTCTTGAACGGCGCACCCTGGGTGAGCCCCTCCATGCCTGCGTCGAGGACGAACGCGAGCACCTTCCGGTCGCGGCGATCGACGGACGAGTCTCCCTCGTCGAGTTTCGCGTAGACGACGAGGACGTCGGCGTAGGGACCGTTGGTGATGAACGTCTTCTGCCCGTTGAGGATGTAGTCGTCGCCGTCGCGGCGCACGTAGGACTTCATGCCGCCGAACGCGTCCGAGCCGGAGTCGGGTTCGGTGATCGCCCACGCTCCGACCTTCTCGAACGTGACCAGACCGGGCAGCCAGCGCTCCTTCTGCGCCAGCGTCCCGCGACTGCGGATGGTGCCCGCCGCAAGTCCGAGACTCACCCCGAGCGACGCGACGAGCCCGAGGCTGACGCCTGCCAGTTCGGCGTTCATGATGACGCCCATGCTGCCCGCGCCGCCGAGGCCGCCGGATTTCTCCTCCTTCGCGCCGGCCGCAGCGTCGCCGCTTCGCTCGCGGTCCAGGGACTTCTCCAGCGCGTCCCGGGCCATCTCGTCCAGGCCGAAGGTGGCGAAGAGCTTGCGGATGATGTCGAACGGAGGCAGTTCGCCGGTCTCCAGCTTGTCGACGTGCGGTCGAATCTCCTTGTCGATGAAGCCGCGGATCGCGTCGCGGAACATCAGGTCGGTGTCTGACCACTCATACATGCCGGGCACTCCAGTCGCCGAGAGACAAAGGGTTGCCGCAAATATAGAACACGTTCCTATTCTTGGACAGGTGTGCCGATCCACTTCGACCTCAGCCGGTCGAGGGTGCCGTCCGCGGCAAGGGTGCGCTGCGCCGACTCGATGCGGTCACGCAGCCCCTGATCACCGGTGCGGACGGCGACGGCGATCTCCTCACGGGAGATGCCCCGTTCGACCACCTCGACGTGCGGGCGGTCCCGGACCAGCCAGGTGAGGACCGGCGCGAGTTTCATGACGGCGTCGCACCCGCCCGACGACAGGTCGTCGAGGGCCTGCCCGATCCGGTCGTAGGCGTACACGCGGATCGCGCCCGCGCGGCCCTGCGCGACCAGTCGATCCACGATCGGCTGACTGGTGTTGCCGTGCTGGACACCGACGGTCAGGCCGCGCAGGTCGTCGACCCCGCGCACGCCCGGGTGCCGGGCCGTGTCGACGGCGAGGGACTGACCCGACACGAGGTACGGAGCACAGAAATCGGCGCGCGCCCGCCGCTCCGGCGTCACGGTGGTTCCCGAGGCGATGCAGTCGAATTCGCCGTCCGCCAGCGCATCGAAGATGCCGTTGAAATCGGTGCCCCGGTACGGCACGAGCGACCATGCGAGGCCGAGTTCCCGCGCGACGGCCCGCGTGAACTCGACGTCGAAACCCGCAGGCTCCCCACCGTCCCGGAACTCGAACGGCGGGTCGGGCAGAGCCGAACCCACCCGCAGTACGCGCGTTTCCGCCGTCATGCCGCCCCTCTCCGCCGCAGCGAGCGCCTACGAACCGATCAGCCCCAACCGCTGTGCCAGCCAGGGCAATTCCTTCTCCAGCCCGGCGGACCACACGGCGAAGCTGTGCCCGCCCGGCACTTCCACGTACTGCACGTCCATCCCGGCGTCCTTCGCGGCCTGATAGACCTTCTGCGCACCCGGCTTGTAGGCGTCGTCGTCACTGCCGATCACGAAGACCCCCGCCGTGTCCGGGTACTTCTTCGACGCCATCAGATCCAGCGGATTGACCCGCTTGAACGCCGCCTCGTCACCGCCGAAGCCGTCGTCGAGCGTGCGCTGGTGGTCGCCGAGGGTGGGTGCCTCCTGACCCGAGATGTCGAGGAACGTCGGGTACACGTCGGGATAGTTGGTGGCCATCTGCAGCGAGCAGGTGCCGCCGTACGACAGGCCGCCGATGGCCCACGCCTCGGGATCCGGGTTCACCTGCAGGTTCGACTTCACCCAGGACGGAACGTCCTTCGCCAGATACGTGGCCACGTTGCCCAGCTTCGAGTCGACGCACAGGGGGTTCGCGATCTGCGAACCGGTGCCGTCCGCCACCACCACGATCGGGGCGAGCCCGTTGTGTTTCGCGGCGAACTCGTTCATCGTGGTGGCCAGCTTCCCGCCGGCGAACCAGTCCTCCGGCGCGCCGGGCTGACCGGCCAGCATCACGAGGACGGGCAGCAGCGGGCGAGGGTTGGCGAAGTAGGCGGGCGGAAGGTAGATCTCGGCGTCGCGGGCGGCGAACCCCGACGCCGTCCCGGGGACGGGCGCCGTCAGAACCCGCCCCTCGGCGGGCATCCCGGGCGGGGCCGTCCACGACGCGTCGAGTGGCGTTCCCGTCACCACGTTCCCGGTGGCGCTGCCGAGGTCGTTCATCTGGACCCGGTCGAACGGTTCCGCGCCGAACGCCGTGCCCACCGTGGGGTAGGCGTCGAACACCAGGTTGATCTGGGTCGCCGACGCGAGCAGGACGGCGACGACCGCGAGCACCGACACGACGGCGGCCTTCACCGTCCGGCCGGCGCGGATCCGCGGCACGAGCAGGACGATCGCGAAGAGCCCCAGACCGATCCACACGTAGATGGAGATCTCGATGGGGTCGGGGAACGGCCGGAGGACCTTCTCGACCATCACATACAGGACGACGGTGACGACCACCGACACGGCCAGGCAGATCGGAATCGCCTTCCGGCGGTACCACGGTGCGCGGGCGGCGAGCAGCCACACGCCGCCGAGCGCGCCGATCACCGTGAGGATCCAGGGCAGGGGCCCGGTGATCACACTGAGGTCGCTGAGCCAGTCCACCTCACGAAGCCTAGAGCGCGAACCCGCGCCGCGTCGGCGAGTCGGAGCGACCGTTAAAATTGCCGGGTGACATTCATCAAGGTCTGCGGCCTGCGCGACGAGGCCTCCGTCGATCTGGCGGTGCGCCTCGGCGTCGACGCCGTGGGTTTCGTCTTCGCCGACAGCGTCCGCCGGATCTCCCCCGAGGACGCCGCAGCGCTGACCCGCCGCGTCACCGCTCCGACGGTCGCGGTGGGTGTGTTCAAGGGCAGTTCGGTGGCGGAGGTGATCGACGTCGCCGCCGCGGCCGGTCTCGGGACCGTCCAGGTGCACGACCTGACGTCCGCCGCCGACGTCACCCGGTTGCGGGAGGCGGGCCTACGGGTGATCCGTGCGATGGTCGCCGGTGACACGTCGGGTGATTTCGGCGCGGACCGGGTTCTCGTCGACGGAGCGACCGCCGGCGCAGGCGTGCCCTGGGACTGGGCGAACCAGAGCCCGCCCGACGGCGAATGGATCCTCGCCGGCGGACTTCACCCGGGCAACGTGCGGACGGCCGTCGACGCGACCGGCGCGTGGGGTGTCGACGTGTCCAGTGGGGTCGAATCCTCGCGGGGTGTGAAGGATGCGGCGCTGATCGAGCAGTTCGTCGCCGCGGTCCGCTCCGGAGCCTGAGTCAGCCCGGCATCCCCGCGACGGAGTCGTCGGAGTCCCACGACGCGAGAACGGTCCGGATGCCCACGACCAGCGCGAGCGGCTGATCGATCATCACGTGGTGTCCGGCGTCGGGGATCTCGACCACCAGGGCGGTGGGCCCGAACCGGCGGCGCATGTCGTCCATCATGGCGTCGGTGACGATGCCGTTCTCGGCGCGGAAGTAGGCGAGGCGGCAGCGCGGGTCGGACGAGCCCAGATGGCCGCTGCCCTCGCGGGAGAAGAACGAGGAATCGAACTTCCACGACCACCCGCCCGCCACCTCCTCCATCGAGGTCTCCGCGACGTGCCGCAGCACGGCGGGCACCGCGGTGTCCTGCGGCGGGACGAACCGGAACCGCTCCAGCGCCGCGTCCCGCGACGGGTAGACCTTCTTCGGCCCGAACGCCCGCTGCCTGCGTGCTTCTTCCTCCTCCGGGGTGCGGGCGAGGACCGGCGAATCGATCAGCTGGACACCGGCCAGGTCCTCGCCGAACAGTTGCGCGGCCACGTAGGACACCATGCCGCCCATGCTGTGCCCGACCAGCACCGGCGCGCCCGAGATGCCCGCCGGCTTGGCGACGGCGAGGGCTTCTTCCGCCCACTGCTCCAGTCCGTATTCGGCGCGACGGTCGCTGTCACCGTGCCCGGTGAGGTCGAGTGCGACGACGCGGCGGCCCGTGGCCAGCATGGGCGCCACGTGGTCCCACCACCGGCAGTGGGCGGCGCCGCCGTGCACGAGCACGAGTCCGGGCGTCCCCGTCGGACCCCACGCACGGTAGTGGACCTCAGCGCCGGCGACGTCCACGCGGCCGATGTCGACCGGGGACGCCATCGCCGCGGTGAACCAGTGGGGCGCGTCCGTCTGCACGTTGCTCATTCACCGAACATACCGACCACGCGCAGACGCTCCCGGCCGCCCTACCGAAGGTCCAGCATGGCCGCGACCGCGCGTTCGGCCACCGGGAATCTGTCCGGGGCCAGATCGTGCCGGGCGCCCTCGAGTTCGACGAGCGTCGTCGGTGCGGGGATCAGTTCGAGGGCCGACCGCATTTCCCCGGTGGTCGCGAACGGGTCCTTGGAACCGTGCACCACCACGGCCGGGGTGCGGAGTCCGGGCAGGTGCTCGGTGCGGAGCTTCTCCGGCTTGGCCGGCGGATGCAGCGGGTACGACAGCAGGAGCAGCGCGTCGACGAGACCCGGACGCTCCGAGGCGAGCATGGACGCCTGACGCCCGCCGTACGAGTGCCCGCCCGCCCATACCGGTGCCGGCACCACCTCCCGCATCACGGCCACCGCGGCCGCGATGCCCTCCCGGTCCTCCGCCGCCTTCGACGGGTGCGGCGGACCGGACGCGCGGCGCAGCCGGAACGGGAGGTCGAACCGCAGGACCACCACCCCGTGCTGCACGAACCCCTCCGTCACGGCGCGCAACAGCTTTGTGTCGCAGTCACTTCCCGCTCCGTGGGTCAGGACCAGCCCGGCCGACACGTCTCCTTCGGGGCGGTGGAGATGCCCTCGCATGCCGTCGCGTTCCAGCAACTCGCTCATGCGGTTCACGGTAGTGGAATGCCGGGCCGTTCCAGTACACCGGCTGCCGGCGCGAAAGGCCCGTTGATTGCGATTGGCTCACGGTCTGTTTGCCGGGTTTGCGGGCTGGGTACCTTACAAACACGACTGCTGGGAGTAGCCAATGGACACCATGACCATCATCTGGATCATCGTCGCGATCGTCGTCGTGCTCGCCGTGGCCGCGCTGCTCATCGCGGCATCGCGCAAGCGCAACGCGCGCCGCCACCAGGAGGCCGACAGCATCCGCGCGAGGGCGCAGGAGCAGACGTCCGTCGTCGAGAAGCGTGAAGCACTGGCGGAGGAGACTGCGGCCAATGCACGGAAGGCCCAGGCAGAGGCAGAGGCGAAGGCCGCCGAGGCCAAGCGACTGCAGGTCGATGCGCAGACCCACCAGAACACGGCGACCACGTCTCGCGACGACCTGAAGCAGGAATGGAAGAGGGCGGACGAGCTCGATCCCGAGGTCAAGACGACGGGTGCCGCCTCGAACGACGCCCGCACCACCGATGCCCGGGCCGCGGACGCCCGCACCACCGACGTCGGGCCCGCCAATGCCCGGCCCGACGGCACCAGCTCCACGAATACCCATGGAGCACACGCGAAGCCGACCGATACGTCGTCGACGTAGCGTTCGAGTACGACAGTTACACCGGCCCGGTGCCGGTGCCCACACGGGAGGTCGGAAATGCGGATCGGACGGCTCCTGTCGCTGATCGTGATCATCTGGCTGATCATCGGCGCCATCGCCGTGTGGCAGCGCGGCTATTTCAAGGACGCGCAGGCCGATTGCGCCAGCGCCGGAACGATCGCCGTCACGGTCATCGCCGGCCCACTCAACTACGCGGGCGTGAACCCCAAGATCGATTGCGAAGTGCCGCAACCGAGTCAGTAGTTCCAGACCGTCAACCGAAAGAGGGAAGACCGTGATCGTTCTCGGAATCATCCTGCTCGTCATCGGCCTCGTCGCGGGGATCTCGATCCTCACGACGATCGGAATCATCCTTCTCGTCATCGGCCTCGTGCTGCTGCTGCTGGGCACGACGGGCCGCGCGGTCGGCGGGCGGAAGTACTGGTATTGACGTCGCCGAACATCCTTAATCATTGACTTTATCAATGATTGATAGATAGCTTCCTTTCGGGTACGCAGGCGTGCGACGCACGCCTGCCGACGAAAGGAACCTTGCATGTCATCGGTCGCACTGGAACGGACCATCTTCGACGCCGATCACGACGCGTTCCGGGACACCGTGCGCCGCTTCGCCGAACGTGATGTCGCCCCGCACCTTCGCGAGTGGGCCGATGCGGGGCAGGTCGACCGGGACGTCTATCGCCAGGCCGGCAAACTCGGGCTCCTCGGGATCAACGTCGAGGAGCGATTCGCCGGCGGCGGAACCGACGACTTCCGATTCAACGCCATCGTGATCGAAGAACTCTGCCGCGTCGGCGCGCCCGCCGTGGTGATGGGGCTGGCCGGCATCAACGACCTCGTCACGCCCTACCTCGCCTCGCTGGCGAACGAGGAGCAGAAGCACCGATTCCTGACACCCCTGTGCACCGGCGAGAAGATCGGCGCGATCGCCATGACCGAGCCTGGCGCGGGAAGCGACCTGGGCGCGATTTCCACGACCGCCGTCGTCGACGGCGACGACCTGGTCCTGAACGGCACCAAGATCTTCATCAGCAACGGCATGCTCGCCGACTTCGTGATCGTCGCGGCCAAGACGGATCCGGCCGCGGGCAAGAAGGGCGTAAGCCTGCTGGTGGTCGAAGCCGGAATGGACGGATTCACGCGCAACGGTCCGCTGCCCAAGGTCGGACTGAGCGCACAGGACACCGCCGAGCTCGTGTTCGACGACGTTCGCGTCCCCCGCGGGAACGTCCTCGGCGAACCGAACGCCGGCTTCGGCTACCTGCGCCACAACCTGCCCCAGGAGCGACTCAGCGTGGCGGTGACGTCCATGGCGTCGATGCGACGCACGTTCGACCAGGCCCTGACGTACATCTGCGACCGCACGGCATTCGGCCGGCGGGTGGCCGACTTCCAGGCCAACCGTTTCTATCTCGCGGAACTCGCCACCGAGATCGAGATCGCGCAGTGCTTCACCGACCGCTGCATCCTCGACGCCGCGCACGGCACGCTCGACGAGGTCACCGCGGCGATGGCCAAATGGTGGATCACCGAGCTGCAGCAGCGGGTCGTGCAGCGGGCGGTCCAGCTGCACGGCGGCTACGGATACATGCGCGAGTACGACGTCGCGCAGGACTATCTCGACTGCCGCGGCGGGCCGATCTACGCCGGCACCACCGAGATCATGAAGGAGATCATCGGGCGCAGGCTCACGCGGTCCTGACGGGTCCGGTTGCCGACCATGGTGATTCACACGCATCGCGGTCCCGGCGGCCGTCCGCGACCACGACACCCGAAGCGTTGTCGATTTCTTCCATTGACATCTTCAATGATTAATGTTTAATTGTGATCCGCGCTACACACGCGCTCCGCTCTGTTGTCCCACGCTCGGCCAAGGAGTATCGATGACGGTCACCGCCACCGCCGGCACCATGTCGGCCGCCCGACGCAAGAAGGAAGTTCGCAGGGTGATCCTGTCGAGCTACCTGGGCAGCACCATCGAGTTCTACGACTTCCTGCTCTACGCCACCGCCGCGTCCCTCGTCTTCGGACCCGTGTTCTTCGCCGACCTGGACCCGCTCGCCGCGACCATCGCGTCGATGGGAACGTTCGCCGCCGGCTACGTCGCACGCCCGCTCGGCGGAATCGTGTTCGGCCACTTCGGCGACACCGTCGGCCGCAAGGCGATGCTGCTGATCTCCATGACCGTCATGGGCATCGCGTCGTTCGCGATCGGGCTCATCCCCCCGCCCGAGATGATCGGGTCCTGGGCGGCGGTGCTCCTCGTCCTCCTCCGCGTCTGCCAGGGTCTCGCAGTCGGCGGCGAATGGGGTGGCGCAGCGCTGATGTCGCTCGAACACGCCGAACCCGGCAAGCGCGGCTTCGCCGCGGCGTTCACCAACGCGGGTGCGCCGACGGGCGCCCTGCTCGGCACCCTCGCCCTGGCCGCCGTGTCACTGCTTCCCGACGAGCAGTTCCTGACGTGGGGCTGGCGCATCCCGTTCCTGATCTCGGCGATCATGCTGGCCCTCGGTCTGTTCGTCCGGTCCAAGGTGTCGGAGAGTCCGCTGTTCACGGCGGCGCTGAAGGAGTCCGCGAAGAAAGAGACCTCCCCGCCCATCGTCACCATCCTGAAACGGCCCCGCGCGGTCGTCGTGGCGTCGATGAGCTGCATCGCGAGCTTCGGCATGCAGACCGCGTTCACCACGTTCGCCATCACCTACGCCGTGTCGAGCGGCGCCCAGCGGTCCGACGCGCTGCTGGCGTTCTCCTTCTGCCAGTTCTGCGCGATCTTCCTGGTCCTCGGATCGGCGCGACTGTCCGACCGGATCGGCCGTCGGCCGGTCATGCTCGCGGGACTCGCGGCGATGATTCTCAGCGTCTACCCGCTGTTCCTGTTGCTGGGCACGGGACAGTTCCTGTTCATCGCGCTCGCTTTCGTCGGGTACACCATCTGCCACTCGGCCACCTACGGGCCGATGGCCGCCTTCATCTCCGAGCAGTTCGGCACCCGCGCGCGCTACACCGGGGCCTCGCTCGGATACCAGCTGGCCACCCTCGTCGGCGCAGGGTTCACCCCCGTCATCCTCGCGTCGCTGTTCGCGTCGTCCGGCAAGTCGATCGTCCCGGTGGGACTGTTCATCATCGCACTGTGCGTGGTCAGTGCCGTCTTCCTCGCCGCGACGAAGGAAACCAAGGACAACGACCTGAGCGCCGACGCCCCGCCGGCCTGACACGAGCCCCGAGAGTAGTTTCGAAGAGAACGAGGAGTCACCATGGACAACGAAGGCATCGGCTCGTGGCTCGAGCGCCGCATCACCATGACGCCGAAGAACGAGGCGCTCGTCTTCGACGGACAGGCCGTCACGTACGAGGAGATGGCCCTGAGGACCCGCCGGCTCGCCCACGGCCTGCGCGCCCTCGGCGTCGAGAAGGGTGACTGCGTAGGCTTCTTCGGATTCAACGATCCCGCGGCGCTCGAGGTGATGTTCGCAGCCGGGCTCCTCGGCGCCACCTATCTCCCGCTCAACGCCCGCCTCACCGCCGAGGAAGCGCGCTACGTGCTCGGCGATTCACGCTGCACCACAGTCGTCTTCGGCGACCAGCAGTCCGACGTCGCACAGGAACTCGCGCTGTCGGAGTCCCCGGTCACCACCTGGATCGGGCTGAGCGACTCCTGGTCGGCACACACCTACGAGGGTGTGCGCGCCGGCCAGCCCGACACCCGTATCGACGAGCGGGTGGGTCTCGACGACCTGTCGGTGCTCATGTACTCGTCGGGCACCACCGGCGCACCGAAGGGCGTCATGCTCAGCCACGGAAACATGCTGTGGAACGCGATGAATCAGCTTCTCGCCCAGGACATGACGTCCAAGGAACGCACGCTGTCGGTGGCGCCGCTGTTCCACATCGGCGGTATCGGCGGAGCCGTCACACCGACGCTGCTGTGCGGGGGCACCGTCGTGCTGCTGCGCAAGTTCGATGCCGGCGCCGTCCTCGACACGATCGAGAAGGAACGCATCACCACGTTCTTCGCGGTCCCCACGATGATCCAGGAACTCTGGCACCACCCCCGGTTCGCGGACACCGACCTGTCCAGCCTGCGGGCGATCTGCGTCGCCGGGGCTCCCCTCCCCGAAGCGCTGATCTCGCCGTGGCAGGAGCGCGGCGTCGCGATCGCGCAGGCCTACGGTCTGACGGAAACCGCGCCGTCGGTGACCATGCTGTCGGGGGACGACGTCCGCGCGAAGGTCGGATCGGCAGGCAAGCGGACGTTCTTCACCGACGTCGACGTCGTCCGCCCCGACGGGTCGAGCGCCGAACCGAACGAGATCGGAGAGATCGTCGCGCAGGGACCGAACGTGATGCTCGGCTACCTGAATCAGCCCGAGGCCACCGACCGCGCCATCGTGGACGGCTGGCTGCACACCGGCGACGCCGGCTACTTCGACGACGAGGGTTTCCTCTTCATCTGCGACCGCTACAAGGACATGTACATCTCGGGCGGCGAGAACGTCTACCCCGCCGAGGTGGAGGCAGCACTGCTGAAGCTGAACGGCATCCGGGAGGCTGCGGTGATCGGCGTCCCGCACGAGAAGTGGGGCGAGACCGGCATGGCGTTCGTCGTCGCCGCCGACGGCACGGACCTCGACGAGGACACGGTGCGCGCCCGGCTGCGAGAGAAGCTCGCGGGGTTCAAGATTCCGACGTTCATCCAGATCGCGGAGGGCCTCCCCCGCACCGCGACCGGCAAGATCCGCAAACCCGATCTGCGCTCCCGCGCCCGTGAGTACTTGTTAACGTCCGGCGGTTAACAAGTACTCACGAGCGGTAGCATTCTGGAATGAGGCACATCGGGATCGTGTTGTTCGACGGCGTCGAGGAATTGGACGCCGTCGGACCGTGGGAGGTGCTGTCCGCGTGGACACGCATGTACCCGGACGACGGATACGCCGTGTCCTGCCTGTCCGCGGCGGGCGGGAGTGTGCAGTGCGCCAAGGGACTCGTCCTGGGCGCTCATCATTCCTATGCCGATGCGCCGCCGATGGAGGTGCTGATCCATCCCGGCGGTCAGGGCACCCGGCCACAACTCCGCGACGACGCGCACCTCGACTGGGTGCGCCGGCAGCGCGCAGAGGTCCCGGTGATGACGAGCGTCTGCACGGGTGCCCTGGTCTACGCGAAAGCCGGCCTGCTGACGAGCAGGCCGGCTACGACGCATTGGGCGTCACTGGAGTTGCTGGCGGAGATCGATCCCAGCATCGACGTGCGTCCGGACGACCGGTTCGTCGACGACGGTGACGTGATCACGTCGGCCGGCGTGTCCGCGGGCATCGACATGGCACTACACCTCGTCGCCCGCTTCGCCGGAGCGGAGCGGGCGCGCGAGGTGCGTCGCTACATCCAGTACGACCCCCTGTGAGTACTTGTTAACGCCCCGCGGTTAACAAGTACTCACGGGTGCGGCAGCGCAAGCGACACCCGGCTGGGGTACCGCGCCCCGGTGTGCACGCGCTGGTGTGCTACCACGAATTCCGCGGAGTCGAAGGCGGATTCGCCGGTGTTGAGGTTGCGGTCCCAGCGGGGATGGCTGCTGGACGTCACGTGGACGCGGATGCGCTCCCCCGGCAGGAAGGTGACGGCGGTGGACCACAGGTCGATCGCGTACTCGTACACCTCGCCGGGCTCGAGCAGGCTCGGTTCGGCGGACGTGTACGTCCCGGGGGTCCGGTAGGAGTCGCGGTAGCGGGCCCGCACCATGCCGTCGGTGAGGGTGACCGACGTGCCGTCCGCCGTGACCCGGCACAGCCTGACGACGAAGTCGGTGTCGACGGCGCTCGACGACGCGAAGAGGGTCGCGGACACCCGGCCGATCACCGTCACCGGTTCGGTGAGAACCGCGCCGGTGAACACGAGGACGTCGTCGCGGGATTCGATCCTGCTCTGGTCCAGCGCGCCGGGCGCGAACGTTCCCGGCATCATCGTCGCCCCACCGACCGTCGGCACCGGATCCGCCGGGTCGTAGTCGTAGTCGACGCACCCCTCCGTCTGTTCTGCCTCCGCGACGAGGATGCCGCCGGGCGCCAGGAAGAGTTCGGCCGTCCGCACAGGTTCCGGGAATCGGTCGTACGTCCGCCACCGGTTCTCCCCCATCACGAAGATCCGGACCCGGGGCAGGTCGGGTTCCTCGTCGCCGAGCACCGATGCGTACCACTGCGCGTGAACGGAAGACAGGTCCTGACCGCAGTCCAGCACCGCCTGGTTGGCGGGACTGCCGAACACCACCGACCCGCCGAGCCCGGAGAAGTTGGTGTGGCTCCACGGGCCCACGATCAGGTACGGCGCGGGGGCGGCGCCGGAATCACTGTGCGCCAGTTGGCCGAAGTACTGGTCGAGGGTGCTGTTGACGAAGATGTCGTACCACCCGCCGATATGCAGGGAGGGGAGGTCGACGGCCCGGTCGCTCGCGCAGTCCCACAGGTCGCGGGTGGGGTGATCGATCGGGAAGCCGAGCGATTCGACGATCGGCGACGCGAAGAACGCGGGGGCGTCGGCCGCCAGGTCGCGCAGGGGCAGGGTGTCGAAGTAGGTGTTCTCGGACATCGCCCGGTCGATCCGTGCCCACGACTCCCAGTCGGCTTCTGCGCGTGCGGGGTCGGTGCGGGACAGTTTCGCGATCTCCGCCGGCCCGGCCGAGAAGTGTCCCCACCCGAGCCGCGCACCGAATTCCACCGCGCCGCCGCGCACCAGTCCACCGGAGCGAGCATTGCCGCCGGCCGAGATTCCCGGAGCGATGCCGCGGAGGGCCGGCGGCTTCTCCTGGGCTGCGCGCCACTGGGTTTCGGCGAAGTACGAGCGCCCCCACATGCCGACGGATCCGGTCGAGTACGGGAGTTCGGCGGCCCATTGCACGGTGTCGTAGCCGTCCGGACCTTCGTTCTCGGACGGCACGAACTCGCCCTCGGAGCCGAACCTGCCGCGGACGTCCTGCATGATCACCACGAATCCGCCGGCCGCGACCGTGGTGGGGTTGAGGTAGCCGGAGTTGACGGCCAGGTCGCGGCCGTACGGGGTGCGGGTGAGCAGCACCGGGAAGCGGCCGCCTGCATTGGGGCGGTAGATGGTCGAGCGGAGGACGACGCCGTCCCGCATCGTCGCCTCGACGTCGTTCTCGATCAGTACATCGTGTGTCACAGGATTATTCACTTTCGACGGGAGAGCGGTCATTTGCCGAGGTCGGTGGTGCTGGTCCGGTAGGTTTCGCGGACCGTGAGCGTGGTGAGGGCGCTGACCAGGCAACAGCCGGCGGTGAACGCGGCCACCGGTATCCAGCCGTTCGGTCCGGGCCGGACGAGGGTCGCGGCGATGGTGGGCGCGAATCCGGTGGCCACCAAGGCCAGCTGCCCGGAGATCGCCATGCCCGAGTACCGGATGCGGGTCTCGAACATCTCGGCGTACAGCGCGGGTCCGACGGCGTTGACGAGCGAGTAGCCGACCACCATCACGATGCACGCCGTGACGAGGATCAGGGCCGTCGACCGCTGGCTGATCGCCCAGAAGAAGCCGGAGATGGAGACGGCGCAGACGAGATTGCCGGTGATGAAGATCGGCTTGCGCCCGATCCGGTCGGCGAGGATGCCGGCGGCGGGCTGGGCGGCGAGTGCGAGCGCGGCGGTGAGCACGGTGGCGCCCACCATGACGGTCCGGGACACGCCGGCCTCGTGGGTGCCCCACGACAGGGCGAACGCGGTGACGATGGTGGACACCACCGCGAACAGTCCGCACCCCACGACCCGCAGCACGCTCGGCCAGTGGTCGCGGAAGATCACCTTCGCCGGCATCTCCTTCGGCCCGTCGGTGGACACGGCCTCCTCGAACACCTCGCTCTCGGGCAGCATCCGGCGGATCACGAGCCCGGCGAGGGCGACGAAGATGCTGAGCAGGAACGGGATTCGCCATCCCCAGGCGAGGAAGGCGTCCTCGGGCAGCCCGGAGAACACGAGGACCACCAGCGACGCCAGCAGCATGCCGGCGGCGGCACCGGTGTTGACCCAACTCGCCGCGAGCGCCCGGCGGTGGGCGGGCGCGTGTTCGAGCGCGAGGGACGCCGCTCCCGCCGACTCGCCCGCCGCGGACGCACCCTGGACGGCCCGGAGCAGTACCAGCAGGATCGGCGCCGCGACCCCGATCGCCCCGTAGGTGGGCAGGCAGCCGATGAGCGACGTCGCCACGCCCATCATCACGAGCGTCACCACCAGCATCCGCTTCCGTCCCAGCGTGTCCCCGAAGTGCCCGAAGACGAGGGCCGCGAGAGGCCGCACGACGTACCCGATCCCGATGGTCGCCATCGACACGACGGTCCCCCAGAACGACCCGAGATCCGGGAAGAACAGGGTGTTGAACGCGAGGGCGGAGAAGGACGCGTAGATGAAGAAGTCGTAGTACTCGAGTGTGCTGCCCACGAAGGAGGCCAGGGCGGCCCGCCGCGCGTGGGGCGACCGGACTGCGGCATCGGCGCGTACGGCGCGGCCGTCGAATGTGGAAGTCATGTGGTTCCTACCTGAAGGTGAAGGGCTTCCGGGAGTTCGGAGAGGCCTCGAGGTGGGTGCGACACCGGGGATCGAAAGTTGCCTCGGTCACATCCGTTGCCGCCGAGGGAGACTCTGCCAAAGAAACCGATCACCGTCCAAGAGCAGTATCGACGGTGATTGATAACCGATCTTTATTACTCCCCGGGGACGGTGCCCGGCGTCGGCAGCACCTCGGCGGCGAGGTCGAGAACCGTCTGCACGACGGGCGAGACGGGACGGTCCGACCAGGCCAGCGCCGCCCGGACTTCAAATTTTCCGACGCCGAGAGGGATGAGCACCACCCGATTGGGATACGTCTGCACGTCACCGGGCACGAGCGCCACGCCTACGCCCGCCGCGACGAGGGCGGTCAGGACGATGCCGTCGGTGGTCTCCTGCACGATGTTCGGCGTGAACCCGGCATCCCGGCACGCGGCGAGCAGATCCCGGCGGAGCGTGGATCCGGTGGCGGCGGGATTCGCGACGAACGCTTCTTCGCGCAGTTCCGCGAGGTCGATCGACTTCCGTTCGGCGAGTGGGTGATCGCTCGGAAGCAGCGCACTGAGGTACTCCACCGAGATCTGCCGCGTGAGCACGTGGGGGTGCGAAACCGCGTCGGAGACGATCCCGAGGTCCAGTTGGCCCTCCCAGATCTCGTCGAGGATCTGCCCACTCACCGTCGCCCCTTCGAGGACGAGGTCGATCAGGGGGTATCTGCGGCGCACTGACCTTGCGAGAGAGGACAATTCGGTCTGTCCGTACGCTCCGCTGAAGCCGACCCGGACGCGACCCTCGACTTTCGGATCGGCGATCACCGCGGCATCGACGGCGCGATCGATCCCGGCGAGGGCGTCCCTGCACGGCTGCAGGAATCGCTCCCCCGCCGCGGTGAGCCGGACCGATCGGGTGGTGCGGTCGAACAGTTTCACACCGAGACGCTTCTCGAGTTGCTGAACCTGCTGGCTGACCGCCGGTTGCGCGATGTGCAGCACCTCGGCGGCGCGGCCGTAGTTGAGTTCCTCGGCGACCGCGACGAACGACTTCATCCAGCGGATCTCCACGGCGTCAGTCCACCACGAACACCGTGAGACGGACCTCGCCGGGAAGGCGCTCACCGGTGCCGACGAGGATCCGCGAGCGCAGCCACGACCACCGGCCCTCGGCGGCGGTGAGCCGGGGTGTGCAGCGGAAGTAGATCCGCTCGGCCGGCACGGGTTCGCCCGCGACCAGCCGGGCAATGTCCTCCGCGGTGCCCGAGCGAAGCCCGAAGTTGGTGACGTAGATCCGGTCGCCGTCGTCGGTCTCGATGGCGTACTTGGCCTCGAGCTCGGTGAGCGTGGACGAGCTGAGCACCTGGAAGTCCGCTCCGACCGGCAGCACGGTGCCGCGGAGTTCGGGGCCCTCGACGCGTCCCCCGACGATGGGGATGATGCGGCGGGTCCCGTCCGGCGTGGATCCGATCTCCACCGGATCGGCGACCTGCACGAAGAACGTGGCGAGGTACGACAGGCCGGGCGGGGCCGGCGCGAGCAGGTCGGTCATCGCGCCCTACTCGGGAAGTGCGGGAAAGGCGATGCTCTGCAACGTGTCCCGCATCTGATTCACGATCGATTCGGGGATGCCCTCGAAATAGCGCCCGTGGGCGGCGTCGACGCGGGCCTTGGCGTCGTCGCGGAGCCGCCTGCCCTCGTCGGTCGCGGCGATCAGTTTGTTGCGGCGGTCGGAAGGGTCGAGGGTTCGGACGACGAGTCCGCGTTCCTCGAGTTCGTCGACGAGTCCCACGATCTGGCTGGGGTCGAGGCCCATGGTCGCGGCCACGCCGCGCTGGTTGACGCCCTCGGCCTGTTCGCACGCGAGGACGAGGACCGAGTAGGACCGCACCCGCAGACCGGTGGGAACGAGGGCCTTGTTCACCGAGCCCAGCACCATTCCGCCGACGCGTGAGAGCAGGAACCCGATGTCGTCCGATAACGCCTGCGTCTCTGCCATGCGACGACCCCCTTCCGATGAGTGTCGCTAGAGTAGCAGATCTTAATGATTGACTTTCTCAATCATCAATGATTACGTGTGATTCAGCGAACACGACCTCAGGAGAATCCGACATGAACCTCATCGACAGAGTCGCCGTCGTCACCGGCAGCGGACAGGGCCTCGGGCTCGCCTACGCCAAGGACCTGGCCCGCCACGGCGCCGCGGTCGTGATCAACGACGTCAACCAGGCCACCGCCGACGCCGCCGTCGCGGAGATCACCGCCGCGGGCGGCCGCGCCGTCGCCGTCGTCGCCCCGGTCGGCAACACCGAGACCGCCCGGAAGCTGGTCGCCGGGGCGGTCGACGCATTCGGTCGCCTCGACATCATGGTCACCAACGCCGGCATCCTCCGCGACAAGGTGCTGTGGAAGATGACCGACGACGACTTCGACGCCGTCGTCGGCGTGCATCTGCGCGGCACGTTCACGTGCGTGCGTGAAGCGGTGCTGCGCTTCCGCGAGCAGGGCGACGGTGGCCGCATCATCTGCATCGGCTCCCCCGCCGGCCAGCGCGGCAACTTCGGGCAGACCAACTACTCCGGCGCCAAGTCCGGCATCGTCGGCATGGTCCGCACCTGGGCGATGGAACTGCAGCGCGCCGGCATCACCGCCAACGCCGTCTGCCCCGTCGCCGCCACGGCGATGACCGAGACCGTCCCGTTCCTCGCCCCCTACATCGACGGCATGAAGAACGGCGAGCCGTTGCCCGCGATCATCCGACGCGAGGTCGGAATGGGCACGCCCGACGACGCCGCGGGCATCATCTCGTTCCTCGCGTCCGACGCCGCCGCCGAGATCACCGGGCAAGCCTTCGCGGTCGGCGGCGACCGCCTCGCACTGTGGTCGCACCCCGAACTCACCGCGGTCGAGTACTCCGACGGCGGCTGGTCAGCCGAGGACATCGCAGCGCGGTGGACGGACGCGTTCGGCGACTCGCTCGAGTCCGTTGGCGAGGAGTTCCCCGAGGAGTTGATGGCGAAATGAGCCGCTACGAGTACGGCATCGACTTCGACGAGATCGACGCCATCGACATCCACACCCACGTCGAGATCGACGGCTGCGGGCACCGGTCCCTCGACGACGAGCTGATGGCCGCCTCGGAGAAGTACTTCAAGTCCGGCGAGGAACGCACCCCGTCCATCGACGCGATCGCCGACCACTACCGCGCACGCAACATGGCCGCCGTCGTGTTCACCGTCGACGCGGCCTCCGCCAGCGGCCACGCCGCCAACTCGGTCGAGGAGATCGCCGAGGGCGCCGCCCGTCACAACGACGTCCTCATCCCCTTCGGGTCCGTCGACCCCTGGCAGGGCAAGGCCGCCGTCCGCCGTGTCCACCGCCTCGTCGACGAGTACGGCGTCAAGGGATTCAAGTTCCACCCCAGCATGCAGGGCTTCGAGCCGAACGACCGCCGCTTCTACCCGCTCTACGACGCCATCACCGAGGCCGGGGTCCCCGCCCTGTTCCACACCGGACAGACCGGGATCGGCGCCGGACTACCCGGCGGACACGGCATCAAACTGCGCTACTCCGACCCGATGCTCCTCGACGACATCGCCGCCGACTTCCCCGACCTCACCGTGATCATGGCCCACCCCGCCGTCCCGTGGGTCGACGCGCAGATCTCCATCGCCACCCACAAGGCCAACGTCTACATCGACCTGTCCGGATGGTCGCCGAAATACTTCCCCCCGCAGCTGGTCAAGGCCGCCAACAGCATGCTCCGCGGCAAGGTCCTGTTCGGCTCCGACTTCCCCGTCATCCAGGTCGACCGCTGGATCAAGGACTTCGAGAACCTCGACATCAAGCCGGAGGTCGCGCCGCTGATCTTCAAGCAGAACGCCCTCCGCGTTCTCGGCATCAAAGACTAGGAGTTTGCACATGAGCACCACCGCCACCACCACCCGGGTCGCCACCCTCGCCGACCTCGCCGCACTCGAGGGCCGGCCGCTGGGCACCAGTTCGTGGATCGACATCCCCCAGCAGCGGATCGACACGTTCGCCGACGCCACCGACGACCACCAGTGGATCCACGTCGACCCCGAGCGCGCCCGGGCGGAGAGCCCGTTCGGCGGACCCATCGCCCACGGCTACCTGACGTTGTCGCTGATCATCCCCATGTGGGACGAGATCCTGACCGTCGACAGCGTGACCATGGCCGTCAACTACGGGCTGAACAAGGTCCGGTTCACCAACCCCGTGCCCGCCGAGGGACGCGTCCGGCTGAACGCCACGCTGCAGTCCGTCGAGGAACTGCCCAAGGGCGGCGTCCAGGTGACGGTCGCGGGGCAGATCGAACTCGAGGGCAGCGAGCGACCCGCGGTAGTCGTCGAGGCCGTGTACCGCTTCTTCGAGTAACCCACCCGTGAGTACTTGTCAACGTCGGGCGGTTAACAAGTACTCACAGGCGCCGGAGGCGCACGCTACTCGGGCGCCTGGTCGTCGGGCTCGACCTGTTCCGCCTGCTTGCGCTCGGACGCGTTGCCCGCGATCCCCTTCGCTTCGCGTTCGGCCGCCAGGCGGTCTTCCATGTCGTCGACGAGGTCTGCGATCCGCTGGTGTTCGGGGAGCTGATCGTGTCGATCCGGATTCGCCTTCATCACGCTCCTTCCGCCGGGTGCGACGTGCCGGAATCCTGCGACTCCTGGACGCACAATTCGAACTGTACGCCGCAGGCCCGGCGGAAGCGGGCATTCGTGGCGGTACGAACTGGACGGCCGTCTTTCACGCGTTTGGGCCGTCGACGAAACCCGTTGCCGAACAGTGCCTTACGATGCGGAGGGCCTCCAATTGCCGCACTACGCAACACCATTTCAGGATCGAGCGGGCCCGTCCACCGCGACGAGCAGGCGATGAATTCGATGCACAATCGACACCGTCTAGCGAATACCCGCAGCCGGCACCTCGTACTCTGGACCGGGTACCACCCGAAGGAGGACCGATATGCCAGCAGTCACCACACCGCACGTCTACGTTCATCGCGCCGGTGATCGGCTGAAAACCAAGATTTCCTGGTTGGATTCGAAGCACTCGTTCTCCTTCGGCCAGCACTACGACCCCGACAACACGCACCACGGACTGCTCCTCGTGAACAACGACGACACGGTGCTCCCCGGTCAGGGATTCGACACCCATCCCCACAAGGACATGGAGATCGTCACCTGGGTGCTGCGCGGCTCGCTCGTCCACCAGGACTCGATCGGCCACTCCGGCATCATCTATCCCGGCCTTGCGCAACGCATGAGCGCAGGCAAGGGCATCATGCATTCCGAGAAGAACGACAGCTGGCGCGTGGCCGGTGAGCAGCACCACGAGCCGGTGCATTTCGTCCAGATGTGGGTGGTACCCGACGAACCCGGACTCGCCCCGAGTTACGAACAGCTCGAGATCGAGGACGAGATCCTCAAGGGCGGGCTGGTGCCCGTTGCATCCGGAATGCCGCAGTACAAGGACAATTCGGCGATCCGAATCAACAACAAGCACGCGGCGCTGCATGTCGCGCGACTCTTCCCCGGCGCGTCGGTGACCCTTCCCGAAGCGCCGTTCCTCCACGTCTTCGTCGCCCGCGGCACCGCGGAGATGGAGGGGGTCGGCACCGTGTACGAGGGCGACGCCGTTCGGCTGAGCGCCTCCGGTGGCCAGCAGATCTCCTCGCACTCCGGCGCCGAGGTGCTCGTCTGGGAGATGCACGCGCGCCTCGGCGGCTGAGTTCCCAGCAAGTTCACAGCCGGACGGAACGCCGCGCGCAGGTTCGTGCGCCACGATCGGGGGCACAGCCCGATCATGGAGAGGTACCTATTGTGAACAAGGACGTCGAGAAGAGCCGACTGCGCGTCAGCCGCCGCCGAGCGCTGGCGGTGGGTGGCACGATGAGTCTGGGTGGGCTCATCGCCGCCTGCAGCGGTAGCGGGAGCAGCACGTCGGCGTCGGCCACGTCGACCGCGTCCGCCGCAGGCACCACCAGCAGTGCGGACGCCGTGACGGCCCTGCTCGACCAGGCGCCGCAGTGCGTGATGGCCGTCGAGGAGACGCAGGGACCGTACTGGTTCGACGTCGACTCCATCCGCAGCGACATCCGCGAAGACCGGCCGGGGACGAACCTGCAGCTCGCACTGCGCGTGCAGGACCTGACGAACTGTTCCGCGGACGGTTCCGCCGCGGTGGTGAGCAATGCCGTCGTGGAGATCTGGCACTGCGACGCCGGCGGCGTGTATTCCGGCTTCGAGTCGGGTTCGAAGGCCGCGGACCTCGGCGGTGCGCCCGGTGGCGGCCAGCCGCCGGAAGGCGGACCCGGTGGCGGCCGGCCCCCGGCCGGTGGTCCCGGCGGCGCAGGTGGCCCCGGCGGTCCCGGTGGCGACATGTCAGGCGGTTCGGGTGAGACGTCCGACGGGTCGTACAGCGTCGGCGACAGCGAGGCCACCACCACAGACGACGGCACCTACCTGCGCGGCGCCCAGACCACCGACGCGAATGGCATCGCCCAGTTCACCACCGTCTTCCCCGGCTGGTACCAGGGCCGGACCACCCACATCCACCTCAAGGTGCACATCGACAAGAAGACGGTGCTCACCACCCAGCTGTTCTTCGACGAGGCCCTGCTGACCGAGGTGTACGCGGCGGCGCCGTACTCCGATCACACCGGGCGCGAGAACAACGTGACCAACGCCACCGACGGCATCTACGACGACGCCGGCATGCTGACCGTCGCCAAGCAGTCGGACGGCTACCTCGCGGCGATCAACCTCGGCATCGACGTCTGACCGGTCCCCGGTTCCCTGTTTCGCCCTGAGCGCAGTGGTGGACCTGTCGGCGCGGAACGGTGTAAGGATGGAACGCATGACCACGGCTCAGCGCTCCGGCATCGACCTCACCCACCTCGACAGCGACACCCGCGCCCAGGACGACCTGTTCGTCCACGTGAACGGCAAGTGGATCGACGAATACGAGATTCCCGCGGACCGGGCGATCGACGGCGCGTTCCGCACGCTCTACGACAAGGCCGAGGTCGACGTCCAGAACATCATCGAGGACGCGGCTGGCTCCGGCGCTGCCGCGGGGACCGACGCGCAGCGCATCGGCGATCTGTACGGCAGCTTCATGGACGCGGATGTGGTGGAGGCCGCCGGGCTCGCTCCGATCGCCGGGGAGCTCGCCGACGTGGCCTCGGCCGCCGACCACTCCGCCCTCGCCGCCGTCGTCGGCCGCCTGCAGCGCACAGGGGTCGGCGGCGCCGTCGGTCACTACGTCGACACGGACGCCAAGAACTCCGCACGCTACCTCGTCCACTTCAGTCAGGCCGGCATCGGCCTGCCCGACGAGTCCTATTACCGCCAGGACGAGCACGCGGAGATCCGCGCCGCATACGTGGAGCACATCGCGAAGATGTTCGCCCTCGCCGGTGTCGACTACGACGCCCAGCGCGTGTTCGACCTGGAAACGAAGATCGCGGCAGGCCACTGGGACGTCGTGAAACGACGCGACGCCGAGCTGAGCTACAACCTGCTCACCCTCGACCAGCTGCCGGCCGGGTTGGACTGGTCTTCGTGGATCGGCGCGCTCGGGGGTACACCGGAGCAGTTCGCCGAGATCGTGGTCCGCCAGCCCGACTACCTCACCACCCTGACCGGGCTGTGGACGTCCGAGGACCTCGACGACTGGAAGGCGTGGGCGACGTGGAACGTCATCCGCTCCCGCGCTCCGTATCTCACGCAGGCCCTGGTCGAGGAGAACTTCGCGTTCTACGGGAAAACGCTGACCGGCGCCGAGGAGATTCGTGACCGCTGGAAGCGCGGTGTGTCCCTGGTCCAGGATCTGCTGGGCGAGGCCGTCGGCAAGCTGTACGTCGAGCGGCACTTCCCGGCGGACGCGAAGGCCCGCATGCAGGAACTCGTCGCGAATCTGCAGGAGGCGTACCGGCGCAACATCTCCGATCTGGACTGGATGAGCCCGGAGACCCGGCAGGCCGCGCTGCGCAAGCTGGAGAAGTTCACGCCGAAGATCGGGTACCCCGACAAGTGGCGGGACTACTCGGCCGTCACCATCTCTCGCGACGATCTGGTCGGCAACTACCGCAGCGGCTACGCGGCGGAGTACGACCGCGATCTCGCGAAGCTCGGCGGCCCGGTCGACCGCGACGAGTGGTTCATGACACCGCAGACGGTCAACGCCTACTACAACCCGGGAATGAACGAAATCGTCTTTCCCGCAGCCATTCTGCAGCCGCCGTTCTTCGACGCCGCGGCCGACGACGCCGCCAACTACGGTGGCATCGGCGCCGTCATCGGTCACGAGATCGGCCACGGCTTCGACGATCAGGGCGCGAAGTACGACGGCGACGGCAACATGATCGACTGGTGGACCGACGACGACCGCACCGAGTTCGGCAAGCGGACGAAGGCGCTGATCGAGCAGTACAACGCGTTCGAGCCGAAGGCGCTGCCCGGGCACACGGTGAACGGCGAGTTCACGATCGGGGAGAACATCGGCGACCTCGGTGGCCTGTCCATCGCCATCGCGGCGTACCGGATCGCGACGAACGGGTCCGAACCGGAGGTCCTCGACGGCCTGAGCGGGATCCAGCGGGTGTTCTTCGGCTGGGCGCAGGTGTGGCGCACCAAGGCCCGGGACGCGGAGGCGCTCCGCAGGCTTGCCGTCGACCCGCACTCGCCGCCGGAGTTCCGCTGCAACGGCGTGATTCGCAACCTGGACACGTTCCACGACGCGTTCGACGTCCAGCCCGGCGACGCCCTGTATCTCGATCCGGAGGAGCGGGTCAAGATCTGGTAGTCGGCTACCGCAGACGGTCGCCCGTCGCCGCGGAGAAGAAGTACACCTCGCCGGGATTCGGCTGCAGGTGCACCCTCTGCCCCGCGGCGACGGTGCGGGTGCGGTCCACCCGCACCACCACCCTCCCGGACGTGCCGATCGCGTGCACGAACGACTCGGCGCCGAGTTCCTCGATCAGGTCGGTGTCGACGGTGTACGAGTCCCTGCGCCACGACCCGACGAGCGTCCACGACTCCGGGCGCACTCCGACGATCACGGAGCCGTCCCCGATCGCGGAGCGCGGCACGGGAATACGCAGGTCGCCCAGTTCGGCGACGCCGTCACGGATCGGGGTGTCCATGAGGTTCATGCCCGGGGAGCCGATGAACCCGGCGACGAATGCGTTGACCGGGTTGTCATACAGATCGCGTGGCCGGGCGACCTGCTGGAGGCGGCCGGCCTGCATGACCGCCACCCGGTCGCCCATCGTCATGGCCTCCACCTGGTCGTGGGTGACGTAGACGGTGGTCGTGCCGAGCCTGCGCTGCAGCCGCGCGATCTGCGCACGGGTGCTCACCCGCAGTGTGGCGTCGAGGTTGCTCAGCGGTTCGTCCATGCAGAACACCTTGGGGTGCCGCACGATGGCGCGGCCCATCGCGACCCGTTGACGTTGCCCGCCGGACAGTTTCGCCGGTTTACGAGCGAGCAGCGGTTCGAGTTCGAGCATCCGCGCCGCTTCCAGCACCCGCGCGGTGCGTTCCGCCTTCCCGACGCCGGCCTTGCGGAGCGCGAACCCCATGTTGGCCGCGACGGTCATGTGCGGGTACAGCGCGTAACTCTGGAACACCATGGCCACGTCCCGCGCCCGGGGCGGCAGCGCGGTGACGTCGGCGCCGCCGATCTCGATGCTGCCCGCCTCGACGGCTTCGAGGCCGGCCAGCATCCGCAGACTCGTCGACTTGCCGCACCCGGACGGACCCACGAGCACGAGGAACTCGCCGTCCGCGATGTCGAGGTCCAGCCGATCGACCGCGGGTCGGTCGGCTCCGGAAGAGCGGTGGGTGACACCCGCGAACCGCACGTTGGCCATGAATGTTCCTTCCCCCTCTACTGGGGCAACTCGGCGTGATCGCGGGCCGCGTCGAAGTCCTGGACGGACCCGGGCATCACCGTGATCGAGAGGAAGTAGGCCGCGGCGACTGGGATCGCTTCCGGACTCGATCTCATTTCGGCAGTCTGACCACCGATTACGAATAGCCGGTTAATTGCCGTAGCCCGCACATTGAACTGTGCGGGCTACGGGAAGGAGAGCGCTCGGATCAGGGTCAGCGGTTCCAGTCGCCGAGACCGTCGGAGCCGCTCAGCGTGCCGCCCGCGGTGTTCTGCACGACGACGGCGTCACCCTTCTTCGAGTTCTCGTAGAACCACTTGGCGTCCTCGGTGCTCACGTTGAGGCAGCCGTGGCTGACGTTGCTGTTGCCCTGCGCGTCCACCGACCACGGTGCGGCGTGGACGAAGATGCCGCTGTACGACATGCGGGTGGCGTACTCGACGTACGTGCGGTAGCCCTCGGCGGAGTCGACCGGGACACCGTACGTGGAGGAGTCCATGTACATGTCACGGAACTTGTCGCCGATGATGTACGTGCCGTTCGGCGTCTCGTGATCGACCTTGCCCATCGACGTCGGCATGGTCTTGACCACCTCGCCGTTCCGGGTGACGGTGATCTGCTTGGTGTTGTCATCGGCGGTCGCCACGAACGCGTCACCGATGGTGAACGTGGAGTGCGAGTCGCCGGCATCCACGGTGACCTCGGTGTTCGCGGGCCAGAACTCGGTCGGCTTCCAGCGCACCTGGCTGTCGTTGATCCAGTAGAAGCCGCCCTCGACCGGCTGGCTCGTGGTGACCTTGATGGCCTTCTCGGCGGCGGCGCGGTCGCCGATGGCCTCGTTGAAGCGGATGATCACCGGTTGTGCGACACCCACGACCTCGCCCGCACCCGGGTTGAGGGACGGGGCCGAGAAGTTCGCGGGAGCGGGCGCCGGTTCGGGCATCGGGAGCTGCGGCGCGCCGGGCAGGCCGGGCAGGGTGGGAAGACTCGGAATCTCCGGTCCACCGGGAAAGAGCGGCGCGGCCTGCGCGGCCCCGACCAGCGCAGTTCCGGAGACGACCGCCCCGGTCAGTGCGACAGCGACGCGTGACGACCAGATTCCTGACTTGCCCATATGACCACTCTCGTTCGACGACGTGTGCAACGCGCGTCCCCGACGGACCTATCAATCGCGCACTGCCATTAACACACATCATCCGGCCACGAGCAATTTGCCCGCAATCGTTGCCGCTCCGCGGCCTGCGGGCAGTCGGTGTCACCGAGTGGTCAAGAAGAGCTCACGATCAGGTCTCGGCGCGGGCGGCGGCGAGCATGCTCTCGATGGTGATCAGCTTCGTGCGGGTGCGACCGGCCGCCCTGCCGCCGGCCCGCTCCGTCTTGTCGATCCGCTGCCAGCCCTGGAAGTCGACGGCGTCCGGCGCGCGCTCGGCGATGAGCCGGTCGAGGCCCTCACGGTCGGCGGGTGCGTCGAGCCGACCGGCGGAGAAGTCGTCGATGAGCATCCTGACCGTCTCCGCGGAGCAGTACTTGTTGGTGCCGATCACGCCCGTCGGCCCCCGCTTGATCCATCCCGCCACGTACACACCGGGCACCGGCGCGCCGGTCTCCGGATCGATCACCCGCCCGTTCTCGTTGGGGATGACGCCACGGCGGTCGTCGAACGGGACACCGGCCACCGGTCGACCGCGATAACCGATCGAGCGCAGCACCAGGCGGGTGTCCAGCGTCGAGGTGTCGTCGGAGGGTTTGGCACCGAGCCTGCCGGACGCGTCCGCGACCAACTCGTTCTTCGCGATCCGCACCGCGTCGACGGTGTCGGTGCCCAGAATTTCCACGGGCGAGGTCAGGAAGCGCAGCACGATCCGTTTCTTCGCCGGATCGGCCGTACGTCGGGCGAACTCCTCGACCTGCTTCACCTTGAGGCGCTGCCACGGCTCCGCCTCGTCACCGTCGACGAACGCGCGGCTCGCCGGGTCGAGCACCGCTTCCTCCGGGTCGACGACGACGTCCACGTTCGGCATGCGCCCGAGCGCCAGCAGTTCGGGGTTGGTGTACGCGGCCTGGGCCGGGCCCCGGCGTCCGAGGATGACGACCTCACGGATGTTGCTCGCCCGCAACGCTTCGAGGGCGTGGTCGGCGAGATCCGTCTTGGCCAGGATCTCCGGGTCGGTGACCAGGATGCGGGCCACGTCGAGAGCCACGTTGCCGTTGCCGACGATGACGGCCCGCTCCCCCGACAGATCGAACGTGCGGTCGGCGTAGTCGGGGTGTCCGTTGTACCAGGCGACGAACTCGGTGGCGGCGTGGCTGCCGACGAGGTCCTCGCCGGGAATGCCCAATTCGCGGTCGCCTGCCGCGCCGACCGCGTAGATGACGGCGTGGTGGTGGGCGAGCAGTTCGTCGTGGGTCACGTCCGTGCCCACGTTCACGTTGAAGTGGCAGTGCACCGTCCGCTTGCCGACCACCGAGCGGAACTGGTCCGTGACGCCCTTGGTGCCCGGATGATCCGGGGCCACGCCGGCACGCACCAGCCCGTACGGGGTAGGCAGACGGTCGAAGATGTCGACCTCGACGCGGGGCTTCGCCGTCAGTTCCATCGCGGCGTAGCACGCGGCCGGACCCGACCCGACGACCGCGACGTGGAGCGTGCCGAGGGCTGCGTCGATCTGCGGCAGCTTGAGCGGCTCGGGCCAGTCGGGGCCGATGGGGTGTTTGGTGTAGTACTGCGCGTTGATGTCGAGGTACGGCTCGTCGACCTCGTCGAGGTCGTTCTCCGCGTAGATGGCCTCCACCGGGCACTCCTCGACGCAGGCCCCGCAGTCGATGCAGGTGTCCGGGTCGATGTACAGCATTTCCGTGGTGGCGAACGGCTTCTCGTCCGGTGTGGGATGGATGCAATTGACCGGACAGACGTCGACGCACGAAGCGTCGTTGCAGCACGGCTGCGTGATCACATATGCCACGGTTCTCCCCTACCTGAGTACGCGCAGTCCGACGTCGGAATATGACCCCAGACTATAACGTGTTCCACTTTTGTGCGAGAACCGTGCGCGGGGTCAGACCGCGTCGCCGGGCTCGACCCTGAATCCGACCTTCACGGTGACCTGGTAGTGCGCAATGGCACCGTTTTCGACGTGGCCCCTGGTCTCGACGACCTCGAACCACTCGACGTTCCGCACGGTGTCGTTGGTCCGTGCGATGGCGTTCTTGATCGCCGCGTCGGTGCTCTCGGGCGACGAACCGACAACCTCGACGACCCGGTACACGTGATTACTCATCTGGATTCCTTTCGTGGTTACTTGCCGTTCCGGACGATCGCCTGCGCCTCGGCACCGAGCCGGGCCAGACGAAGATCACCGAGCGCCGTGAGGGAACTGCCGAGCCGGTTGGTGACGAACCCCAGCGACAGTCCGCTGTCGAGGTCCGCGTACGCACCGGAGCCGCCGACCCCGTAGTGCCCGATCGCGTTGTGCGGCTGCTCCCGGGACGCGAAGATCGGCCGGTGGTAGCCGAGGGACCACAGCGGCCGGATACCGAGGACGTAGTCGCGGTCGCGGGTCTGCACCTCCGACATCTGGGCGATGGTGGACTTGCGCAGGAACCGGCGGCCGTCCAGCCTGCCCCCGTTGGCGATGGCGCCGCGCGAGTGCCCGCGCGCTGAACACGCCGTTCCAGCCGGGCATCACCGCGTCGTGCACCGCGGGGTTCCGGACCAGCGCGTCGAATCCCTGCGGCATCGCGGCCTCGGCGAGCCCACGGGTGGGGCCGACGAGCGAGAGCACGTTCGAGGTGAGCTCCCAGTTGAGTCCGGCCGGGTTGATGTGCGGGAACAGCTTCGCGATCCGTGGACGGTGCTGTCCGGGAACCTGATACCAGAAGTCGTCGACGCCGAGCGGTCCCGCGATTTCGTCCTGCACGACCTGGACGAACGGCTTCCCGGTGACGCGGGCGATCAGTTCGGCCACCAGCCACCCGTAGGTGACGGCGTGGTACCCGGGGCCGCGCAGCCTGCGCGGGTCCGCGGGGGCCGCCGCCAGGGCCTCCACGACAGCGTCGTATTCGAGGAGATCGAGCGGGCTCCGCATCAGCCCCCGGACCTTGTGCAGTCCCGCCCGGTGGGTGAGGAGTTCGCGGACGGTGACGGCATCCTTGCCTGCCGCGCCGAACTCGGGCCAGTAGCGCGCGACGGGGGCGTCGTAGTCGAGCAGCCGGCGTTCCGCGAGACGGTGGACAACGGTGCTGGCCACGCCTTTTCCGGTCGAGAACGACAGTGCGACGGTGTCGCGGTCCCATCGGCGGTCGCGGTCTGCCCAGCCCGCCCAGATGTCGAGGACCTTCTCGCCCCGGAAGTACGCGGTGAGCGCTCCACCGCCGTGCTGAGGCTGCCGGTACATCGCGAAGAACCGGTCGGCGAGCGGCAGGAATCGCGGATCGACGTGCAGTTCCGTCCGTGGCACGGACGCGGGCCGGGAAACTCGAACGCTGGTCGTCATCGACCACCTCCGATCTCGCTGCCGTATGTCCTACGGCAGGTGCGTCAGCCCATTGTGACTACCGTCACCATACGACGCGGACCGGGGTGCCGTTCAGGGAAGCCGCCACACTGTTATGCCGTCACTCAGACACGCTTGACCTGCAAGGAAATTGATCGCGAGCGACGGTCCGGCGGCGCACACCACGCCCTTGGCCGGATCCGCGACGAGCGCCTGCCCGCCGGGACCGCTCAGCACCAGCGCGGGACCGGCACTGTCGACCGTTCCGATGGCGACGCTCTCGGGCCCGACCGCGACCGCGGCGACGGCGCCGCGGCGCGCCTCGGCCGCGCCGACACCGCCGCCCAGTCCGGCACCGAGCGCCGCGCCCGCGTGGGCCGCGTCGGCGAAACCGACACCGTCGGTGCCGAAGGCCGCCGAGTTGCTGCTCGTGTCGGCGTTGGCCCCGCACGCCGTGCGGTCGACGATCGTCGTGTCACCCCGGCCCGGTGGTGACACACAGGACAGGGAGACGGCCGACGCGGTGGCAGGCGTGATCATCAGGGTCCCGAGTGCCGTCGCGACGACACCGAGGACGAATCCGAAAGTACCGACCGTCTTACGTTCCATGGCGACCTCACATTGTTCCCGACCCGACCGTCCCGAGCCTACGTGAGCGCCGGCTATTTGCGGTCTCGGTCCCGACTCGGTTGCACCCGCTTTGGTTCTCCCGGCATTTTGGGGTAATTGGGTGGGTACGGGAGATCGCCGAGGCCGTTCGCGGTGTCCCGTTCCGCCATCTCCAGCAGCACGTCGAGGGATTGCGCCACGTCACCCATGGTCGCCATGGGGTCGCCGCGTTTCTCGAGCAGAGCGGGCACCGTCGCGATGGTGAAGTCGTCGGGGTGGACGTCGACCAGTTCGTCCCACGTGACCGGCGTCGACACGGTCGCGATCGGCGTCTTGCGGGCCGAGTACGCGGACGCGATGGTCTTGTCCCGGGCGTTCTGGTTGAAGTCGAGGAAGATGCGTTCGCCGCGTTCCTCCTTCCACCAGGACGTGGTGGCCCGGTCGCCGCTGCGCCGCTCGATCTCCCGGGCCAGGGCGATGCCCGCGCGCCGCACCTCGATGAAATCCCAGCGCGGCTCGATGCGGAGATACACGTGCAGGCCGCGGCCGCCCGAGGTCTTGGGGTAGCCGATCAGACCGAGTTCGTCCAGCAGCGGCCGGAGCACGTCCAGCGCGACCGCCCGGGCGTCGTCGAATCCGGTGCCGGGCTGCGGATCCAGGTCGATGCGCAGTTCGTCGGGGTGATCGACGTCCGGGCACCGGACCGCCCACGGGTGGAACGTGATGTTGCCCAGGTTCGCCGCCCACACGATGTTCGCGGCGCTGCGCACCCGGAGCACGTCGGCCTTGCGGCCGGACGGGAACGTGACCTCGCACGAGTCGACGTGGTCGGGGCGCTTCGCGGGCACCCGCTTCTGGTAGATCTCCTCGCCCTCGACCCCGTCCGGGAACCGTTGCAGGTGCGTCGGCCGATCGAACAGGGCACCCAGCAGCGCACCGTTGAGAGCCACCGTCCGGTAGTACTCCACCAGGTGCCGTTTCGTGCCGCCGTCGGCACCGAGTTTCGGGTAGTAGATCTTGTCGGGACTCGACAGCCGCACGGCGACGCCGTCGACGTCGAGTTCTTCGGCAGGACTCGCCATCTAGGAACCTCCGGCCAGGACGTCGGCAAGGTCGTATCGCACCGGGACCTCCAATTGTTGGAACGTGCACTCGTCGGGCGTCCGGTCCGGGCGCCAGCGCAGGAACCGCGCGGCGTGCCGGAACCGGGCACCCTCCATCTGGTCGTACGCCACCTCGACGACGCGTTCGGGTCGCAGCGGCACCCAGGTGCGGTCGTTGCCCGACTGCCACCGCGTCGGCGCACCGTCCGCGACGACGTCGTCGCCGACGCGCAGTTCGTCGAGTTCGGCGAGCAGTTCGATACGTCGCGCCGCCGTGAACGCCGAGGCACCGCCGACCATCGCCATCTGGTCGCCGTCGTACAGTCCGAGCAGCATCGACCCGATCCCCGGCTGGCTCTTGTGCGGCCGGTATCCGATGACGACGCAGTCGGCGGTGCGGGCGTGCTTCACCTTCACCATTTCCCGCTTGTTCGGCAGGTACGGGCCGACCAGCTTCTTCGCCACCACCCCGTCGAGGCCGGCCCCCTCGAACGCCTCGAACCACTCGGTGGCCGTCGCACTGGATTCGGTGGCCGCGGTGACGTGGCAGGAGGGCCCGCCGCCGATGGTGTCGACGAGTTGCGCGCGGCGCACGGAGAAGTCCTCCCGGCTGAGGTCGCGGTCGCCCAGCGCCAGCAGATCGAACGCGACGAACTGGGCCGGGGTCTTCTCCGCCAGCATCGTCACCCGGCTCTCCGCGGGATGAATGCGCTCCGACAACGACTCCCAGTCGAGGCGGGTGCGGCCGTCGATGTTGCGCGGGACGACGAGTTCGCCGTCCACCACGCACCGCTCGGGCAGTTCGTCCTTCACGGCGCGGACGAGTTCGGGAAAGTACCGGGCCAAGTCTTTTCCGCCGCGGGAACCGAGCACCACCTCGTCGCCGTCACGGAAGACGAGGACGCGGAATCCGTCCCATTTGGGTTCGTACGACCAGGCGAGCCCGGACTCCGGTTGCGCCGGAACGGACGACGCAGCCTTCGCGAGCATCGGTTGTAACGGGGGCATCACGGGGAGGTCCACCCGTCCATACTGTCACCACGATTGGCAAATCGGACAGCGATGTAATCAAATAATGCGCGACACGGCAATCGCGGTGGACACGGTCGAGGTGGCAACGGTCATCTCAGAGGCACGGGTGACGGGACGTCACCCGACGGAGGGGTTCAGACATGACAGGGTTAGTTCGGCGGGTGTGTACCGCGGTCGTCGCGTTGTCGGCGACGGCAGTTCTGGTGGCAGGGTGCGGTTCGGACACGACGCCCACCGCGGTGCCGGAGTCGGGTGCCTCCGCGGCCACCTCGTCCGGCGAATCGACCACCGTGATCGACGGGCAGGAAGGCGAGGACGCGGGCGGCGATGTCGACTTCGAGGTCGCGATCGGTGAGTGCGTGAAGCTCGGCGGCACCGTCACCGACGCCGAGATCGACAAGGCGGTGTGCGGCAGCCCCGATTCCAACTACAAGGTGATCGCGAAGGCCGCGAAGAACAGCCAGTGCATCAGCGACGCCGACTCGTACTACTACGAAACCCTCGGCGGCATCGAGCAGGGTGCGATCTGCCTGGACGTGGACTGGGTGATCGGCGGCTGTATGGACGTCGGTGGCGAGGACCCGGCGCGCATCGAATGCAACGACACGACGGCGGTCGACGGTGTGAAGGTGACGGAGATCGTGCAGGGCGCCGCGTCCGTGGATTCGTGCAGCACGTCGTCGAACGGCTACGAGTACTCCGAACGCAAGTTCGTCGTCTGCGTCGACGAACTCTGACGGCGGGCGCAGGCCGGCTGCGGGTTCCGCCCGCAGCCGGCCTCGCTCACAACCAGCCCCGGCGTTTGAAGATCGTGTACAGCCCGGCGCAGGTGAGCATCATCAGCGACAGGGCGAACGGATACCCACCGGCCCAGTGCAGTTCCGGCATGTGGTCGAAGTTCATGCCGTACACGGTTCCGATCAGGGTGGGCGCGAAGAGGATCGCCGCCCACGCCGACACCTTCTTGATCTCCTCGTTCTGCGCGTAACTGGCCTGGGTCAGGTTACGCATCTCCTCGTTCTGTTCCTGCGACACCAGCGTGGCGTTGACGGTGAGGATGTTCCCGAGCAGCTGACGGAACCCGTCCGCCCGCTCCACGACGACCGTCGCGTGGTCGGTGACGTCCCGCAGGTAACGCTGCAGTTCCTCGTCGGTGTTGTACTTCTCGAAACCCTGCGACAACCCCCGCAGCATTCCGAGCAACGGCCTTGTGGCCCGCTGGAATTCGATGACCTCGCGGGTCAGCTCGTAAATGCGCCGCGAGACGCCCGGCGCTCCGCTGAACACCTCGGTCTCGATCTCGTCGATGTCGTTCTGCAGACCGGCGACCACCGGCGCGTACCCGTCGACCACCGCGTCGAGGATGGCGTAGAGAACGGCCTCGGGTCCGAGCCGGAGCAGGTCCGGGTTGCTCTCCATCCGCCTGCGGACCGCCGACAGGTCGGGAGATTCGCTGTGCCGGACCGTGAGCACGAACGTCGGGCCGCAGAAGACGTGCAGCTCACCGAATTCGACGCGCTCGGTCTCGTCGCAGTACCGCGCGGCGCGGAGCACAACGAACAGCGTCTTGCCGTACCGCTCGAGCTTGGGCCGCTGGTGGGCGACGATGGCGTCCTCGACGGCCAGCTCGTGCAGATCGAATTGCTTTGCCGCCGCGTACAACTGGGCGTCGTTGGGCCGGTACATCCCGATCCACGCCATCGACGACGAGTCCGGCAGGTTCTCGAGGGCCTCCGACAGGGTCGCCGGGGTGGCCGTCTTCCGGCCGTCGCGGTAGACGGCACTGTTGACGACGGTTTCCTCGGCCGGCGTCGGCTCGAGGGGTCGCCGGGGGGCCGCGTGACCGGCGGCGGCGTCGGACAGACCGGCGGAACGGCTGGGCAGGAGGGAACGGATCGGGCGCAGCTGAGGCATGGCACGGAGCTTTCGAGGAAAGGTGGGCAGCGCGGAACTGCGCTGAGGAACACGGACCGTGAAACCGTGCACCTACCGGTGGAACGGTTTCAGTTGGTACTCGGAGGTCGGCTTCTCATCGGATGCCACACCTCCTTGCTCTCTCGAAAAGGCAGCTCACGACGTGGGCGAACTGCAGACCGCACGACACGATACTCCTGGCGACCGGCGGCGACAACCTGGGATCCCCGCCGTGTCGGTCCCCGATCCGGCGCCCGCCGCGGCAGATACTGGGCGCGCACCGAATCATCACCGAGAGGCCCCCATGACCAGCTGGTCGGACAGACCGATCTGCGCGTTCGATCTGGAGACGACGGGGCCCGACCCCACCGACGCCCGCATCGTCTCCGCGTGCATCGCCGTCGTCGACGCTCACCACTTCGAGTCGCGCACCTGGCTGCTCGACCCGGAGGTCCCCATCCCGCAGGGCGCGTCGGACGTGCACGGAATCTCCACGGAGTACGCCCGGGCCCACGGGCAGGACTACGCCACCGGGTACCGCGAGATCCGCGACGCCCTGTACGACGCGTGGACCCGGGACCACGCCGTCGTCGCGTTCAACGCCTCCTACGACCTGACCGTCATGCACACCGAGGGTCTGCGGCTCGGACTGCCCGAACTCGTACACGGCATCGTGGTCGACCCCTACGTCATCGACCGCGAGATGGACCGGTACCGGAAGGGCAGGCGCACCCTCGGTGCGGTGTGCGAGCACTACGGCATCGCGCTGGAGGACGCCCACGAGGCGGAGGCCGACGCGCTCGCCGCCGCACACCTCGCCCGGACGCTGGCGCAGGAGTACCCCAATCTGCGGGCCCTCGACATCATGACCCATCAGGCCGACTGGCACGCGGAACGGCAGCGCGACTTCGTCGACTACCTCGTCCGGCAGGGGCGCGACGCGTCGGACGTCAACGGCGAGTGGCCGATTCGCGGACTCCCCCGTTCCGCATCGCCTGACCGGGTCACGGGCCGTCGGAGAGCGCGCGCGAGAGCACCGGCCCGATGACGGCGAGGGACTGCGGCTCGATCATGTCGTTGTGCCCGCAGTCCACGGGCCGCGCATCGATCCGGCCGGTGACGAGCGGCCGCCATTCGTCCGCCGAGCGGGCGCGGGTGGTCCCGTCGCCGTCGCCGGTCGCGGAGAAGATGAGCAGGTCCCCGTCGTAGGCGCGGGGCACGAAGTGGTGCGCGAGCCACCGGGAGTTCTCGTAGCCGGCGGAGATCCGCTCGAGGTCGCGTCCCCGCACACCGGTCTCGGTGCCGAACGACTCGTCGATCAACCGCGCAGCGTGCTCGTACGTCATCTCGGCGTCCGGGTCCGCCTGGAGCCCGAGCCCACGCAGGAGGTCCCGGATGTCCAGCCGGCCGGAGGGCGGTTCCTCACCGCCCACGGGGTAGCTGTCCATCACGGCCAGTGTGCCGACCTGTTCTCCCGACGCCTGTAGTTCGACCGCCATGGCGTGTGCGATGACCCCGCCGAGCGACCAGCCGAGCAGGTCGTACGGACCGGTGGGCTGGATGGCCCGCATCTCGTCGAGGTAGCGGTGCGCCAACTGCTCGATCGTCCGGTAGTCGCCGTCGCCGCTGATCGTGGGCAGTTGCAGCCCGTACGCGGGCCGGTCCGGCGGGAGGTACTGCACCAGACCGGCGTACCCCCAGGACAGCCCGATTCCCGGATGCACGCAGAACAGAGGCCGGCCGCTGCCGTGCGCGCGCAACGGAATCACCACGGCAAGTGCCTCTTCCAGCCCGGCGCTCCGGTGCGGAAGGTCGAGTCGGCCGGCGATCCCCGCCGGGGTCGGGTCGAGGAACATCCATTGCAGTGGAACCCGCCGGTCCAGTTCGGCCTGTAGTGCGCTGACGATCCGCGTGGCGAGGAGGGAGTTTCCGCCGAGGTCGAAGAAGCTGTCGGCGGTGCCCACCCGGTCCAGCCCGAGCACCGACGCGAAGACGTCCACGACGATGCGTTCCGTCTCCGTGGCCGGGGCCCGGAACGCGGCGCCGGTGGAGCCGAACTCCGGTGCCGGCAACGCCTTCCGGTCGAGTTTGCCCACCGGGGTCATCGGTATCCGATCGAGCACGACCACCGCAGACGGCACCATGTGGGCGGGCAGGCGTTCGGCCGCGTAGGTGCGCAGTCCCGCGGGCTGGACCTCCTGCCCGTCGTGACCGCGCACATACGAGGCGAGCACGGTGTCGCCGGACGGGCCGGTGTGACCGACGGTGGCGGCGAAGGCCACCGCAGGGTGCCTGCCGAGCACGGCGTCGATCTCCCCGAGTTCGATGCGGAAGCCACGGACCTTGACCTGGAAGTCGCTGCGGCCCAGATACTCCAGGGTGTGGTCGCGTCGCCAGCGCACCACGTCGCCGGTCCGGTACATCCGGCACCCCGGCTCCCCGAAGTTGCAGGCCACGAATCGTTCCGAGGTGAGGTCCGGCCGGTTGTGATACCCGCGTGCCGTACCCGGTCCGGCGATGTACAGCTCGCCGGGCACCCCGGCCGGCACCGGCTGCAGCCGCTCGTCGAGGACGAGGAACGCGAATCCCAGTGCGGGCGAGCCGATGTTCACACTCTCGCCGGGGCGCATCGGGGCGCTGACACTCGCCTGGATGGTGGTCTCCGTGGGCCCGTATCCGCTGTGCAGGCTCCGGCCCGGCGCCCACCGCGCGACCACCTCCGGCGGGCACGCCTCGCCCACCAGGTCGAGGACGCGGAGCGCATCGAGTCCGTCGTTGTCGAGCGCCGCCAGCGCGGTCGGGGTGATGGTCGCGTGCGTCACCTGCTCGCGGCGGAACAGGTCGGCCAGTTCGCTGCCCCCGAGGACCGCCGGCGGCACGATCACGACCTGCGCCGACGCGCTGAACGCCATCATCAGCTCGAACACGGACGCGTCGAAACTCGGGGACGCCAGTTGCGACACCCGGGACTCGTGGGAGACCTGGAACCGTTCGTGCGTCTCCGCGGTGAAATCGGCCATCCCCCGGTGGGTGACGGTGACGCCCTTCGGTCTGCCGGTCGACCCCGACGTGTAGATGAGATAAGCCGGGTGGGCGAGGTGCAACGGACCCGTCCGGTCCGCGTCGGTGACCGGCGCGGGCGACACCGCCGCCACCTGCGCGGTGACCTCCTCGTCGTCGAGCATCAGCCACGGGACGGTGTCCGGCAGGTCGCCGCGGCGACTTCGCACGGTGAGGCCGAGTGCGGCCCGGCAATCGGTGAGCATGTAGTCGATGCGCTCGCGCGGATACGTGGGGTCGACGGGCACGAACGCCGCACCGGCCTTGGTGATCGACCAGATCGCGACGACCGACTCGATCGAGCGGGGCATTCCGACGGCCACGAACGTCTCCGGTCCCACCCCACGGCCGCGCAGGATCCGCGCCCACCGGTTGGACCACTCGTCGAGTTCGCGGTAGCTGACCCGCCGGTCCTCGTAGGACAGGGCCACCGAGTCCGGGTCGAATGCGGCGGCAGCCGTGAGCAGGTCGGGCCACAACTGCGGTCGCACGTCCGGCCCGCCACGGGCCGGCGCCATCGCCCGCAGTTCTGTCTCGTCGAGCAGGGGAAGGTCCCCGACCGGGCGGTCGGGGTTCGCGGTGACGGCGTCGAGGATCCGCACGAACCGGTCGGCGAACCCGCGGACGGTGCCGGCGTCGAAGAGGTCGGTGGCGAAGTCGACGGCGCCGCTCATCCCCGCCGGTGCACCGTCCGCGCCGAACTCCTCCGCCAGCAGGAATTCGAGATCCACCTTGACGACGGCGAGCCCGGAGTCGATGCCGCGGACGTCCAGCCCCGGCAGCGTCAGGACCGGCCGCTCGGTGTTCTGAAATTCCAGCGAGACCTGGGCGAGCGGCGCGAACGCCGTCGATCGGGTCGGGCCGACCGCGTCCACCACCCGCTCGAAGGGGACGTCGGCGTGCGCGAAGGCCGCGAGGTCGACGTCCCGGCAGTGCCCGGCCAGGGCGGTGAACGACGCGGCCGGGTCCACCCGGGTGCGGAGCGCGAGCGTGCCCACGAACATGCCGACGAGACCGTCGAGTGCGGGGTCTCCCCGGCCGGCGACCGGGGTGCCGACCGCGACGTCCGGGGTGCCGCCGAGTCGGCTGAGCAGCACCGCCAACGCTGCGTGCACGGTCATGAACTCGGTGGAGCCGAGACGTCGCGACAGTTCCCGGATGCGCCGATGCAGGTCGCCGTCGACGGAGAAGTGGACGCGCGCACCGCGGAAGGACTGCTGGGACGGCCGGTCCCGATCGGTGGGCAGTTCCAGGAGGTCGGGCGTACCGGCCAGCGCGGTCGTCCAGTAGTCGAGCTGCCTCGACAGCAGCGACTCGGGGTCGTCGTCCGAACCGAGCAGTTCCCGCTGCCACAGGGCGTAATCGGCGTACTGCACCGGGAGCGGCGCCCAGTCGGGCGCGGCGCCGGACGCGCGGGCGCCGTATGCCGCCATCACGTCGCGCACCAGCGGGCCCATCGAGAACCCGTCCGCCGAGATGTGGTGCACCACCACGGCGAGGACGTACTCGGTGGCGCTCAGCGAATACAGCCCGGCCCGCAGCGGAAGCTCCACGGTGACATCGAAACCCGCCGAGACGAGCCGGGAAACCTCGTCGCGGACGTGCTCTTCCGTGACGGTGACGGGGATCAGCGCGGGCACCGCGCCCGCGGCGGGCAGGATCTGCTGCACCGGCCAGTCCCCGCGGACCGGGAACATCGTGCGCAACGACTCGTGCCGGGCGAGGACGTCGGTGAGTGCCGAGTTCAGCGCTCCCACATCGAGATCCCCGCTCAGTGTCACCACGATCGGGATGTTGTAGGCGGCCGAGGTGGTGTCGAGCTGGTTGACGAACCACATCCGCTGCTGCGCGAACGACAGCGGGATGTCGTCGGGCCGGATGCGGGCCGCCGTGAGCACTGGGCGGCCGGACGGCCCCGCCCCGGACTGCGCGATCCGCTCCGCCAGCGCCGCGACCGTGGGCGCCTCGAACAGGTCTCGCACCCCGCAGTCGACGCCGAGCGACGCGCGCAGCCGCGCCGTGACCCGGGTGGCGCTGAGGGAGTTGCCGCCGAGGTCGAAGAAGTCGGCGTCGGCGCCGACCCGCCCGAGTGCCAGTACGTCCGCGAAGACACCCGCGACCGCTTCCTCGAGCGGACCGGCCGGAACCCGGTAGTGCCCCGCCCCGGCCAGCAGGTCGGGCTCCGGCAGTGCCGCACGGTCCAGCTTGCCGACGGCCGTCAGCGGGATGCGCTCCAGCACCGTGATCGAGGTGGGCACCATGTGCGGCGGCAGGCGGTCCGCCAGGTGCCGCGTGAGTTCGGCGGTGTCGAGGGAGGAACCCGAGGACGGTACGACATAGGACACCAGCAGGGTGTCACCCGCGGGACCGCGGTGCGCGAGGGTGGCCGCGAATCCGACGTTCGGCTCCGACATCAGCGTGCCGTCGACCTCGCCGAGTTCGATGCGGAATCCGCGCACCTTGACCTGGAAGTCGGTGCGGCCCACGTACTCGATGCTGTGGTCCGGCGTCCACCGCACGATGTCCCCGGTCCGGTACATCCGCTCACCGGGCCGGAACGGGTCGGCGACGAACCGTTCGGCGGTCAGCGCCGGGCGGCGGTGGTAGCCGCGGGCCGGGCCCGCCCCGGCGAGATACAGCTCGCCCGCGACACCCACGGGGACCGGTTGCAGCCGGGTGTCGAGCACGAGTTCCGTCACGCCGCGGATCGGTCCGCCGATGGTGATGGGTTCTCCGGGGACCATCGGTGCGCTGATGTTGGACATGATCGTGGTCTCGGTCGGTCCGTACGCGTTGTACAGGCGGCGGCCGGGGGCCCAGCGGGCGACGACTTCGGGTGGGCACGCCTCCCCGCCGAACACCAGGTCCGTGAGATGCGTCAGACCGGCAGGGTCGAGCGACGCCAACGCGGCGGTGGTGATGAACGCGTGCGTCACGTTGCGGTCGGCCAGCAGCCGTGCGAGTTCGTCGCCGCCGAACACGGTGGGCGGCGCGATCACCATCGTCGCGCCGGCGCCGAACGCCTGGAGATACTCGAACACCGACCCGTCGAAGCTCGGCGTGGAGAAGTGCAGCGTGCGGGATCGCGGTGTCGCACCGAAACGTTCGAGTTGGTCGAGGGCGAAGTTGTCCAGACCGCGGTGGGTGACCACCACCCCCTTGGGCAGCCCGGTGGAGCCCGACGTGTAGACGGCGTACGCGGCGGTGTCCAGCGTGACCGGACCGCTCCGGTCGGCGTCGGTCACCGCCGCCCCCGGATACTCGGCGCACTCGATCGCGAAGCCGGGTTCGTCGAGGAGCAGCCAGTCGGCGTCGCCCGGGAGCCGGTTCCGGTGCTCGGTCGTGGTCAGGCCGAGCGTGACTCCCGAATCGACGAGCATGTGGGTGATGCGCTCGTCGGGGTAGTTCGGATCGACCGGCACGAACGCGGCACCGGACTTCGCCACCGCCCACACCGACAGCACCGAATCGAGGGACCGCGGAATCCCGATGGCCACGAACGTCTCCGGGCCCGCCCCGCGCGCGATGAGGGCGCGGGCCAGGCGATTCGAGTGCTCGTCCAGCTCTCCGTACGTCACGTCGACGTCCCCGTAGGACAGGGCGACCGCGTGCGGGTCGAGCGCGGCACCATCCTCGAGAATCTGCGGCAGCGTGCGGGTCGATCCGCCCGGACGGCCGCGGACCGGCACCAGTTCGGTGCGCTCCCGGTCCGTCAGCAGCGACAGCGCCGCCAGCGGCCGGTCCGGACGGGTACAGGCGTCGAGCACCCGGATCACCCGCCCGGCGAGGTCGGCGACGGTGTCCGCGTCGAAGACGTCCGGGAGGTACTCGAATTTCAGGTGCAGCCGGGCGTCGACCGACGCCACCAGGCTCAGTGGGTAATGGGCGGCGTCCCGCGCGTCCACGCCGGTGACGCGCATGCCTGCGATGTCGGTGTCGGTGGTGAGCCCGGCGCGATCCACGGGGTACGACTCGAACACCGTCAACGTGTCGAACCCGGCCTCCGGCCCCGCCGCGCCCTGAATCTCGGACAGGCCCAGGTAGTGATGATCGAGCAACGCCGCCTGCTCGGCCTGCACCCGTTCCAGCAGGGCGCCGACGGTCTCGCCGGGACGCAGCCCGATCCGGACGGGCAGCGTGTTGATGAACATCCCGACCATCGTCTCGATGCCCGCCAACTCGGGAGGCCGTCCCGACACGGTGGCACCGAACAGCACGTCGTCGCGGGCGGTCGACGCGCCCAGCACGATTCCCCACGAGACCTGGACGAGCGTGTTCACGGTCAGCCCCCGCGACCGCGCGACGTCCCGCAACCGGGCGGTGGATTGCTCGTCGAGGTCGAAGACGAACTCGTCGGACATCGTGGACAACCGGTGACCGCGGTCCGGCGGGGCCAGCAACGTCGGCCCCTCCACCCCGGCGAGGGCCCGGGCCCACACCTCACGGGAGGCGTCCTGATCGCGGCGGGCGGCCCACGCCAGGTAGTCGCGGTACCCGCGGATGCGGGGCAGCGGCGACGCGTCCCCGCCGGTGGCGTACAGCGTCAGCAACTCCCGGATCAGCAACGGCATCGACCAGCCGTCGAGCAGGATGTGATGGTTCGTCGACACCAGCCGGTACCGGTTCGGCCCGGTCGCGATCAGCTGAAACCGGATCAGCGGGGCGCGCGTCATGTCGAACGGGCGGACCCGGTCGTCGGCCAGCAGCCGCGCGATCTCGGACGCCGCGGCATCCTCGTCCAGAGCCGTCAGGTCGACGTCGAGCCAGGGTGCCTCCGCCCGTCGCCGGATCACCTGAACGGCGTTGCCGTCGGTGTCCCGGAGGAATCCGGCGCGCAGGTTGTCGTGCCGGGCCAGCAACGCATCGGCCGCGCGGCGCAGTCGAACCGGATCCACGGCGCCGTCGAGTTCGAGGCTCACCTGCACCAGGTAGGCGTCGAGGGAGTCGTCGGCGAGTTCGGCGTGGAAGAGCATGCCGGACTGCAGCGGCGACAGCGGCCACACGTCCGTCAGGTCCGGGCAACGGCGTTCGAGCGCCTCGATCGCGTCCTGCCGCAGTGCGACGAGATCGAGGTCCGACGGCGTGAACCCGGTGCCGCCCGACTCCGTGTGGGTTCCGAGGGCCGCGAGGGCCTGCAGCCACAGCTGAGCGAGTTCCTCGACCTCCGCGCGGGTGAGGACCTCCGGCGGGTACGTCCACGTCGAACGCAGCTCGGGGCCGTCACCCGCGTCGACGGTCATCGCGTTGACGTCGACGACGGCCGCGACCGGAACCGCCGGGTCCTCGCGCAGTCCGGGCTCGTCGACCGGCATCCACCCCTCCGCGGTCTCCGTGGCGGCCGCGCCCATCCTGCCGAGGTAGTTGAAGCTGACCTGAGGCATCGGCAGCGCCGAAAGAGACTGTGCTGTATCGTCGTTCAAGTACCGGAGCAGCCCGAACCCGATGCCGTGGTCCGGAACGGCGAGCAGTTGCTCCTTCACCGACTTGAGCGCGGTTCCCGCGGACGGGCCCCCGGCGAACGCGTCGTCGAGGTCCACCCCGCTCAGCTCGAGTCGCACGGGGAAGATCGTGGTGAACCAGCCGATGGTGCGCGCGAGATCGGCGCCGGGCACCACCTGCTCTTCACGACCGTGGCCTTCGAGCCCGACGAGCGCGCCGGGGACGTCGATGCCGCGGCGTCGACGCCACCGCGTCAGCGCCATCGCCAGTGCCGTCAGCAGGGCATCCGCCACACCGCCGTGGAACGCCCGCGGCACGGTCGTCGACAGCGTCTCGGTCAACGACGCCGGAACGCGCACCGCGACGTCCGCGGCGGTGGCGGCGGTGTCCGCGGCGGTCAGCGGGCGTGACCCCAGCAACGGGTCGGGTGCGTCCAGCATCGTGCGCCACAGGTCGAGTTCGGCGGCGCGCCGGGGCTCACGCGCGGCGTCGGCGAGCCCGTGCGCCCACCGGCGCATCGACGTCCCCGGCCGCTCCAGCACCGGTGCCCTGCCGGACTGCAGTTGCGCGCACGCCGCGGCGAGGTCGGGGATCAGGATCCGCCAGGACACCCCGTCCATCGCGAGGTGATGCACGACGATCAGCACGCGAGGAGGACGTACGCCCCCGCCGAACCAGACCGCCTGCACCATCACGCCCGACTCCGGGTCGAGTCGATCGAGGGCGCTGTCGAATTCGGCGCCGACGTCGTCCGCTCGCGCCCGTCGCAGGACGGTCGCCGCCCGCACCGCCCCCTCGGCCGCCGCCTCCATCGACCAGCCCGCCTCGGAGCGGGACGTGCGGGACAACCGCGCCCGCAACACGTCGTGCCGGTCCAGCACGGCCTGCACGGCCTGCGTCAGGGTGTCTTCGGTCATCCCCGCCGGAAGGGTGAACACCGCGGACTGCGCGTAACGGCGGAAATCCCCGCCCCTGGCGAGCATCCACCGCACGATCGGCGTCAGCGCGATCTCACCGATCCCACCCCCGGGCAACTCGTCGAGAACCACGGCCGCGTCGTCCGTGCCGGCTGTCGCGGCCAGCGCGGCAACGGTCTTGCGCTCGAACACGTCCCGCGGCGAGATCAGGACCCCGGCGGCCTTGGCGCGGGTGACCAACTGGATCGACATGATCGAGTCGCCGCCGAGCGCGAAGAACGAGTCGTCCACACCCACCGAGCCGAGGCCCAGGACCTCCGCGAACAGGTCGGCGAGGATGCGTTCCGTCTCGGTGACCGGTCCGCGACCCGCGGTAACCCGTTGACCGAAGTCCGGTTCGGGCAGCGCTTTCCGATCGAGTTTGCCGTTCACCGTCAGTGGCATGCCGCCCAGCACCACCACCGCCGCCGGCACCATGTGCGACGCCAGTCGCTCCGCGGCCGCGTCGAGGACCACGGCCGGGTCGATCGCGGCGCCGGCCTCCGGCACCACATATCCCACCAACCGGTCGCCGCGGGCCGTCACCGCCGCCTGCGCCACCCCCTCGCTCGCGAGCAGGGCCGACTCCACCTCCCCCAGTTCGATCCGGTATCCCTTCACCTGCACCTGGAGGTCGTTGCGGCCGAGGTACTCCAGCTGTCCGTGCGCGTTCCACCTGCCCAGATCGCCGGACCGGTACATCCGGGCGCCGGGCACGAACGGGTCGGCGACGAATCGGCCGGACGTGAGGGCGGGCCGGCCGAGGTAGCCGCGCGAGACCTGCGCCCCGCAGACGTACATCTCCCCGACCACTCCCGGCGGCACCGGGTGGAGTCGTCCGTCGAGCACGTACACGCGCAGTCCGGGCAGGCCCCGGCCGATCAGCGACCCGGACGCCTCCCGGGCGAGGTCCCGGTCGACCGGCAGGTGGGTGACGTGCACCGTCGTTTCCGTGATGCCGTACATGTTCGCCAGCACCGGCGCGGTGTCGCCCCGGCGGGCGTACCAGCGCCGCAGCTGCCCGAAGTCGAGGGCCTCCCCACCGAAGATCACGTACCGCAGCGACAGCGCGGGACCACCGGCGAGGCGATCGGCCTCCGCCAATTGGTAGAAGGCCGTGGGGGTTTGGTTAACAACGGTGACGTGTTCGGCGCGCAGGAGTTCGAGGAACTTCTCGGGTGAGCGCGCCGTGAAGTAGTCGACCGGCACCAGCCGGCCGCCGTGGGCGAGCGCTCCCCACATCTCCCACACCGAGAAGTCGAATGCGGCGGAATGGAACATGGTCCACACGTCGGCCGGTCCGAATCCGAACAGCGTCTGCGTGTTCGCCACCAGCGTGACGACGTTGCGGTGTGAGACCTGCACGCCCTTCGGCTGCCCGGTGGAACCGGACGTGTAGATCACGTATGCCACGGAGTCCAGATGCAGCGGAGTGCGGCGGTCGTCGTCCGTCACCGGAAGCGGCGACAGCGGCTGCAGCGCGGTCACCGTCGCGGGGTCGTCCACCACGACCACCGGCACCCCGGCGCCGCGGAAGGTCTCGGCGTCCGCGGTCGTGGTGAGCACACACCCCGGCCGGGCGTCGCCGAGCAGGAAGGCCAGCCGGTCGGCAGGCGAGTCCACATCCACCGGGAGGTAACCGGCGCCCGACTTCACCACCGCCACCAGCGCCACGACGAGGTCGACCGACCGCGTCATCCCCACCGCCACCAGCGTTTCCGCGCCCGCGCCCCGCGCCACCAGCAGTCGTGCGAGCCGGTTGGCCCGCTCGTCGAGTTCCCGGTACGTCACCGACGATCCTTCGCAGCGCACCGCGACGGCCTCGGCCTCGGCCGCCGCCGCACGATCGAACAGGTCCACCAGCGACAGCGGTGCGACGTCGGTCCCCGGCCGATGCGCGGAGGTGAGCACGAGCCCTCGTTCGGGCGCATCCAGGATGTCGATGTCCCCGACCGGCGCGGCCGGGTCGGTGGTCACGGCCTCGAGCACCCGCACGAAGCGCTCGGCGAACCCCTCCACCGACGCACGGTCGAGGACGTCCGTCGCGTAGCGGACACCGGCGCTGACCCCGGCGGGCACACCCTGCTCGTCGACCCGCTCCACCAGGCTCAGTTGCAGGTCGAATTTCGCGACGTCCAGATCGACATCGACCGATCGGGCGGTCAGCCCGGGCAGTTCCAGGTGTGTGCGGGTGGCGTTCTGGAATTCGAGCAACACCTGGAACAGCGGTGAGTGCGCGGTGGACCGCTCGGGTGCGAGTTCGTCGACGAGCCGCTCGAACGGCAGGTCGGCGTGCTCGAACGCACCGAGGTCCACCGACCGCACACCGGTGAGCAACTCGGTGAACGACGATCCCGCGGGCACCGGCGTGCGGAGCACCAGCGTGTTGACGAACATCCCCACCACGTCGTCGAGTGCGGCGTGGCCGCGGCCCGCGATCGGGGTTCCCAGCACGACGTCTTCCGATCCCGTCACTCTCGCCAGCAGCACGGCCAAGGCTGCGTGCACCACCATGAACAGCGTCGAATTGCTCTGGCGCGCAATGTCGGTCAAGGACTCGTGGACGTCGGGTGGGATGTCGAACGGCACGACGGCCCCCAGGTGGGACCGCTGCGCGGGCCGCGGCCGGTCCAGGGGCAGCGGCAGCACGTCCGGAATGCCCGACAACGTCCGGGTCCAGTAGCCGAGCAGGCCGGAGATCATCGAATCGGGTTGCTCGTCGGTGCCCAGTGCCTCGCGCTGCCACAGGCCGTAGTCGGCGTACTGCACGGGCAGCGGCGCCCAGCCGGGGGCATGACCCTGTGCCCGTGCGGTGTAGGCGAGCATCACGTCCCGCGCCAGGGGCGCCATCGAGAAGCCGTCGGCCGCGATGTGGTGCACGACGAGGGCGAGGACGTGCCGCTCGGGAGCGAGTCGCACCAGTCGCACCCGAATCGGAACATCCTCGGTGACGTCGAATCCGGCGCCGAAGAACGCGGTGAGGGACTCCCGGAGCGCTCCTTCGGCGACCGGGACCGGTTCGAGGCCGGGGGTGACGAGCGCGGAATCGGCGATCATCTGCCGGGGGCCGTCCGCGGAACCGGGAAACACGGTCCGAAGCGATTCGTGCCGCTCCAGGACGTCGCCGAGTGCCGCGCGCAGTGCGTCCAGATCGAGCGCCCCGTCCAGTTGCAGCGCGACCGGGATGTTGTAGGCCGGTGAGGCGGTGTCGAACTGGTTGACGAACCACATGCGCTGTTGCGCGAGGGACAGCGGAATCCGCTCGGGCCGCGGCCTCGCGGTGAGCGCCGGGGACGTCGAACTCGTCATCACGTCCGAGTCGATCCGGGCGGCGAGATCGGCCACGACGGGTGCGTCGAACAGCGCAGCGACACCCAGATCCGTGTCCAGCGCACTGTTGATGCGTCCCACCGCCCGGGTAGCGCTGAGAGAGTCGCCGCCGAGGTCGAGGAAGCTGTCGTCGGCGCCGACGCGGTCGATACCGAGGACGGCTGCGAAGGCCGACGCGACCGCTTCCTCCGCGGGGGTCGTCGGCACGCGGTACCCGCGGGTGGTCGTGCCGAAGTCGGGTGTCGGCAACGCCTTCCGATCGAGCTTCCCGTTCACCGTCACCGGCAACTCCGCCAACACCACCACCACCGACGGCACCATGAACCCCGGCACGACCGCCGCCACCGACTCCCGCACCGCCCGCTCGTCCACCACCGCACCCGCCACCGGCACCACATACCCCGCCAGATACTCCCCCGCCGCACCGTCACCACGCAGCACCACCACCGCCTGCGCCACCTCCACCCGACGCAACAACACCGCCTCGACCTCACCCAGCTCGACCCGCTGACCCCGCAACTTCACCTGAAAATCCGTCCGCCCCAAATACTCCAACTCCCCCGACCGCAACCACCGCACCCGATCCCCCGTCCGATACAACCGCGAACCCCGCCCATCCCCCGCCCCGAACGGATTCGCCACGAACCGCTCCGCCGTCAACTCCGCCCGCCCCACATACCCCCGCGCCAACTGCACACCCCCCAGATACAACTCCCCCGCCACCCCCACCGGCACCGGCCGCAACCGCCCATCCAACACGACCGTCTGCGTATTCCACACCGGCGCCCCGATCGGCACCACCACCCGATCCGCGTCGGTCACCTCGTGGAACGTCACATCCACCGACGCCTCCGTCGGACCGTACAAATTGTGCAGCTCCGTCCCGCTCACCCGGCGCAGCCGTGCCGCGCTCGCCGACGGCAACGCCTCACCGCTGGTGAACACCCGGCGCAACGCACCGCACCCCTCCACGTTCGCGCCCGCCAGGAACACCTCGAGCATCGACGGCACGAAATGCACCGTCGTGACCGATTCCTCGCGGATCACCCGCTCGAGGTACGCGGGGTCGCGGTGCCCACCCGGCTCCGCAATCACCAACCGCGCACCGACGACCAACGGCCAGAACAACTCCCACACCGACACATCGAACGTCACCGGCGTCTTCTGCAACACCACATCATCGGAACCCAGCCGATACCGATCCTGCATCCACAACAACCGATTCACAATCCCCGCATGCGGAACCGACACCCCCTTCGGCCGACCCGTCGACCCCGACGTGAACATCACATACCCCGGACAACCCGGCCGCAGCCGAGCCAACCGCTCCCCATCCCCCACCGGACCCGCCCCCAACCCCGACACATCCAATTCGTCCACCGCCACCACCCGAACCGACCCCGCGAACACCCCCACATCCGCCGACGTCGTCAACACCAGCACCGGAGCAGCCGTACCCACCACATACCCCACCCGCTCCACCGGCTGATCCGGATCGATCGGCACAAACGCCCCACCCGCCACCACCACCGCATACACCCCCACCACCATGTCCACCGACCGCCGCACCGCCACACCCACCGACGACTCCGGACCCACCCCCTCCCCGATCAACCACCGCGCCAACCGATACACCCGCGCAGCAAACTCCCCATACGACAACACCACCTCCCCACACACCACCGCAGGCGCACCCGGACTCCGCCCCACCTGCGCCACAAACAAATCCGCAACACTCACCCCCGGCACCACATGCGACGTCGCATTCCACGACCCGACCACCAACCCCCGCTCACCCGGACCCAAAACCTCCACATCCCCCACCACGGTGTCCGGATCCCCGGCGATCGTCCCGAGAATCCGAACCAGGCGGTCGGCGAGGGCGGCGACGGTGGCCCGGTCGAGGATTCCCGGTTGGTACCGCAGACTCAGCCGCAGTCGTGGTTCGACGATCGTCAGCAGCGTGACCGGGTAGTGCGTGGCGTCGCGGGCGTCGAGACCGGTCACCCGCACACCGCCGACGTCGGTGTTCTCGTCCAGTCCGGACGTGTCGATCGGGTACGACTCGAACACCGACAGCGTGTCGAACAGGTTGCCCAGGCCGATTCGCGACTGGATCTCGCCGAGACCGAGGTGATGGTGGTCGAGCAGGGACGTCTGCTCGTCCTGCAGGCGGGTGAGCAGTCCCGCGACGGTCTCGTCCGGGTCCACCCGCACGCGCACCGGCACCGTGTTGATGAACAGGCCCAGCATGGTCTCGACACCGGGCAGTTGCGGCGGACGACCGGACACGGTGGCCCCGAAGATCACGTCTTCGCGGGAGACGGACCGCGACAACAGGATCCCCCACGCTGCCTGGGTCACCGTGTTCATGGTGACGCCGGCGCGGTTCGCCGTGGCGGCGAGTCCGTCGAGAATCCCGGCAGGCAGGTCGACGTCGAGTTCGTGGGGCACACCGTGCAGCGCCGCGGACGCGTGCGGCGCGAGCAGCGTCGGCTCCTCGACGCCGTCGAGTGCGCGTTCCCAGGCTCGGGCCGACAGTTCCGTGTCGCGGCTCGCCACCCATTCCAGATACGTGCGGTACGAGGGCGGTTCGGGCAGTCCGGCCGGGTCGCCGCCTGAGGCATAGCGGACGAGTAGTTCGCGCACCAGGAGCGGTATCGACCACCCGTCGAGGACGATGTGGTGGTTCGTGATCGACAGGACGAAGCACTTCGGTGCGGTGTGGAACAGCGTCAGCCGGAGCAGGGGCGGCCGGGCGAGGTCGAATCGGGCGCTGCGGTCCTCGTCGAGAAGTCGCACGAGTGCCGTGTCGGTGTCGGTGTCGGTGTCGGTGTCGGTGAGATCGACCTCTCGCCACGGCACCTCCACCGCGTCGAGGACGATCTGCGCGGGTACCCCGTCGTCGTACACGAACGCGGTGCGCAGATTCGCGTGGCGAGCAAGCAGTCCGGCGGCGGCCGCGCGCAGGCGCTGCGCGTCGACCTCGCCCTCGAAGTCGATCCGCAGTTGGGCGGTGTAGACGTCCATCGACTCCGCTGCAAGGGATGCGTGGAACAACAACCCGGACTGCAGCGGAGACAGCGGCCACACGTCCTGCAGCGCCGGGAACCGCTCCTCCCAGCGTTCGATCTGCCGTTGGTTCGCCGATACCAGCGGAAGGTCGGACGGTGTCCGCCCACCCGCGTCCGGCCGTGCCGTGTGCACGGCGAGCCCGCCGAGGGCGCGGCGCCACAGATCCGCGAACGCTGCGACCTCCTCCTCGGAGAGGACACCGGTCGGGAACGCGAACGACGCCCGCAGCCGGGCTCCCTCGGGGGTGTCGGAGACGACCGCGTTGATATCGATCACGGATGCGACAGGCATGTCGGGGTTCGTGGTACCGCCGAGTGTGCTCTCCACCGGGAGCCAGTTCTCGCCTCCACCGGTGACGACCACCCGGCCGAGGTAGTTGAAACCGACTTGCGGAGTGCGGAATCGGTGGAGGGCCTCCGACCCCTCGTCGTCCAGGTAGCGCAGCAGTCCGAAGCCGATCCCGTGATCCGGGATCGCGAGCAACTGCTCCTTGACGGCCTTGACCGCCTGCCCGGCAGCGGCGCCGCCTGCCAGGGCGTCGTCGACTTCGATTCCGGTGAGGTCCAACCGCGCCGGATACACGGTGGTGAACCACCCGACCGTCCGGGACAGGTCGGCGCCCGGGACGACCTGCTCTTCCCGGCCGTGGCCCTCGAGGGTGAGCAGCGTGTCCGGCACGGCGCCCCCGCGCTCCCGTCGCCAGGCGATCAGTGCCAGGGCGATCGCGGTGAGCAACCCGTCGCCGACACTGCCGTGGACGGCGTCCGGGAGTGCCGTGAGCAGGGCGTCGGTCACCTCGGGCGGCACGTCGACCGTGACGGTGCCGACGGTCGCGGCGACGTCGATCGCGGGATCCAGCGGGCGCGAGCCGATCAGCGGATCCGGGCCGTCGAGGATCTTCTCCCACGACGCGAGTTCGCCCGTCCGGGTCCGCACGGCCTCGGTCAGGCCGTGCGACCACCGCCGCATCGACGTTCCCACCGCCGGCAGCGCAGGTGTGAGACCGGCCCCGAGCCGCTCGGCCGCCGACGCGAGGTCCGCGACGAGAATCCGCCAGGAGACCCCGTCGACCACGAGGTGGTGCACGACGACGAGCAGTCGCCCGGCGTCGTCCGGGACGTCGAACCAGACCACCCGCAGCGTCCGGGCCGCGGCCGGGTCCAGGTGGTCGGCCGCGGCCTCGAGCTCGGCGGCGGCGAGTGCGGTGAACTCCTCTCCCCGCACCGCGTCGACGGGCACCCGGTGGACTTCGGCCGGCACCGACCCCGTCGGCAGCACGTTCGTGCCGTCCGCGGACACCAGCGCCCGGAGCATGTCGTGCCGGTCCAGTACCGCCTCGACCGCGCCGACGAGCACCTCGTGAGTGAGGTCGGCGGGTGCCGTCAGCAGCAGCGCCTGCGAGAACCGGTCGAGCCGGCCGCCGCTGCGCTCGAACATCCAGCGCGCGACGGGTGTCAGCGGCAGGGAGCCGACGCCGCCGCCCGGCAGCTCGTCGAGAGCGACGGTGCCGTCGTGGTCGAATCGCGCGGCCGCGGCGAGGCCGGAGACGGTGCGATGGTCGAATACGTCCCGGGGAGAGAGAATCACACCGGCCGCTCGGGCGTGGGCCACCAGCTGGATGGACTGGATGCTGTCGCCGCCGAGGGAGAAGAACGAATCGTCCGCGCCGACCGAGTCCACTCCGAGCACGTCCTCGAACAGTCCCGCGAGGAGTGCCTCGGTCTCGGTCTGCGGCGGCCGGCTTCCGGAGCCGGCGAAGTCGGGTGCGGGAAGCGCTGTGCGGTCGAGTTTTCCGTGGACCGTCAGGGGTAGCGAGTCGAGTATCACGAGCGCGGCCGGAACCATGTACGACGCCAGCCGGCAGGCGACGAAGTCGAGGACTGCCCGCGAATCGATCGACGCACCGGATTCGGGGACCACATACCCGATCAGCCGATCGCCGCCGCCGTCGTTCCACACACTCGCCGCCGCGTGGGCCACGGAATCGCAGGCGAGCAGCGCCGATTCGACCTCGCCGAGTTCGATCCGGAAGCCTCGGATCTTCACCTGGGAATCGGTGCGCCCGAGGTACTCCAGCTGGCCATCCGGAAGCCAGCGCGCCCGGTCTCCGGTGCGGTACATCCGGCTTCCCGGCGGCCCGAACGGGTCGGCGACGAAATTCGCGGCGGTCAGCGGGTGCCGCCGGCGGTACCCGCGCGCGAGGGCGGGACCCGCGAGGTACAACTCCCCCACGACCCCGGCAGGTACCGGGTGCAGCCGGGAATCCAGCACGGTCTCGGTGAAACCGAGGGTGGGTGTGCCGATGGTGACCGGCGCCCCGGGCACCAGTTCCTCGCTGATGCTCGACACGACCGTCGCCTCGGTCGGCCCGTACGCGTTGAACATGTGCCGGCCCGGCGCCCACCGTGCGACCAGTTCGGGCGGACACGCTTCCCCGCCCGTCACGACGCACCCGAGGTCGGGGAGACCGGCGGGATCGATCGACGCGAGTGCCGCCGGAGTGACGAAGCAGTGCGTGACCCGCTCGGATTCGAGCAGCTGCGCCAGTTCGGCACCGCCGTAGACGGACGGGGGTGCGATCACCATCGTCGCTGCCGCGCCGATCGCCAGCAGCAGTTCGAGAACGGACGCGTCGAAACTCGGGGATGCGAAGTGCAGGGTCCGGGATTCGGGCGTCGTCCCGAACGTCTCCCTCTCCTGCGTCGCGAAGGCGGCGAGACCGCGGTGGGTGGTGACCACGCCCTTGGGTGTGCCGGTCGATCCCGACGTGTAGATGAGGTACGCCGGATTGTCGGCGCGGATCGTCGAGAGTCGTTCGTCGTCGGTGATCTCCGACGACGGATAACGCGACAGGGCGTCGCCGGCACCGGGGTCGTCGAGCACCAGCCACGGCACGATGCCGGGCAGCGTGCCGCGGTGCGCGGATCCGGTCAGCCCGTACACGGCGCCGGAGTCGGTGAGCATGTATTCGATCCGCTTCGGCGGGTGATTCGGGTCCACGGGGAGGAATGCGGCCCCCGACTTCGCGATTGCCCAGACGGCCAGGACGGATTCGACGGACCGCGGCACACACAGCACGACCACCGACTCGGGTCCGGCACCGCGCTCGATCAGCATGCGGGCCAGCCGATTCGAACGCCTGTCGAGCTCTCCGTAGCGGATGGCACTTCCGGCGAACACCAGCGCCGTGGCCTCCGGATCGTGCGCGACCGCCTCGGCCATCAGGTCCGGCAGCATCCGCGGCGCGACCGCCGCACCACCCGGCACCGGGGCGAGCAGGGCACGCTCCAGGGATCCGAGAATGTCGATGTCACCGACCCGTGCGCCCGGGTCGGCGGTGACCGCCTCGAGGATCCGCACGAATCGTTCTGCGAAACCGATCGCCGTCTCCTCGTCGAAGAGGTCGGTCGCGTAGCCGAGACCCGCGGTGATGCCTGCCGGGTAGCCGTTCTCGTCGAACGTCTCGGTCAGGGTCCACTGCAGATCGAAGTTGGCGGTGTCGATCTCGAAGTCGAGGTTCCGGATCTGCAGATCCGGCAATTCCAGTGTGGGTCGTTCGATGTCCTGGAACTCGAGCATCACCTGGAACAGCGGCGCGTACGCCGTGGCCCGGGACGGGCTCAGGACCTCCACCACCCGCTCGAACGGGACCTCCGCATGGGTGAAGGCACCCAGGTCGGTTTCCCGGACACGGTCCAGGAACTCGGCGAACGTGGCGGCGCCGTCGACGTGGGTGCGCAGGACGAGCGTGTTGACGAACATGCCGACCACGTCGTCGAGTTCGCGTTCGCCGCGACCGGCGGTCGGTGTGCCGACGGCGATGTCGTTCGCGCCGCTCACGCGGGCCAGTACGACCGCCAGTGCGGCGTGCAGCGTCATGAACACCGTCGTGGCGTGTTCCCGCGCGAGCCTCACGACGCCGGCATGGATGTCCGGGTCGATCACGAATTCGACGCGGCCGCCGCGAAGTGACCGGACGGAGGGCCTGGGCCGGTCGGTGGGCAACTCCAGCAGTTCGGGCAGGTCCGACAGCGTGGCCGTCCAGTACGCGAGCTGCCGCGAAACAGGCGACCTGTCATCGGATTCCGATCCCAGCCACTCCCGCTGCCACAGCGCGTAGTCGGCGTACTGCACGTCGAGGGGCAGCCAGTCCGGGGCGGACCCGTTCGACCGGGACACGTACGCGGCCATGACGTCCCGGGCGAGCGGTGCCATCGAGAAGCCGTCCGCCGCGATGTGATGCACCACCACCGCGAGCACGTGCAGGTTCTCGTCGAGCCGGAACAGTTTCGCGCGCAGCGGCACCTGCGTGGTCACGTCGAATCCCGCGGACAGCAGTATCAGCGAGTGTTCGCGGAGTTCGGCTTCACCGGGCACGACGACCGGAGCGAGGTCGGGTACCGCATTCGCCGCAGGGAGGACCACCTGGCGGGGGCCGTCGTCGGCGAGGGGGAAGAGGGTGCGCACGGCCTCGTGCCGTTCGACGACGTCGGCGACCGCCGCCTGAAGCGCGTGGACGTCGAGTCTGCCCTCGAGTCTCAGCGCGAAGGCGACGTTGTAGGCGGAGGAGGAGGTGTCGAACTGGTTGATGAACCACATCCGCTGCTGGGCCGGCGACACGGGGACTTCCGCCGTGCCTTCCCTCGGTTTCAGCGGGGGGCGGGCCTCGAGCCCGTCCTGCGATTCGGCAAGCTGTGCCAGACCCGCGACGGTGGGGGCGTCGAACACATCGCGGAGTCCGATCCGGTCGCCGACGACGGCGTTGATCCGGGCCACCAGCCGGGTGGCGATCAGTGAGTTTCCGCCGAGGTCGAAGAAGTTGTCGTGCGCGCCCACCCTGTCGAGTCCGAGCAGGTCGGCGCAGACGGCGGCGACGATCTCCTCGATGGGGGTCCGGGGGGCAACGAAACCGGAATCCGGGCTGCCGAAGTCGGGTGTCGGCAACGCCTTCCGATCGAGCTTCCCATTCACCGTCACCGGCAACTCCGCCAACACCACCACCACCGACGGCACCATGAACCCCGGCACGACCGCCGCCACCGACTCCCGCACCGCCCGCTCGTCCACCACCGCACCCGCCACCGGCACCACATACCCCGCCAGATACTCCCCCGCCGCACCGTCACCACGCAGCACCACCACCGCCTGCGCCACCTCCACCCGACGCAACAACACCGCCTCGACCTCACCCAGCTCGACCCGCTGACCCCGCAACTTCACCTGAAAATCCGTCCGCCCCAAATACTCCAACTCCCCCGACCGCAACCACCGCACCCGATCCCCCGTCCGATACAACCGCGAACCCCGCCCATCCCCCGCCCCGAACGGATTCGCCACGAACCGCTCCGCCGTCAACTCCGCCCGCCCCACATACCCCCGCGCCAACTGCACACCCCCCAGATACAACTCCCCCGCCACCCCCACCGGCACCGGCCGCAACCGCCCATCCAACACGACCGTCTGCGTATTCCACACCGGCGCCCCGATCGGCACCACCACCCGATCCGCGTCGGTCACCTCGTGGAACGTCACATCCACCGACGCCTCCGTCGGACCGTACAAATTGTGGATGCCGCCCTCGGGCACCAGTTCCCGCATCCTCGCCGCCGTCGCCGCGGGGAGCGCCTCACCCGAGGCGAACACCCGCCGCAGACCGGTGCATCGCGCCGCCGTCGGCTCAGCGGTGAACACCGCCAGCATCGACGGAACGAAATGCACCGTAGTCACACGGTGTTCGACAATGAGATCGGCAAGATACCCGGGATCACGGTGCCCGTCGGGACGCGCAATCACCAACCGCGCACCGACGACCAACGGCCAGAACAACTCCCACACCGACACATCGAACGTCACCGGCGTCTTCTGCAACACCACATCATCGGAACCCAGCCGATACCGATCCTGCATCCACAACAACCGATTCACAATCCCCGCATGCGGAACCGACACCCCCTTCGGCCGACCCGTCGACCCCGACGTGAACATCACATACCCCGGACAACCCGGCCGCAGCCGAGCCAACCGCTCCCCATCCCCCACCGGACCCGCCCCCAACCCCGACACATCCAATTCGTCCACCGCCACCACCCGAACCGACCCCGCGAACACCCCCACATCCGCCGACGTCGTCAACACCAGCACCGGAGCAGCCGTACCCACCACATACCCCACCCGCTCCACCGGCTGATCCGGATCGATCGGCACAAACGCCCCACCCGCCACCACCACCGCATACACCCCCACCACCATGTCCACCGACCGCCGCACCGCCACACCCACCGACGACTCCGGACCCACCCCCTCCCCGATCAACCACCGCGCCAACCGATACACCCGCGCAGCAAACTCCCCATACGACAACACCACCTCCCCACACACCACCGCAGGCGCACCCGGACTCCGCCCCACCTGCGCCACAAACAAATCCGCAACACTCACCCCCGGCACCGCACGCGACGTCGCATTCCACGACCCGACCACCAACCCCCGCTCACCCGGACCCAAAACCTCCACATCCCCCACCACGGTGGCCGGATCCCCGGCGATCGTCCCGAGAATCCGCACGAATCGCTCCCCGAATCCCGCCGCCGTCGCCCGGTCGAACACGTCGGACGCGTACGTGAACGATGCGGCGATACCCGCTGCAGTGTCCGATTTTTCGTACTGCTCGGCGAGCGTCAACTGCAGGTCGAACTTGGCGACGCCGGGTTCGACGTCGACGGTCTCCACCGTCAGTCCCGGCAGGTCCACGTGGACCGGGGCGGTGTTCTGGAATTCCAGCAAGATCTGGAACAACGGGGAGTACGCGGTCGAGCGGGTCGGCGCGACCGCGTCCACGACGCTCTCGAACGGCACGTCCGCGTGCCCGAACGCCGCCAGATCCGCTTCCCGCACAAGGGCCAGCACGTCGGCGAACGTGGCGGCGGGTTCGACGGCCGTCCGCAGGACCAGTGTGTTGACGAGCATCCCCACGACGTCGTCGAGTGCTTCCTCTCCGCGCCCGGCGATCGGCGTCCCGATCGCGACGTCCCCGGATCCGCTCAGCCGCGCGATCAGGACAGCCAGCACCGCGTGCATCACCATGAACATCGTGCAATCGTGTTGCCGCGCAAGGAGGAGAAGAGACCGATGGTCTTCCGCGGACACGGTGAACCGGACGGTCTCGCCGCGGAGCGTCCTGTCGGTGGGCCGCGGCCGGTCCAGGGGAAGGTCGATCACGTCGGGGAGGCCGGACAGCGTCCGCTTCCAGTACTCCACTTGCGCCGACATCACGCTGCCGGGATGGTCTTCACTGCCGAGGGCGGCCCGCTGCCAGAGGCTGTAGTCGGCGTACTGCACCGGCAGCGGCCGCCAGTCCGGTGGCTGTTGCCGCACCCGCGCCGAGTACGCGACCATCAGGTCGCGGGCGAGCGGTGCCAGCGACGCACCGTCCGCGGAGATGTGATGCACCACGAGCACGAGAACGTGGGCCTGCCCGGTCCGGAAGAGGGCGCCGCGTACGGGCGCCTCGGTGCTCACGTCGAAACCTCGCGCGGCCAGCTCGACCGTTTGCGCGCGCAGCGCTGCCTCGTCGTCGACGATTGTCGGCTCCAGGGCGGGCATCACGTCGCCCAGCGGCAGGATCACCTGATGCGGTCCGTCGACCGATGCCGGATACACGGTGCGCAGCGATTCGTGCCTGCCGAGGATGTCCCCGACCGCAGTCCGGAGCGCCGCCTCGTCGAGGGTTCCGGTCAGGCGCAGCGCCATCGGGATGTTGTAGGCGGGTGAGGAGGTGTCGTACTGATTGACGAACCAGAGGCGTTGCTGGGCAAGCGAGAGAGGGATCCGGTCGGGGCGCCGCTGCGCGACGAGGTCCGGTCGGTCGGCGGGCCGGGTGTGCGCACTCCCGATGCGTTCCGCCAATGCCTCCACCGTCGGTGCCTCGAACAGGGTCCGCACCACGAGATCGACACCGAGCGCGGCATTGAGCCGGGCGACCACCCTCGTCGCGGCGAGCGAATTCCCGCCGAGGTCGAAGAAGCTGTCGTCGAGCCCGATTCGCTCCACACCCAGGACGTCCGCGAACACCCGCGCGACGGTCTGCTCCTCCGCGGTGACAGGAACCCGGAACTCGGTTTTCGCGGAGAGGAATTCGGGCGCGGGCAACGCGGCACGATCGAGTTTCCCCGCCGGGGTCAGAGGCAACTCGTCCAGGACGACGATCGCCGCCGGCACCATGTACGTCGGCAGTTGCTTTGCGGCGAGATCCGTCAATTCGGTGGCTGTGAGCCGCTGCCCGGCGGCGGGCAGCACGTACGACACGAGCACCGTGTCTCCGGACGGTGCCGTGCGCGATGTCGTCACCGCGGTCCGCACGTGTGGATGGGCGTGAAGGACCGTGTCGATCTCGCCGAGTTCGATGCGGAAGCCACGCATCTTCACCTGGAAATCACTGCGGCCCACATACTCCAGGGTGCGGTCGGTTCGCCACCGCACCACGTCCCCGGTGCGGTACATCCGGTCGCCGGGCCCGCCGAACGGGTCGGCCACGAACCGTTCCGCCGTGAGCGCCGACCTGCCGCGGTACCCGCGTGCGAGGCCGTCGCCGGAAATGTACAACTCTCCCGCCACCCCGGCAGGCACCGGTGACAGCCGCTCGTCGAGGACGACCTCGCGGAATCCGCGGAGCGGACCGCCCAGCGTGACGGCACCGTCCGGCTGCATCGGTGCGCTGATGTTCGACATGACGGTGGCCTCGGTGGGCCCGTACGCATTGGACAGCCGGCGGCCGGGCGCCCACCTCTGCACCAGTTCCGGCGGGCACGCCTCGCCGCCGAGCACCACGTCGCCGAAGCCGGAGAGTCCGTCCGGGTCGATCGTGCCGAGCGCCGCGGTGGTGACGAATCCGTGAGTAACCCTCTCCGACCGCAGGAACCGGGACAGTTCCTCCCCGCCGTAGATCGTCGGCGGAACGATCACCATGGTCGCCGCGGCGGCGAACACGTGCAGGTACTCGGAGACGGACGCGTCGAAACTCGGGGTCGAGAAGTGCAGAACCCGGGAGGTCCGCGACGCACCGGATCGGGCGAGTTGCTCGGCCGCGAAGTTGTCCAGGCCGCGGTGGGTGACCACGACGCCTTTGGGCCTGCCCGTCGAACCGGACGTGTAGATCACGTACGCCGGGTTCTCCGGGCGGAGAGGCCGAACCCGATCGGAGTCCGTGACGGCGGAGTTCGGCCGACTCGCGCAGTGCAAACGGAACTCGTCCTCGTCGAGTACCAGCCACGGCACCGATCCGGGGAGCCGGGACCGCACGGTCGACACCGTCACGCCCAGCGCCGCACCCGAGTCGTCGAGCATGTGCTCGATCCGCTCGGCCGGGTAGTTCGGGTCGGCGGGCAGGAACGCGGCCCCGGCCTTGCCGACCGCCAGCATCGACAGCACCGACTCGATCGAGCGCGTCATGCCCAGTGCCACGACGTTCTCCGGCCCGATGCCGTGCTCTGCCAGGACGCGGGCCAATTGGCTGGAGCGCTCGTCCAGTTCCCGGTACGTCACGTCGTGTCCGAGATACGAGAGTGCGGTGCCGGTGGGGTTGGCACGGGTTGCCGCCGAGAACAATTCGGGCAGTGCGCGGCCAGGCCGTCCTGCGGGGCCGGGTACCGGGACGAGGGTGGCCCGTTCGGCGTCGGACAGGATGTCGATGTCGCCGACGACCACACCGGGGTCGCCGGTGGCCGCCTCCAGGATGCGGCGGAATCGCTCACCCAGTCGACGAACGGTGCCGGGGTCGAACAGATCGACGGCGAACCCGAGGGTCACCGTGATGCCGGCCGGGAGGCCGTCGGCGTCGAACGTCTCCGCCGCCGTGACCCGGAGGTCGAATCGGCCGATCCCGGGAGGCCCGGCCGCGTCGCCGTCGACCAGCACCTGGACGATCGGCGAGAAGGCGGGCGAATCGCGGAGCGCGACCGCCCGGACCACGTGCTCGAACGGGACGTCGCGGTGCTCGAACGCCTCCCGGTCGACGGCGTCAACGTAGCGGAGGTGCTCGGTGAAGGTCGCGTCCAATGGGGCGCGGGTCCGGAGGACGACGAGGTTCTGTCCCCGGTCCACCGGGACCATCGTTCCGACCGCGACATCCGCGGCGCCGGAGAGCCGGCTCAACAGCACGGCCGCGGCCGCGTGCAGAACGCCGAACAGGGTGGTGTCGTGGTCTTCGGCCAGGGCCCGCACTCCGCGGTGGGTGCCGGCGCCGATCGGAACGTCGACGCGGTCGCCCCGCCCGGACCGCAAGATCGGCCGGACCCGATCGGACGGCAGATTCAGCACTTCGGGCATCCCCGACAGCCGATCGGTCCAGTACGCGAGGTGGAGCGCCTCCCGGCGTCGTCGAGCGCCGTCGCGGGCGGTCGCGTCGTGAACGGTCCCGAGCCGGGCCTGCGGATCTGCCGAAACGAATTCCTCCAGCAGTTCGACGAAGTGCCGGTGGTGCCGGCGCAGCGCCGAATCCTCGTACCGGTTCGGATTGGCCCGGAAGTCGACGAAAATCTCCGCCGGCGTCCCACTCGGGTACACGTTGACCAGGAGATCTTCCACCGGGCCCGACGTGACGATGTGGTATTCGCCGACCAGGGGGCCGAGCGTGACCTCCTGGTGGAACAGCATGACGTTGACCATGGGCCCGTGGAGTTCGGCACCACCGCCCGCGCCGGCGTCGCGGCGGATGTCCTCGACGCTGCACCGCTGGTGCCGTAGCGCGCCCATCAGTTCTCGCCTGACCCGCGCAACGAGGTCTGCGACGGTGCCGTCCTCGTCGACGGTGACCGGCAGCGGTGCGACGGTGACCGTCATGCCGCCGGAATTGCGGAGCAGCGAGGTGGTGCGGCCGGACATCGGAACATTGACGAGGACTTCGGTTTTCGCGGTCGCCCGTGACAGGTAGCAGGCGAAGGCGGCGATGATCGTGACGGCGGCGGTGGCAGTCGCCTGGCTGTCCGAGTTCTGGATACCGGACGCGGCCGCCTCGGAGAGCAGGGCACTTTCGACCTTGCTCCTGGCGAGTGCGGGCGCGTCCGCGTCGGCCAGAGTCGAGCCGCCGATTCCCTCGACCCGTCCGGCCCAGTACTCCCGGTCGGCCACGAAACGATCCGAGGCCCGGTAGCCGGCGTCGACGTCGTACAGTGCGCGCAGCGTCGCGGCCCGGCTCGGATCCGGTTCGCGGCCGGCGACCGCGGCCGAATACCGGTGCGCGATGCGGTTGATCAGCGTCATGGCGCCGTAGCCGTCGAGCGCGACGTGGTGAATGCGGCTGTACCACAGGTAATGTGCTTCGCCCACGCACAGGATCGACGTCTCGAACAGCCGATCGGCGGCGAGATCGAGTGGGGCCTGGTAGTCCCGGTCCATCCAGGCGTGCGCGGCGGCAACCGGGTTTTGGTCGCCGCGGAAGTCGACGAACTCGATGGACGTGTCGGTGCTGTGGTCGACGTACTGCATCGGCGTGCCGTCGACCTCGACGACCTTGAGGAACGGCGACTCGAACTCGCGGGCCACCGCGATGGTCTCGCGCCGCAGCAGGCCGATGTCGAGGTCGCCGTGCAGTTCCACGTAGTGCGCGACCGAAATCGGCACCGCGGGGTCGAGTTGCTGCGCGAACCAGGTGGCACGCTGCGCCGCGGACAGCGGGAACGAGGCCGCCTCCGAGTGTTCTGTCGCCGGCTTCGTCGTGTCTGGGGGCTTCACGGTGGTTCCTCCCCGTAAGGTATCCCCGACCGTTGACGTCGTGACCGCGTCCGGATCCTGACTCGCGAATGCGGGAGGCGGAGGCTTTTCCCCGTCCCCCAGATCAGTCGTTCGCCGTCCACAGGGCGCACAGACCCCATCGTCGCACAGCGGCGTGGCCGCATTCAGCCGATTCGGTCGTCGCGACGCGGGGTGCGACCGGTGTCGAGGTACCTCGACAGCACCGGACCGATGACGGCGAGGGACTGCGGCTCGATCATGTCGTTGTGCCCGCAGTCCACCGGATACTCCGCGATCCGGCCGGTCACCAGCGGTCGCCACTCGTCCGCGGACCGGGCGCGGGTGGTGCCGTCGTCGTCGCCGGTCGCGGGGAAGATCAGCAGGTCGCCGTCGTAGACCTGCGGCTCGAACCGGTGGACGAGTTCTCGTGAATTCTCGTATCCGGCGTTGATCCGCTCGAGATGTTCTCCGCGAAGCCCGGAATCGCCACCCCACGATTCGTTGAGCAGTTGCGCTGCGCGTTCGTACGTGAGGTCGCTGTCGGTGGCGACGACGAGGCCCAGGCCGCGGAGCAGATCCCGCAGGTCGAGTTTCCCGAACAGCGGGTCCTCGCCGTTGTCGGGGTAGCTGTCCATGACGGCGAGGGTCGCGACGTCGTCGCCGGCCCGCTGGAGTTCGACGGCCATCGCGTGGGCGATGACGCCGCCCAGCGACCAGCCGAGCAGGTCGTACGGTCCCTGCGGCTGGATGGCCTTGAGCTCCTCGACGTACCGGTGCGCGAGTTGCTCGATCGACCGGTACTCGCCGTCCCCGCTGATCGTGGGTAATTGCAGGCCGAACGCGCGGCGGTCGGCGGGCAGATAGCGGACGAGGCCCGCGTACCCCCAGGACAGCCCGATTCCCGGGTGAACACAGAACAGCGGGCGGCCGGTGCCCTCGGTGCGCAGCGGAATCACGACCGCCAGCACCTCCGCCACCCCGCCCTCCGCCGACGGCAGTGCGATCCTGCGGGCGAGGCCGGACGGTGTGGGGTCGAGGAACATCCACTGCAGCGGGATCTTCCGGTCGAGTCGGTCCTGCAGCGCGGCGACCGCCTTCGTGGCGAGCAGGGAGTTGCCGCTTCTTTCGAAGAAGTTGTCATCGGCCCCCACCCGGTCGAGACCGAGCACCTCGGCGAACACGTCCACGACCGCCGCCTCGAGGTCGGTGGCGGGCGCACGGAAGCGGGTGCCCGACAGGAACTCGGGAGCGGGCAGCGCGGCGCGATCCAGCTTGCCGACCGGCGTCAGCGGGATCTGGTCGAGCACGACGACGGCGGCGGGCACCATGTGGGACGGCAGCCGCTCGGCGACGAGGCGGGTGAGTTCTCCGGTGTCGACGTACGCGCCGCCGACCGGCCGGACGTAGGAGACGAGGAGCGGTTCCCCGGCAGGCCCGGCCCGGCCGATCGTGACGGCGAACCCGACGCCGGGGTGGGCGGTGAGTGCGGCGTCGATCTCACCGGGCTCGATGCGGAACCCGCGGATCTTCATCTGGAAGTCGCTGCGCCCGACGTACTCGAGGGTGCCGTCCCGGCGCCACCGCACCACGTCGCCCGTGCGGTACATCCGGTCGCCGGGGGCACCCCAGGGGGCGGCCACGAAACGGGACGCCGTCAGACCGCACCGGCGGTGATACCCGGACGCCAGAGCGCGTCCCGAGACGTACAGCTCGCCGGCCACACCGACCGGCACCGGGCGCAGCCGGGAATCGAGCACCACTTCCGCGACGCCGCGGGTGGGTGCGCCGAGGCTGATCGGGTCGCCCGGCACCAGCGCGTCGCTGATGTTCGACATGATCGTCGTCTCGGTCGGTCCGTAGGCGTTGAACATGCGGCGGCCGGGGGCCCACCGGGCGACGAGTTCGGGTGGGCAGGCCTCCCCGGCCACCACCAGCGTCCGCAGCGACTCGAAGCCGAGCGGGTCCATCGACGCCATTGCGGTCGGGGTGACGAATCCGTGGGACACCCGCTCTTCGCTCAGCAGCGCGGCCAGTTCGGTGCCGCCGTAGATCGTGCGGGGCGCGATCACCAGCGCCGCACCAGCGCAGAACGCCATGACGAGCTCGAAGACCGACGCGTCGAAACTCGGCGACGCGAAGTGCAGCACCCGCGAGTCACGTGTGACGGCGAGACGCTCCCGCTCCTCCGCCGCGAGGTTCGCCAGGCCGCGGTGCGTGACTGCCACTCCCTTGGGGACGCCCGTGGATCCGGAGGTGTAGATGAGATACGCAGGATGGAATTCGTGCAGCGGCGCGGTCCGGTCCGCGTCGGTGACGGGGCCCGGCGACCGTGTCCGGATCCGGTCGGCGTCCCGGGCGTCGTCGAGCACGATCCAGGTCACGGCGGCGGGCAGCCGATCCCGGTGTTCCCGGACGGTCACGCCCGACACCGCACCCGAGTCGGTGAGCATGTGCTCGATCCGGTCGAGCGGATACCCGGGATCGACCGGCAGGAACGCGGCGCCCGTGCGGGCGACGGCCCACACCGACAGCACCGATTCGATCGACCTCGACAGGCTCAGCGCGACGGTGGTTCCCGGTCCCGCGCCGGCCTCGATCAGCCGGCGCGCCAACCGGTTCGAGGTCTCGTCGAGTTCGCGGTACGTGATCGCCCGGCCCCGGTACGACAGCGCGTCGGCGTCGGGGTCGAGCCGGACCGCGGCGGTCAGCAGGTCCGGCAGCAGGAGGGTCGGCGCGTCGGGTGCTCCGCGCGCCGGGGTGAGGGCCGCGACCTCGTCGGTGCCGAGGATCTCGATGTCGCCGACCGGGATGCCGGGTTCGGCGGTGACCGAATCGAGGATACGCACGAACCGTTCCGCGAAGCCCAGTACCGTGTCCGCGTCGAACAGGTCGGTCGCGTAGTCGATCGCGCCCGTCATGCCCGCCGGGGTGCCGTCGGTGTCGAACCGCTCGTCGAGGATCACCTCGAGGTCCACCTTCACGACGGCGAGGTCGGGATCGAGTCCCTCGACGCTCAGTCCGGGCAACCGCAGCGCGGGATTCTCGGTGTTCTGGAATTCGAGGGACACCTGGAAGAGCGGCGAGTGGGCGGTCGAGCGCACCGGGCCGACGGCGTCCACCACCCGTTCGAAGGGCAGGTCGGCGTGTGCGAAGGCACCGAGGTCGGCGTCGCGGACCTGCGCGAGCAGGTCGCGGAACGGCTGCCCCGCCTCGATCGTGGTGCGCAGGGCCAGCGTGCCGACGAACATGCCGACGAGGTCGTCGAGCGCCGCCTCGCCGCGGCCGGCGATCGGGGTGCCGATCGCCACGTCGCCCGTGCCGCCGAGCCGCCCGAGCAGGACGGCGAGTGCGGCGTGCACGATCATGAACTCGGTGGACCGGTGCTCCCGCGCCGCCGCCCGGATCCGCTCGTGCAGCCCCGCATCGATCGTGAAACGCACCCGGTCGCCGTGGAACGACTGCTGCGCGGGACGCCGGCGGTCGGTGGGCAGTTCGAGGAGTTCGGGCAGCCCGGCCAGCGCCGCCTCCCAGTAGGCCAGCTGCCCCGAGATCAGCGACCCGGGGTCGTCCTCGGAACCGAGCAGCCTGCGCTGCCACAGTGTGTAGTCGGCGTACTGGACGGGAAGCGGCGTCCACGCGGGGGCGCGTCCGTGGACTCGGGACTCGTACGCGACCATCACATCCCGCACCAGCGGTGCCATCGAGAAGCCGTCGGCCGAGATGTGGTGCACCACGACGGCGAGCACATGGGTCCCGGTGTCGAGAGAGACGGTGTCGAGGGTGAACAGGGCAATGCGCAGCGGGACGGCGGCGGCGACGTCGAAGCCGGCCGACACGAGCCGGGTGAGCTCGTCCCGGAGCCGGCTGTCGTCCGCGACCGCGGTCGGCGGGGGCATCGGCGCCCCCGGCGGGAGGATCTCCTGCACCGGTTCGCCGTCGCGGAGCGGGAAGCGGGTGCGCAGCGACTCGTGCCTGGTCACGACGTCCGTGACCGCCAGCCTCAGCGCGTCCACGTCGAGGTCGCCGGTGAGCCGCACCACCATCGGGATGTTGTAGGCGGGCGAACTCGTGTCGAACTGGTTGATGAACCACATGCGCTGCTGGGCGTAGGACAGCGGGATGCGGTCGGGGCGGGCCCCCGCGGTCAGGGCGGGACGGCCGGACGGGCCCGCTCCCGCGTGCTCGAGGCGCGCGGCGAGCGTCTCCACCGTGGGCGCCTCGAACAACGTCCGCACGCCGATGTCGGTGCCGAGCGCGGCGCGCAGACGCGCCACTGCGCGGGTGGCGCTCAGCGAGTTGCCGCCGAGGTCGAAGAATCCGGCATCCGCGCTGACCCGGTCCAGTCCGAGAACCTCCGCGAAGACGTCGGCCACCGTCTCCTGCACCGGGTCGGCCGGTGCCCGGTATTCTCCTGCGCCGACGTCGAATTCGGGCGTCAGCAGGGCCTTGCGGTCGAACTTGCCGACGGCGTTCAGCGGGATCTCGTCGAGCACGGTGATCGACGACGGCACCATGTGGGCGGGCAGTCTGCTTGCGAGACCGCGGGTGAGGTCGCCGGTGTCGAGCGTGTGCCCCGGGGCGGGCACGACGTAGGACGCGAGGAGCGTGTCGCCTGCGGGGCCGCGGTAGGCGACCGTGGCCGCGAACCGGACGCCGGGGTCCGCCGCCAGCGTGGCGTCGATCTCGCCGAGTTCGATGCGGAATCCGCGGACCTTCACCTGGAAGTCGCTGCGGCCCAGGTATTCGATGGTGTGCCCGGCGGTCCAGCGCACCACGTCGCCGGTGCGGTACATCCGCTCGCCGGGCCGGCACGGGTCGGCGACGAACCGGGTGGCGGTGAGCCCGGGGCGGCGGTGGTAGCCGCGCGCCAGACCCGCACCCGCGAGGTACAACTCCCCCGGAACCCCGGCGGGGACCGGCTGCAACCGGGAATTCAGCACCAGTTCCGTGACGCCGCGAATCGGCCCGCCGATGGTGATGCGCTCACCCGGCGTCAGGGGATCGCTGATGTTGGACATGACCGTCGTCTCGGTCGGCCCGTACCCGTTGTACAACCGGCGTCCCGGCGCCCACCGGGACACGAGTCCGGGTGGGCAGGCCTCGCCGCCGACCACGACGTCGGCGAACGCATCCAGCCCCGCGGGGTCGAGGGATGCGAGCGCCGCGGTGGTGACGAACGCGTGTGTGACCCGCCGGTCGCGGATCAGCTGGGCGAGGTCGTCGCCGCCGAACACGGTGGGCGGCGCGATCACCATCGTCGCCGCGGCGCCGAACGCCTGCAGGTACTCGAAGACGGATCCGTCGAAGCTGGGGGTCGAGAAGTGCAGCGTCCGGGATTCCGGGTCCGCCCCGAACCGGGCGAGTTGGTCTGCGGCGAAGTTGTCCAGGCCGCGGTGCGTCACGGTCACCCCCTTCGGCATGCCGGTGGAGCCCGACGTGTAGACGACGTAGACCGCCGAGTCGAGCGTGACCGGTGCCGTGCGGTCGGCGTCGTCGACCGGCGCCGCGGAACCGGCGGCGCACTCGGCGGCGAACACCGGATCGTCGAGGACGAGCCAGCGCGTGTTCCCGGCCAGCCGGGCGAGATGGTCGGATGTCGTCAGTCCGAGTGCGCATTCCGAGTCGGTGAGCATGTGCGCGATCCGCTCGTCGGGATAGTTCGGGTCGACGGGCACGAACACGGCTCCGGCCTTGGCCACCGCCCACACGCACAGCACCGACTCGATCGAACGGGGAATGCCCACGGCCACCGATATTTCCGGACCGAGGCCGCGGCCGATCAGGGCGCGTGCGAGCCGGGTGGACCGCTCGTCCAGCTCCCGGTACGACACCTCGACGTCGCCGGACGACAGGGCGACCGCGTCCGGGTCGACCGTGGCGGCGTCGGTGAAGATCTGCGCGAGGGTGCGGACGGAAGCGGCCGGGCCACCGCGGACGGGTACCAGTTCCCCGCGTTCGCGATCGGTGAGCAGCGACAGCCGGGCCAGCGGCACATCGGGGCCGGCGCAGGCGTCGAGCACCCGCACCACCCGGTCGGCGATGTCCCCGACCGTTCCTTGTGCGAGCAGGTCGGGGACGTACTCGAATTTCAGGTGCAGGCTCTCCGCCGCCGACGCGACGAGGCTCAGCGGGTAGTGGGCGGCGTCGCGGGCATCGACGCCGGTCACGCGGAGCCCGGCGATGTCGGTGTCTTCCGACAGCCCGGCCCGGTCCACCGGGTACGACTCGAACACGGTCAGGGTGTCGAACCCGGCGCCGGGGCCCGCGGCGTCCCGGATCTCGGCGAGACCCGTGTAGTGGTGGTCGAGCATCGCCGCCTGCTCGGCCTGCACCCGCTCCAGCAACGCGCCGAGCGTCTCGTCCGGGCGCAGCGTGACGCGCACCGGCACGGTGTTGATGAACAGCCCGACCATCGTCTCGATGCCGGCGAGTTCTGGCGGTCTGCCGGACACGGTGGCACCGAACACGACGTCGTCGCGTCCGGTGAGCAGTCCCAGCACGATGCCCCACACGGTCTGCAGAATGCTGTTGAGCGTGAGCCCGCGGGTGCGCGCGGCTTCGCGCAGCCGGTCGGTCCGGTCCCGGTCGAGGTCGAACACCCACTCCCGGGACACGGTCGACAGTTGCCGCGCCCGGTCCGCGGGGATCAGCAGCGTCGGTTCCTCGACCCCGTCGAGGGCGTCCGCCCAGGCCCGCGCGGACAGGCCCGTGTCGCGCCCGCGCATCCACGCCAGGTAGTCGCGGTAGTCCCGCACGCGGGGCAGCGGCGAGGGGTCGGCGTCCGTGGCGTACAGCGTGAGCAGTTCCCGGATCATCAGCGGCATCGACCAGCCGTCGAGCAGGATGTGGTGGTTCGTCGACACCAGTCGGCAGCGGCCGCCCGACGTCCACACCAGCAGGAACCGGATCAGCGGTGCGGTGGCCATGTCGAAGGGGGTGGTCCGGTCGGCGGCCAGCAGTCGCTCGATCTCGGCCTCCGCCGCGCTCCCGTCCAGTGCGCTCAGGTCGATTTCCCGCCAGGGCACGGTGACCCGGCCCGAGACGACCTGCACGGCCCCGCCGTCGGCGTCGTGGCAGAACGCGCTGCGCAGGTTCGGATGACGGTCGAGAAGCGCTCCTGCCGCCCGGCGCACCCGCGCCGCGTCGACGTCACCGCCGAGGTCGAGGATCAGCTGGACGAGGTAGGCGTCCACCGACTCGTCGGCCAGTTCCGCGTGGAACAGCATGCCGGCCTGCAACGGCGACAACGGCCAGACGTCGGTCATCGCCGGGTACCGGTGTTCGAGGTCGTCGATCGCGCCCTGGCCGAGACTGACGAGGCCCAGGTCGGACGGGGTGAAACCGCCGCCACCGGACCGGGCGTGCTCGGACAGGGCCTCCAGCGCCCGCACCCACAGTCGCGCGAGTTCGCCGACGTCCTCCGCCGCGATCACCCCGACGGGGAACGACCACGTCGCGGTGAGTACCGGACCGGCGGCGGTGTCGGTGGTTCTCGCGTTCACGTCGACGACGGCCGCCGCGGGCAACCCGGAATGCGCGGCGGCCGCGAGTCCCGCGTCGGAGACGGGCATCCAGTCACCGCCGGGGGCGGCGCCCGCGCCGAGCCTGCCGAGGTAGTTGAAACTCACCTGCGGACCCGCCGGCACCGACAGTTCCCGGGCCGTGTCGTCGTCGAGGTACCGGAGGAGACCGAAACCGATGCCGTGGTCGGGGATCGAGCGCAGCCGCTCCTTCACCGCCTTGACCGCGTCGCCCGCGGCGGGGCCCGCGCCGAACGCGTCCTCCACGTCCACACCGTCCAGGTCGAGGCCGACCGGGAAGATCGTGGTGAACCAGCCGACCGTGCGGGCCAGATCGGCGCCGGGGACCACGTGTTCCTCACGACCGTGCCCTTCGAGATTCACGAGCGCCGCGGAGGACTCGATCCCGCGGTCCCGGCGCCAGCGGACGAGCGCCAGCGCCAGCGCCGTCAGCAACCCGTCTGCCACGTTCCCGTGGAACGCCTGCGGGAGCGACGTCAGCAGGGTCTCGGTGACGGCGACGGGAAGCCGGACCTCGACGTCGGACGTCTGGATGTCGGCGGGAGTGAGCGGCCGCGACCCGAGCGGCGGGTCGGGGGTGCCGAGCATCCGCCGCCACAGGCCGAGTTCGGCTGTGCGGGAGGGTTCCTGCGCCACGTCCGTCAGCGCGTGCGCCCACGTGCGCATCGACGTTCCGGTGGCGGGCAGGGCGGGCGCGTCCCCGGACAGCACCCGGGCGCACGCGAGGGCGAGATCGGGGACGAGGATGCGCCACGACACCCCGTCGACCACCACGTGGTGGGCGACGATCAGCAACCGTCCCGCCGCGGCGGGTGCGGCGTTGCTCGCGAACCACACCGCCTGCACCATCACGCCCGACTCCGGGTCGAGGCGGCCCGCGGCGGCGTCCAGTTCGCGGGACGCGGCGCCGGTGAACGAGTCCGCGGCGGCGAGCGGCACCGTGCGCACCACCTCGGTGGCACGCACCCACCCCGGCGGCGCGGCCGCCATCGTCCAGCCGTGCCCTGCGCGGTCGCTGCGGTACAGGCGGGCGCGCAGCACGTCGTGCCGGTCCAGGACCGCCTGCATCGCCGCCGTCAGCGTGTCCTCGTCCAGTTCGGCGGGGGTGGTGAACAGCGCGGCCTGGGAGTACCGCCGGAAGTCGCCTTCCCGGCCCAGCATCCAGCGCACGATCGGGGTCAGGGGGAACTCGCCGACGCCGCCGCCGGGCAACTCCTCCAGCGTGACCGTCTCCTCCCCCGACGTGGCGACCTCCGCGAGTGCGGCAACGGTCTTGCGTTCGAACACGTCCCGTGGGGTGATCACCACCCCGGACGCCTTCGCCCGGGTGACCAGCTGGATCGACATGATCGAGTCGCCGCCCACCGCGAAGAACGAATCGTCGACACCCACCGTGTCGAGACCGAGCACCTCGGCGAACAGGCCGGCGAGGATCCGTTCCGTCTCGGTCGCCGGTGCGCGGCCGGGCGAGACCAGCCGCCCGTAGTCCGGTTCCGGCAGCGCCCGGCGGTCGAGTTTGCCGTTCACGGTGAGGGGCAGGGTCTCGAGCACCACCACGGCTGCGGGCACCATGTGCGCCGCCAGCCGGCCCCCGACCGTGTCGAGGATCCCGGCGGGGTCCAGCACCCGGTCCGCCTCGGGAACGACGTAGCCCACCAGGCGCTCGTTCCGCGCCAGCACCACCGACTGCGCCACACCGTCGCAGGCCAGGAGCGCCGACTCCACCTCGCCGAGCTCGATACGGAAGCCCTTGACCTGAACCTGGAAGTCGTTGCGGCCCAAATAGTCCAGCTGCCCGACCGCGTTCCACCGGCCGAGGTCGCCGGATCGGTACATCCGGGCTCCCGGTGTGTACGGGTCGGCCACGAACCGCGTCGACGTGAGCGTGAACCGGCCCAGGTAGCCGCGGGACACCTGCGCGCCGGACACGTAGAGTTCCCCGACCACTCCCGGCGGCACCGGGTGCAGGCGCGAGTCGAGCACGTATACGCGGAGCCCGGGCAGGGCCCGGCCGATCACGGACGCCGACGCGGACGCGGCGAGTTCCCCGTCCAGCGGCAGGTGACTGACGTGCACGGTGGTTTCGGTGATGCCGTACATGTTCACCAGCGCCGGGACGGTGTCTCCGTGCCGGGTGTACCAGCGGGTGAGCTGCCCCAGGTCGAGGGCCTCGCCGCCGAACACCACGACGCGGAGGGCGAGTTCGGCACCGTCGGCCACCCGGTCCGCTTCGGCGAGTTGATAGAAGGCGGAGGGGGTCTGATTCAGGACGGTGACGTTCTCGCCCCGCAGCAGTCGCAGGAACGCGTCGGGTGAACGGGTGGTGAAGTAGTCGACCACCACCAGCCTGCCACCGTGGAGCAGCGCACCCCACAGTTCCCAGACGGAGAAGTCGAACGCCGCCGAGTGGAACATGGTCCACACGTCGGCGGCGCCGAACCGGAAGAGCGGCTGCGTGTGCGCGAACAGGGTGGCGACGTTGCGGTGCGACACCTGAACGCCTTTCGGCTGTCCCGTCGAGCCGGAGGTGTAGATGACGTACGCGACCGAGTCCGGGTGCAGGGGTCCGTTCCGGTCACGGTCGGTCACCGGCAGCGGCGACACGCGCCCCAGTTCTTCCGCCGTCTCCGGGCCGTCCACGAGGACGGCCGGAACCCCGCTCGCCCGGACCGCGCCGGATTCGGCCACGGTGGTCAGCACGCACACCGGCCGGGCGTCGGCGAACACGTACGCGAGCCGCTCCGCCGGATACGTGACGTCGACGGGCACATATCCGGCCCCCGACTTCACCACGGCGAGCAGCGCCACCACCAGGTCGACCGACCGTGCGGCGGCGACCGCCACCAGGGTCTCGGGGCCCGCGCCGCGCGCGATCAGCAACCGCGCCAGACGATTCGCCCGGGTGTCCAGCTCCTCGTACGTGAGCGACACGCCCTCGCAGACGACCGCCGTCGCGCCTCGGGACCGCTCCGCCGCCCGCGCGAAGAGTTCCACCAGCGTCGCGTGCGCCCCGACCGGTTCGGCGAGCGCGGGCAGCACCGACTCCCGCTCCGCCCGGTCCAGGATGTCGATGTCCCCCACCGGGAGTGCCTCGGCAGCGGCGATCGATTCGAGCACCCGCAGGAACCGCTCCGCGAACCGGGTCACCGTGTCGCGGTCGAGCACGTCCGTCGCGAACCGCAGCCCGGCCGCGAGACCGGCGGGTGCGCCGTCGTCGTCGACCCGTTCGGCGAGACTCAGTTCCAGGTCGAACTTCGCGACGCCGACGTCCACGTCGAGCGAGTCGACGGTGAGTCCGGGCAGTTCGAGGTGGGTGCCCTCCGCGTTCCGGAATTCGATGAGCACCTGGAACAGCGGGGCGTGCGACGTGGACCGCTCGGGGGCGAGGTGGTCGACGAGCCGCTCGAACGGGATGTCCGCGTGCTCGAACGCGCCGAGGTCCGCGGCGCGGACCGCGGACAGGACCGCACCGAACGACGCCCGCGGGTCCACCACCGTCCGCAGGACGAGGGTGTTGACGAACATGCCGACCACGTCGTCGAGAACGGCGTGGCCGCGACCGGCGACCGGCGTTCCCAACGTGATGTCGCCGGTGCCCGACAACCGCGACAGCAGCACGGCGAACGCCGCGTGCACGGCCATGAACAGCGTCGAATTGTGCTCGGCCGCGATCCTGTTCAGGGACCGGTGCAGTCGTGCGGGCACGTCGAACTCGACGACGTCCCCACGGTACGACCGCTGGGCGGGGCGCGGCCGGTCGACCGGGATCTGCAGCACCTCGGGCGCACCGGACAGCGTGTCCGTCCAGTAGCCCAGTTGCGTCGACATCACCGAGTCCGGTTCGTCCACCGCGCCGAGGACGTCCCGCTGCCAGATGCTGTAGTCGGCGTACTGCACCGGCAGCGGGGTCCACCCGGGCGTCTCCCCCACGGTCCGGGCGGTGTACGCCAGCATGACGTCGCGGGCCAGCGGCATCATCGAGAACCCGTCGGCGGCGATGTGGTGCACGACGATGGCCAGGACGTGCTGCTCGGGTTCGAGTTCGAACAGCCTTGCGCGGAAGGGAATCTCGTCGCTCACGTCGAAACCCGTGCCGACCAGGGTGGCGACGGCGTCCCGCAGTGCACGATCACCGGACACGGGCACCGGGTCGAGACCGGGGGTGGCTCGTCCGGCGTCGACGATCACCTGGTGTGGTCCGTCGACCGAACCGGGGAACACGGTGCGCAGCGATTCCTGCCGCTCCACGACGTCGCCGACCGCCGCGCGCAGGGCGGCGCGGTCGAGGGCGCCGATCAGCCGCAGGGCGATCGGGATGTTGTAGGCGGGCGAGGACGTGTCGAACTGGTTGACGAACCACATCCGTTGCTGCGCCATCGACAGCGGTATCCGGTCGGGGCGCGGCCGGGCGGCCGGCGCCGGCGACGGGGTGGTCGTCGACGCGGCCGAATCGATCCGGACCGCCAGATCGGCCACCACGGGCGCGTCGAACAGTGCCGCCACCCCGATCCCGGCGTCGAGGGCGGAGTTGATGCGCGCGACGGCCCGGGTGGCGCTGAGCGAGTCGCCGCCGAGGTCGAAGAAGCTGTCGTCCGCACCGACGCGCGGCGCGCCGAGCACGTCGGCGAACACCTGCGCGACGGCCTCCTCCACCGGGGTGGTGGGCGCCCGGTAACCCAGGGTGGCGGAGATGAATTCCGGTGCGGGCAGCGCCTTCCGGTCGAGTTTGCCGACGGGGGTCAGCGGAATCTCGTCGAGGACCACGACGGCCGCGGGCACCATGTACTTCGGCAGGATGCGGCCCGCGAACGCGAGCACGTCCGGCGCCGCCACCTCCTCGCCGTCGTGCGGCAGGACGTACGACACGAGCGCCGTGTCCCCCAGCGGGCCCGGCCTGCCGAGGGTCGCGGCGAAGTCGAGGTGCGGGTGGGTGGTGAGAACGGAATCGATCTCGCCCAGTTCGACGCGCTGGCCGCGGATCTTCACCTGGAAGTCGCTGCGCCCGAGATATTCGAGGGTGTGGTCGCGACGCCACCGCACGACGTCGCCCGTGCGGTACATCCGGCCGCGTCCGTAGGGGTTCGCGACGAACCGCTCCGCGGTGAGCGCCGGGCGCCGATGGTATCCGCGGGCCAGAGCCGTTCCCGCGATGTACAACTCGCCGGGCACCCCCGCCGGGACGGGCTGCAGCCGGGCGTCGAGGACCGACAGCGCGATGCCGCGGACGGGACTCCCGATCGTGACCGGTTCACCCGGTTCCATCGGCGTGCTGAAGGTGGTGAGGACGGTGGCCTCGGTGGGGCCGTAGCCGTTGAACATCGGCCGGTCCGCGCCCCAGGTGGCCACCAGTTCGTCACCGACGGCATCGCCGGCCACGACGAGCGCTTCGAGGTGCTCGACGCCGTCGCGCTCCACGGTGGCCAGCACGGCCGGGGTGATGCAGGCGTGCGTGACCCGTTCGCGGCGCAGCAGGGCGGAGAGTTCGGCACCGCCGTAGACGTCGGGGGGCGCGATCACCAGCGTCGCCCCCGCCGCGCACGATTGGACGAGTTCGAGGACGGCCACGTCGAAACTGGGTGAACAGATGTGCAGGCACCGGGAGTCGGGCGACACGACGTAGTGCTCGGTCTGCTCGGTGAGCAGGTTCGCCAGACCGCGGTGGGTGACGACGACGCCCTTCGGCCGGCCGGTCGACCCGGACGTGTAGATCGCGTACGCGGCGTGGTCGACGTCGAGGACCGACCGGCGGTCCAGGTCGGTGACGCGGGCAGACGAGGCGGCGGACCAGGTGCGCTCGAAGTCCGGATCGTCCAGCACCAGCCACGGCACGGACCCCGGCAGCCGGTGCCGGTGCGCCGACGTCGTCACTCCCAGTGCCGCACCGGAATCGGCCAGCATGTTCTCGATGCGGTCGGCGGGATACGTCGGGTCGACGGGCACGAACGCGGCTCCGGTCTTGGCGACCGCCCACACCGCAGGCACCGATTCCGGTGACCGGGGCAGCCCGAGCGCCACGAACGTCTCCGGCCCGGCACCCCGTTCGATGAGCACGCGGGCCAGCGCGCTCGACCGCGCGTCGAGTTCGCGGTAGCTCGTCTCGTGCCCGTCGAAGACGAACGCGGACGCGTCCGGCCGGTGTCCTGCCGACACCGTGAGGATCTCGGGCAGTGTTCTCGGCGGCCCGGCGGGGGCGCCGCACACCGCGGTGAACTCCCGGAGTTCGGCGTCCGACAGCAGGGTGAGGTGCGCGAGGGGGGTGTCGATGTCGGACAGCAGGATCTGCACGACACGGGCGACGCGGGCGGCCACCGACTCCGCGAACTCGCTCCCGAAGACGTTCGGCTGGTACCGCAGTCGCAGGTGCAGTGCCGTGTCCACGTGCGCCATCAGGGTGAACGGGTAGTGGGTCGAATCGATCCCCTCGATCCCGGCGACGTGCATGCCGCCGATGTCGGTGTCTTCCGAGAGGCCCATGCGGTCCACCGGATACGACTCGAACACGGTGAGCGTGTCGAACGCGGCCGCCTCCCCCACGGCCCGCTGGATTTCGGTGAGTCCCAGGTAGTGGTGATCGAGCAGGGCGGATTGTTCACGCTGGAAGCGCTGCAGTAGTTCGGCGAGCGTCTCCTCCCGGCGCAGGCGCAGCCGGACGGGCACCGTGTTGATGAACAGCCCGACCATCGACTCGACGCCGGCGACCGCGGGTGGGCGGCCGGACACCGTGGCGCCGAACGTCACGTCTTCCCGGCTGCCGAGCGTGGTCAGCACCAGCCCCCACGCCACCTGGACGAGGGTGTTCATCGTCAGCCCACGCTCACGGGCGAGGGCCTCGAGCGCGCGGGTCTTCTCCTCGCCCACCTCGAGGCGCACGTCCTCGGGTTCGGCGAAGGACTGTTCGCCGTGCGCCGCGGGCGCCACGAACGTCGGCTCGTCCGCGCCGGCGAGGGCGGACACCCAGGCGGCCGTGGATCGTTCGTGGTCCTGCCTGCCGATCCACTGCAGATAGTCGCGGTAGGGCGTGACGCGGGGCAGGGCGGTCGGGTCGCCGTCCGTGGCGTAGAGGACGAGCAGGTCCTTGATCACCAGCGGCGTCGACCAGCCGTCGAGGAGGATGTGGTGGTGGGTGAGGACCAGCCGGAACCGGTCGGGTGCGGTGCGCAGCAACGTGAATCGGAGCAGCGGCGCCTCGGACATCTCGAACGGGACGGCACGGTCGGCGGCCAGGAACGCGGTGTCGCCGAGCGGCGGGACATCGACTTCGGCCCACGGCGCGATCACCGAATCGCGCACCACCTGCACCGGTCCGTTGCCGGTGTCCGCGAACGCCACGCGGAGATTCGCGTGCCGGTCGAGCAGGCCCTGCGCGGCGTGGCGCAGTCTCGCCGGGTCGACGGTGCCGCGCAGGTCGAGGACCAGCTGCACCTGATAGGCGTCGAGGCGATGCGCGGACAGTTGCGCGTGGAACAGCAGTCCCGCCTGCAGCGGGGACAGCGGCCAGATGTCGGCGAGGTCCGGGTAGGTGCGCCCCAGTCGGTCGATGTCGGCCTGCCCCACCGACACCAGGTCGAGATCGGACGGGGTCAGCCCGCCCGCGCCCGGCAGGCCCGCGTGCTCGGCGAGCGCCGTGAGCGCCCGCACCCACAGCGCGGACAGCTCGTCCACGTCCTCGGCGGCGAGCACACCGGTGGGGTACGACCACGTCGCCGTCAGCACCGGCTCCCCGTCGCGGACCGTGGTCGCGGCGTTGACGTCCACGACCCAGGCGGCGGGCATGTCGTGGTTCTGGGTTCCGCCGAGGTCCCCGCTGTCCGCGACCGGCAGCCAGGGCACGTCGCCTGCGCTCGTCGCCACCCGGCCGAGGTAGTTGAAACTGACTTGCGGCGGCCGGAATCGGCGCAGGGCCGCGGAGTCGCCGGGGTCCAGGTACCGCAGCATGCCGTATCCGATGCCGTGGTCGGGGACGGCGAGCAGTTGTTCCTTGACCGCCTTGATCGCGGCCCCGGCGGCGTCGGTTCCGGCGAGTGCGGCATCGACGTCGATGCCGGTGAGGTCGAGACGCACCGGGAACAGCGTGGTGAACCATCCGACGGTGCGGGACAGGTCGGCGCCGGGCACGACGTGGTCTTCGCGGCCGTGGCCCTCGAGGTTGACCAGCACGTCGGCCGTGCCGGCCCCGCGCTGCCGCCGCCAGCGGATCATCGCCAATGCGAGGGCGGTGAGCAGGCCGTCCCCGACGGCACCGTGGAACGCGGCGGGAAGCGTGGTGAGGAGCGCGTCGGTGACACCGGTGGGCACTTCCACCACGACGCGGCCCGTCGCGGCCTCGACGTCGACGGCGGGGTCCAGCGGCCGGGAGCCGAGGAGCGGATCGGGTCCGTCCAGGATCGACTGCCAGAGTGCACCTTCGGCGTGCCGGGACCGGGCGGCGTCGGTGAGCCCGTGCGACCATCGACGCATCGACGTCCCGACCGCCGGCAGTGCGGCGGACAGACCCTCGGCGACGCGGGTGTGGGCGGCGGCGAGATCCGCGATCAGGATCCGCCACGACACCCCGTCGACGACGAGATGATGCGCGACCGGCAGCAGGCGGCCCTGCCCGTCCGGTCCGTCGAACCAGAGCACCTGCAGCATGCTGGCCGACGCCGGGTCCAGTCGGTCCGCCGCCGCGTTCAGTTCCGCCCTCGCCACCGCCGCGAAGTCGCCGGCTTCGAACGACGTCACGGGCACGTGGCGGATCAGCGCGTCGGCCCACACCGACCCGGGCGGCAGCACCGTCATCGCCCACCGCCCCGTCTCGTCGGCGGCGAGACGCGCACGGAGCATGTCGTGACGGTCCAGCACGGCGTCGACGGCGGCGGCGAGATCCTCACGGGTGAGGCCTCGTGGCGCGGTGACCGGCACCGACTGGGAGAACCGCTCCAGCCTGCCGCCGCTGCGGTCGAGCATCCACGCGACGACCGGGGTCAGCGGCACCGGTCCGACCCCGCCGCCGGGCAGTTCCTCCAGCACCACGGCATCGGCGCGTTCGTGGTGGGCCACCTCCGCGAGACCGGCGACGGACCGGCGCTCGAAGACGTCCCGCGGGGAGAGGATCAGTCCTGCGGCCTTCGCCCGGGCCACCAGCTGAATCGACATGATGCTGTCGCCGCCCAGCGCGAAGAACGAATCGTCGACACCCACCGAGGCGAGTCCCAGCACATCCCGGAACAGGCCGGCGAGCAGCGCCTCCGTCTCGGTGCTCGGCGACCGGCTGTCGGTGACGCCGACACCGAAGTCCGGTTCCGGCAATGCCTTCCGGTCGATCTTGCCGTGGACGGTCACCGGGAGCGCCGCGATCACCAGTACGGCGGCGGGCACCATGTACGACGCGAGCCGGGTGCCCGCGAACTGCAGGACCTCGCCCGGATCGACGGATGCCCCGGTTTCGGGGACGACGTACCCGATCAGTCGCCGGCCGGAGTGACCGTCCCGGCGCACGTCCGCGACCGCCGCCGCCACGTTCTCGTGGGCGAGCAGCGCCGACTCCACCTCGCCGAGTTCGATGCGGAAGCCGCGGATCTTCACCTGGAAGTCGGTGCGCCCGAGGTAGTCGAGTTGCCCGTCCGCCGTCCAGCGCACGAGGTCGCCGGTCCGGTACATCCGGCCGCCCGGCGGTCCGAACGGGTTGGCCACGAACCGTTCCGCGGTGAGGGCGTGCCGGCCGGAATAGCCGCGAGCGAGCGCCGGGCCCGCGAGATACAGCTCCCCCGCCACCCCCGCCGGCACCGGGTGCAGCCGCCCGTCGAGGACCGTTTCGGTGAACCCGAGCGCCGGCGCGCCGATCGTGACCGGTTCGCCCGGCGCCAGCGGCGCGCTGATGCTCGACACGACCGTCGACTCGGTCGGACCGTACGCGTCGAACATGTTCCGGCCCGGCGCCCAGCGCGCCACCAGTTCCGGCGGGCAGGCCTCGCCGCCGGTCACCACGCACCGCACTCTCTCGAGGCCGGCGGGATCGACCGAGGCGAGCGCCGCAGGCGTGACGAAGCAGTGCGTGACCCGCTCGCGCCGCAGCAGATCCGCCAGGTCGTCGCCGCCGTACACGGACGGGGACGCGATCACCATCGTCGCGCCCGGCCCGACCGCCAGCATCAACTCGAGCACCGAGGCGTCGAAGCTCGGCGACGCGAAGTGCAGGGTCCGGGACGCCGCGGTCGTGCCGAACGTGTCCTGCTCCGTCGCAGCGAAATTCGCCAGCCCACGGTGCGTGGTCACCACACCCTTCGGCCTGCCGGTCGATCCCGACGTGTAGATCACATACGCGGGGTGGTCGACGTGCAACGTGGACGAGCGGTCCGCGTCGGTCACCGCCGTCGCCGGGAACAGCGACAGCTCGGCGTCGGTGCGGGCATCGCCGAGCACCAGCCACGGGATCGGCGCGGGCAGGGCGGACCGCACCGCGGCCGTGGTGAGACCGACGACGGCTCCCGAATCGCCGAGCATGTACTCGATGCGCTCGGCGGGATGGTTCGGGTCCACCGGCAGGAACGCGGCCCCGGCCTTGGCCACCGACCACACGGCCAGCACGGATTCGATCGAGCGCGGCATTGCCAGCGCCACCACCTGTTCCGGGCCGATGCCACGCCCGATCAGGAGCCGGGCGAGCCGGTCCGAGCGCTCGTCGAGGTCCCGGTAGGAGATCCGGCGTCCGTCGGAGACGAGGGCCGCCGCGTCCGAGTCGACGGCGGCGGCAGCCGAAAGCAACTGCGGCAGCGTCCGCGCCGGCACGCCGGGCCCCCCGCTCACCGGCGTCAGTGCGGCCCGCTCGGCGGTGCCGAGTACGTCGATGTCGCCGACCGGGGCGTCCGGCGAGTCGGTGACGGCGCCCAGGATCCGGACCAGGCGCTCGGCGAACGCGGCCACCGTGTGCTCGTCGAAGATGTCGGTGGCGTACCCCAGCGCCGCGCTGATCCCCGCGGGACGACCGTCGGCGTCGACGTTCTCCCGCAGGGACAGCTGCAGGTCGAAATTGATCGTGTCGAACGCCAGGTCGAGGGGTTCGACGTGGAGGCCGGGCAGCTCCAGCTCGGGACGCTCGGTGTTCTGGAATTCGAGCATCACCTGGAACAGCGGTGAGTACTCCGTCGAACGGGAGGGACGCAGCCTCTCCACGACGCGCTCGAACGGCACGTCCGCGTGCGTGAACGCCCCGAGGTCGGCGCCGCGGACCTGCGCGAGCAGTTCGGCGAACGTGCGGGCGCCGTCGACGTGGGTGCGGAGCACGAGGGTGTTCACGAACATCCCGACCAGGTCGTCGAGTTCGGCCTCGCCGCGCCCCGCGATCGGGGTGCCCACGGCGATGTCGTCGGACGCGCTCAGCCGCGACAGCAGGACCGCCAGCGCGGCGTGCAGCGCCATGAACACGGTCGACCCGTGCCTGCGCGCGACCTGCACGACACCCTGGTGGAGGTCCGCGCCGATTCCGAACTCGACGCGGCCCGCGCCGAGGGTGCGAGTGGCCGGGCGTGGCCGGTCCGTCGGCAGTTCCAGCACGTCGGGAAGGTCGGCGAGCGTCGCGGTCCAGTAGCCGAGTTGGCGGGCGAGCGGCGAATTCTCGTCGTCCTCGTCGCCGAGCCGGTCCCGTTGCCAGAGTGTGTAGTCGGCGTACTGTACGGGCAGCGGGGTCCAGTCGGGTGCGGCGCCGTGGAGCCGGGCCGTGTACGCCGACAGGACGTCGCGGGCGAGCGGAACCATCGAGAAGCCGTCCGCCGCGATGTGATGCACCACGACGGCCAGCACGTGCTCCTGCTCGCCGGCCGCGAACAGCCGGGCCCGCAGCGGCGCCTCCGCCGTCACGTCGAATCCCGCGGAGAGCAGGCGGTCGAGTTCCGCGTCGACCGCCGCCTGCGGAACGGGGTGCGGGGTGAGATCGGGCGCCACGGTCTCCGGCGGGAGGATCACCTGCCGCGGGCCGCTGTCGGTGAGGGGAAAGACGGTGCGCAGGGATTCGTGCCGCTCGACGACGTCGGTGACGGCCGCCTGCAGTGCAGCCACGTCGAGCGTTCCGGTGAGGCGGAGTGCGATCGCCACGTTGTATGCCGCACTGACCGTGTCGAACTGGTTGATGAACCACATCCGCTGCTGCGCGAGCGAGACGGGAACTTCCCGGGACGGATCACGCGGAGCGGGCGCAGGCCGGGATTGCGCCCGGGACTCCCCGGCCTCGGCGCGGGCGGCGAGTCCGGCGACGGTCGGGGCGTCGAACACGTCCCGCACGCCCAGGCAGTCGCCGACCGCCGCGTTGACGCGCGCGACGAGCCGGGTCGCGGTCAGCGAGTTCCCGCCGAGCGCGAAGAAGCTGTCGTTCGCCCCCACCCGGACGATGCCGAGGAGGTCCGCGAACACGGCGGCGACGATCTCCTCCACCGGGTTGCGCGGGGCCACGAACCCCACCGTCGCCGTGCCGAAGTCGGCTTCCGGCAGCGATTTCCGGTCGAGCTTGCCGTTGACGGTGAGGGGCAGCGCGTCGATCACCACCACCGCGGCGGGCACCATGTACGACGGCACGCTCGCCCCGACGGCGTCGAGCACCGCCGCCGCGTCGACATCGGCGCCTGCCTCCGGGACCACGTAGCCCACCAGCCGGTCGCCGTCCCGGTCGTCGCCGCGCACCACCACCACCGACTGCGCGACCCCGGCGCACGCGGCGAGAGCGGCCTCCACCTCGCCCAGTTCCACCCGGAATCCGCGCAACTGCACCTGGAAATCGCTGCGCCCCACGTACTCGAGCCGGCCGTCCGCACCCCACTTCACGACGTCGCCCGACCGGTACATGCGCGCCCCGGCCCGGCGGTGGTCGAACGGGTCGGCGACGAACCGCGTCGCGGTCAGACCCTGCCGTCCGATGTAGCCGCGGGACACCTGGTCGCCGGACACGTACAGCTCGCCCACCACCCCGGGCGGCACCGGATGCAGCCGGCCGTCGAGGACGTAGACGCGCAGTCCGGGGAGTCCGCCGCCGATGACCGAGCCGGGCACGGACGCCGCCAGCGCCCGGTCGAGGGCGAGGAAGCTGACGTGCACCGTGGTCTCGGTGATGCCGTACATGTTCACCAGCACGGGGTCGCGGTCGTCGTGCCGGGTGTACCACCGTTCCAATTGCCCGACGTCGAGGGCTTCACCACCGAAGATCACGTGCCGCAACGACAGTGGCGTTGCGTCGTCGTCCTCGACGGTGCTCGCCGCGCGATCCGCCTCCGTCAGCTGATAGAACGCCGTCGGGGTCTGGTTCAGCACCGTCACCCGTTCCCGGCGGAGCAGTTCGAGGAACGTGTCCGGCGACCGTGCGGTGAAATAGTCGACCAGCACCAGCCGGCCGCCGGAGACGAGCGCACCCCACAGTTCCCAGACGGAGAAGTCGAAGGCGTACGAGTGGAACAGCGTCCACACGTCGGACGAGTCGAACCCGAACAGGTCCCGGGTGTTGGCCAGCAGCGTGACGACGCACCGATGCGACACCTGGACGCCCTTCGGCCGCCCGGTCGATCCCGACGTGAAGATGACGTACGCGACGGCATCGGCGCGCAGCGGCCGCAGCCGGTCCGCGTCGGTGACCGGCAGCCCGGACAGTCCCGCCACCGCGCGGTCCGTCGCCGGGTCGTCGATCACCACCACCGGAAGCCCGGCCGGTGCGGACGCGGCGAAGTCCGCGCTCACCACGGCGCAGACGGGGCGGGCGTCGTCGAACATCGCCGCCACCCGCTCGGCGGGATAACTGGTGTCGACCGGCACGTAGCCGCCGCCGGCCGCGAGCACCGCCAGCAGCGTCACCACCAGGTCGGGGGTGCGATCCACCAGCACCGCGACCAGCGATTCGGTGCCCACCCCCTCGCCGATCAGCAACCGCGCCAACCGGTTCGCCTGCTCGTCCAGTTGCCCGTAGGTCAGCGTCTCCTCGCCGCACACCACCGCGACGGCGTCGGGGGTGCCCGCGGCCACCCGCGCGAACAACTCGACCACCGTCCGCGCCCCGGTGGTGACGCCCTCCCGGTTCCACCGGTCGAGCACCAGGTCGCGCTCCGCAGCACCGAGAACCGGGATGTCCCCCACCACCGCGACCGGGTCGTCCACCACCGCCCGCAGCACCCGCACGAAGCGTTCCCCGAAACCGTCCACCGACGTCCGGTCGAACACGTCCGTCGCGTACAGGAAGGCCGCGGACATTCCCGCGGCGGCGCCGTTCTCGTCGTGGTGCTCGGCGAGCGACAACTGCAGGTCGAATTTGGCCACACCCGGGTCGACGTCGACCGCTTCGACGGTCAGGCCCGGCAGCTCGAGGTGCGCGCGCACCGTGTTCTGGAATTCGAGCAGCACCTGGAACAGCGGCGAGTGGGACGTCGACCGGCCCGGGGCCAGCTCGTCGACGACGCTCTCGAAGGGGACGTCGGTATGCCCGAACGCGCCCAGATCCGTGTCGCGGGCGCGGGCCAGCACGTCGGTGAACACGTCGCCCGATCCCACCGGAGTCCGCAGTACCAGCGTGTTGACGAACATCCCCACCAGGTCGTCGAGCGCCGCCTCGCCGCGACCCGCGATCGGGGTGCCGACGGCGACGTCCCCCGATCCGGTCATCCTCGACAGCAGCACGGCGAGCGCCGCGTGCATCACCATGAACAGCGTCGCGTTGTGCTCGCGCGCGAGGAGGAGCAGTTGCCGGTGCAGGCCCGCATCGATCGGGAACGCCGCGGTCGCACCCGCGAGCGAGCGGGTGACCGGCCGGTTCCGGTCGAGCGGGAGGGCACTGACCTCCGGGAGTTCGGCGAGCGCACCCCGCCAGTACTGCAGTTGCCGGGACATGAGACTGTCCGGGTCGTCGGCGCTGCCCAGCAGGCGGCGCTGCCACACGCTGAAGTCGGCGTACTGCACGGGCAGCGGCTCCCAGCTCGGCAGGCTCCCGGACCGGCGCGCCGAGTAGGCGACGATCAGGTCGCGGGCCAGCGGTGCGAGCGACGCCCCGTCGGCGGCGATGTGGTGCACCACGATCACGAGCACGTGTTCGTCCGGGCCGGTCCACAACAGGGCCGCGCGCAGCGGGACCTTCGCGCTGACGTCGAACCCGCCGGCGAGGAGGGTCGCGATCCGGTCGTGCAGCGACTCGTCGCCGTCGACCTGCGGGGTGAGGTCGGGAACGACGTCGGCGGCGTCGACGACCACCTGGTACGGCCCGTCCACCGACGCCGGGTAGCGGGTGCGCAGCGACTCGTGCCGCTCGATCACGTCCGCCACCGCGGCCCGCAGCGTGTCCGCGTCCAGGGGACCGATGAGCCGCACGGCCATCGGGATGTTGTACGCCACCGACGACGTGTCGAACTGGTTGATGAACCACATCCGCTGCTGCGCCAGCGACAGCGGGACCCGCTGGGGCCGCTGCCCGGCGGTCAGGGGCGGCCGGTCCACGAGTTCCGTGCCCGCCCGGCGAACGTGCGCGGCCAGCAGTTCGACGGTGGGCGCCTCGAACAGCGCCCGCACGCCCACGTCCGAACCGAGGGCCGCGTTGACCCGGGCGATCACCCGCGTCGCGACGAGCGAGTTGCCGCCGAGGTCGAAGAAACTGTCGTCGACACTGATCCGCTCGACGCCGAGGACCTCGGTGAACACCTCGGCGATCGACTCCTCGACCGGGTCGGCGGGAGCCTTGAATTCGGCCGCCGCGGACAGGAACCGCGGTTCGGGCAGCGCCGCGCGGTCGAGCTTCCCCACCGGGTTCAGCGGAATCTCGTCCAGCACCACGACCACCGAGGGAACCATGTACGCCGGCAACCGGTTCCGCACCTGCCGCAACAGTTCCGACGTCTCGATCGGCCTGCCCGCGGCGGGGACGACGTACGAGACCAGAACCGTGTCCCCGGACGGGCCGGGCCTGCCGATGGTGACGGCCAGTCGCACGTCCGGGTGGGTCTGCAGCACCGCGTCGATCTCGCCCAGCTCGATGCGGAATCCGCGCACCTTCACCTGGAAATCACTGCGCCGCAGATACTCCAGCGTGTGGTCGGGCCGCCACCGCACCACGTCGCCGGTGCGGTACAGCCGGCCGCGGCCGTACGGGTCGGCGACGAACCGCGCCGCGGTGAGACCGGGACGCCGGTGGTAGCCGCGGGCCACACCGCACCCGGCGATGTACAGCTCCCCCGGTACCCCGACGGGCACCGGGTGCAGCCGGGCGTCCAGCACCACTTCCTCCGCGCCTCGGATCGGCCCGCCCAGCGTGATGGGATCACCCGCGGTCATCGGCGCACTGATGTTCGCCATGATCGTGGTTTCGGTGGGGCCGTACGCGTCGTACAGCCGGCGGTCCGGCGCCCACCGGGCGACGAGGTCGGGCGGGCAGGCCTCGCCGCCCACGGCCACGTCGAGGAAGTCGCCCAGCGAATCGGGGGGAATCGTGCCCAGCGCCGCGGTGGTGACGAACCCGTGCGTGACGCGTTCCGACCGCAGCAGGTCGGCGAGTTCGGAACCGCCGTACGCGGTCGGCGGGACCACCACCATGGTGGCGCCCACCCCGAAGGCCTGCAGGTACTCGAACACGGACGCGTCGAAGCTGGGCGTCGAGAAGTGCAGCGTCCGTGAAGATCTGGTGGCGCCGAACCGCTCCTGCTGGTCGGCGGCGAAGTTGTCCAGCCCGCGGTGGGTGACGGTGACACCCTTCGGCTGCCCCGTCGACCCGGACGTGTAGATCAGGTAGGCGGCGTTGTCGAGGTGCAGCGGCCGGGTGCGGTCGGCGTCGGTCGGCGGATCGTCCGGGCGGGCGGCGCACTCGGCTCGGAAGTCCGGATCGTCCAGCACGCACCACGGAATCGAATCGTGCAGGCGGCCGCGCACCGACTGCTCCGTCAGACCGAGCACCACGCCCGAATCGGCCAGCATGTAGTCGACCCGGTCGGCGGGGTAGTTCGGATCCACCGGAACGAATGCCGCCCCCGTCTTCGCGACCGCCCAGACGGAGGCCACCGACCGGAACGACCGCGGCAACGCCAGCGCGACGAACGATTCCGGCCCCACGCCCTTCTCGATCAGAATCCGCGCGACCTGCGTCGACCATCGGTCCAGCTCACGGTACGACAACTGCTCACCCTGCCGGGTCAGCGCGGTGGCCGCCGGATCCAGTGCCGCGGCATCGGCGAACAGGTCGGGCAGGGTGCGCTCCGACCGGGCAGGCAGACCGCGGACCGGTGTCAGCGCGGAACGTTCGTCCGCGGACAGGATCTCGATGTCACCGACCGGAACGTCCGGACCGGCCGTCATCGCATCGAGGATGCGCAGGTACCGTTCGGCCGCCACCCGGACGGTGCGGGCGTCGAACAGGTCTGCCGCGAAGCCGAATTCGACGGTGGCCCCGGCCGGTTGTCCCGACTCGCCCGACGCTTCCGTCACGGACACGCACAGGTCGAGCCCGGGGAACTCGGCACCCGGGGAGCCGGGCGGCCGGGTGTCGAGCAGCACCTGGACGATCGGCGCGTACGCCTCCGACACCGACACGCCGAGTTCCTGCACCAGGCGGTCGAACGGAACCCCGGTGTGCGACACCGCCTCCGCGGCGACGTCCCGGACATGCGCCAGGTAGTCGCGGCACGACGTGTCGCCCGCGTACCGCGAGCGCACCACCACGGTGTCCGTGCGGTCGCCCACCTCGACTGCCGTTCCGACGGCGATGTCGCCGCTTCCGGTGACCCGGCCGAGCAGGATCGACAGGGCGGTGAGGAATACGGTTCGGCCTGCGGTGCCTGTGTCTCCGGCCAGCGCGGCCACCCGGCGGTGCAACCGCGTGGGCACCACCACGGTGACCCGGTCGCTCTCCGGCGACAGTGTCGCCGGCCGCCGCCGGTCGGTGGGCAACGGCAGGAGTTCGGGCAACCCCTCCAGCCGCCGGCGCCAGTACCCGACTTCCCGGGCCTCGCTCACCAGCCGTTCCCCGATGCGGGCACTGACCTCGTGGATGTCGCCCACCCGGGTCGCCGGGTCCGCGGTCGCCAGTTCCTCCAGCAAAGCGACGAACTGCTGGTGGTGGTCCCGCAGTTCGCCACGCTCGTAGCGGCTGGGATTCGCGCGGAAGTCGACGAAGATCCTGGTGGGTGTGCCGCTCTGATACACGTTGATCAGCAGGTCCTCCACCGGACCCGAGGTGACGATGTGGAAGTCGCCGACGAGCGAACCCAGCGCCACCTCCTGGCGGAACAACATGACGTTCACCATCGGCCCGTACAGCGCCGTCGACGCGGTGTCGCCGGCGTCGCGGCGGATGTCGTCGAGGCTGCACCGCTGGTGCCGCAGTGCCGCGACGAGTTCACGCTGGACCTGCTCGATCAGGTCCGCGACGGTGTCCTCGGCCCGGACGCGGACGGGCATCGGGGCGACGTTGACGAGCATGCCGCCGGAATTGCGCAGCACCGCCGTGGTGCGCGCCGATACCGGAATGGTCACCAGCACTTCGGTTCTGCCGGTGCGCCGCGCCAGATAGCACGCGGCGGCGGCGATGATGGTCGCCGCCGACGGGCGGTCGCGGGAATCGAGAACGGCCACGACGTCGTCGGAGAGGACGGCGCTTTCGACCGTGCTGGCAGCGGACACGTGTCCCGCCGTCCGTGCCAGGGTGGTGCCCTCGACCCCGGCGACCCGCCCCGCCCAGTACTCCCGGTCGGTCAGGAAACGGTCCGAGGCGCGGTACCGCCTGTCGATGTCGTACAGCTGCCGCAGGCTGACAGCCCGGTTCGGATCCGGTTCGCGGCCCGCGACTTTCGCGGAGTACCGATGCGCGATGCGGCGCAGCATCGTCATCGCGCCGTAGCCGTCGAGGGCGACGTGGTGAATCCTGCTGTACCACAGGAAGTGCGTGTCACCGGTCTGCAGGATCGACGTCTCCACCAGCCGGTCGACGCTCAGGTCGATCGGCGTGACGTAGTCACGCTCCATCCATTCGTGCGCCGCCGCCGCCGGATCCGCGTCGGTGCGGAAGTCGACGTACGCGATCGACGTGTCCGTCCGATGGTCCACGTACTGCAGCGGGCGTCCGTCGACGTCGTAGACCTTGAGGAACGGCGATTCGAATTCGCGGGCCGCCTCCACCGTCTCCTGCCGCAACAGGTCCATGTCCAGCGCACCGGAGAACTCGACGTACTGGGCGATGAAGATCGGGACCCGCGGTTCCAGTTGCTGCGCGAACCACGTGGCCCGCTGCGCTGCCGACAGCGGAATCGGTTCGCCGCCGCCCGGGGCGGAACCGGTCGAGTGCTGCCCCGGGACGCGCAGGTCCCCGGGGCGGCGCGTATCCCCCGCCCCCGGAACGGGTCCTTCATCTTGCCCAGGGCACACTCGAACTCGACCTCACCCCGCCCTACCAGGACGGACGCACTCTTTCGAGTATCCGCCCGCGCGACGTTCCGGGTCCAGGGCACTGCGGGTCCAATGCCGCCGATGGATACTGGGCCCCATGACCGAGCGCGTCGACACCCCCGGCATCGATCCCGCGGACTTCCGCGTCCACGTGGTGGCGCAGGCCATCCGGCTGTTCTCCGAGAACGGCTACGAGGCGACGACCGTCGAGCAGATCGCGTCGGCCGCCGGGGTGTCCCGGCGGACGTTCTTCCGCCAGTTCCGCTCCAAGGAGGACGTGATCTTCGCCGATCACGAATCACTGTTGCAGCAGGCAGAGGACTGTCTGACCACCGAAACCGACGACCCGTGGGCGACGGTCTGCAAGACGGCGGGCCTGGTCTTCGACAGGTTCCGGGAGAACCGGGAGCTGTCGATGCGCCGGTACCAGGTGGTGCAGCGGGTTCCCGCCCTCCGCGACCGGGAGATCGTCACCGGCGTCCGCTACGAGCGGTTGTTCGTCGACTACCTGCGCGGCGTCGTGCCCACGCAACCGGTGCTGAAGGTGATCGGATTCGCGGCCGCTGTCACCGCGTGCCACAACTTTCTGCTCCGGAACATGATCAAGGGCGACCCGGACGCCACCGCCGAGGAACTGGGGCGGGCCCTGCTCGACGTGCGCCGGACGTTCGGCGTCGCGCCGGGGACGTCCACGCAGGAAGAGGACGCCGTGCTCGTGGTCTCGTACCCGCCGGGAACTCCCGTGGAGGAGATCACCGGGCGCATCCGGACGCAGTTGTCCCGGCGCCGGAGCTGAGCGGCCGAGGGTGACGACACCCACCCTTGACTGGCACTCAGTGCCGTGGTTGACTGCTCTCTAGTGGCAGTAGTTTGCCGACCACGAACGTTGCGGCCCACCTGAACGGAAAAGAACCTGGCACGGAGTGCCGCTCAGACTCGGTGCCGTCGAGACTCAGCAAGGAGCGCCCCATGGCCGGAAATCCGGACTTCGATCTGTTCAAGCTCGGTGACGAGCACGACGAACTGCGGTCCGCGATCCGCGCGCTCTCCGAGAAGGAGATCGCACCCTACGCGAAGGAAGTCGACGAGGATTCGCGCTTCCCCGAAGAGGCGCTGCAGGCCCTCGTGAACTCCGGCTTCAACGCCATCCACGTCCCCGAGCAGTACGACGGCCAGGGCGCCGACTCCGTCGCCACCTGCATCGTCATCGAAGAGGTCGCCCGCGTCTGCGGCTCCTCCTCGCTGATCCCCGCCGTCAACAAGCTCGGCACCATGGGCCTCATCCTCAACGGCTCCGAGGAACTCAAGCAGCAGGTCCTGCCGCAGCTCGCGTCCGGCGAGGCGATGGCGTCGTACGCGCTGTCCGAGCGCGAAGCCGGTTCGGACGCCGCGAGCATGCGCACCCGCGCCAAGGCCGACGGCGACGACTGGATCCTCAACGGGTCCAAGTGCTGGATCACCAACGGTGGCAAGTCCAGCTGGTACACCGTCATGGCCGTCACCGACGCCGACAAGGGCGCCAACGGCATCTCCGCGTTCATGGTCCACAAGGACGACGAAGGATTCGTCGTCGGACCGAAGGAGAAGAAGCTCGGCATCAAGGGTTCGCCCACCGCCGAGCTGTACTTCGAGAACTGCAAGATCCCCGGCGACCGCATCATCGGCGAGCCCGGTACCGGTTTCAAGACGGCGCTGCAGACCCTCGATCACACCCGTCCCACCATCGGCGCGCAGGCGGTCGGCCTCGCGCAGGGCGCGCTCGACGCCGCCCTCGCGTACACCAAGGACCGCAAGCAGTTCGGCAAGTCGATCAGCGACTTCCAGGCCGTGCAGTTCATGCTCGCCGACATGGCGATGAAGGTCGAGGCCGCGCGCCTCATGGTGTACACGTCCGCGGCCCGCGCCGAGCGCGGCGAGAAGAACCTCGGTTTCATCTCCGCGGCCGCCAAGTGCTTCGCCTCCGACGTCGCGATGGAGGTCACCACCGACGCCGTCCAGCTGTTCGGCGGCGCCGGCTACACGACGGACTTCCCTGTCGAGCGGATGATGCGTGATGCGAAGATCACACAGATCTACGAAGGCACGAACCAGATCCAGCGCGTCGTGATGTCGCGTGCACTGTTGAAGTAGGCGGCTTCGCCGCCCGTGCGCCTTTCTGGTAGCTGCCGCTACCAAAAAGGCGCACGGCTACGTGAGGAGAATTTGTGGAACTAGTAGGCGTGATCGGCGGCGGCACCATGGGTGCCGGCATCGCCGAGGTATGCATCAAGGCCGGCAGCTCGGTTCTCATCCTCGAGACGAAGCCGGAGTTCGCCGAGGCCGCGCAGGCCCGGATCGAGAAGTCCCTCGCCCGCGGGGTCAAGGCGGGCAAGCTCGACCAGGAGGCCGCGGACGCCGCGCTCGCCCGGGTGCGGGTCACCCTCGACATCGACGACTTCGCCGACCGCGACCTCGTCATCGAGGCGGCGCCGGAGATCGAGTCCCTCAAGGTCGACATCTTCGGCAAGCTCGACAAGGTCGTGAAGCCGTCCGGCATCCTCGCGTCCAACACGTCGTCCATTCCGCTGATCAAGATGGCCAACGCCACGCAGCGTCCCGGGCAGGTCGTGGGTGTTCACTTCTTCAACCCGGTGCCGGTGATGCCGCTGGTGGAGATCGTGGTCAGCCTCGTCACGTCGGAGGAGACCGTCACCGCGGTCACCGACTACGCGAAGAACACGCTGCGCAAGAAGACGGTGCGGGCCGGTGACCGCGCGGGATTCATCGTGAACGCGCTGCTCATCCCGTACCTCACGTCGGCGGTCCGGATGCTCGAGTCGGGGTACGCCACCGCCGAGGACATCGACGAGGCCATGAAGGGCGGCTGCGGTTACCCGATGGGTCCGCTGACGCTGATCGACACCGTCGGTCTCGACATCACGCTCGCCGCCGCGGAGTCGCTGTACGCGGAGTTCGCCGAGCCGCACTACGCTCCCCCGACGCTGCTCAAGCGCAAGGTGGATGCCGGGCACCTCGGCAAGAAGAGCGGCAAGGGCTTCTACGACTACAGCTGATCGCGCCCGTCCGGGAGCCCGTCGCGTAGTCGCGGCGGGCTTTCGCCGTTCTTGACGGCGTATCCCATGTAGGAGATGGCGGTGCTTCGAATCTGCCCGAAGTCGAGGCGGCGGCTCAACTCGCCGTAACTGAGCCGGGTTCCGCCCGCCCGGGCGAGATCGAGCAGCCGCAGCGGGTTCCTCGACCGCGGCCCGAGCCCGACGATCTCGCCGAGCCGCAGGTCGCGGTGCTCCATGAGCGCCGTCAGCTCCGCGGGACGGATACACATGGACCAGTCGTGAATGGGGGTGTCGAACATCCGGGTCATCCGCCACTCCTGCATGATCTTGATGGCGACGAGCTTGCTGGCGAACGTGCGGTTGATGGTGTCGAACAGATACAGTCCCCCGGGTTTCAGCACGCGGGACGTCTCGGCGATCACCGCGCTCAGATCCGACACGTGCTCGAGGACGTCGCAGCAGTAGACGACGTCGAACGTGGAGTCCGGCACCGGAAGTCGCTCGCCCGACCCGATGCGGTACTCGATGTCGAGTTCCGCGCGGGCGGCGTGACGGCGCGCGGTGTCGATCGACACCCGGGACGGATCGATGCCCGTCACCCGGAACCCGATGCGGGTGAACTCCTCCGCGAGGAACCCGCCACCGGAACCGACGTCGAGGGCGCGCAGGCCGCGATAGTTCCGACCGATCGTCTGGCCGAGCACCGTGCGGAAGTAGGCGAATCGTCCCGGCGTCAGGCTTCCGTGCAGCAGGTTGAGCGGGTTGTCCTCCTCCCACCACGACTCCCCCACCCGGTCGTAGACGTCGTTGTCGATGACCACACGGACCACCCCTTCTCTGCCGAGAACCACCGCGACGACATCCAGCCTTCTCCTGCGCGTCGGTCACTTCAAGGCCGGCGCCCGTGCGCGATGCTCGGGGGATGACTTTCCGGATCTCGCACGTGTGCCTGCTGCTAAGCGGGTTCGTCACGGGAATTGCGTTGACGTCCAGCGTCTCCGGCGAGCTCGTGTTCGTGACGTACAACAACCTGGACATGTTCTCTTCGGGGCCCGCTGCACGCGGGACCGTTGCGGCGATCGTCGCGGTCTTCGTCGCCGCCCGCGTCCGGTCCCGGCGAAACCTGTCCGTGGCGTCGTTCGCCGGCCTCGCGCTGCTGGGCTTCACACTGTCGGGTGGGTCGTGGCCGTTCGAGACGTACGTCGGCGGACTCGGCGCGGGTCTTCTCCTCGGCGGTCTCGTCGGCCTGTGCGCCACCGCCGACCGGACGTGGTTGCAGACCGCGCTCGCGGCGGGCGTGGTTGCCGGACTCCTGCTCGCCGAACCCGTCGGCCACGTCCGGACGTGGTCCTCGACGCCGCGGCGTTATGCGGACTATGTGCCCGGATCTGCGTACGAACCCGACCTGGCCGCTCTGACCGTCCTCGCGCTCACCGCGGTGGTCCTGGCCGCCGCGCTGGCGTCCGGCGACTTCGGCGACCCGACGGACCTCGCCGTGAGCGGACGGGCCCTCGTCGCCGGGATCGGTCTACCTCTGGTCGGGCTGGCGCTGTACTGGTGGTTCGTCCGTCGGGTGTGGAACCTGGGCGTCGGCGGTGCGATGCAGGGCCGGTGGCTGTTCGGAATCGTCCTGGTCGTGGTGGTGATCGCCGCCGCGCTGTGGCTCGAGGGCCGCACCGGGGTCCTGTTGCTCGCCGCGATGGCGTTCGTCGCCGTCGGGGGCGGCAGTCTGTCGTCGTACCCGGACCCCTGGCCGTGGCTGCTCGTTCCCGCGGCGCTCGTGCTCGCGGGCGCCGCGCTCGGACGCCGATTCCCGCAGCCGTTGTTCGGGATCGGGGCACTCGTACTCGTCGCCGCCTCCGCGGTGTTCGAGCACCCCCCGTGGGACGACGTGCATCTCGGTGCAACGTGGTTCCTCCTCCCCTTCGCGGCCACGTACACCTTCGCGTCGAGCGTCCCGGCGAGCGAACCCGTGACCGCGGCGTCGCTGGCCGCGCCGGCCGCGCTGTCCGTTCCGCTGGTCGTGGATTTCGGGTGGACGGCGTACGCGCCGCTCACCCAATCGCGGGTCCCGTCGTGGCCGGACTCGTGGGTATCGACGGGGGTGTCGGTGAGCGCCGTGCTCGCGTGCGGGGTTGCCGTCGCCTATCTCCGCACCCGCTCCCCGTGAGCGAATATGCAGAGTACATACGTTGTGCACCATACATAGCATGTGTATGGTGCACAACGTTGTCTTTCGCGTAGTTGAGGAGATTCGTGTGGACACTCCGACGCCCGCCGTCCGCCCGGGCGGCCTCGTCGCCGTGCTGGCATTCACCGGCATCGTCGCCGCACTCATGCAGACCCTCGTGGTCCCGCTGATCGGCGACCTGCCCCGACTGCTGAACACGACCGCCTCCAACGCGTCCTGGGTGATCACCGCGACGCTGCTCGCCGGCGCGGTGGCCACCCCGGTCACCGGACGCCTCGGCGACCTCTACGGCAAGCGTCGGATGATGCTGATCTGCACGGTGCCGCTCGTCCTGGGCTCGGTGGTCTGCGCACTCGCGACAACCCTGGCCCCGATGGTGATCGGCCGGGGACTGCAGGGCATCGGGGTGGGCATGATCCCGCTGGGCATCAGCGCACTGCGGGACCTGCTGCCGCCCGAGCGCCTGCACTCCTCCATCGCCCTGATGAGCTCGTCGATGGGCATCGGCGGCGCCCTCGGCCTGCCGCTCGCCGCGACGGTCGCCGAGAACGCCAGCTGGCGGGTGCTCTTCTGGGGAGCCGCCGGACTCAGCGCGCTGATCGCCGTGCTGCTCTGGTTCTTCGTGCCCGCCACCCCGGTCCACGGCACCCGGGGACGCTTCGATCCCGTCGGGGCGGTCGGACTCGGCACCGGACTGGTCTGCCTGCTGCTCGCCGTGTCCAAGGGCGCCGACTGGGGCTGGACGAGCGGCACCACCCTCGGCCTGTTCGCGGCCACGCTCATCGCGTTGACGGCGTGGGGCTGGTGGGAACTCCGCACCCCCGAACCCCTCGTCGACCTGCGGGTCATCGCCGGACGTCAGGTGCTGCTGACCAACGCGGCGTCCGTCGTCGTCGGCTTCGCCATGTACGCGCAGTCGCTGATCGTTCCGCAACTGCTGCAGCTGCCCGCGTCGACGGGATACGGCCTGGGACAGTCGATGCTGGCGATGGGTCTGTGGATGGCACCCTCGGGCCTGATGATGATGGCGGTCTCCCCGTTCGGCGCCAAGCTGTCGTCCACCCGCGGACCGAAGGTCACGCTGCTCGTCGGCAGCCTCGTCGTCGCTCTCGGCTACGGATCGTCGATGCTCCTGATGGGGTCGACGTGGGGTCTGGTGGTGGTGACCTGCATCTGCGGCGCAGGCGTCGGCCTCGCCTACGGGGCGATGCCCGCCCTCGTGATGAGCGCCGTGCCGCAGTCCGCGACGGCGTCCGCGAACAGCGTCAACTCGCTGATGCGTTCGGTGGGCACCTCGGTGTCCGCGGCCGTCGTCGGCGTGGTCCTGGCGCAGATGAGCGTGCAGGTCGCGGGCCACACCCTGCCCACCGAGGGCGGATTCCGGACCGGTCTGCTGATCGGTTGCGGTGTCGCGCTCGTCGCCGCAGCCATCACCCTGGCGATCCCGACCCGCCGTGCCGTGCCCGCGGCGCCGAACGCGATTCCCACCGAGCCGCTCACGTCGTCGAAGGCGTAGCCGCCCGAGTGCCCTACTTGTGGAGGGCGTACCCGGCCACGGGGTTGCCGTTGACGTAGACGGTGCCCTCGTAGGTCCCGTCGGGCCTCGGCGTGATCCGGTCGGTCAGGAAGGGCAGCCCGGACGGGCTGTAATCGGTGACGAGGGAACCGCCCGGTTCCGGGGTCGTCATGCCGAAGACGTAGGGGAAGAACACCCCGAAGTTGTCCATGACCCATCCGTGCCCGAACGTCTTTCCCTTCCAGATCAGGTCGCCGCCGAGGACGTTGGTCGTGCCGACATACGTGCCCGCGGGCATCGGGACCGGCAGGGGCACCGGAAGCGGCGGCGGCATGGGTGCCGGCACCGGGTCTGCAGCGGCCGTTCCCGCCGCGAAGAAAGACAGGCCGGCCACCGCGACGGCCCCTACTGCGACCTTGCGCATGATGTCCATGAGTACTCCGTATATCGAGGTGCGTGGGCGAAAGTGTCGCACGTGCAGGGCCGCCGCAGTGCCACTGTGAAGAAGATGCTGTTCGGATCGTTGCCGTAGTCCCGAGTATGCCGAAGGTGACGCGAGAAATCGCAACGAGCGCCGCACCGCGCGGAGGGCGGCGCACCATGGGGACATGACCGACACGGTTCTGCGCCTGAGCACCCGCCGGGGACGGTGGGTCGTCGTCGCCACCGTGCTCGGCTCGAGCCTCGCGCTGCTGGACGGCACGGTGGTGAACATCGCCCTGCCGCACATCGGCGAGGACCTCGGATCGGGTGTCGCGGGACTGCAGTGGATCCTCAGCGGCTACACCCTGGCGCTGGCGTCGCTGATCCTGCTGGGCGGGGCGCTCGGGGATCGCTGGGGCAGGCGCCGCGTCTTCGTCTGGGGGACCGTGTGGTTCGCGGCGGCATCACTGCTGTGTGGCATCGCACCCGACATCACCCTGCTCGTGATCGCACGGATCCTGCAGGGCGTCGGGGCCGCGATGCTGACCCCCGGCAGTCTCGCGCTGATCTCGGCGTCCATCCACGAGGACGACCGGGGCGCCGCGATCGGACTGTGGTCCGGGCTCGGCGGGGTGGCGGGAGCGATCGGACCCCTGCTGGGCGGCTGGCTCGTGGAGGTGGCCGGCTGGCGGTCGGTGTTCCTGCTCAACCTGCCGCTCGCCGCGCTCGTCGTGTGGGCGTCGATGCGGCACGTCCCGGAGAGCCGGGACCCACATCCACCCGATCACCTCGACGTCCTCGGTTCGGCGTGTGCGGTGATCGGCCTGGGCGCGCTCACCTACGGCCTGATCGAGATGAACCTGATCGCCGGGGTGGTGGGCGCCGTCGTGCTGATCGCGTTCGTCGTCGTGGAAGTGCGTTCACCGAACGCGCTGGTGCCGCCGAGCCTGTTCGCGTCGCGCATGTTCGTGGCGGCGAACCTGGTGACGCTCGCCGTGTACGCCGCGCTCGGCGGCGTCTTCTTCCTGCTGGTTCTGCAGTTGCAGTTGGTGGCCGGGTACTCGCCGCTCGAAGCCGGGCTCGCCACCATCCCGATCACGCTGGCGATGCTGGCGTTCTCCTCCCGCGCCGGCAGCTACGCCCAGACCCACGGCCCGCGACTGCCGATGACCGCCGGGCCCGCCCTCGCAGCGGCCGGGCTGCTGTTGATGACGCGGATCGGGCCGGACGCGAGCTATTGGACGGTCGTGCTTCCCGGTGTCGTCGTGTTCGGACTCGGACTGTCCGCCATGGTCGCGCCGCTCACCGCGGCCGTGCTCGGATCGGTCCCGGTGGAACAGTCGGGCATCGCGTCCGGGGTGAACAACGCGGTCGCACGCACCAGCCAGCTGCTGGCGGTGGCGGCGCTCCCCGGGATCGCCGGCATCGACGCCGAGAGCATGCTCGACCCCGCCGGCTTCTCGGACGGCTTCCGCATCGCGATGTTCGTCTGCATCGCACTGCTCCTCGTCGGGGCGGCCATCGCCGCAGCCCTGATCCGGGCTCCCGCCCCCGCTCCCGCCCCGCACGGTCCCGCCCCGCACGGTCCCATCCCGCTCGGTCCCATCCCGGAGTCGGTCGCCTGCAAGCCACATTGCGACGTCACCGGACCGGCCGTGCAGCCCATGCCCGCCCGGTCGAGTACTCCGCCACCGCAGGGATGACGCGCGGCCCGGTGTCGCGAGTTTCGTATCCTGGTCGGGTGGCGATTTCCGGTACCGACCCGTCGAGCGTCCGGGTCGACAGCTGGACGTGGGCGATCCGGTTGTTCAAGACGCGTTCCGCGGCGGCGGCCGCCTGCAGGTCGGGGCACGTGCGGGTCAACGGCAGCACCGCCAAACCCGCGCAGCCGGTGAAGGCCGGCGACGAGGTCCGCATCCGTGCGGCGGGTGTCGAACGGATCGTCGAGGTGATCCGGCCGATCACCAAGCGGGTGGGCGCCGTGGTGGCCGTCGAGTGCTACACCGACAACACACCACCACCCCCACCGCGCGAGGTCCTCGCGTCGATCCCGCAGCGCGACCGGGGCGCAGGCCGGCCCACCAAGCGCGAACGCCGCGAGATGGACCGGCTGCGCGGGCTGTGACCGCTCAGGCCGGGGTGTGGCTGAGGATCCGCAATGCGGCAGGCACGGCCTCGATGGTGACCGGCAGCGGGCCGACGCGGTCGCCGTCCGCGTAGGCCGTGATGCCCTCACAGTGCAATCGCACCGTCCGCGACCGGTAGGTCTGGACGTCGGGCAGGTCCACATGGGTGCCCTTGTAGACCCGGGGGAACAGCCGGACCAGCCTCGACCGGCGTCCGTAGTCGACGACGGTGACATCGAGCAGGCCGTCCGTCTTGTCCGCGTTCGGGCAGATCTGCATCCCGCCGCCGTAGGAGCGGCCGTTGCCCACCGCGACGAGCGTCGCGTCGACCTCGAAGGCCTGATCGTCGAGTTCGATGCGGTAGTGCAGCGGCTTCAACTGCGTCAGTTCGGCGAGCATCGCGAGGTTGTACCGCATCGGGCCCTTCGGCCAGGACATCCGGTTGGCGCGGTCCGTCACGAGCGAGTCGAAACCGCTCGCGACGATCGTCCCCGCCCACACGACCGCGGGGTCGCCGAGGGTGATCCTGGCGAGGTCGGACTCCTGCACCTCGCCGTCGGCGATGACGTCGGCTGCCGCGACGGGGTCGCCGACGGGGATGCCGAACTCGCGCGCATGGTCGTTGCCGGTGCCGGCGGGGATCAGGCCGACGGGGGTCCCGGACAGTGCCGCCGCCTGCAGCCCGATGCTGATGGCGCCGTCTCCGCCGACGACGACGAGCGCGTCGGTGCCGTCGTCGATGGCCCGGCGGGCCAGGCTGCGCGCGTGATCGGCGTCGGTGCCGATGATCTCGGTGACGGCGACCCCGCGCTCACGCAGACGCGCCACCCCCTTCCGTCCCGCGACGGGTGCGTGCCCGTGCCCGGCGAGCGGGTTGACGAGGACGGTGACCTTCTCGATCACCTGCTGCGTGCTCACGGAATCAGCTTGCCGGGGTTGAGGATTCCCGCCGGATCGACCGTATTCTTGACCGCCCGCAGAATCGCGACGCCCAGGTCGCCGATCTCGTCCCGCATCCACGGCCGGTGGTCGACTCCGACCGCATGGTGGTGCGTGATTGTTCCGCCGGCGGCGACGATCGCATCACCGGCGGCGGTCTTGGCCTTCTGCCACTGTTCGATCGGGTCTTCCGCTTGCGCGGACACGACCGTGAAGTACAGCGAGGCGCCGGTCGGATACGTGTGCGAGATGTGGCAGAGGACGAGCGGCGGGGTGCCCTGCGCCGACAGCGATTCCGTGAGTGCGGTGGTCACCGCCGCGCGGAGTGCGGCGAGGTTGCCCCACGTGGTCGCGGTTTCCAGTGTCTCGCACAGCGCGCCCGCGTCGAGCAGTGAGTCGCGCAGGTACGGTGCGTCGAAACGGCCGTGCTCCCAGCCGTTTCCGGGCTCCTCCCCCAGGGACGTGCCGCCGTGCGCCTGCAGCACCGCGCGGGCCTCCGCCGTCCGTTCCGCCGTGTGCTCGGCGGTGCCCTCGAACGTGGTGATCGCCAGGCAGCCGCCGGTGACGGTCTCCTCGCCGATCTTGTCGGTAGTCGCCAGGTTCACCGCGGTCTCCGCCTCGTCGGACAGTCGCAGCACGGTCGGGACCGCACCCTCCTGCCTCAGCGCGCGCAGCGCGGCCGCGCCCGTCTCGAAGTCGGGGAACCGCCACCCCTCCCGGACGGTGGTGGCCGGGACCGCGTGCACCCGCACCCGCACCCGGGTGATGACACCGAGCGTGCCCTCCGACCCGACGAACAGCTCGCCCAGGTCCGGGCCGGCCGCGGACGCCGGGGCCCTCCCCGTGTCGAGAGTCCCCGTGGGGGTGACCACCCGCAGTCCCTGCACCATGTCCTCGAACCGCCCGTATCCCGCGGACGCCTGCCCCGACGACCGGGTGGCCGCGAAGCCGCCGATCGTCGCGAACATGAAGCTCTGCGGGAAGTGCCCGAGCGAGAAGCCGTGCTCGCCGAGCAGTTCCTCCGCACGGGGGCCGGTGACGCCCGCGCCGAGGGTCGCGATGCCGGAGTCGGTGTCGAGGTCGAGCAGTGCGTCGAACCGGCGCAGGTCCAGCGAGACGACGGCGGCGAATCGGTCGCGCACGGGGTCGAGCCCGCCGACGACGCTGGTCCCGCCGCCGAACGGAACCACGGCGATGCCGTTGGCGGCGCAGTACCGGAGGACGTCGGCGACCTCGGCGTCGGTGCCGGGGGTGACGACGGCGTCGGGCGCGTTCTGCGGTGCGGTGCTGCGGCGCCGCAACAGGTCGAGCGTGCTCTTGCCGCCGGAACGCAGCAACCGGTCGGCGTGCGCGGTGCCGGCGAACGGCTCTCCGACGATGCCCGCGAGCGCGTCGACGTGCTGGTCGGACAGTGCGCTCGGAGCGAGGACGACGTCGTCGGCCGACCGGTCGGAGGGTTCCCTGACGGTGACGCCGAGCGCCTGTTGCAGCAGTCCCTTGATGCCGTCCGAGAGGACCTTGTGCTTCTCGGGCGCACCCCAGGCGTCCCACTGCATCGGGGGTGCGGTCAGGACGGCGTGATCTTCCGAACGCTCATTGCTCATGCGTTATAGTGTTACACATCATGTAAGAGTGTAACTAGCCCTTCGGTCGATCGCCCCGCTCCCGCCACACCTGCCGGATCGGCCGCAGCACCAATCCCATCTGCTTTCGCGTCTTCCCCCGCGTCACCAGAACCCCCGTGATCGCCACGATCCAGACGGGATACTGCACGAGCCAGGCCACTCGGAAGCTGTCGAACGAGTACCCGCCCATCGCGTCGAGGATGAGCCCCATCACCTGGATGACCAGCAACGACGCCAGGAATCCGCCGATGTTGACCATTCCCTGCGCGGTTCCCATGCTGGTGCTCGGGTTGAACATGCGGGCGTAGTCGAAGCCGATCATCGACCCGGGGCCGCCCACCGAGATCACCATCACCAGGAGCGCCAGCAACCAGATCGGCGCCGGACCCGGCAGCGCCAGCACGACCGTCCACATCGCCGCGTTGCTGATCATGATCGCCAGCACCAGATACGAGCGGCGCATCGGGAACCGGCCGCTGAGGATGCCGATGATCGGCCCGGCCACGATCGCCGAGATCACCGACAGGGTGAGCAGTGAACCGGCCTCGGCCGCCGACAACCCCTGCGCCGACCTCAGGTACGGCACACCCCACAGCAGGGCGAACGTCGTCATCGAGAACTGCGTGCCCATGTGGGTGAAGAAGCCCAGCCGGGTGCCGTGTCGCCGCCACACCGCGCGGATCTGCGTTCCCACCTCCCGCAGTCCGGCAGGTGCGGCCACCACCTCGAGACCGGGCGGGGCGTTGCGGATGACGGACACGGCCAGCACGAAGGACAGCAACCCGAGCGACGCCGCACTGCCGTACGCGAAACTCCAGCCCGGCCCGTTCAGCAGGAGCATCAGCGGCAGCGCCGACAGGATCTGACCGATCTGACCGAAGATGCCGGTCAGCTGGGACACGAGCGGGACCCGCCGCGGCGCGAACCACTGGGGCACCAGGCGCAGCACGGAGATGAACGTCATCGCGTCGCCGACGCCGACCAGCACCCGCGCGGCGACGGCCAGCGGCAGCGATTCGGTGAGCGCGAGGATCATCTGCGCCGACGCCATGATGAGGGCGCCGGCCGAGATCATGACCCGCGATCCGTACCGGTCGAGGAGCACGCCGGCCGGGATCTGCATTCCCGCGTACACCACGATCTGGAGTACGACGAAGCTCGACAGCACACTCGGACTGATCGAAAAACGTTCCGACGCCGCGAGGCCCGACACACCGAACGAGGTTCGATGCAGGACGGCGACGATATATGCGACAACCCCGACGCCCCACACCAACCACACTCTGCTCATCGCAGATCAAACTACCCGCCAGCAGGTATTACCCGCTGACTGAAGTCACTCGCGGCCCAGCGACACCCAGGTCGGATCGGCCGTGCGCTCGCCGACGGTGAGGTCCGCCAGCAGGTCCAGGCGCGCGATCTGCCCCTCGGTCAGCGTGAGCGCGAGGGCGCCTGCGTTCTCCGTCACACGCGCGGCGAACCGGGTGCCGGGAATCGACACGGACGGCAACCCGAACTCCCGGCCCTTCGCGTCCAGCCAGGCCAGCGACACCTGGGCGGGCGTCGCGTCGAGTTCGGCAGCCACCTCGCGGACGACGTCGAGCACCTTCAGGTTCGACGGCAGCGCGTCGTCCCCGAAACGCGGGAACCGGCGGCGCAGGTCCTTGTCGCCCAGCACGGCCGGGTCGTACGTTCCGGTGAGGAAGCCGCGGCCGACCGGCGAGTACGGCACGAAGCCGATGCCCAGTTCCGCCGCCGCCGGAACCACGTGCTTCTCGACGTCGCGGCTCCAGATGCTCCACTCGCTCTGAATCGCGGCGATCGGATGCACCCGCGACGCGCGACGCAACTCGTCGCCGGTCGCCTCCGACAGTCCGATGTGGCGGACCTTTCCGGCCTTCACCTGCTCCGCGATCGCGCCGACGGTGTCCTCGATGGGCACCTCGGGGTCCACGCGGTGCAGGTAGTAGAGATCGACGGTGTCGACTCCGAGCCGGCTCAGCGACTCGTCGAGCGCCTGCCCCACGTATTCGGGTTTGCCGTTGATGCTGCGCCTGCCGTTCGCAATGTTGCCGACGAGACCGAACTTGGTGGCCAGCTGCACCTCGTCGCGGCGTTCCTTCAGCACCGTGCCCACCGCGATCTCGCTCGCGCCGTCGCCGTACACGTTGGCCGTGTCGATGAACGTCACTCCGATGTCGATGGCGTGGTGGAGGGTCGCGAGCGCCTCCGCGGGGTCGACGGGGCCGTACACGGGGGCGACGGACATGGCGCCGTAGCCCTGCGCGCTGACGGTGAGGCCTTCGGACAACTGCACGGTGGGGATGTTGGTCATGCGCCCCATCCTTCCCGAGCACCCCGACCGGTGCATCGTTTGGAATCGCGCTGATCGTGACCCGGCTGCCTCTACCCTGAAGGCATGGCATTCGACTGGTTCGAACTCGCCCGCATCGCCCACCGCGAGTTCGGTGCGCGGGTCGCCGCGATCACCGACTGGTCCGCGCCGACACCGGACCGCGAGTGGGACGTCACCCAACTCGTGCGGCACGTCATCGAGGAACAGCAGTGGGTTCCCCCGTTGCTCGCCGGGAAGACGGTCGGCGAGGCGACCCCGGACATCGAGCCCCTGCACGGCGACATGCGGGCCGAATGGCAGCGGTACTCGGACGCGGCCATCCGCGCGTGGTCGTCGACCGATCGGCAGACGCACGTGCACCTGTCCTACGGCACGGTGCCGCTCGAGCCGTACCTGCGGCAGCAGACCGCCGACGTCACCATCCACGCCTGGGACCTCGCCGTGGCCACCGGATCCGACGACGCACTCGACCCGCAACTCGTCGCCGGCGTCTGGTCGGATCTCGACGACCAACGCGAGATGCTCTCCGAGAGCGGGCTGTTCGCCGACCCCGTCGACGTTCCCGGGGACGCGCCGCTGCAGGATCGCCTGATCGCCCTGACCGGTCGCGATCCCCGGCAACGCATTTAGCCAACCGCCGCCGAGGGTCCCGCCTACGCATTTAGCCAACCGCCGCCGAGGGTCCCGCCTACGCTGGGATCCATGAATACCCCGGATCCGAAACCCCGCAGCCGCGACGTCACCGACGGACTGGAGAAGACCGCGGCACGCGGCATGCTCCGTGCGGTGGGGATGGGCGACGACGACTGGGGCAAATCCCAGATCGGCGTGGCCTCCTCCTGGAACGAGATCACCCCCTGCAACCTCTCGCTCGACCGGCTCGCGAAGGCCGTCAAGGACGGCGTCCACGCGGCGGGCGGGTATCCCCTCGAGTTCGGCACCATCTCCGTGTCCGACGGCATCTCGATGGGACACGAGGGCATGCACTTCTCCCTCGTGTCGCGCGAAGTGATCGCCGACAGTGTGGAAACGGTGATGCAGGCCGAACGCCTCGACGGGTCGGTGCTGCTCGCCGGTTGCGACAAGTCGCTGCCCGGCATGCTGATGGCCGCGGCCCGCCTCGACCTGTCGAGCGTGTTCCTCTACGCGGGGTCGATCCTGCCGGGCATCGCCAAACTGTCCGACGGCACCGAACTCGACGTCACCATCATCGACGCGTTCGAGGCGGTCGGCGCGTGTTCGCGCGGACTGATGAGCCGCGAGGACGTCGACGCCATCGAGCGCGCCATCTGCCCCGGCGAGGGTGCCTGCGGCGGCATGTACACCGCCAACACGATGGCCAGTGCCGCCGAGGCGCTGGGCATGTCGCTGCCCGGCAGCGCGTCCCCGCCGGCCACCGACCGCCGTCGCGACGGGTTCGCGAGGCGCAGCGGCGAGGCCGTCGTCGAACTCCTCCGCCGCGGCATCACCGCCCGGGACATCCTCACCAAGGAGGCGTTCGAGAACGCCATCGCCGTGGTCATGGCGTTCGGCGGTTCCACCAACGCCGTCCTGCACCTGCTGGCCATCGCCAGCGAAGCCGGAGTGGAACTGAACCTCGGCGACTTCTCCCGCGTCGGCGCCCGCGTCCCGCACCTCGCCGACGTCAAGCCGTTCGGCAAGCACGTGATGAAGGACGTCGACCACATCGGCGGCGTCCCCGTCATCATGAAGGCCCTCCTCGACGCCGGGATGCTGCACGGCGACTGCCTGACCGTCACCGGCCGGACGATGGCCGAGAACCTCGCCGACATCGCGCCGCCCGACCCGGACGGCAAGGTGCTGCGCGCGATGAGTTCGCCGATCCACCCGACCGGCGGCATCACGATCCTCGAGGGTTCCCTCGCCCCGGGCGGCGCGGTGGTGAAGTCCGCCGGGTTCGACTCCGACGTCTTCACCGGCACGGCCCGCGTCTTCGAACGCGAGCGCGCCGCGATGGACGCCCTCGAGGACGGCACCATCACGAACGGCGACGTCGTCGTCATCCGTTACGAGGGCCCCAAGGGCGGTCCCGGGATGCGCGAGATGCTCGCGATCACCGGCGCCATCAAGGGGGCCGGCCTCGGCAAGGACGTCCTGCTCCTCACCGACGGGCGATTCTCCGGTGGCACCACCGGCCTGTGCGTCGGGCACGTGGCGCCGGAGGCCGTCGACGGCGGTCCCATCGCGTTCGTCCGCGACGGCGATCAGATCCGCCTGGACGTCGGAACGGGCACGCTGGAACTGCTCGTCGACGAGAAGGAACTGGCCGGCCGCAAGGACGGGTGGGAGCCGCTGCCCCCGCGCTACACCCGCGGGGTCCTGGCCAAGTACACGAAGCTCGTCGGTTCGGCCTCGGGCGGCGCGGTCTGCGGGTAGGCGCTTCGCGCCCGTGTGCCTTTCTGGTAGCCAGGACAACCAGAAAGGCGCACGAGCGCCGGAGGCGCCTAGATGGGCCGGAACCCGGCACCGGGACCGGCGTTCGCGTTCATGTCGTTGACGATCGAGTTGAGGTTGGTGCCGATCTCCGGGCCGATGCACGGGGCCGCGAGGTAGGCGTTGACCATGGCGACGAGGGTGGTGCCGACGACCATCGGTGCGCCCGAGTCACCCTCGATCACACAGGCCTGGGTCCACGTCTCCCCCGTCTGCATGAGGTCGCCGTAGACGATGCCGCAGGTGTTGCCCGTGGTCCGGCCTTCCTTGCACGCCACCTGCGGGAAGGCTGCCGGTGCGCCGATCCGGGTGATGGTGACGCCGCCGACCCGGTTGACCGGGACGACCTTCGCCGGATCGAACTGGATCACCGCGTAGTCGAGCGCGGGGTTGGAGATGACGAACTCGCCGACGATGCCGCTGTCCTGACTGGCCTCGGGCACCACGTACGAGCCGACCTCACCGCAGTGTCCCGCCGTCAGACCGACGAGCCGGCCCGCGTTGTCGTGTCCGATGGTGGTGAGTGAACAGACGAGTTCGTCGTTCACCACGATCCCCGAACCGCCCCCCAGCACGGCGGCCGGAGCTGCTGTCGCGGTCCCTGCCGCAACGAATCCCAGAATTCCCGCTGTCGCCGCAACAACCGCCGCGAATCGTTTCAACATTTTTCGAACCTTCCCGGATGAGCCCCGACGGCCGCGTGTCTCTCCATAAGAATCCCACCCGCACAAGCCCTGCGTGGGGGAATGCCGATGTAGGGACCGCGACCGTTGCTCGTCCGGGCGCTAGTCGCTCGCGCCGAGGGCCTCCAGCGCTTTGCGGGCGTCCTCGAGTTGCCGGCTCAGCTCGTCGACCCTGGCCGCGGCGAGGTTGCGGGCCGCGACGATGATCGACTCGACGGCCTCGATCGCAGTCTCCTCGCCGAGTTCCCGAACCGCTCGCTCGACGGCGTCCGGAGACACGGGGACGGCCTTGCCGGGGCGCTTGGCTCCGTGCGCGACGGTGACGCTCCAGTCGTTGTCGGCGCCGGCGTGGATGGTGACACTCACTCCCGCGGGCACCTTCCTGCCGGTGCGTTTGGCCGGTGCCGCGGCGGGTTTCGGGACCGCGGCGGCGGCCGGCTGCGGCACCGCGACGGTCTTCTTCGCGGGCGCCCTGGGGGCGGGCGGCGGACCGGGTTCGATCTCCTGGTGCACGACCGGCGCCGCGGGGGCGGACGCGGCGGCGGTCGCCGGCTTGGGCGCCGGAATTCGTCTCATCAGAAGCTCCTCGGCTTCGAAGGGGAGCTCGTCGTCGACGCCCTTGGGGCGAATCTGGACCGTATTGCCTTGCACGGAGATGACTTTCGCCGAGGCTCCGGCCTCGAGCCCGAGGCTGGGCATGGCCTCGCGCAGATACACGGTGGCCCGCTTGCCTTCCGCGATCGCGGCAGCGAGGGTCTCGAGATTCTCCGCGGTCAGGTGATCCGGTGCGGCGGCGCCGGAACGTCTACGGGGCGGCATGCGCTGTCCTTTCTGGTCTGTCTCCTGGTTACGCTCGTGCGCACCGCAACTCTCGCACACGCCACCGACGTTTCCCCATCGGACGGGCTCGCGCAGTGGAAGATCGAGGGCGTGCGAATCGAACGTAGCGAGAGGAACAACGTGACCTCGGAAGCACCGGAGAACGACGAGGCGGCAACGCCGGCGGAGATCTCACCGACCCTGCTCCGCGACGTCCAGGCCGATCTCGAGGAGTCGCTTCTGGGCGGGCCCCGCCGTTACACGCGGGCGGAGATCGCCGACGTCGCGGGTGTGTCCCTCGAGCGGGCGGACCGCCTGTGGGTGTCGATGGGTTTCGCGGTCGACATCGACCCGGACAGCGTCATGTTCACCGAGGGGGACGCCGCCGCGCTGCGGACCATGGCGTCGCTCGTCGACCGCGGGATCATCTCACCGGAGCGGGAGGTGGCGGCGGCCCGCGCGCTGGGTCAGTCGTTGTCGCGGCTCGCCGAGTGGCAGGTGTCGCTGATCAGTACGCACATCGTCGATCAGCTCGCGGGTTCGGCGGACAGCGACGAGCAGGAGATCCGGGAGCAGGTGCGGGGGCTCACCGCCGAGATCCTTCCGGCGGTCGAGTCGCTGCAGGCGTACGTGTGGCGCAGGCACGTCGCCTCGACCACCGGCCGCAACGTGGGCAATCCCGGCGAGGAGGTCGCGAGCCGCAACCTGGTGGTCGGGTTCGCGGACATCGTCGGGTACACGTCCCTGACGCGTCAACTCGGAGCGCGGGACCTCGCCGACCTGCTGGAACGCTTCGAGTCGGCGTCGACGACGGTGATCGGCGGGCATCAGGGGTGGGTGGTGAAGACGGTCGGCGACGAGGTGATGTTCGCCGTCGAATCGCCGGCCGATGCGGCGGAGATCGCCTTGCAACTCCAGGAGCGGGTCCTGCCGGACGAGACGGACCCCGAACTGCGGGTCGGTCTCGCGATGGGTCCGGTGCTCGTCCGGTTCGGCGACCTCTACGGTTCCGTCGTCAACACCGCGGCGCGACTCACCGGTTCGGCGCGTCCCGGCACGGTGCTGATCGACGAGGAACTCGCCGACGAACTCGCCGAGGCGCCCGATTACTACCTCAAACAGCTACGCCCACGACGCGTTCGAGGGATACGCAGGCTCGAACAGTTCGTGCTGCGCCGTAACCGGGACGCCTGACGACCGTCAGCTTCCGAAGGGAAGGGTTCCGGGCGGGATGGAGTATCCGCTGCTTCCCGCGGCGACGCCGCCCCACGCGCCGAGGAGCCAGTTGAGTGCATCAGTGATCATCGAGAAACCTTCCCACACCATTCATTCGACAGGCGCGGCATCGGGTGCCGCGCGCACTGCCACGGTAATGACGACAGCCGAAGCTGTCGACGTCATAACGCCTGAGCAGGCGGTATCTCGCGTAGCGCGGGTGGGCCGGCACCGGCTTCGACCTGCGCGTCGCGGGCGGCGAGGAAGTCGTCGACGATCTGCTCACACGCGGCGCGTCCGAGCGGGGTGAGGGTGGCGAGCCGGGTGAAGACGAGCGGTCCGATGAGCTGGGCGAGGGCGAGGTCGTAGTCGAATTCGCCGAGGCGTTCCGCCGCCTCGGGTGTGCCGAAGACCTGGTCGAACGCCGCCCGGTACTGCGCGACGATCGTCTGCCGCAGCGTCCGCAGTTCCGGTTTGTCCGCGTCGACGGCGTCCGCGCTCGAATAGTCGTCCAGCGCGGGGCCCATGCCGAGCCAGCACATCGCGGTCACGTTCATCGGGGCGCTCTCGATGAGCGACGCCTGACTGACCATCAGTTCGACCAGCCGGTCCCGGAGGTCGCCGTCCGCGAGCACCGTGGGGGCGGGCGGAATCAGCCGCCCGAACGCCGCGGCCACCAGTTCGGTGCCGTTGTCGAAGTGTCGGTAGAGCGTGGCACGAGCCACCTTCGCCAGCTTGGTGACGGCGTCGATGGTGACGGCGTCCGTGCCGCCCTTCGCGAGGAGAGTTGTCGCGGCGTCGAGAAGCCGCGCCCGGGAGCGCTGCCTGCGGGGATCCTGCTCACTCATCTGCACCGCCCGTTCCTGCCGCTGCCCGACCACTTGTGAACTACCAGTCTACCAACGATACTGACAGTCTCGTTACTTCCACGGAGGGGACACATCGTGCGCTCGCGGGACCCGCAGGACATCGCCACCGGCTGGACGTTCCGGCAGATCTGGATGCTCACGGTCTCGTGCTGCGCCGTCGCCCTCGTGGTCGCGGCGATGGCGGCCCTCAACACCGCGCTCCCCGACCTCGCCCGCGACACAGGTGCGACACAGCGCCAGCTGACGTGGATCGTCGACGGCTACACCCTCACCCTGGCCGCCCTGCTGCTTCCGGCAGGCGCGCTCGGCGACCGGTACGGCAGGCGCGGGCTGCTCATGATCGGACTGCTGATCTTCGGCGCCTCCACTGCGATCCCCCTGGTCAACGACGCCCCCGAGTGGATCATCGGTTCCCGGGCAATGGCCGGCGTCGGCGCCGCCCTCGTCATGCCTGCCACGTTGTCGCTGCTCACCGCCGGTTTTCCGGCCGCGCACCGGGGCCGGGCCGTGGGCATCTGGTCGGGCGTCGCCGGTTCCGGTGCGATCGCCGGCCTGCTGGTCTCCGGATTCCTGCTCGAGAAGTGGTCGTGGCACGCCATCTTCATCGGCCTCACCGTGGTGTCCGCGCTGATCTTCGTCACCGGCTTCACCATCTCCTCGTCCCGGGAGTCGGAGCGCCCACCGCTGGACCTGCCCGGCACCGGGCTGATTGCCGCAGCGGTCGGCCTGTTCGTCCTGGGAACCATCGAGGCACCGCAGCGCGGCTGGCTGGATCCCGCCGTGCTCGGATTGCTCGTCGGCGGCCTCGCCGCCGCGGCCGCGTTCGCCCTCGTGGAACTCCGCAGAAAACACCCCCTGCTCGACGTCCGGCTGTTCGCCAACCGCGCCTTCGGCTCGGGGTCGATGTCGCTGCTCCTCCAATTCCTGGCCTCGCTCGGCCTGTTCTTCCTGCTCGTTCAGTACCTCCAACTGGTACTGAACTACTCCCCCCTGCAATCGGCGCTCGCGCTCGCCCCGCTCGCCGTGCCTGTGGTGGCGATGTCCGCGGTCATGCCGATGCTCGTCCCGCACGTCGGGCTCCGGCCGCTGCTCGCGTCCGGCTCCGCGCTGCTCGGCCTGGGCATTCTCCTGCTCGTGCGGCTCGACGCGCACTCGAGTTACGCGGAGGTGTGCGGTCCGCTGATCGTGGCCGCGTTCGGTATCGGACTGTGCACGGCGCCCGCGACGGCGGCCATCGTGCAGAACACTCCCGACGAGAAGCAGGGTGTCGCGTCGGCCGTCAACGACACCGCGCGTGAGATCGGTTCGGCCATCGGGGTCGCACTCGCGGGCAGCGTCCTGGCCGCGGGTTACGGCCGACACGTGCAGCCCGCGGTCGACGCCGTTCCGGAGGTCGCGAAGGAGCCGGTATCGAGTTCGCTGGCGGCGGCACTGCAGGTCGCCGACGTGGCGGGCCCGCAGGGTGAGCAGTTGGCGACGTTCGCCCGGGATTCGTTCCTGAAGGGCTTCGACGAGGCGTCCGTCGTGCTGGCCTGCGTGCTGTTCGCGGCGTCTCTGCTGCTCGCGGTGTGGGCGCCCGGGCGGAAGGGTTCCACCCCGAAGGCGGAATCGCCGAAGGAACTGGCCGACGTCGACTGAGCGGGCGTTGCCCTTGTGACTGCCGTCGCTGTATCGTTCAGTATCAGTAACTGAATGTCACAGTTAGTTGACCGCCCAATCACAGATCAACCAGTCACAGATCAAGGGGTAGTGATGACCGCATCGATCGTCGTCTCCGACCGCGAAGAGACCGCCCAGCGCCTGCTGGCGTCGTCGGCACGCAAGTCCTACGACCCGATGGTCGAGGTCGACTGGGAAGCACCGATTCCCGACGACAAGTTCGGTCTCACCCCCGAATGGAGCACGCTCTACGGCACGGCCCTGTGGGACGAGATGACCGAAGAGCAGAAGATCGAACTCACCAAGCACGAGGCCGCCAGCGTCTCCAGCGTCGGGCTGTGGTTCGAGATCCTCCTCATGCAGATGCTCCTGCGCGACGTGTACGGCCGCGACAAGCACTCCCGCCACGTCCAGTTCGCCCTCACGGAGGTCGCGGACGAATGCCGCCACTCGGTGATGTTCGCCCGCGCGGGCGAACGCCTGAACATGCCGAGCTACGGCCCGCACCCGGTGATCCACAAGCTCGGCCGCATCTGGGGCGGCTTCTTCCGGGGAGCCAACGCGTACGCCAGCGTCATGGCCGCCGAGGAGATCCTCGACATGATGCAGCGCGACTTCATGAAGGACGAGCGCGTCCAGCCCATCACCCGCACGGTGAGCAAGATCCACGTCCTCGAAGAGGCCCGCCACATCCGCTTCGCCCGCGAAGAGGTCGGCCGGCGCATCCAGGGCGCCAGCTGGGCCCGCCTCCAGATCGAGCGCCTCAACACCGCCGCGGTCGTGTACTTCGTGATGAAGAGCATGATCCGCAAGGAGGTCTACGAGAACGCCGGCCTCGACCCGAAGCGGGCCGCCGCCGAGGCCAAGAGCAACCAGCACTACAAGGACACCGTCCGGACGTCCGGTTCCAAGTTGATGCAGTTCCTCGATGGCGTCGGCCTCGTCGGCGGCCCGTCGAAGCGCCTCTACAAGAGGGTCCATCTCCTCTGAATCACGTGGCGACGTGGTCCAGGTAGGACACCCCGGTCGAGGTGATCTCGAGTACGCGCGCGGACGGAATGTCGAAGAACATTCCCGCGACGCGGACTCGGCCCTCGGCCGCCGCCGCGCCGACGAGGGGATGGCGCCCGAGGGTTTGCACCTGGACCGCCACATTCACCATGCCCAGCTGGTCGACCTCGTCGAACCCCAATTCTGCCGCCGCACGCGCAACCGGGTGACCGCTGAGGAACGCCTTCCGGCTCGGCTGCGCGAACGTCAGCCACTGTCCGACGGCGTTCTCGGCTCCGTCGGTGCCCTCCGGCGCCTCTGCCAGGACGGCCTTCATCGCGCCGCAGCCGGAGTGGCCGCACACGATCACCGAGCTGACCTCGAGTTCGTCGAGGGCGAAGGCCAGGCCCGCTTCGACGGACACGTCCTGCTTCCCGGTCGGGACCAGGTTGCCCACGTTGCGCACCGTGAAGAGGTCGCCGGGACCGCTGCTCGTGATCACGTTCGGCACGATGCGTGAATCGGAGCAGGTGAGGAACAGCGAGTCGGGGCGCTGCCCGTGGTGCAGATCGTCGAGGTGCGGCTGCAGGTGAGCCGCATTGCGCCGGTGGTACTCCGACACTCCCGCGAGGACGGGTCGCAGCGCCGCCGGGGTGGTGTTCTCCCCGGTGTCGTGGTGCCGCGGCTGCCAGCTCTTCCACGGGGCGAACCCGCGGGGGCTCGCCACTCCGACGCCGCGCCGGGGCGGCGACGCACCGACGGCGTCCATGTCGACGGGGCCGAGCGCGTCGATCACGACGGTTCCGCCGTTGTTCTCGTAGTGCCGCTTCCAGTCGTCGATCGCTTCGAACATGGCGTGGTCGAGGAAGTCGACCGCCAGTTCCACGGTGACGTGTGCACCCTCGGGAATCTTCGCGAGCAGTCCGGTCAGTGCGGGCATGGACAGGAAGCTGCACGACCCCTCGACGATCACGCGCCACCGCCCGGAGTCCTCGGAGCCGACCGGTTCGGCCCGCATCCTGGGGTGGATGACCCGCCACAGCAGCAGGATCACCGCGAGTGCGAGACCGATGATCACGCCCTCGAGCAGGTTCAGGAAGACCACACCGGCCACCGTGACGCCGTACACCCACAGGTCGCCGGTGCGGCGGGCCGTGCGCAGGTGCGCCAGTTTGACGAGCTGGATGCCGATCACGATGAGCAGTCCGGCGAGCGCGGCCATCGGGATCTGCTCGACCAGCGTGGTGAGCAGTGCGGCGAAGACGAGAATCCACACGCCGTGCAGCACGGCGGACGCCCGGGTCTTCGCCCCGGCGGCGACGTTGGTGGTGCTGCGCACGATCACGCCCGTGACCGGCAGGCCACCGATGAGACCCGAGATCATGTTGGCCGAGCCCTGCCCGACGAGTTCCCGATTGAACTCCGACCGGGCCCCGCCGTGCATCTTGTCGACGGCGACCGCAGACAGCAGGCTCTCGACGCTGGCGATCAGCGCGACCGTGAGGACACCGGTGGCCACGGCGAGCCACGGTCCCTCCGGCATCGAGGGCAGCGCCACGGCGTCGAACAGCGAGCCGTCCAACGTGATTCGATCGAGGTCGAACGGGAGGACGAGAGACAGAACGGTGGCGGCGACGACGGCGACCAGCGGCCCCGGGAGCACCCGGAGCTTGCCGGGAATCTTCTTCCAGAACAGCAGGACGGCGATGACCACCGCGCCCACGAGGACGTCGCCGTACCGGGCGGACGTCAGCTGCCCGGGCAGCTGGGTGATGTTCTCGACGGTCGAGCTGTGCGAGCTGCCGCCGAGGAGGACGTGAATCTGCTGGAGGGCGATCGTGATTCCGATGCCGGCGAGCATGGCGTGGACGACGACCGGTGCGATGGCCAGGGCGGCACGGGCAATTCTACTGAGCCCGAAGATGATTTGAAGGAATCCGGCGGCGACGGTGATCGCGCAGGTGGCCTTCCAGCCGAAGGTGGCGACCAATTCTGCTACCACCACGGTCAATCCGGCGGCGGGCCCGCTCACCTGGAGCGGTGAGCCACCGATCGATCCGGCCACCACACCGCCGACGATCGCCGCGATGAGCCCCGCCATGATCGGGGCGTCGGACGCGATGGCGATACCGAGCGACAGTGGCAGGGCGACGAGGAAGACGACGAGCGATGCGGGTAGGTCGTATCGCGCGTTGTCTCGCCACCTTTCGCCGCGGGTCGGTCCGGGGGCGGGGGCACCGGATGGGGGTGCTTTCTCGTTCTCGAGGATCGACGACATGCCGACACCTTACGGGCGGAGAACGACGAAACGCCCGAAACGGACGTGATCTTGTGGCATGTGTCACTGTGCCAGCAGTTTTCGTTCAGGCACGTCGAAAGCTATTGGACAACAGTCCATTCGATGAAGATTAAAGTACACAAAGTTCACCGCCGCCGCTCCCGTGCCGTGAGAAGTGCCGGTCACCGCCACGAAAGACGGTGACCGGCACGGCCCGGAAGACCTACACGGACGTCGGCACGACGACCAGTGCCCAGACGAACATGGGGGCCGACAGCACGATCAGGCCGCAGTAGGCGAGCATCTTGCGCTGGAACCGCGCCTTGTCCTCGACCTGTGCGTTGGCGAGGACCATCACGCCGTTCGTCGAGAACGGGCTGACGTCGACCACCGTCGCGGAGAACGCCAGGGCGGCGACGAATCCCACGGCGCCCACCTCCCCCATCGCGAGCATCGGCGCGGCGAGAGGCAACGCGATGCCGAGGGTGCCGATCGACGACCCGAACGCGGAGATGATCGCGACCGCATAGCAGAGAATCAACGCGGTCAGCAACGGCGATCCGAGAGCCGACGCCGCGTCGCCGAGGAAGTCGAGCGTGCCGTTCTGCGTCATCACCGCCATGTAGGTGAGCATCCCGCACACGAGCACCACGGCCGGCCATGCCACGTTGTCGATGACCTTGGGGTGGGATTTCGGCGCCATCAGCAGCAGGACCGCGCTGATGCAGATCGAGCTGACGCCGACGTCGATGCCGAACGCGACCGACCCGACGACGAGGAACCCGATGCCCGCGAGTGTCGCGAACCGGTACTTGTTCATCGACACCGGCTTCAGGCCCTCGTGACTCAATGCCTCCTCGATGACCTCGCGGTCGGTGAGCGTCGCGGTGTTCCCGCCCGGACCACTGCCCGGAGCGACGCCACCCGACGGCCGGCGCGAGGAACCGCCGAAGCCGCCGCCATCGGATGTCTCCCCGGCGTGGCGAGGTGTGCGGCGCCCGATCAGGTCGAGGCCGTAGATCAGGAACAGCACGATCGCGATGGCCAGGTTCAGAACGAACGGGAGAGCGAACAGGATCAGCGGGTTCGCGCCCACGCCGGTGGAGTCCATCAGTCCGTTGATGAACGCGCCGTAGAGGTTGATGGGCGAGAACGCGCAGGCCAGTGCGCCGTGGCTGATGACCATGCCCATCAGGAACGGGTTGATCTTGTTCTTGGCCGCGAGGGGCATCGCGATGGGGGCGAGCATGCCCACCGCGAGCACGGACCCGAGCGCCATCAGCAGCCCGGACAGCAGGAACATCATCCACAGGATCGCCCACCGCCTGCCGCGCACGAGTCGGAGCGAGGCCTCGATGACGAGGTCGATGGTCCCGTTCGCCTTCGCGATGGCGAACAGCAGCGTGATGCCGCCGACGATGATGAACGTGCTGCCGGGGAACGCGTCGATGATGTCCTCGACCGGGATCCCGGACACCCAGCCGCCGATGACGAATGCACCGGCGAACGCGAGAATGCCCATGTTGATCGGGGTGAGGGTCGCCACTGTGAAGATCGCGATCAGAGCGACGATGGAGATTGCGTAGACCATGATCGGCCTTTCGGGGTGAGTTCGCAGATCACACTGCGGAGAGGGGCCGAGCCTGAGCCAGAGCATGTTTTACGGTGTCGACGGCGAGGCCGAGGGCCCGCTGGTCGATTCCGGTGTCGATGTCGTGCGCGTGCAGGTGCGCTACCAGTTCCTCGGTCGCGAGATTGCCGTGGGCGCCCGGGGCGAACGGGCAGCCGCCGTACCCTCCGATGGCGCTGTCGAAGTGCGTGATGCCGAGGTGCCGGTGCGCGGCGATCACGGTGCCGAGGGCCTGACCGTGCGCGTTGTGGAGGTGCAGGCTCAGTTCGACGTCGGGGAGGGCGTCGCGTACCGCCCCGACCGACGCGAGTACCTGCTCGGTGGTGGCCGTTCCCAGGGTGTCGGCCAGCCCGAGTTGGCGCACACCCATCGCGGCCATCGCCCGCGCCACCCGCACCAGCGCCGCGGGGGCGATGATGCCCTCGAACGGGCAGACGAACGCGGTCGACACACCTCCGAGGAAACTCCGGTCCGGGTACTTCTGCAACGCCTCGGCGAGTCCGATCAGCGCCTCGTCCGGATTCCGGCCCGTGTTCGCCGTGCTGTGCCCGGCGCTGGCGGACGTCACGACCTGGATCTCGTCGATGCCGGTCGCGGCCGCGCGGCACACCCCCCGCGGGTTGAGCGCGAGGGCGCTGTAGGTGACCGGCGGACCGGTGCGGGGCAGCCGGGCGATCACGTCGTCGGCGTCCGCCATCTGCGGGACCCGCGTGGGCGAGACGAACGACGCCGCCTCGATGTGCGTCACACCGGCGGCGACGAGGGCGGCCGCGACGGCGATCTTGTGGTCGGTGGAGACGACCGCGTCCTCGTCCTGCAGCCCGTCGCGCAGCACGACATCCGTTATGGTGACTGTCATTTCACTCCTCCGATTCAGATGATGCCGCGGGCGCGGTAGTCGTCGAGCCGGTCGCCCGACAGCTGGAGCAGTCCGCCGAGGATCTCGTCGGTGTGCTCACCCAGCTCGGGGCCGGCCCAGCGGATCTGGGTGGGTTCGCCGTCGAGCTGCGGGACGACTCCGGGGAACCGGACCTCTTCGGGCTCGCCGTCGATGGACACCTTCAGGCTCTGCAGCATGCCGCGGGCGCTGTAGTGCTCGTCGTCCGCGATCTGCACCGCGTCGTAGACCTCGCCGACGGGCACGCCGGCGGCGCCGAGTTCGGCGACCACGTCTCGGGGGCGCCGCTGCGACGTCCACGAGGAGATCGCGTCGTCGAGTTCGGCTTCACGGCGGAATCGATGATCCCCGTCGGCCAGTTCGGGGTCGTCGGCGAGATCGCCCCGCCCCACGGCCTGCATCAGCCGCCCGAACACGCCGCTCGAGTTGCCGGCGATCATCACGGAGCCGCCGTCGCACGGATAGACCCCGCTCGGCACCACGCCGGGCAGATTTCCGGCGGTCCGCTCGCGGACCATGCCGTACGCGTCGTAGTCGGGAACGAGCGATTCCATCGCCATGAACACCGATTCGTACAGTGCCACGTCCGCCACCCGCGGCGTCGAGTGATCGCCCTTCCTTGCCTTGGCCAGCAACATCATCAGGGCGCTGATCGCCCCGTGCAGCCCCGCGAGGGTATCGGCGATGGGGGCTGCCGCCCGGACCGATTGGCGGTCCGGGTAGCCGGTGACGTGCCGCAGTCCGCCGAAGGCCTCGGCGACGCCGCCGAATCCGGTGCGTTCCCGGTACGGGCCGGTCTGCCCGTAGCCGGAGATCCGGACGAGGACGATGTCCGGGTTGGCGGCCGTGAGCTGGTCGGGGCCGATTCCCCACCGCTCGAGGGTTCCCGGCCGGAAGTTCTCGATGACGACGTCCGACTCGGCGGCGAGGTCGAGGATGATCGCGCGCCCCTCGTCCGTCCGGAGGTCGAGCGTCACGGAACGCTTGTTGCGGGCGATGGTGCGGAACATCATCGACGTCGCGCCACGACGGCGGCGCCAGCCCCGCAGTTCGTCGCCGACGCCCGGGCGCTCGATCTTGACGACCTCGGCGCCGAAGTCGGCGAAGATGCGGCTCGCCATGGGGGCGGCGATGAAGTTGCCGAGTTCCAGTACACGGATGCCGTGCAGTGGGCCGTTCTCTGGGACCTGCATGTGAGAGTTCTCCCTCGTCGATCTGTACCGGATGTCGACGGGAGCCCTGCCTGCGCATTCTCATTATTTGGAAGTTTACTTCCCGCCTGCTAAGAATGACGGTAGTGGTAGCAGTCACAATTGGCAATGCCAGGAGTCCGCGCCACCCGACAATGGACGACGGAACGCTGCGAGATGCAGCGCGAATCCGCTGCTCGACAGGAGGAGAACACGGTGAGAGAACCACACGTCGTTGCGATCAACGGGAGTACGCCACGCGCGGAGAAGACCGCCTGGGTCGCGCCCACCGCGGCGGTGATCGGCGCGGCGACACTCGGCGGCGAGACCAGCGTCTGGTACGGCGCGGTGCTGCGCGCCGATTGCGATTCCATCACCCTCGGCGAGGGCAGCAACATCCAAGACGGAGTGGCCGTCCACGTCGACCCGGGTTTCCCCGTCGTCGTCGGCCGGGACGTCAGCGTGGGGCACAACGCGGTCCTGCACGGCTGCACCGTGGAGGACGGCGCCCTCGTGGGCATGGGGGCCACCGTTCTCAACGGTGCGGTGGTCGGCACGCAGTCGCTGATCGCGGCCGGCGCGCTGGTTCTCGAAGGCACCCGGATTCCGCCGCGCTCACTCGTCGCGGGTGTGCCCGCGAAGGTCCGCCGGGAACTGACCGACGACGAGGTGGCCCACAATGCCGCCAATGCGGCCGTCTACCGTCAACTGGCGCAGCAGCATCGGTCGGCCGACGTCACCTCGTTCGACACCGCCTGAGCGGTCAGTCGCCGGGAACGGACTTCTCGATCTGCCGCGCGGCAGCGACGACCGCGCGGCCCATCCGGGTACCCAGATCCTCCCCCATGCGCCCCTCGGGACCCGACACGCACACGGCTGCCACGATCTCGCCGTGCCTGCGAACCGGTGCGCTGATGGAGGCGGAACCCGGCGTTCGTTCCGAAATCGACACCCACCAACCCGATTTCACCGATTCGGGGTCGGCTTCCCAGTCTCCGGACAGCACGTGCCCGCTGGACCCCTGCGGAAGCGGCACCATCGTTCCGACGGGCAGCGCGACCCGCAGTTCGTGCTGCGAGTCGACGCTGGCCGCGCACAGCCGCGATTCGCCCCGTCGCACCCATAGCTGGGCGGATTCTCCTGTCTTCTCGGCCAGTTCGCGCAGAGCCGGGACCGCGAGATCGCTCAGAGCCGTCGTGACGAAACGCTGGCCGAGGTAGAAACGGCCTTCCCGGTCCTTGCGGAGGAGGCCGTGCTTGACCATGTCCGTTGCCAGCCGGTACGTGGTCGACAGCGACAGGTCCAGTTCGCGGGCCAGGTCGCTCGCGGCCATCGGGCTCGCCTCCACGACATCGAGGATCGCCACCGCGCGGGCGAGCACCCCGACGCCGATCTCACTCCGCGCAACCATCGCAGTCCATTTCTATTGCCCCATTGAAGTATTCAGATTGTATAGGAAAGCGGGGGCGGCGCCGCTCTCATCCGTCGATGCGGCTAGTTGTCGGGGTGCCGGTTGACGACGGGATCGGGGGCCGGTTACCTCTGTGTCAGGCATTCGCCACTTCCCCGGTGCGCAGTCGCACTCCCCTTCTCCGTATCCGAAAACCCTTGCAAGGAAAGGCACCAGCATGACGATCGAGCAGACCCTCACCGACAAGGAACGCCTGGCAGGTCTCGACCTCGGCCAGCTCGAGCAACTGGTCGGGCTCGTCGAATACGACGGCACCCGCGACCCGTTCCCGGTCAGCGGCTGGGACGCCGTCGTCTGGGTGGTCGGCAACGCCACCCAGACCGCCCACTACTTCCAGTCCGCGTTCGGGATGACCCTCGTCGCCTACTCCGGGCCCACCACCGGCAACCGCGACCACCACAGCTTCGTCCTCGAATCCGGCGCCGTCCGCTTCGTCATCCAGGGCGCCGTCGACCCCCAGAGCCCGCTGATCGAACACCACCGCGCCCACGGCGACGGCGTCGTCGACATCGCGTTGTCGGTGCCCGACGTCGACAAGTGCATCGCCCACGCCCGCGCCCAGGGCGCCGTCGTCCTCGACGAACCCCACGACATGACCGACGAGCACGGCACCGTCCGGCTCGCCGCGATCGCCACCTACGGCGACACCCGGCACACCCTCGTCGACCGCACCCACTACACCGGCCCCTACCTGCCCGGCTACATCGCACGCACCTCCTCGCACACCAAGCGCGACGGCGCCCCCAAACGCCTGTTCCAGGCCCTCGACCACGTCGTCGGCAACGTCGAACTCGGCCGGATGGACCACTGGGTCGACTTCTACAACCGGGTCATGGGCTTTACGAACATGGCCGAGTTCGTCGGCGAGGACATCGCCACCGACTACTCCGCACTGATGTCCAAGGTCGTCTCCAACGGCAACCACCGGGTGAAGTTCCCGCTCAACGAACCCGCGATCGCGAAGAAACGCTCGCAGATCGACGAATACCTCGACTTCTACGGCGGCCCCGGCGCCCAGCACCTGGCGCTGGCCACCAACGACATCCTCACCGCCGTGGACCGCCTCACCGCCGAGGGCGTCGAATTCCTGGCCACCCCCGACTCCTACTACCAGGACCCGGAACTGCGGGCGCGGATCGGTAACGTCCGCGCCCCGATCGAGGAGTTGCAGAAACGCGGCATCCTCGTCGACCGCGACGAGGACGGCTACCTGCTGCAGATCTTCACCAAACCCCTCGTCGACCGGCCCACCGTGTTCTTCGAACTCATCGAACGCCACGGCTCCCTCGGCTTCGGCATCGGCAACTTCAAAGCCCTCTTCGAAGCCATCGAACGCGAACAGGCCGCCCGCGGAAACTTCTGAGCGGACGCCGCTGCCGCACTCAGCGCACCCGCGGGGTCTTCCTCGTGCTCACGGCGATGCGATTCCACGCGTTGATCGTGAGCACGAGGGAGATGAGCTGCGCCAGTTCCGTCTCGTCGAAGTATTCCTCCGCCTCCTCGTACACCGAATCGGGAACGAAGCCGTCGGTCAGCACCGTGATCGCCTCGGCGAGCGCGAACGCCGCGCGCTCCTTGTCGGAGTACAGCCCGTGCGCTTCTTCCCACGCATTGAGCAGGTACAGCTTCTGTTCGCTGATGCCGATCGTCCGGGCATCGGCGGTGTGCATGTCGATGCACCACGCGCAGTGGTTGATCTGGGAGCACCGGGTGAGCACCAGCTCGACCAGCTCCGGGTCGAGGCCCTGCCGTGCGGCGGCGTCGAGGGCGATCATCGCCTTGTAGACGGCGGGGGCCTTGCGTGCGAGGTCGACTCGGGTCTTGCGCTCTGTTGTGGTCATAGGAGAACGGTAGGCGCAGAATAGCCCATCGCCGTGGTTCAATTCAGGCATGAAAACTTGGGCCAATTCGGGCCTGGGACGCGACCTCCATCTCGACCTCACCGCGGCCGCCGAGGGACGCTCGTCCGGGGTGCGCGCCACACTGGTGTCCGCGCTGCGCGAATCGATTCGCTCGGGACGGCTCGTCGCGGGCACCACCCTTCCGCCGTCCCGCACGCTGGCCCTCGACCTCGGCGTCGCCCGCAACACCGTGGCCGAGGCGTACTCCGAACTCGTCGCGGAGGGCTGGCTCACCGCCCGGCAGGGATCGGGGACCCGGGTCGCCGATCGGGCACGCGAGCCCGCCCACGGCCCGCAGACCCGCCCGGCGGCCGCACCCCGGCCCGAGTGGAGCCTGCTGCCCGGTTCGCCCGACGTCGCGGAATTTCCGCGGGCCGCCTGGATGGCGTCGGCCCGCCGGGCGCTCACCGCGGCGCCCAACGACGCGTTCGGTCCCGGCGACCCTCGCGGCCGCCCCGAACTCCGTCGCGCCCTCGCCGAATACCTCTCCCGCGCACGAGGAGTGCGCACCGACCCGGACCGCATCGTGGTGAGCGCGAGCTCGGGGCACGGGCTGTGGTTGCTCGCCCGCGCCGTGCAGGGACCGATGGCCGTCGAAGGATACGGGCTGCACTTCCATCGCGACCTCCTCGGCGACGCCGGAGTCGTCACCCTCCCCCTGCACCTCGATCACCGCGGCGCCCTACCCCCGGATCCGACGGGGCAACGACTCTCGGCGTGCCTGCTGACCCCGGCGCATCAGTTCCCCACAGGCGGACCGCTCCATCCCGGCAGGAGAACGGCTTTCGTGGACTGGGCGCGTACCACGGGTGGGATCGTGATCGAGGACGACTACGACGGTGAGTTCCGGTACGACCGGCAGCCCGTCGGCGCCCTGCAGGGTCTCGCCCCGGACCAGGTGGCGTATCTGGGCACGGTGAGCAAGTCCCTGTCTCCCGCGATCCGGGTGGGATGGATGGTGCTGCCGGAACACCTCGTCGACGACGTCCTGGCAGTCAAGGGCATGTACGAGCGATGGGTCAGTGCGACGGACCAGCTCACCCTCGCCGATTTCATCGAGCGGGGCGCATTCGACCGGCACGTCCGCCGGATGCGCACCCTGTACCGCCGCCGGCGCGACACCCTCGTCGAGATCCTCGCCGCCCGCGCACCCCACGTGCGCGTCACCGGCATCGCGGCCGGGTTGCATGCCGTCCTCGAACTTCCCGCCGGGACGGAGGCGGCCACCCTCGAGCGGGCCGCGGCCCTCGGTCTCGCGGTGGAGGGTCTGCGCACGTTCCGTCATCCGGACGGTCCCGCGAACCGGCCCGACGGCCTCGTCGTCGGCTACAGCACGCCGTCGTCGGCGCGCTTCTCGGCCACGCTCGACACCCTGTGCCGCGCGCTGCCCACTGGGTGAGCGGAATTTCCTATGGGACTGGTCGGAATGCGTGTCGTGCGGTTACAGTCTCATCCGTGACCGAATCCGGTGTGATCGACTCAGGTGAGCTGCTGACGCGGCGCCGCCATGTCGATTTCGCTCTGGTGTGTACCTCGCGGTGTCCGATCTCCTGATCGGACCCGTCCCGGCGTGACTTCTCTCCACGCCGGGTTCTTCCTGCACACCCACGATTTCGGAGGATTCGTCTGTCATGACCACCGCATCCGTTTCACATCTCACGTCCGTCATCGCCGCCACCCGTGACGCCGTCTCGCAAGATGCCGCGAACGCGCACGTCGTCTTCGCCGCCTCCGCGCAGGCACACGACGCCGTCGCGAGCACCGTCTCGCTCGGCAGGTACAGCATCGAGGTGGACGAGCCGCCCGCGGAGGGCGACCTCGACGTGCGCGGGTTCTTCGGCTTCGACGACGCCGTCCGCGCCGGGTTCGGCGAAGTGCGGGTCGTCGTCCCGCTCACCGGACCGGAATCCCGGGAGCGCTACCTCGAATTGCAGGAAGCGGTCGACGCGCACTGCCCCGTCCTCGACCTGACCCGCAATCCGACCCCGGTCTCCACCGTGGTCGAAACACTCACCGGCGACAACTGATTCACCACATCCACTGCACCGAACCCGGAGGACACCACTCGTGACCGAGAGCATCGATCCCACCGCCAACTGGTCGTTCGAGACCAAGCAGATCCACGCCGGGCAGACGTCCGACGCGACCACCAAGGCGCGGGCGCTGCCGATCTACCAGACCACCTCGTACACGTTCGACAGCACCGATCACGCTGCCGCGCTGTTCGGTCTGGCCGAGCCCGGCAACATCTACACCCGCATCATGAACCCCACCCAGGACGCGGTCGAACAGCGCATCGCCGCCCTCGAGGGCGGCGTCGCCGCCCTGCTCCTGTCCTCGGGGCAGGCCGCGGAAACCTTTGCGGTACTGAATCTCGCGGAGGCAGGCGATCACATCGTCTCCAGCCCGTACCTCTACGGCGGCACGTACAACCTCTTCCACTACACGCTGCCCAAGCTCGGCATCGAGGTGTCGTTCGTCGAAGACCCCGACGATCTCGAGCAGTGGCGCAGCGCCGTCCGCCCGAACACGAAGGCGTTCTACGGCGAGACGATCGCCAACCCGAAGAACCACGTCCTGGACATCCCGGGCATCTCGAAGGTGGGCCACGACAACGGGATCCCGCTGATCGTCGACAACACGGTGGCCACCCCGTACCTGCTGCAGCCGTTGAAGCACGGCGCCGACATCGTGGTGCATTCGGCCACCAAATACCTCGGCGGCCACGGCACCGCGATCGCCGGCGTCATCGTCGACGGCGGCACGTTCGACTGGACCCAGGGCCGGCACGGCAATTTCACCACCCCGGACCCGAGCTACCACGGTGTCGTCTTCGCGGACCTCGGCGCCCCGGCCTACGCGCTGAAGGCTCGCGTGCAGTTGCTGCGCGACCTCGGTTCCGCGGTCGCCCCGTTCAACGCGTTCCTCATCGCGCAGGGCATCGAGACCCTCAGCCTGCGCGTGGAGCGGCACGTCGCCAACGCGCAGAAGGTCGCGGAGTTCCTCGAGGCACGCGCGGAGGTGACGTCCGTGGCGTACGCGGGCCTGCCGTCCTCGCAGTGGCACGAGCGCGCACGGCAACTCACCCCGAAGGGTCCGGGCGCGATCGTGACGTTCGAACTGGCGGGCGGTGTGGATGCCGGCAAGAAGTTCGTCAACGCACTCACCCTGCACAGCCACGTCGCGAACATCGGCGACGTACGCTCGCTGGTGATCCACCCCGCGTCGACGACGCACTCGCAGCTCACCCCGGAGGAGCAGCTCGCTGCCGGTGTGACGCCGGGACTGGTCCGGCTCGCCGTCGGCATCGAGGGGATCGACGACATCCTCGCCGACCTCGAGACCGGATTCGCCGCGGCCGCAGTCTGATCCGATGCCGGGAGGCCGAGACTCGGCCTCCCGGCGTCTAGATCATGGCGCGCATCATCCCCTGCGGTTCGCCGCCGAGCTGGGTGAGCGCGCTCGCGTGGTTGGTCGGTCCGGGCACGTGGACCGCGTGGGCCAGACCTGCGTGCGCGTCCCGCCAGAAACGCTGCATCGGAGTCTTGTAGTGCAACGCGCCGCCGCCGGCCCGCGCGAAGATCTCGTCCACCGCACGCACCGCGCGCCAGGCCGCTGCGATCTGGGTGCGGCGTCCGATCGCACGCTCCTCGAACGTGACCTCCTTGCCCGCGTCGACCTTGTCGTAGAACCGGTCTGCGGTCTCGATGAGGGAGACCCGCGACGCATTGATCTCGGCGGCGGACTCCCCGATCGCGCTGAGCACGTAGGGATCCTCCTTGATCTTCTGCCCCGTGATGGCGACGCGGTCCTTCTGCACCGCGATGTGACAGGCCAGCGCGCCCTCGGTGATGCCGATGACGGCGGCGGTGATGCCGAGCGGGAACATGCACGAATACGGCATGTTGTACAGCGGTTCCGGCCTGCCCGCCTCCTTCTGCGCCCGCCCGTCCATCACCTTCGACGCGCTCAGCGTCCGGTAACCCGGGACGAACGCACCGTCGACGATCAGGTCCTTGCTTCCCGTTCCGCGCAGTCCGATGACGTCCCACGTGTCCTCGACGATCTGATAGTCGGTGCGCGGCAGGATCACGTGCAGCGACGACGGCGGCATCGCGATGCCACCCTCGCCGTCGCCGACCATCGCCCCGAGGAAGGCCCACTGACAGTGGTCGGTTCCGGACGAGAACGACCACCGCCCGTTCAGGACGTATCCGCCGTCGACCGGTGTCGCGACACCCATGGGCGCATACGGGGACGCCATCCACGTGTCGTTGTCCTCGCCCCAGATCTCCTCCTGCACCTGTGGGTCGGCGAACGCCAGTTCCCACGGGTGCACGCCGACGATCCCGGTGACCCATCCGCTCGCACCGTCGAGTGCGGCGACTCCCATGACGGTCTCGGCGAACTCGCGGGGGTGGACCTCGTAGCCGCCGTAGAGCTTGGGCTGCAGCAATCGGATCGCCCCGGAGTCGCGCAGGAGGCCTGCGGCGGTCTCGGTGAGCCGGCAGTCCGCCTCCGACCGGACGGCCTGCCCGCGAATCTCGTCGGCGACGGCTTCGATTCTGTCGAGAACCTGACCCATCGGGGCTCCCCTTCCACCGTGATTAGAACACGTTCTAGTCAATATAGCCCCGGCATGCCGATCCACACTCCGCACTTGAAAGTTCGTGGTACCTAAATCTATAGTGCGGAGATACGAATCAGCAGGTAGACCCGTGCGACCACGATCAGGAGCTCCGTGAGCATCGAGGCCCCCAGCCCTCTCCTCCCGCGCCGCAGGCCCCGCAAGGGCAGTCTCCGGACGGTCGCGCTCCTCGGACCCGCCTTCGTGGCCGCCATCGCGTACGTCGACCCCGGAAACGTGGCCGCCAACCTCACCGCGGGCGCGAAGTACGGGTACCTGCTCGTCTGGGTCCTGGTGCTCGCCAACGCCATGGCCGTGCTGGTGCAGTACCTGTCCGCCAAGCTCGGGCTGGTCACCGGCAAATCGCTGCCGGAGATGCTGGGCACACGCCTGCGGACCGGCAACCGCCGTGCGTTCTGGTTACAGGCGGAGGCGATGGCGGTCGCCACCGACCTCGCCGAGGTGATCGGCGGTGCGATCGCACTCAACCTCCTGTTCGGCGTTCCCCTCTTCGTCGGGGGCCTCATCACGGGCGTCGTGTCGATGGGCATCCTGTCGATCCAGAGCCGCCGCGGCCAGCGGACGTTCGAGTTCGTCGTGATGGGACTCCTCACGATCATCACCGTCGGGTTCCTCACCGGACTGGCGTTCACCGACGTGTCGGGCACGGAGGCACTCGCCGGTCTCGTGCCGCGGTTCGAGGGCACCGAGACGGTGCTGCTGGCCGCGAGCATGCTCGGCGCCACGGTGATGCCGCACGCCATCTACCTCCACAGCGCCCTCGCGCGCGACCGGCACGGCAACGACCTCGAAGGCCCGCGCCTCGCACGACTGCTGCGGGTCACGAAGTGGGACGTGGTCGGTGCGCTGATCGTGGCGGGTGCGGTGAACATCGGCATGCTGCTGCTCGCCGCCTCGGCCCTGCGCGGCATTCCCGGCACCGATTCGATCGACGGCGCCCACGCCGCCATCCAGAACTCACTCGGCCCCACCGTCGCGGTCATTTTCGCCGTGGGACTGCTGGCGTCCGGCCTGGCCTCCACGTCGATCGGCTGCGCGGCCGGATCCGAGATCATGTACGGCCTGCTGTCGATGCGGATCCCGCTGCTGCTGCGCCGGGTGGTCACGCTGATCCCAGCGCTCGTCGTGCTCGCGGTCGGCGTCGATCCGACGTTCGCGCTCGTCCTCAGCCAGGTGGTCCTGAGCCTGTGCATCCCGTTCGCCGTGATCCCGCTCGTGCGGATGACGTCGGCCCGCGACCTGATGGGAGTCCACCGCAACGCGGCGGCCACCACGGTCGCCGCCTGGGTGGCGGCGTCGCTGATCGTCGTGCTCAACGTGTCGCTGCTGTGGCTGACGTTCACGGGGTCGAACTGATCACTCGTGTCGCGGCGCCCCGGACACGACGCGTTCCAGGGCCTGCAGGTCCTCCGACAGCATCCGGAACATCCAGTAGGCCCCGAGGAACGCGAACACGCTGCCGACGCACAGCACGCGGAGCGCGACGATGACGCGGGGCAGATCCTCCGGGGGAATGAACGTGGCCCCCGCGATCCCGAGCAGCGGCACGGCGGCGGCCGCGGCGAGGAAGAACGTGCTGCGCCGCCCCAGCCGCTTCAGCATCCGGGCGTCCGACGCACTGATCTCGCCGTGCCGCAGAAACACCGGGTAGAGGCAGCGGACGGCGTAGAAGTTCACGAAGAAGAACGGGTAGACCACGGCGATCGCCCCGCAGACCAGCTGGGACGCGGTGAAGTGGACGACGGTGTTCCACGGGACCTCGCTGCCGCTCACCTCCAGCGTGATCGGCACGACGAGGCCGCTGACGATCCACAGCCCGAGGCAGAGCAGGGCGCACCGCTGACCGAGCAGCAGGGTGTCCTTGCGGGCGCGGGCGAGTTGAGCACCGGAGTACACCCGCCCCCGGCGCAGACCGGCCGCCACCACCGTCAGGTAGATCACCATCGACAGCGTGCCCGCGATCCCGATCAGGAACGCGATCGTGTAGTCGATCCGGGTGATGCGCTCGAAGTTCTCCTGCGCGCCGGGCGGCAGCTTGCTGATGATCAGGGTGCTGTTGTGGTGGTAGCTGTAGAGGATGGCCAGGAAGTTGGGAACGGCGATGGCCAGGAACATGATCGGGTGCGTCCACCGGCGCATCCGCAGGCGCCAGCTCCCCGGCGGAGGGTCGACCAGATCGCGGGCGTGCGCGTCGAGGCAGACGTCGAGTTGCTGGGCGAGTTCGGCGCCGGAGGAGTACCGATCCTTCGGTTCCGGGGCCAGCGAGGTGAGCAGCACCCGCCGCAGCGCGTTCGGGCAGTCGGCGGGCAGTTCGCCTGCGGCCGGTTCGTCGTGTCCCCGGCGCCGCGCGAGCATCGCGTCGAGGGTGGTGCGGTCGCCGGGCGGGTGGGAATGCAACTCGGCGTCGCTGTCGTCGAAAGGCCGTGCGCCGGTCAGCAACTCCCACAGGACGACGGCGAGCGAGTACAGGTCGCTGCGGGTGTCGAGGTCGGCGGGGGTGCCCGGCCGGTCCGGGTGGATCGCCTCGAGCTGTTCCGGTGACATGTACGCCAGCGAGCCGCCGAAGTAGGCGACCGGACTCGCCCCGGCGATGTTGCCGCTGAAACTGATGTTGAAGTCGGCCAGCTTCGGGACGCCCTCCGCCGTCAGCAGCACGTTGGCCGGCTTGACGTCGCGGTGCAGGACGCCGTGTTCGCCCGCGTAGTCGAGCGCCTGCGCCAGCCTCCGGCCGAGCCAGGCCACCGTCTCGGGCCACGTCAGCGTCGCGATCTCCTTGCGCACGCCGGATTCGCTGGGCCGAATCTCGCCCCGGCCCACCAGCGCACGGTCGATCGCGTCCAGCAGCACGGCGCCGCTGCGCGCCTCCGGCGGCGTTTCCCGCACCCGCCCGACCACGTCGAGCAGCGTGCCTCCCGGTACGTACTGCATGTACAGCAGTCGCAGATCGCGGCCTGCGAGAAGTCGCTGATCGAAGACCCGGACGATGTAGTCGTGGTCGAACTGGGCCAGGGTCTGCGGTTCGGTGCCGTGATCCTGAGAGATCTTCACGGCAACCATCCGTTGCAGCGACCGTTGCCGGGCCAGGAACACCCGCGCGAACGCGCCCCGGCCGAGACCGTTCACGAGATCGAAATCGTCGATCCGCTGGCCCACCTCCAGATCGTCGAGGGCGCCGGCATCCCCCGCCGACATCGTCGACGCCTGCTCCCCGCGGTGGAGCAGGGTGCTCTGGTACTCGCCGGTGCCGAGCAGTTCTTCGAGTTCGCCCGCCTGCGCCGGAAAGCTCAGCGTGTACTCGCTCGCCTCCACCGACTCGCCGCTGCGCCTCCGGATGTGGAACTCCTCGTACAGCAGGTCCGGCGGCAGCGGCCACCGCCGCAGTTCGGGCAGCTCCTCGCAGTATTGCGCCAGTAGTTTCGGGTGATCGCCGCGGAGCCAGCGGTTCTCCAGATCGACCTTGAGCAGTTCGATGAGCGTGACCCGGCGAAGTGCCGGAGAGGCGGGCAGATAGGCGACCAGATCGGGCGCGGACGACGAGGACTCCCAGGCACTGGCGAAGCGCGCGACGGCGTCGCCGACCGCCGTGTCCGACACCCAGGCCTGCTCGGAAGCGGCCGGTGAACCTCGCCGGGAGGGCATGAAAGCCATGGTAGCTGGCCATGCCCGTCCGACTACTGTAGTTCCGACACCGGGGTCGACGGGTCGATGGTGACGCCGATCCGCGTCAGATTGCCGTGCAGCACTTGCCAGATCGACACCTCGAGGAACTCCGCCAGTTCGTCGCTGCCGAGCGCCGACTGCGGGTTGCTCAGCCAGCGGTTGACGCTTGCATCGACGAGTCCGACCAATCCGAACGCCAGCGACTCGGCCAGATCGGAATTGCCGGCGACCGCGTCGAGCACCGTCGCGAGCAGGCCCGACAACTGGAGTGCGATCGCGGTCTTCGTGCCCGTCACGACGCGCGAGCCGGTGGTGCGCCTGCTCGGGGATCCGGTGCCGAGGAATTGGTGGAGGCGCGGGTATTCGACGATCCACCGCAGGTACGTCTCGACGGCCCGCGCGATCGCCTCACCCACGGTGCCCTCCGGCGTCAGCGTGGGTGCGAGGTCGGCCATCAGCCGCTCGATGATGCGTCCGCGCAACTGCTCGTCGAGGTCACCGCGATCGGTGAAGATCCGGTAGACCACCGACCGCGGCACGTCGGCGCGGTTCGCGATCTGCTGGACACCGACGTCGGGGCCGTTCTCGTTGATGGCATCCATCGCGGCTTCGAGAATCCGGCTGCGGCGTTCCGCCTTGTGGTCCTCCCAGCGCGTGGCGCGGCCGTCACCCTGGGGCGACGCGGCGGTTTCCACATTGTCCGGCATCGCTCATACGTTACCCATCCGACTGTTGACTTGGACAGGATGTCTCACATACTTTGGTGAGACAGGGTGTCACACACACATTTCTCCGGACTCAGGGAGCCGCAATGGGTAACAGGGTGTTCGTCGTCGGCGTCGGGATGACGAAGTTCGAGAAACCGGGTGCACGCGAGTGGGACTACCCCGACATGGCGCGGGAGGCAGGCGGACGGGCACTCGAGGACGCGGGCGTCGAGTACCGGCTCGTGGAGCAGGCGTACGTCGGATACGTGTACGGCGAGTCGACGTCGGGGCAGCGGGCCGTCTACGAACTCGGCCTCACCGGCCTTCCGATCGTCAACGTCAACAACAACTGTTCGACGGGATCGACCGCGCTCTTCCTCGCCACCCAGGCGGTCCGCAGCGGTCAGGTCGACTGCGCGCTCGCGCTGGGCTTCGAGAAGATGCAGGCCGGTTCGCTCGGGTCCACGTACGACGACCGGGAACAGCCGATGATGCGTCATCTCCTCGCGCTCGCCGAACTCCAGGAGTTCGCGATGCCGCCCGCCCCGTACATGTTCGGCGCCGCGGGCAAGGAACACATGGAACGGTTCGGGACCACGGCGGAACAGTTCGCGAAGATCGGCGTGAAGAATCACCGCCACTCACAGAACAACCCGTACGCCCAGTTCCAGGACGAGTACACGCTCGACGAGATCCTCGGCTCGAAGCCGATCTACGGGCCACTCACCAAACTGCAGTGCTCCCCCACCTCGGACGGCTCCGGTGCCGTCGTCGTGGTGAGCGAGAAGTTCGTCGACGAGCACGACCTCGCCGGGCAGGCCGTGGAGATCGTCGGCCAGTCCATGGTCACCGACCTCCCGAGCACTTTCGAGGACCGCAGCGCGATCAGCCTGGTCGGCGCGGACATGACCCGCACGGCCGCGGCCCGGGTGTACGACCAGGCCGGCATCGGACCGGACGACATCGACGTCATCGAACTCCACGACTGCTTCTCCACCAACGAACTGCTGACCTACGAGGCACTCGGCCTGTGCGGCGAGGGCGAGGGCGGCAAACTCGTCGACAACGACGACACCACGTACGGCGGGCGCTGGGTGGTCAACCCGTCCGGGGGCCTCATCTCCAAGGGGCACCCGCTCGGCGCCACCGGACTCGCGCAGTGCAGCGAACTCACCTGGCAACTCCGCGGGACGGCCGGCAAGCGTCAGGTCGAGGGCGCCGCGGTCGCCCTGCAGCACAACATCGGCCTCGGCGGCGCCGTCGTCGTCACCGCCTACCGCGCACTCTGAACCTTCTCTTCCACAAGTTCTTTCACCTCGAGCACCAGGAGTACACCATGGCTTCCGTTTCCGTCGCAGCGTCCCTTCCCGCCTCCCCCGACAAGGCGTGGGACGCACTGTCCAACCTGTCCCGCTGGGAGGAGTGGCTGACCATCCACCAATCCTGGAAGAGCGAGATCCCCACCGAGGTGGCACTCGGATCGAAGTTCACCGAGGTGGTCTCCGTGATGGGCATGGCCAACAAGATCGAGTGGACCGTCACCGAGGTGCAGGTGCCCGAGATGGTGAAGATCTCCGGCACCGGCATGGCCGGGGTGACCGTCGAATTCACCCTGAAGGTCGAACCCGACGGCGCCGGGTCCAAGGCGATCATCGACGCGAGCTTCACCGGCACGATGATCGTCGGCCCCATCGGCAAGGCCGTCGCCAAGAACGCCAAGGCGGATCTGGAGGCGTCCCTGGCCGGGTTCGCCGACATGGTCGGCTGACTCGCGTGACCACCCCCACAGTCGAATTCGACACGACCGGGCTCGGCGAGTGGACCGATCCGCAACGGTTCGAGGTCACCGCAGAGCGCATCGCCGAGTACGCCGCGGCCACCAATGATCCCATCGAACGCCACCTCGCCGGCGAGGTGGCGCCCCCGGTGTTCGCCGTGGTTCCCGCGTTCACGTCGATGGCACCGGCGGCACTGTCCGTCGCCCCCGTCGAACTGCTGATGAAACTCGTGCACGGCGAACAGGATTTCCACTTCCACCGCCCGATCCGGCCCGGCGACAACCTCGTGGTCCGCGCGAAGCCGATCGGATTCGAGGGCCGCGCGAACGGATCCACCGTCGTCGTCTACGTCGAAACCGCCACGGAAGAAGGCGAACTCGTCAACGAGCAGTGGATGACCGCGTTCTTCCGGAAGGTCGACGCGGGAGCCGGTCTCGGCGAACCGGCTCCCGCACACCGATTCGACGAGACCCTGCGCGTGCAGGCTCCCGTCGCGACGATCACCCAGCACATCGACGAAGACCAGACGTTCCGGTACTCGCCCGCCTCCGGTGATCCGATGCCGATCCACCTCGACGACGAGATCGCCCGGATGTCGGGTCTTCCCGGAATCATCAACCACGGCCTGTGCACCATGGCATTCACGTCGTGGGCGGCGCTCACCGAACTCGCCGACGGCCGGGTCGAACGCCTCCGCCGCCTCGCGGTGCGGTTCGCGAAACCCGTCCTGCCCGGACAGGACGTCGCCACGCAGTTCCATCAGATCGCCGAATCCACCGGCGGGGCGAAGTCGTACGCCTTCGAGACCAGCGTCGGCGACGAACTCGTCATCAAGGACGGCCTCGCCGTCATCGCGGACACCGAAAACTAGGAGCACGCACATGGGAACACTCGACGGACGGGTGGCGATCGTCACCGGCGCCGGCCGCGGAATCGGCCGGGAGCACGCACTGCTCTTCGCCCGCGAGGGGGCCGCCGTGGTCGTCAACGACCTCGGCGGTGCGAACGACGGCACCGGCGCGGATTCCGGCCCGGCGCAGCAGGTGGTCGACGAGATCGTCGCCGCGGGCGGCAGGGCGGTCGCGAACACCGACAACGTCGCGTCCTGGGACGGCGCCGAAGCCCTCGTCGGCCAGGCGGTGCGCGAGTTCGGACGGCTCGACGTCCTCGTCAACAACGCCGGCATCCTGCGGGACGCCTTCATCGCGGGCATGACCGAAAGCCAGTGGGACGCCGTCATCGCCGTGCACCTCAAGGGCCACGCCGCCACGCTGCACCACGCGGCCGCGTACTGGAAGGCACGGACCAAGGCGGGTGAGACGGTCACCGCGTCCGTGATCAACACCGCGTCGGCGTCGGGGACGTTCATGCCCAACGCCGGCCAGGGCAACTACGGCGCCGCGAAGGCCGGTATCGCCGCACTCACCCTGGTCGCCGCGGACGAACTCGAGCGCTACGGCGTCCGGGTCAACGCGATCGCCCCGATCGCCCGCACCCGGCTCACGCTGGCCACCCCCGGCATGGGCGCGCTGTTCGCCGAGGAGGTGCCGGAGGGCGAGTTCGACGCGTTCAGCCCGGCCAACATCTCCCCGCTCGTCGCGCGGCTGGCCGACGCGAACTGCAAGATCACCGGCAAGGTGTTCGCCGTGCAGGGCGGGGCCATCTCCGAACTCGCCGGCTGGCACGACGTCACGACCATCGAGAGCGACGGCCCGTGGACCGTCGCCGACCTCGCCGACCGGCTCGGCTGAAGGGGCCCGACATGGCCAAGAACACCTATGAACTCGGGCTCGGGCTGACCGAGGAGCACCGGGCGCTCGCCGAGTCGGTCCGCGCCTTCGCCGAACGCACCATCACGTCCGATCACGTCCGCGCCGCGGTCGAGTCCAAGGGCGAGGACAAGTTCCCGCCGTTCTGGGAGGCGCTCGCCGGCCAGGACCTGCTGGGGCTGCACGTCCCCGAGGACAAGGGCGGCCACGGCGCCGGTCTCCTCACGCTGGCGGTGGCGCTCGAGGCGCTCGGACGCACCGCCGCCCCGGGCCCGTTCGTCCCGACCGCGTTGTCCGCCGCCCTCGTGGCCGCCGCGGATTCCAAGGTCGGCATCGAACTGATGCCGGGTCTTCTCGATGGAACCCGCACCGCCGCAGTCGCACTCGGCCGCCCACTCTCGGCATCGGCACACGAAAGCGGATACCGTGTCACCGGTGTCGCGGACGCCGTCCTCGGCGGCGAACACGCCGACACCGTGCTTCTCCCGATCACCGTGGGCGACGACGTCCGCTGGGCGGTCGTCGACTCCGCCGACGTCACGATCACGGTGCAGGACAGCATCGACGTGCTCCGCGGTTCGGCACGGATCACAGCCGACGACGTCCGGGTGGGTTCCGACCGGATCCTCGACGGGCTCACCGAGCAGCGCGTCCGGTCCCTCGCCACCGTCGTCCTCGGTGCGGAGGCGATCGGCGTGATGTCCTGGTGCGTGTCCACCGCGTCCGAGTACGCGAAGACCCGAGTGCAGTTCGGGCGTCCGATCGGCCAGTTCCAGGGTGTCAAGCACAAGTGCGCGCACATGGGGATCGCCCTGGAGAAGGCGCGCGCGGTGCTGTGGGACGCCGCGTGCGCCCTCGACAGCGGTGACGACACCGCCGATTTCGCCGCGGACATCGCCGCCGTCGTCGTCCCGGATGCCGCGGTGCAGTGCGCGCAGGACTGCATCCAGGTCCACGGCGGCATCGGATTCACCTGGGAGCACGACGCGCACCTGTACTACCGGCGCGCACTGGCGATCCGAGGGCTCCTCGGCACCCGGGAGGAACGGGCGGGCCGCGTGGCCGACCAGTGCCTCGCCGGCACCGCCCGCACGTCCGAACTGGAACTGCCGGACGAGGCCGAGACGATCCGCACCGAGGTGCGGGCGGCACTCGCCCCACTGGCCGGCCTCGACGAGGACGAGCAGTTGATCGCACTCGGCGACGGCGGCTGGGTGCAGCCGCACCTGCCGAAGCCGTACGGGCGCAGCGGGTCCCCGCTCGAGCAGATCGTCATCGCCCAGGAGATCAAGACGGCGGGCATCCCGATGCCGCAGTTGCTGATGGGCGGCTGGGCGGTGCAGGCCGTCGTGGCCCACGGCACCGACGCGCAGAAGCGGGACCTCGCCATTCCCACGCTGCGCGGAGACCTGGTGTGGTGCCAGCTGTTCAGCGAGCCGGGGGCCGGCTCCGACCTCGCGTCGCTGACCACGAAGGCCGAGAAGGTCGACGGCGGCTGGAAGGTGACCGGGCAGAAGATCTGGACCACGGTCGCGCAGTTCTCCGACTGGGCGATGCTGATCGCCCGCACCGACCCGGCCAAGCCGAAACACGAAGGCATCACGTACTTCGTGCTGGACATGTCGACGCCGGGGGTGACCGTCCGGCCGCTGCGCGAGATGACCGGGTCCGCCCTGTTCAACGAGGTCTTCCTCGACGACGTGTTCATTCCGGACGAGAACGTGGTCGGGGACGTGAACGACGGCTGGAACGTGGCACGCACGACCCTCGCCGGCGAGCGGGTGGCGCTGAGCCAGAAGATGGAGGCCTACGCCACCGACAAGGATCTGCTGCAGTTCGCCCGCGGCCGGGACCTCGGCCCGCTGGGCCGCTTCCGCGTCGGCGAACTGGTCGCCGAGAGCCAGGCCGTCGACCTCATCGGCTCCCGCATCGTGCTGAAGCAGCTGTCGGGGACCGACGTGAGCACCACGTCGAGCGTCGGGAAGCTGCTGGGGATGGGGCTCGGACAGGCGATCGCGGAGTTCGTCGTCGCCGAACTCGGGGCGGCGGGCGCCGTCAGCATTCCGGGTGAGCCGAGTGGCAAGGCGATGGAGCAGTTGATCGCGGGCCGCGCCACCACCATCTACGGCGGCACGACCGAGGTGCAGCTCAACGTGATCGGCGAACGCATGCTCGGACTGCCCCGCGATGCGCAGGGGGTGTCGTGACCCGCGGGCCGCTGAGCGGGCTGACCGTCGTCGAGATGGCGAGCCTCGCGCCCGCTCCGTTCGGGTGCATGATCCTCGCCGATCTCGGCGCGGACGTGATCCGCGTGGAGCGGGCAGGCGACGGCGGCAGCGGGCTGATGGCGCCGTCGGGTGTGCTCGACCGCGGGCGACGGTCGATCGCCGTGGACCTGCGGACCCCGGAGGGACTGGATGCGGTGCTGCGACTCGTCGACGGAGCCGACATCCTCGTCGAGGGTTTCCGTCCCGGCGTCGCGGAACGCCTGGGCATCGGTCCCGACGACTGCCTGTCCCGCAACCCCGGCGTGATCTACGGGCGGATGACGGGCTGGGGTCAGGACGGGCCCCTCGCACCGCGGGCCGGGCACGACATCAACTACATCGCGCTCGCGGGCGCGCTCGACCCCATCGGGCGGGCCGGCGAGCGGCCGGTACCGCCGCTGAATCTGTTGGGCGACTTCGGCGGCGGCGGACTGATGCTGACGATGGGGATCCTGGCCGCGCTGCACGAGCGCACGCGGTCGGGCCGTGGTCAGGTGGTGGACGCGTCCATGGTCGACGGCGCGGCGCTGCTGACGGCGTTCGTCCACGGGATGAACGCCGCCGGGCTGTGGCAGGAGGGTCGCGGGCAGAACGTCCTGGACGGGGCCGCCGCGTTCTACGACACGTACGAGTGCGCCGACGGCCTGCACGTGGCGGTCGGGTGCGTCGAACCGCACTTCTACGGGGAACTCCTCGACGTGCTCGGGCTGTCGGGCGAGGATCTGCCGTTGCAGTACGACCTCGATGCGGCGCCGGAGCTGAAGGCGCAGCTCGCGGACGTGTTCGCGACCCGTCCGCGGGACGAATGGGCGGCGCTGTTCGCCGATTCCGACGCGTGCGTGTCGCCCGTCCTCTCGCCGTGGGAGGCGCACGAGCATCCCCACAACAAGGAGCGGGAGACGTTCGTCGAGGTGGGCGGCATCCGCCAGCCCGCACCGGCGCCGCGCTTCAGCCGCACCCCGGCGCCGGTGCCCCGGCCGGCGCCGCGGCCGGGGCAGGACACCGACGCGATCCTCGCGCGGGCGGGCTACGACGCGGCGGCCATCGAGAGACTGCGCTCGGCGGGCGCCGTCGAATAGGCGACGGGACCTATCCGCGATCGGTGCCCGGTGGGAAGCCACCGGTCGCGATGGGTCCCCATTCGTCGATGGTGATCCGGATCAGGCTCTTGTTCTGCTTGCGCATGGCGTCGCGGTACTCGTCCCAGTCGGGATGCTCGCCGGAGATGCCGCGGAAGTACTGCACCAGCGGCTCGAGTGCGTCGGGCAGGTCCAGCACCTCGGCCGTCCCGTCGACCTGCACGTAGGCGCCGTTGAACTCGTCGGACAGCACGCACACGCTCACGGCGGGGTCGTGGCGCACGTTCGCGGCCTTGGCTCGCTGCGGGTAGGTGGAGACGACGATCCGCCCCTCCTCGTCGAGTCCGGCCGTGACCGGGGAGATCTGCAGGCCTCCGGAACGCTTCCGGGTGATCAGGACGACGCGATGCCGGGGCCGGATGAAGTCGAGCAACTCTTCCCGCGTGACACGATCTGCGGTGGCGACTGCCATGGTGCACCTCTCCTCTGCTGCGGTGGTCCTTGCTGAAGTCACCCTATGCCCGGGGCAGTCCTCAGACGTCTGAGGACTGTGCTAGCGTCGCCCCCATGCCCGGACGTCCCACCCTCCGTAGCGGACCGCTGGTCCCCCAGCTCGAGGAACTCCTCACTGCCCGGATCCGGGACGGCGAGTGGACGCTCGGCAGCCGCATCCCCAGCGAGGCCGAACTGGCCACCGAACTGGGCGTCGGCCGGTCCTCCGTCCGCGAGGCCGTTCGGCTGCTCGCCCGCGACGGCCTGCTCGACGTGCGGCACGGCGTCGGCACGTTCGTCGCCGAGCCCCCCACGAGCGGTGCGGGCCTCGGGAAGCTGCTGCGCCGTGCCCGTCTGCTCGAGGTCTACGAGGTGCGGCGCGCCCTCGAGATCGAGGCCGCGCGGCTCGCCGCGGAACGCGCGCGCCCCGAGGACCTCCGGCGGCTGCGAGAGCAGTTGTCCACCCGGCACGACAGCACCACCGCGTCGACCGCCGTGTTCGTCGCCGCCGACCTCGACTTCCACGCCGCGATCCTCGAGATCGCCGGCAACTCCATCCTGTCCGCCCTGTTCGATTCGATCCGGCCGCTCCTCGTCGACGCGCTGGCCGAACTCGTCGACCACGAACCGGGACGGCCCGACACGAGCTGCGCCCACGACGATCTGGTGCGCGCACTGGAGACCGGCGACGCCGAGGCGGCCGTCGCCGCCACCGCCGCCAACCTCGACCCGACCATGTCGATTCTGCGGAAAGGCGGAACTCAGTGACCATCCCGGATTCGGTCGTCAGCATCGAACACGTCGACCTCGTGCGGAGCGGACGGTATCTGCTCAGCGACATCAGCCTCCGCATCGAACGCGGACAGCACTGGGTGCTGCTCGGCGCGAACGGTGCAGGCAAGAGCACGATGCTGAGCATGCTCGGCGCGATCGCGCACCCGACGCGCGGCACGGTCCGCGTCCTCGGCCATCAGCTGGGCCGGGTCGACATGCGCGAGTTGCGCGCCCACATCGGGCACGTGAACCCGCGATACCGGATCGACGCGCCGCTGACGGTGCGCGAAGTCGTGCTCACGGGTCTGACCAATACACCCGATTTCGTGCCGCGGTGGTCGCCGTCCGCGGAGCAGATCGCCCGCGCCGACGAACTGATCGCCTCGCTCGGCATGCAGAAGCACGCGGACGCCCGGTGGCCCAACCTGTCCCAGGGTGAGCGCGGCCGCGCCCTGATCGCCCGCGCCCTGATGGCGGAGCCGCAGCTCCTCCTGCTCGACGAGCCCGCCACCGGACTGGATCTCGCTGCGCGAGAACAACTCCTCACCGCGCTCGACGAACTGCGCGAGACATACCCGAGCCTCGCCAGCATCCTCGTCACCCACCATCTCGAGGAAATCCCCACCACCACGACCCACGCCGTCCTCATCCGCGACGGCCGGGTGATCGCGCAGGGCGACGTCGTGGACGTTCTCACCACCGGCAACATCAGCGAATGCTTCGACCACCCCATCGAGATCACCCGCAGTCGTGGCCGGTGGGTCGCACAGACGCGGATCCCCGAGCCGGTCGGCTAGCCGCTGACGCGCCACATTCGCACGGACATTGGTCGAATTCCCGTGCAATTGCGCGTGATTCCGGCAAATCCGTCGGCAAACACCGCGAGGGGTCTCGGCTAGGACCCCGACCGATCGCACGAGCCGACGGGATGCGCGGCCAGCAGCTCCTTCGCGTGGCTGTGGGCGGCGTTGTACTCGTACCACTCCGACTCGCCCCGGACCTGCCGGTCGAGTCGATAGAGGGCGCAGGACCGTTCGGGTTCGGGCAACCGGTCGAGGGCGGGGACGGCGTCGACGGACAGCGAGCCGAGGTAGCTCACGTCGATTCGCCCGGTCTCGCCGAACCGCTCCACGCTCTTGCGGGCCACGTACGCGTCCGGGTCGATCGCGGCGACCAGCAACACCCCGCCCACCGCGGAGGCGAGGACGGCGCGGGGCAGCCACCGCCCCGACAACCGCACGCCCGCCGCGATCAGCAGCACGAACACCAACCCCAGCCACAGTTCGGTCGCGAGCACCGTCACCCGCAGCCGCGTGTACCCGTACTGGCTCTCGTACAACGACATCCGGTGGATCGCCGACGCGACGACGACCAGCGACAACACGCAGAGCAGTCCGAGCAGCACCCGCACCAGCACCCGGTCCGCGACTTCCACCCGCGACGCCTTGCGGACCGCGACCGCGATCACCAGCAGTGTCAGCGCGGTCACCGCCAGCAACTGCCAGAACCCCTGTCGCGCATACTCGGCGTACGTCAGGTCCGCCGTGGTCAGCACGTGCGTGTTCCCGCCGAACAGCACCGTCAGCTGCACCACGACGAATCCGAGGAACAGCAGATCGAGCAGTGCCAGCGGAATCGCCCACTCCCACCGGGCAACCGGGCGTCCCGGTCCGGGGGCGAGTGCGTCGACTCGGGGTGTGCGCCGCAGCAGGTACGCGGCCCCCAGGGTCCCGCCGCACACCAGGACGCCGAGCACGAACCGCCCGAATGGATTCGACACGTGGACGGTCGGTGCGGCCCGGCCGAGCAATGCGGCGAAACCGGCGTCCGCGCCGGCGAACAGCGAACCGAACACCAGCAGCAGAGCCACGGTCACGGCGGCGACCCCGACCACCCGGCCCACCGGCACCGTCCCGGTCGCGTGCCACCGTCGCGCGCCACGGCGCGTCCAGCGCACCACCCGCAGCGGGGTGAACCACAACGCGAACGACCCGGCCACCAGCCCCGTCCACGTGCGTCCGCCGACGATGGCGAATGATCCGACGACCCAGCTCAACGCCGCACAGACGGCGGCGAGCCACCCGGCACCGCGCACACCGAGCACGGCCAGCAGGGCGAGAGCGCCGAGGATCGCGGCGGCCTGCGTGGCCGTCGGCATCGTCCTGCGCGTCGCGAAGACCGCGGCGGCCACCGCGGCACCGGTCACGACGTAGCCGAGACCGACCACCGTGACCTGCAGGGTCAGGGCCGCGACGAAACCCGCCGCCACCGCCGCGAGAACGATCGGGCGCGGCGCCATCGACGTCCGATCGCGGCGCCAGGCCCGTCTCGGCCAGAAGTCGCGTCGTGTGGGCGGTGCGGGTTGCGGGGGTGCGATGGTCATGGTTTCCTCCCTGGTCGTCGCTGCCGGATGAAGGCAGGCGTCATCGCGGGACGTCGTGTCCCGGTTGTGAAGCTGTGGTCAGGCGGCGGGCAGAGTCACCCGGATGCGGCAGCCCTCGGCCGTGTCGAGCACCTCGATGTGGCCGTCGTGGAGATCCACCGCCCAGCGAGCGATGGCGAGGCCGAGGCCCGTCCCGCCGTCGGTGGAGCCGCCGCGGGTGAACCGCTCGAACACCCGGGACCGCTCACCGGGCGCGATACCGGGCCCGTCGTCCTCCACCTCGAGGACAACGCCGCCGGCGGCCGGCCGGGCACGGACCACCACCTCCGTGTGGGCGGGTCCGTGCCGGAACGCGTTGTCCACGAGATTCGCCACCACCTGGTGCAGTCGTGCGGTGTCCGCGTCGGCGCGCAGGTGCGGCGGCTGCACGTCGACGGTAACCCGCCGGGGGTCCTCCGACTGCCGCACCACGTCGTCGAGGAATTCGCGGACCGGAAAGATCTCCCGCTCGAGTTGCACCGCACCGCCTTCCACCCGCGACAGGTCCAGCAGCTCGGCGACGAGGCGGCCGAGTCGCTCGGTCTGATCGAGCGCCACCCGCATCCGGGCCGGGTCGGGTTCCTCCACCCCGTCGACGACGTTCTCGAGCAGTGCCTGCAAAGCGGAAATCGGGGTGCGCAGTTCGTGCGAGACGTTGCCGATCAGTTCGCGGCGATACCGATCGGCGGCCTCGAGATCCTCCGCCATCTGGTTGAATGCGCGGGCCAGTTCACCGATCTCGTCACGCGACGTCGACCGCACCCGGCGCGAATAGTCGCCGGTCGCCATCGCACGGGCGGCGTCCGTCATCGACCGCAGCGGAGACGTCATCCCGTGCGCGAGGATCTGCGTCACGGCCAGCGACACCAGCAACGCCAGGACGAGCGCATAGCGGAACGGCCAGCGGGCCGTCACCCAGAACATCAGCGAGGCGAAGAACAGCGCGGCCACGACGAGAAGACCGGTCTTCACCTTGAACGAGCGCAGCGGATCGAGAGGTCGGGGCATCCTGTCGAAGATCCGGCCCGCGGTCACCGCTGCACGTCCAATGCGTAGCCGACTCCGTGCACGGTGCGGATCAGGTCGCCGCCGAGTTTCCGGCGCAGCGCCTTCACGTGACTGTCGACGGTCCGGCTACCGGCCCCGTCACCCCACCCCCACACCTCGGCGAGCAGCGATTCCCGCGCTATCGCCGCCCGCGGCCGGGACGCGAAGTATGCGAGCAGGTCGAATTCGGTTCGTGTCAGATGAATCTCGTCGGCTCCGCGCCGGACCCGGCGCTCGACGAGGTCCACCTCGAGGTCGCCGACCGCCAGGCCGCCCCGTTCTGCAGGCACGGCCTCGTGCGCGCGATCGGCCCGCCGCAGCAGCGCGTGCACCCGCGCCACCAGTACCCGCATGCTGAACGGCTTGCTCAGGTAGTCGTCGGCACCCACGCCGAGGCCGATCAGCATGTCCGTTTCGTCGGCGCGCGCGGTGAGCATCAGCACCGGTACGGGCCGCGACGCCTGGACGCGTCGGCAGACCTCGAGACCGTCGAATCCGGGCAGCATCACGTCCAGCACCAGCACGTCGGGTGACGAGGCCGCGCACACCGTGACGGCGGCGGGACCGTCCGACGCCGTCACGACGTCGAAACCCTCTGCACGCAACCGCGCCGCGACCGCCTCGCGGATCGTCGCCTCGTCGTCGACCACGAGCACTCTTCGCTGGTCCATTCCCCGACTGTATTGCGCACACGTGCGTATCCCGGGCAGAGCCTGTGAAGATTCTGTGCAGGTTTGCCCGCGAATCCACCGCGGGGTGGTGGATACACACCCTGGGGTGCCTGCCGAAAGCCCCGGATCCGGCGCAAGGTTGGTCTATCAGCCCAGCTGGGAACCACAAACGCACCGGAGGCACCCCATCGTCCACACCGCAACCCGCATCGCGATCGGCGCAACCGCCGCCCTCACGTTCTCCCTCGCAGGAGCCGCAGTGATCGTTCTTGCCGGTGGACACACCGAGGGGGCTCCCACCCCGAGCCAGGAAAGGAGCATCTCGCAGCAACCGGCGCCGGCACCGGCGACGCCCCCGAGCCGGATCGTCGTCGCGGACCCCGGTTATTCGGTGGAACACGTGAACCCTGTCGAACCCGTCATTCCTGTCGAACCGGGGAGCCCTGAGTACCCGGGGACCCCGGTGTACCCCGGCTACACGGCCGAGACCGAAGCGGCCGCGCCGGGACCGGAGGTCGTGCCGCCGGCACCGCCCGTCGAACAGCAGCCGGTCGCCGAGCAGCCGGTCGTCGTCCACCCGCCCGTCGTCGCAGACCCGCCCGTCGTCGCAGACCCGCCCGTCGTCGCAGATCCGCCCGTCGTCGACCCCGTCGTTCCGCCGAAGGGTCCGTTCGACGGACCGGGCCAGGTCGAGCCGGGCGTGCTCGACCCCGAAACAAATCCATTACCCGTCGGCGGCGGCCCGAAGCCCGCCCCGCCCGTGGTCCCGCAGGCACCCGGCGGAGTCGGTCCCGTCGACGGCGGAACCGTCGTCGGTCCCTGATCACTTTAGGAAAGTTCCCGCCATGTCCTACACCAAGTCCCGCATCGCGATCGGCGCCGGCGCGGCGTTCGTCCTCTCCGTCGTCGGCGCGGCCGGAATCGCCGTGGCCGGCGGAACCGCATCGCCGGCCGCCGACGTGAGTGTCTCCGAACAGCACCGCGACGCGGATCCGGGGTCCACCCCGCTACCGGTCTTCACTCCCCCGGCACTGCACACCCCGGCGCAGCAACAGCCCGGGTCATTCGACACCGCGGCGGTGGACCCGTTCGAGCCGGCCCCCTGGCGGTCATGAGGACTCCACCTCGACATCTTCAGGCGCCTTGTCGTTTCGGAGCCCACGCCAGCTGGGGTGCCGCAGTCTTCGCGAGCCGGTCCAGTCCATGAACCGCACCTCCGCGACCAGGGTGGGGGTCACCCACACGGCCCCCTTGCGGTCGGCGGTGGGCAGGTCTTCGACGAACGGGGAGGTGTCGGTTTCGAGCGGTCCCAGGGTGGCTGCGAGTTCCTGCAGATCCCGTTCGGTGAAGCCGGTTCCGACGCGTCCGATATAGCGCAGCCCCTCGTCCTCGGGGACGCCGAGCAGCACCGAACCGATTCCGCTGGACCGCCCGCCCTGGCCGCGGCGCCACCCGCCGATCACGGCTTCCTGTGTGCGCCAGTTCTTCACCTTGATCCAGCTCGACCCCCGCTTGCCCGGCAGGTACACGGATTCGCGGCGTTTGGCCACCACACCCTCCCACCCCTTGCGACGGCTCTCGTCCAGGGCTTCCTGCGCGGACCCGTGCAGTTGCGGGGGAACGACGAGGTCGTCCACCTTGGCTGCCAGCGCCTCGAGGACGCGGCGCCGATCGGTGTACTTCTTGCGCAGCAACGACACTCCGTCGAGGTACAGCACGTCGAACGCGAGGAAGTGCGGCTCGTTGCCCTGCTGCAACAGGCCGAAGTTCGCGACACCCCGCTCGTCGAACGCGACCACTTCACCGTCGAGGACCACCTCGTGATCTTCGAGAGAATCTGCCAGCCAACCCAATTGCGCGTAGTCCCGGGTCTTGTCGTTACCCGCGCGGCTCGTCATCTTCAGTTCGCCGCCACTGATCTCGGCGATCACCCTGATGCCGTCCCACTTCCCTTCGAAAGCCCACTCGTCGGCGCCGAGGCCGTCGAGGGTGCCGGGGCTCGCGAGCATCGGCGACAACCCGCGCGGCAGCTCCGACGACCGCGACCCGCCCGGGGACTGGTCCTTCATCAGGTGCATCAGCCACTGGTCGCCCTTCGTGCGGATCAGCGCGAACCGGCCCTCCACCTGCTCACCGTGCAGCTGGACGATCACCTCGTCGTCCCGCCACTTCTCCGTGTCGTAGGTTCCCGTGTCCCAGATCGTCATCTGGCCGCCGCCGTACTCACCCTTGGGGATGCTCCCGGAGAACGTGAGGTATTCGAGCGGATGATCCTCGGTGTGCACGGCCAGGCGATTCTCCCCCGTCGTCGTCGGCACGTTCTTCGGCACCGCCCACGACACGAGGACGCCGTCCCGTTCGAGCCGCAGGTCGTAGTGGAGGCGCCGGGCGTGATGTTCCTGGATGACGAAGCTGTTGCCCGCCCCCGGCTGCACCGTGTGCGGCATCGGCTCGGGTGTCCGTCCGGGATCACGCTTGCGGCGGTACTCGGCGAGGGCGGTGTCGTCCTCGATCGGCGGATCGAGTCCGGCGAGCAGGTCGCCGTCCGACTCCCACCGTTCGAGCACTTCCTCGAACCTCAGCTGTCGTAGGCCGGGGTCGTCGAGTTCGTCCCAGCTCCGCGGCGCCGCGACGTACGGCTCGGAGCGCCCGCGCAGCGAGTACGGGGCGATGGTGGTCTTGGACGGATTGTTCTGACTCCAGTCGACGAATACCTTGCCCGCGCGCACCGACTTGGCCATGGTCGCGGTGACGAGTTCGGGACGCAGCTTCTCCAGCCCCGTCGCCACCTGTTTCGCGACGGTCGACGCGCCCGAACCGTCCAGTTTCCGGTCGAGCGGCACGTACAGGTGAATACCCTTGCTGCCGCTGGTGACCGGGTACGCGGTCCAGCCGAGGTTCGCGACCAGGTCGCGCACGGCCCGCGCCACCTCCGCGCATTCGACGAGGCCCACACCGGGGCCGGGGTCGAGGTCGAAGACGATGCGGGTCGCCGGACCCCGGTGCGACCCGTCGAACCGCCACTGCGGCACGTGCAGTTCGAGTGCGGCCTGCTGTCCCGCCCACACGAGGGCCGCGACCGAGTTCAGAAGCGGGTAGTGCACCGAACGGTCCGAGTGCTCGAGTGCGCGACGCTCCAGCCACCCCGGCGCGGAGGCCGCGAGGTTCTTCTCGAAGAACGGCTCGCTGTCCACCCCGTTGGGCCAGCGTTTGCGGGTGGCGGGACGGTCCACGACGTGCGGCAGCATGGCCGGGGCGATCCGCGAGTAGTAGTCGATCACCTCGCCCTTCACGGTGCCCGACTCCGGGTAGAGCACCTTGCCGAGGTTGGTCAGAGACAGGCGATGCCCGTCGACGGTCAGTTGCCGAGTTCCCGCAGTGGCCACGCGCACCTCCCTCCGCCCATACATACATATTGTGCGCCGCGCGGCCGCTTCGCTGGCCGGATCGCCACCCGCCAGGCAAGATGACGGGGTGCACCGAGGTCCTAAGACAGCCGTCGCCGCGATGTCCGCTGCACTGACATTGCTCGCCGGATCCTGCTCCACCGACACCACGTCGCAGGTCGACGCGCAGGCCGAGGCGTCGACGATTCCCGAAGCGTTCACCAAACTTCCGTCCACCCGTGCGGTCGGCGACTGCGCCCCGGGCAGCGGCGCCACCGCGCACGACGGTGTGGTCACCGTCGCCACCGACAGTCCGTCGTACCGGCCGTGGTTCGTCGACGGCGACCCGTCCAACGGCAAGGGCTACGAGGGCGCCGTGGCGCGGGAGGTGACCGCGAAACTGGGATACGGTCCGGACCAGGTGCAATTCGAGACCGTCGACTTCAACGCCGCGCTGGCGGCCGGCGAGAAGGATTTCGACTTCGCCATCGACCAGTTCACGATCGTCGACACCCGCCGTGAGACGGTCGATTTCAGTTCCCCGTATTACGCCGTCACGCAGTCGGTGCTGGCGCTGAAGAACTCGCCTGCGGCGCGCGCCAGGTCGCTGGCGGACCTCGCGCCGTTCCGCCTCGGTGCGCAGGTGGGATCCACGAGTTTCGACGCCATCGCGCAGACGGTGCAACCGCGCCAGGCACCGGTCAGTTTCGCCACCACCGACGACGCCAAGGCCGCCCTCGCCGCGGGCGACATCGACGCGCTGGTGGTGGACATCCCGACCGGGTTTCAGATCACCTCCAACGAGGTGAAGGACAGCGTCCTCGTCGGACAGTTCCCGCGCCCGAACGCCGTCACCGAATTCTTCGGCCTCGTGCTGGAGAAGAACAGCCCGCTCACCGCGTGCGTCTCCGCGGCCGTCGATTCGCTCTACGCCGACGGGACGCTGGACGCGCTTGCCGCCGAGTGGATCACCGACACCGGCGGCGCGCACGTCCTCGATTGATCAGCCGTAGAGCTCGACGAAGGTCTGCAGGGACTTCTCGATGTCGCCCTTCAGTGCCTTCGCCACTCCCGAGCCGATGGGCCCGAAGAGGGGTGCGCCACCCAGTTCGATGGTGAACGCCACCTCGGAGGCGTCGCCCTTCGCCGTCACGTCGAGCACCAGTCCGAGCTTCACGCCTCCCTTGCCGTCACCCTTCAGGACGATGCGGTTCGGGGCGTCGTACTCCTTGATCGTCCACTTCACGCGGTTGCGGAGCCCTTTGACCGTGACCACGGAACTGATCTCGGTTCCGGCAGTGAGAGTCTCGGGCAGTTCGCCGCGCCAGCCGTCGTGGACCACGAACCACTTGTCGAAGTCCCGCAGATTCGAGGCCTTGTCCCAGGTGTCCTGAGGGGTGAGTGGAACATCGGTCTTGACCGTCAGTTTCGCCATGTGGGGCAGCCTAACGGCCCGTGAGTACTTGTTGACCGCGGGCGGTTGACAAGTACTCACAGGCCGAAGGCATTAGTGCGACACGGCCTTCTCCACACCGACACCGGTGAGCGAGCGGACCTCCATCTCGGCCTGCTTCGCCGGATCCTCCGCCTTGCCGCGACCGAGGTAGGTGCCGGCGATGCCGAGCACGAACGCCAGCGGGATGGAGACGATGCCCGGGTTGGCGAGTGGGAAGAAGTCGAAGTCGGCGTTCGGGAACATCGACGACGGCTTACCGGACACGGCCGGGGAGAACACGATCAGCAGGAGGCAGCTGATCAGGCCGCCGTAGATGCTGAACAGGGCGCCGGTCGTGTTGAACTTCTTCCAGAACAGCGAGTACAGCAGCGTCGGCAGGTTCGCCGACGCGGCCACCGCGAAGGCGAGCGCCACCAGGAAGGCGATGTTCTGGCCCATGGCGAGGATGCCGAGGACGATCGACACGAGGCCGATCACCACGACCGTGATCCGGGAGACCCGCACCTGGGACTCCTCCGACGCATGTCCGCGCTTGATGACGCTGGCGTAGATGTCGTGGGCGAACGACGCCGACGCCGTGATCGCCAGCCCCGCCACCACTGCGAGGATGGTCGCGAACGCCACCGCGGAGATGATCGCCAGGAAGATGGTGCCGCCCAGTTCGAACGCGAGCAGCGGTGCCGCCGCGTTCTCCTTGCCGGGTGCGGCGAGGATGACGTCGGGGCCGACCATCTTGGCGGCGCCGTAGCCGAGGACGAGCGTGAACAGGTAGAACGCGCCGATCAGTCCGATCGCCCAGGTCACCGAGCGGCGGGCTTCCTTGGCGGTGGGGACGGTGTAGAACCGCATCAGCACGTGCGGCAGGCCCGCGGTGCCGAGGACCAGTGCGATGCCGAGCGAGATGAAGTCGAGCTTGCTCATCGCGCTGATGCCGTACTTGGCGCCGGGAGCCAGGATGTCGCGGCCGGCGATCGCCTCGTTCGTCGAGCCGGCGACCGTCGCCTGCGCGCCGGCGAGCAGCTGGGAGAAGTTGCCGCGCACCGCGAACAGGACGAGGAAGAACATGACGCCTGCGCCCGCGACCAGCAGCACCGCCTTGACCATCTGCACGTACGTCGTGCCCTTCATGCCGCCCACGAGGACGTAGACGATCATCAGCACCCCGACGACGGCGACCACGACGCCCTGACCGACCTTGCCGTCGATGTTCAGCAGCAGCGCGACGAGCCCGCCCGCGCCGGCCATCTGTGCGAGCAGATAGAACAGCGAGACCACCAGCGTGGACAGCGCCGCCGCCATCCGCACGGGACGCTGCTTCAGCCGGAAGCTCAGCACGTCCGCCATCGTGAACCGGCCGGTGTTGCGCAGCAGTTCCGCGACCAGCAGCAGCGCCACCAGCCAGGCGACGAGGAAGCCGACGGAGTACAGGAAGCCGTCGTAGCCGTACACCGCGATGGCGCCGGCGATGCCGAGGAACGACGCCGCCGACAGGTAGTCGCCCGCGATGGCGAAACCGTTCTGCGGTCCGGAGAACTGGCCGCCGCCGGTGTAGAAGTCGGAGGCCTTCTTGGTGGTACGGCTCGCACGGATCACGATGGTCATGGTGATCACGACGAACGCCACGAAGATGGCGATGTTGAGGAGCGGGTTGCCGACGTCGGTGGCTGCGGCGAGTGTGGTGGTCACTGGAGCGGTCCTTCCAGCTCTTCGCGGATCGCGGCGGAGCGGGGATCGAGTTCCCGGTTGGCGAACTTGACGTACAGCGCAGTGATCACGAACGTGGTCACGAACTGGCCGAGACCGAGGATGATGCCCAGGTTGACGTTGCCGATCACCTTGGTGGCCATGAACTCGGGGGCGTATGTGGCGAGCAGGACGTAGGCCGCGTACCAGGCGAGGAAGAATGCCGTCATCGGGAAGACGAAACTGCGCAGGCGGTGTCGCAACTCCTGGAACTCCGGGCTCGCCTGCATGTCTACGAAGGCTTGCGCATCAGGGGCGCGCCGCTTCTGCGGTGCGCCCTCACTGAGGTCGGCTGTGGTCACTGCAGACTCCTTGGTCGTGTGAAGTGAACTGATTGCCGACGTTAGTGAGAGGTGAGTCACAGAAACAGGCTGTGGCGGCTGTCACACGGCGAGCTGCCGGACTGTGCGGCGAACGGTCACCCGACCGCGACAAGCGGCTCCGCCCTGTGCGCCTTTCTGGTTGCCACAGCTACCAAAAAGGCTCACGGGGAGCGGAGCTCCCCCTCGCGGTCGGAGCCCACATCGAGCCGCTCGGGGGCGTGCATGCGGGTGAAGATCCGGCTGAGGTCGGCGGGGATCTGACGCTTCGTCGCCTTGCTGACCAGCACCATCGTGACGAAGGCCAGGGGGACGCTGACCGCCGCCGGGTACGCGACCATCGCGGCGGGCCAGCCGTTCCAGGCGTCGACGGTGAGGCCCCCGAACACCGACACCCCGGCCGCGCATCCGGCGACGAGTCCGCCCGCCACCATGCCGGCGCCGGCGCCGGCCGCGGTGAGTCCGCGCCACCAGATGCCGAGCACGAGCAGCGGGCAGAGGGTCGACGCCGCGACCGCGAACACCAGCCCCACCGTGCGCGACAGGTCCAGCGACGTCACCGCCAGCGACAGCGCCAGCGGCACCGCACCGGCGAGGACGGCGGCGATCCGGAAGTCCCGGATCCGGCCGCGCAGGACGTCGGTGCTCAGTACCCCGGCGATGCTGACGAGCAGGCCGGACGACGTGGACAGGAACGCGGCGATCGCCCCGGACGCGACCAGCGCGGCGAGGAGTTGCCCGGCCCACCCGGAGAAGACGGAGCCGGGCAGCAGCAGGACCGCGGCGTCGGACGTGCCCGTGATGAGCAGTTGCGGCACGTACAGCCGCGCGAACACCCCGAGCAGCGTCGGGAACAGGTAGAACACGCCGAGCAGCCCGACCACCGCGAGCGACGTCAGCCGGGCGGCCCGGCCGTCGGGGTTGGTGTAGAACCGGACCAGCACGTGCGGCAGCCCGAGGGTGCCGAGGAAGGTGGCGAGGATCAGCGAGTACACCTGGTACATGGGGTGTTCGCCGCCGAATCCCCAGCCGGGGGCGATCCAGTCGGAGTTGTCGGCGGGTGCGCCCGCGACCACGGGAACGGGTGCCCCGGCTTCCAGGGTCATCGTGGTGCCCGCGCCGAGGTGGTGTTCGCCCGGTTCGAGCCGAATGTCACCGGTCGCGGGGGCGCCGTCGATGGTCCCCGACCCGCCGACGGTCACCGGTTCGGACACCTGCACGACGACGTCGGTGGTGATGTCGACGGTGGTCTGCTCGCCGACGGTGGGTGGCGCGGCGGCGCCCAGTTCGTGGTGATCGCCGAAGAAGTACACCGACAGCGCCAGAGCCGGGATCGCGACCGCGGTGAGTTTCAGCCAGTACTGGAAGGCCTGGACGAACGTGATCGACCGCATGCCGCCGCCGACGACGTTGGCGATGACGATGAGCCCGACGACGACGGCCCCGACCCAGCTGGGCACGCCGAGCAGGATGTTCAGGGTCAGTCCTGCGCCCTGGAGTTGCGGGACGAGGTACAGGGCGCAGACGGCGGCGACGACGAGCATGGCAAGGGTGCGGAGCCGGCGGGACCCGAGCCGGAACTCGGCGAAGTCGGGCACCGTGTAGGCGCCGGACCGGCGCAGCGGTGCGGCGACGAACAGCAGCAGCCCGAGGTAGCCGGCGGTGAACCCGATCGGGTACCAGAGGGCGTCCGCACCGTATTTCGCGATGAGGCCCGCGACACCGAGAAAGGATGCGGCGGAAAGGTACTCGCCGGAGATGGCGGCGGCGTTCCACCGCGGCCCGACGCTGCGGGACGCGACGAGGAAGTCGGAGGTGGTGCGCGCCAACCGCACTCCGTAGATGCCGATGGCCACCGTCGCGACCGCGGCGGCGGCGAGCCCGGCCAGGGTCAGCCAGGGAACGGGTTGGTCGGTGGGCACGGGACGCTCAGTCGTCCACCAGGTCGGTGAATTCCTGCTCGTTGCGCTCGGCCTGCCGCACGTAGATCCAGCCGGTGGTCAGCAGCACCGGGTACACGAGTGCCCCGAGGACCACCCACGGCAGCCGGATTCCGAGCACCGACACGTTCGACAACGCCGGGAACAGGAACATCACGAGCGGCACCGCGCACAGCAGGCACGCCGCGAGGAGCGCCAGCCGGATCGCGAGCACGAGTTGGGTGCGGACGAGTCCGCGGATCATCGCGTCCCCGACCGCGGTCTGTTCCTGCACTTCGACGCGGGTGCGGACGATGCGCGCGCCGCGCCGCCGAGCGAGGACGACCCGCACCCGCTCGGGCGAGCTCATCGCGCCGTCCACGTCTGTTTCGGCGCCCGGACCAGCCGGTCCTTGAGCATCCGGGTGTGCCTGCGGCTGACCGGCAGTTCGACGGGCGGATGGTCGCCGTGGGCGCGGAGGCACACGACCAGTCCGGTCCCGACGGTCCGGATCCCGGTGACCCGCGGCAGCGCGACGAGGTACGAGCGGTGCACCCGCAGGAACCCGGCGTCCGCCCACCGCGTCTCCAGCGCCGAGATGGGGATGCGGACGAGGTGGGAGCCGTCCGCGGTGTGCAGGCGCGCGTAGTCGCCGTCCGCTTCGACCCATTCGACGGAGGATCGGTGCACGAGGGTGGTGATGCCGCCGAGTTCGACGGGGATGACCTCGTCGGTGGAGGCGGGCGGCCCGGCGTCGAGGCGCCTGCGCCGCCCCTCGACGATGCGGCGCACCGACTCCGCGAGCCGCTCCTCGCGCAGCGGTTTGAGGAGATAGTCCACGGCGCCGAGGTCGAATGCGGCGACGGCCCGGTCGTCGTGGGCGGTCACGAACACCACCTGCGGCGGGGACGCGAAGTTCGCGAGGATCCCGGCCAGCTCGAGGCCGTCGAGTCCGGGCATGTTGATGTCGAGGAAGACGGCGTCGACGTCGCCGTCCCGGAGGATGCGCAGCGCCGTGGTGGCGTCGCCGGCGGTTCGGATCTCCCCGACCGCGTCCTGGGCGCGCAGCAGGAACGCCAGCTCGTCGAGGGCGGGTTTCTCGTCGTCGACGGCCAGCACGGTGAGGGGTGCGTCCGGAGACCTGTCGTCAGTGTGGTTCACAACGACAGCAATTTTCGCACGGACGCTTCGCGTTCACGTCGTGATCCCCCGCCGGAACTTCGGGACGCGCATGCTCACCTTGGTGCCCGCGCCGGGCGCGGTCTCCACCACCAGTCCGTAGTCGTTGCCGAACGCGGCGCGCAGGCGGTCGTCGACGTTGGCGAGCCCGACGTGCGCCGCCTCCTTGACGCCGGACGACTCGGCCACCGAGTCCAGCGACCCCGACCGCAACAGTTCCGGGTCCATGCCGACCCCGTCGTCCTCGACGCTGATCACGCAGTCGGTGCCCTCGTCGGCGGCGACGATGCTGACGGTGCCGCCGTCCGGTTTGGCGGCGATGCCGTGCCGCACGGCGTTCTCGACCAGCGGTTGCAGGGCGAGGAACGGCAGCACCACGTTCAGCACCTCCGGGGCCACCTGCAATTTCACGGCGAGGGCGTCGCCGAACCGGGCGCGTTCGAGCGTGAGGTACCGGTCGATGTTGCGCAGTTCGTCGGCCAGCAGGGTGAACTCCCCCGCCGACCGGAACGAGTACCGGGTGAAGTCGGCGAATTCGAGGATCAGTTCCCGGGCGCGGCCGGGGTCGGTGCGGACGAACGACGCCACCGTGTTCAGCGCGTTGTAGATGAAGTGGGGGCTGATCTGCGCGCGCAGCGCCCGCACCTCGGCACGGTCGAGGCGGGCGCGGGACGCGTCGAGGTCGGCGAGTTCGATCTGGCTGCACGCGTACCGGGCGACCTCGGTGACTGCGCCGAGCATGCCCGGTCCGGGGTCTTCGGTGGTGACGATGCCGAGCACGCCGACCACCCCGGTGGCCTCGATGAGCAGCGGCTGCGCGATCAGCGCCCGGACCGCGTTGTCGCCCGCGCCCCGGACGAGGCCGCCGTAGGCGACGAGCACCCGGCGTTCCCCGTCGACCGCGCGGGCGGCCGCGTCACGCAGTTGTTCGGTCATGGCCTCGTGCGGTCCGCTCCACGCGAGCAGGTCGCCGGCGGCGTCGAAGACGCCCAGCGCCTGCGCGCCGGTCAACTGACGCAGATGCGGCGCGGCCTCGTCCGCGGACGTCTCGTCGAGCCCCCGCCGCAACGGGCGCGCCGCCAGTGACGCGGTGTGGAGGGTCGTGTGGACGGCCCGCTCGGTGGGTGTCGTCAACTCCCGCCGGGCGCGCAGCCACACGGCGGTGAACGTGACGAGAGGAACGAGGACGAGCAACGCCACCACGGCGACAACGGATCCCGTCATTCGCCGGCGTCCAGTCGGGCGATCAGGGTCTTCGGGGCGACCGTGCGGTACGCGTCCTCGACGATGTCGGCGACGTCGTCCCAGTCCTGCGGCACGTCGAGGTACACCCCGATCCACCCGCGGCCCCCGACGTACGGCGGGACGAAGAACCTGCCGGGGTCGCGGTACACCCAATCCTGTTGCGCTCCCGGCGGGGCCGCGGCCCAGAACGACACCCGGTCGTCGTGGTGACGGTCGGCGAGGGTCGCGAACTGCGGCGCCTTGCGGACGAACCACGCGGGTTCGCCGTGACTGACCCGCTCGGTCGCCTCGGGCAGTACGAGGCACAGCGCCCGCAGCCGTTCGAGATCCGCCTTCTTCACGGGGTTCCCCCCTCGGCGCAGGTGTCCGGTGCGGGCACGCCGGCGAAGCGGTCGGCGATCCACTGCACCGCCCCGGGGACGGACCGCCCGTCCGCGTGGCCCTCTCCGGGCCTCGTGTCGAACTCGACGACGTCGCCGAGCGCGCACGCGCTGGCGACGGCCTGCGAAGTCCATTGCGGCAGAATGAGGTTGTCCCGATCCCCCACCACGACGAGCATCGGTCCGCCCGCACCGGACTGCGGCAGCGCGATGTCCTGCAGCCACCCTCGCATGCGGTCGGCGTCGGCCGCCGTCCGCGGTCCCGTGTCGGCCGGGGTGAGCTGGGTTGCCACCGTCCACTTCTCCTGGAGTTTCGCGGCGACGCACGACAGCGTGACGTCGGGGGTGGCGGCGAGGGCGCCGCGCATGTAGTCGTCCGGGTTCAGCTCGGGGTGGATCACCTTCAATCCCTCGAGGAGGTACGGCAGGAACATCTTCTGCGGCAACGACAGTGGTGCGACGGTCCCGTCGGCGACGATCCCCGACAGGTCGGCCGCGGGTGACAGGTTCGCCGCGCCGGCGAACTCCAGGCCGTCGCCGTAGTCGTCGGCGTGCTCGGCCGCGGACCACGACGCCTGCCCGCCCTGCGACACTCCGATCGCCGCCCAGCGTGTCGACGCGTCCGGCACCACGTGGCGCGCCGCCCGGACCGCGTCGATGAGGTCGTAGGCGGCGGTGTCCGGTTCGAGGTAGGGGTGCGGGCCGTCGGTGCCGAGCCCCTGATAGTCGGTGACGGTCACGACGTACCCCCGCTGCAGCAGCGGCCGGACGAGGTTCGTGGTGCCCAGCAGCGTCGGCGAGGACGAGGGGGCGCATTCGTCGGTGACGCCCGTGGTGCCGTGCCCGACCGTCACGACAGGCCTGCCGCCGTCCGGCGCGGGGCCGCCGGGAGTGAAGACCGTGCCCACCACCTCCGAACCGCCGCCGTCGACGCCGGACGTCGACCGGTAGACGACGCGGGTCGCCGTGGCGCCGAGGGCGGTGATCGCCGGGTCGGTGCCGGGGACGGGTGCCTGGCTGATCAGCGCGCCCCGCTGATCCCCCGTCGGCGCCGGGGAAACGGGCGGGACGGAGGGCGCCGCCACCGACGTGGTGGGCGGCGGACTCGGGGACGCCGCATCGGTGGCGCAGGCGGTCAGCGCCAGGGCACCGGCCAGCGCGACCACGGCGGTTCGCACCGGACGCACAGCCACCTCGCACCTCATTCGCGACGTCTCCGCACCCGCTCCTCGGCTGCGGCCTCCTCCACATCGAGGCCTTCCAACACGCTACGCATCACTTCGTCGTCGAGTGTGCCCGCATCGCGGGCGGCGATGAGCGCCTCCCGCTGCGCGCGCAGGGCGGCGCGGCGGTAGTGGTCGAACAGTGCGCCTGCCCGTTGCTTCTCGGCGGCGTCCTCCGCCTCCTCGGCCTGCAGTCTGGCCCGCATCGACCGCCGCACCCGGTCGAGGATGTCGGCGACCTCCGCGCGGTCGACTTCCGCGGGCGGGTTCGCGGCGAATTCGACGAGCGCCCGTTCGCCCGCGTCGCGGGAGATCGCGCGGGCCAGCGTCACCTGTTCCTCCTCGCGCCTGCGTTCGTCGGGATCCGCCAGATCGAGGGTCCGGATCAGCAGCGGCATGGTGGCGCCCTGGATCAGCAGGGTGCCGACGGCCACGACGAACGCGATCGCCTGGATCACCTCGCGCCCCGGGAACGGCTGTCCGCTCGCGATCACCACGGGCACACCGGACGCGGCGGCGAGCGTGACCACCCCGCGCATTCCCGCCCAGGACACGACGACGCTCTCCCGCCACCCGAGTTCCACCGACCCGCCCGGCGCCCTGATCGCCAGCCCGACGCGGCGGCGGAGCCAGTGCAGCAGGATCCACGCCGGGCGGATCGCCATGACCACGGCGAGGACCGCGAAGCCGTAGAAGAAGATGTGATGCACCGGCAGGCCCTGGTCGCGGACGTCGTCGATGACGAACCTCAGTTGCAGTCCCATGTAGGCGAACACGAACATCTCGAGCAGGAGGTCGACGCTCTCCCACAGCGACCGCTCCTGGATTCGGGTGGCCACGGAGGCGTCGGTGGCCTTGTGCCCCATCAGGAACCCCGCGGCGACGACGGACAGCACCCCGGACGCGTGCACCTCCTCGGCCGCGAGGTACGCGGCGAACGGGAGCATCAGCCCCAGCACCGTTTCCAGCGGCGAGTCGTACATGCGGTGACGCACCCACTCGACGATCTTCGCGAGGATCAGCCCGATCAGCACCCCGGCGACGACCTCGTAGGCGAAGAACACCACGGGATGGACGGGGACCTTCGTTCCGACGACGGCGGAGACGGCGACCGCGAACAGGGTCAGTGCGGTGGCGTCGTTGACGAGCCCCTCACCGGTGAGGATGGCGATCACCCGGTTCGGCAGCCCGAGCCTGCGGCCGACGGCGACGGCGCTGACCGCGTCCGTCGGCGCGACCACGGAGCCGAGGACCAGCGCGGCGCCGAGCGTGAGTTCGGGGACCAGCCAGTTGGCGAAGAAGGCCACCCCGACCGCGGTCGCCAGGACGGTGAAGATCCCCAGCCGCAGAATCGGTGCGAGGTGGCGCCGGAACGTGGCCACCGAGAACTTGAGTGCCGCGGAGTACAGCAGCGGCGGCAGCACCACCCCGAGGATGGCCTCCGGGTCCAGTTCGAGCCGCGGCATCCCGGGAATGAACGACGCCACCGACCCGATGGTCACGAGGACGAGTGGCGCCTGCAGGTCGCGGCGCTTCGCGAAACTCGTCACGGCGATGGCCGCGATGATGACGAGGAGCACGAGGACGGCGTTCACGACACCGATTCTGCCGCGCCCGCCCGCGACGCGCGGGTCATCCCCGAAGACCCGTGCGGGCCCCGGTCCGAGAACCGGGGCCCGCACGGGTGTGTCCGGGAAGGGTTCACTCCTTCGGGGGAACGGCCTTCTTCGCCGCGTCGGCGGCCTTGTCGATCTTGTCGCTGTACTTGCCCCCGGTCTTGCTGTCCGCGACGTCGGCAGCCTTGTCGATGGCGCCGTGAACCTTGTCCGCGTTCTGCGAAGCGGCTTCCTTTCCCTTGCCCAGCAGGCCCTTCAGTGTATCGACGAAACTCATCGTTCTTCCTCCTCCGGTGCATGCGCACGCACTGTCCGCGCGAGTTCGATCACCCGCCGTGCACCCAGTCTCACAGCATTGACTCGGCGACGCCAACCGTTCGGATCGTCGCGAGCGGTACTCCGGTCAGTGCACGCCCGGAAGGTCTTCCGGCGCCGCGAAGAGCCGGCGGTGCTCACCGTGCAACCGGCCCGTGACCCACCATCCGATTTCGACGAGAACCACGCCCACGAGCCCGCACACGAGAGCGGAGGTGGTGGCGCCGATGTTGGTCGGATCGAGTTTGAAGAACTCCCGCGTGAACGGCAACGCGAACAGGATGAGGTATCCCGCTACGGATCCGAAGATCAGCACCAGCTTCCACCACACGTACGGCCGCGCGACCACGGCCAGCACCCACAGGGCGATCATGATGAGGGTGATGAGCGCCGACGTCCCGGCCTGAATCTTCTGCGTCTCCGTCTGATCCGGGCCCGCGTACACGAGAAGGTACGAAATGAACGTCGTGACACCGATGATCACACCCGACGGCACGGCGAGACGCATCACCCGCGGCACGAACCCGGAGCGCGCCCGTTCGTTGTTCGGGGCCAGCGACAGGATGAACGCGGGAATGCCGATGGTGAACCAGGCGGCGATCGTCACGTGCCGCGGCAGGAACGGATACGGCACCGGCTCGAAATGGAAGATCTGCGACAGCACACCGGTGAGTCCGATCAGGAACGCCAGCAACACCGAGTACACGGTCTTGGTGAGGAACAGGTTCGAGACGCGTTCGATGTTGCCGATCACCCGGCGACCCTCGCCCACCACGTACGGCAGGGTCGCGAACTTGTTGTCCAGCAACACGATCTGCGCGACCGCGCGGGTAGCGGGGCTGCCGGAGCCCATCGACACGCCGATGTCGGCGTCCTTGAGGGCCAGCACGTCGTTGACGCCGTCGCCCGTCATCGCGACGGTGTGACCGCGAGATTGCAGCGCCCCCACCATCTCCCGCTTCTGGTCGGGGCGCACCCGGCCGAACGTGGTGGACGTCTCCAGGGTCTCGGCGAGGGCGTCGCGGTCGGCGGGCAGTTCGCGGGCGTCGACGGGACGGTCGCCGCCGGGCAGCCCGAGGGATCCGGCCACCGCGCCGACCGACACGGCGTTGTCACCGGAGATGACCTTCACGGTGACGTTCTGGCTCGCGAAGTATTCGAGGGTGTCGCGGGCGTCGGGGCGCACGCGCTGTTCCAGGATCACCAGCGCGCGCGGTGTGATCACGCCCGGCGCCGCGGGGTGGCCGACCGGGACGTCGCAGCTGCCGAGCAGGAGCACCCGCAGTCCCGAGGAGCCGGCGTCCTCGGCCTGCCGGGCCATGTCGCTGCCGGGGTCGAGCAGGACGTCCGGTGCGCCGAGGACCCAGTTGCCGTGGGTGCCGTACGACTGGCCGCTCCACTTCTTCGCCGAGGAGAACGGGGCCTCCGCGGTCGCGTCGCCCCAGTCGGGGGCGTCGGGAAACGCCTCCTTGATCGCGAGGACGCTGGCGTTCGGCCGCGGATCGGACGCCGCCATCGCGGCGAGTGCCGCCCGGGACGGTTCGGCGTCGGACGGGTCGGCGCAGCGCAGTTCGGACAGCCGCATGCCGTTCTCGGTGAGGGTTCCGGTCTTGTCGGCGCACACCACGTCGACGCGGGCCAGACCCTCGATGGCGGGCAGTTCCTGCACGAGACATTGCCGCTGACCGAGCCGGACCACCCCGACCGCGAACGCGATCGACGTCATCAGCACCAGACCCTCGGGCACCATCGGGACCAGCGCGGCCACCATCCCGCTCAGCGCCGGCCGGATCGATTCGCCGCTGGAGAACAGCTGGTTGTAGATGATCAGCAGTCCCGCCGGAATCATCAGGTACGTGATGAATTTCAGGATCTTGTCGATGCCGCTGCGCAACTCCGAGTGCACGAGCGTGAACTTGCTGGCCTCGTCCGCGAGTTTCGCGGCGTACGCGTCGCTGCCGACCTTCGTGGCCCGGTAACAGCCGCTGCCCGACGCGACGAAACTTCCCGACAGCACCTGCTGACCGACGTCCTTGTGCACGGGGTCGGCCTCACCGGTGAGGAGGGACTCGTCGACGTCGAGGGACGCCGCCTCCACCACGACCCCGTCGACGACGATCTGATCGCCGGCGCCGAGTTCGATGATGTCGTCGAGCACGACCTCCCGGGGTGCCATCGCGACCGCGACGCCGTCGCGGCGCACCACCGGTTTGGTCTGGCTGACGATCGCCAGCTTGTCGAGGGTCCGCTTGGCCCGCACTTCCTGGATGATGCCGATGCCGCTGTTGGCGATGATCAGCAGACCGAACATCCCGTCGATGATCGAACCGGTGGCCAGCACGATGAGCAGCAGTACCCCGAGGATCGCGTTGATCCGGGTGAACACGTTGGCGCGCACGATGTCGCGCACCGACCGGCTGGCCCGATCCGGGACGTCGTTGGTCTTACCCGCCGCCACCCGCTCCGCCACCTGGGCGGCCGTCAGTCCCTCCACCGCGACGACTGCCACGCTGTCGGTGCCCGTTTCGTCGTATGCCATGGTCAAAGGCTACGCAACGGGGCTCGGCTCCGAGGGGATGCGCGCCGGGTTCAGCCGAGTGCGGTCCACCACGGGGTTTGCGCGGCCGGCTTCAGTGCGTCGACCCGCTGTCCGGGCATCGGCACGGCCACCGGGGTGCCCGCCTCCTGCGCGGCCGCGAGCAGCCGGACGATCGGCTCGGACCACGTGTGGAACGCGAGGTTGAACGTGGCCCAGTGCACCGGCACCAGCAGTCCGCGGCCGGCGTCGCCGGCGTTGAGGTCGGCGTGCGTCTGCACCGCCTCCTCGGGGTTCATGTGGATGTCCGCCCACCGGGTGTCGTAGGCGCCGACGGGCAGCAGCGTGAGATCGAACGGACCGTAGCGGCGGCCCAATTCGGCGAACCGCGGCGTGTACCCGCTGTCGCCGCCGAAGAACACCTTCCGGCTCGGACCGGCGAGCACCCACGACGCCCACTGGGTGGTGTTGCGCACCAGGCCCCGGCCGGAGAAGTGCCGGGCCTCGGTGCACGTGAGCGTGAGTTCGCCGAGGGTCGTCGACTCGTCCCAGTCGAGTTCCACGATCCGCTCCTCCGGCACCCGCCAGTGACGCAGGTGCGCGCCGAGGCCGACCGGAACCACGAACGGCGCCTTCTGGGTGGCGGCGAGTTGCTGCACGGTGGCCATGTCGAGGTGGTCGTAGTGGTCGTGCGAGATGACGATGGCGTCCAGGACGGGCAGGTCGGCCAGCGGCACGGGGGTCGGGTGCATGCGGGACGGACCGAGAAGCGCGGACGGCGACACCCGGCGGCTCCACACCGGGTCGGCCAGCACCCGGTAGCCGTCGACCTCGACGAGCACACTCGAATGGCCGTACCAGGTGACGGCGACGTCGGCGGCCTCGACGGGCGCGAGGGGCGTCGCGAGCGGGATCGGCCTGCGCGGGCGTCCCGCCTTGCCCCGCGTGATCAGCGCCTTGAGGATCCCGGTCTCCGAACCGGGCAGCATCATGCTGCTCGGATCGGTGTTGTGGAACTGACGGTTGCGGTACCGCGGCGACGTCGCGGCGTACGGACGCACCTTGGCGCGCGACGCGCCGATCTGGGACGGGAGCCCCCACGCGGCGCGCGTCAGCCACCCGAGGGCGGCGGTGGCCAGAACAGTCGTCACGGCGTTCTTCGCTTTCACCCCGACAACTGTAACCACGAGTGCGGGAAAGGTGCGGCCGACGGCTACTGACCGCGGAACACCGGGGGACGCTTCTCGGCGCGGGCGGCCCGCGCTTCCTGCGCGTCGTAGCTCTTCCACGCCGCGTGCAGCGCCGCGAGCTGCTCGGGCGGCGGCGGGCTCTGGGTGCCGTCGTCGTTGAGCACCATCTTGAGGTGTTGCAGCGACAGTGGCGCGAGGCGCGCGATCGAGTGCGCCCACTGCTGCGCGACGGCGAGGTCGCCGCGCTTGTTGGCGAGGCCGTGCGCGAGCGCCTCGTCGGCCCCGACCTCTTCCGCGCCGAGCAGGATCGTTCGTGCCGGTCCGCCGCCGATCAGGGCGGCCAGCCGGTGCACGGTCCACCGGTCCACGGAGATCCCGAGCTTGGCGGCGGGGATGGCGAAGCGGGCCTCGGGCGCGACCACCCGCAGGTCCGCGGCGAGCGCCAGCTGACTGCCCGCACCGATCGCGGGGCCGTTGATCGCGGCGATGACCGGGACGGGGACCGAGTCGATGGTGTGCAGCATCTCGAGCAGGGTGTCGGTGAACCCGTCGGCGTACACGTCGCCCGAGAGGTCGGCGCCCGCGCAGAATGCACTGCCCTGTCCTGTGAGGACGATCACCCGCGCGCCGTCGGTGACGGACTTCTCCGTCTCCTCGCGCAGCAGGTCGCAGATCTCGGTGTTCAACGCATTGCGACGGTCGGGTCGTTGCAGTTCGAGGGTGAAGACGTCGCCGTCACGACTCGTCCCGATCATGTCCACTCGCTTTCTTCGTGATTGCTGTCCACTGACCAATTCTCCGCTGCCCACCCGACTGGGCGTCCGTCAGCCAACCACAGCGAAATCGGACGGAACACACGAGGCTCTCCGGGAGTTGTGAAGGTGGAGGTGAGGACCGACATGAACAGTGCTGTGGACATGGATGTGGACGTCGCCGTGATCGGCGCGGGGCAGGCGGGGCTGTCCGCCGCCTACTATCTGCGCAGGTTCGGGGTGGAGCCGGAATCCGGTTTCGTGGTGCTCGATCATGCGCCGGGGCCCGGCGGCGCGTGGCAGTTCCGGTGGCCGTCCCTGACGCTGAGCACCGTCAACGGGGTCCACGACCTGCCCGGGCTGGGCTTCGCCGAGACGGTCGGGGTGGACCCGAACGATCCCGAGGCCGCACTGGTGCACGCGTCGAGCGCGGTTCCGCAGTACTTCGCGACGTACGAGAAACAGTTCGAGTTGCCGGTGCACCGCCCCGTGCACACCCGGGTGGTGTGCGCACGGGGCGAGCGTCTGCGGATCGAGACCGACTGCGGCGTGGTGTCGGCCCGCGGCCTGATCAACGCGACGGGGACGTGGGAACGCCCCTTCATTCCCCGCTACCCCGGCGCGGAGTCGTTCACCGGCCGCCAGGTGCACACCAAGGACTACTCCTCGGCGCAGGACTTCACGGGCAAGCACGTGCTCGTCGTGGGCGGTGGCATCTCGGCGGTGCAGTTGCTGGACGAGATCTCCCGGGTCACCACCACCACGTGGGTGACACGCCGCCCGCCGGAGTTCCGGGACGAGCCGTTCACACCCGAGATCGGCCGGGCCGCCGTCGCACTGGTCGAGGACCGGGTTCGCCGCGGACTGCCGCCGGGCTCGGTGGTGTCGGTGACGGGGCTGCCCGTGACGCCCGCGATCCGCGCCGCCCGCGAACGTGGGGTGCTGGCGCGGCAACCGATGTTCAGCGAGATCACCGCGGACGGTGTCCGCTGGGCCGACGGGCACGAAGTGAAGGTCGATGTGATCCTGTGGTGCACGGGTTTCCGGAGTTCGCTCGATCACCTCGCGCCGCTGCGGCTGCGCGGACCGGGCGGCGGGATCACGATGACGGGGCGCCTGGCCACCCAGGTGGCATCGGATCCGAGGATCCACCTCGTGGGGTACGGACCGTCGTCGTCGACGATCGGCGCGAACCGGGCCGGGCAGGCCGCGGTCCGCGAACTCACCCGCCACCTCGGGCTGACCGCCGGAGCCGAGCGGCCTACCTGATCAGCGAGGCGACGAACGCGGCCTGGTCGGGTCCGGCCTGATACATGCTGCCGAAGTGACCACCCGAGTACACCCGGTAGTCGAGATCCGTACCCGCCGTGCGCATCTCGGACACGAGCTTCTCCGTCAGCGGCAGCGGCACCGACGCGTCGGTGATCCCCTGCACCAGCAGCAGCGGGCGGTCGTATCCCGCGACCGGGACCTCGAGGTATTCGCGCAACGCGTCCTGCAGCGCGGGCACGTCGAGTGCCCGCGACAGCATCTGCGCCACCGACACATTCGCGGTCATGGCCGCGAACTGCCGGAACGGCACCTCGGGGGCGGCGTCGACGAACTGCTTCCCGACCGGGGTCAGATAGCTGTCGACGTCCAGTTCCGGGTAGGCGTCGCGGACCCCGGCGATCAGGTACGACATGTACACGGTGAGACCGGCCAGGCCCTGCGGCGGAAACGAGGGACCGCTCCAGTTCGACACCAACTCGATGTTCGACGGCACCCCGTTGGCGACGGCCCCGCGGTAGTCGAGTTCCGGCGCGTACGACGTGGCGACGTGTGCGGCGAACACCGCGGCCTGACCGCCCTGGGACAGTCCGACGGCCATCCACGTGGAGGAGAGGTCGGCGTCGATCTCCCGGGCGGCGCGGACGGAGTCGACGACGCTGCGGCCGGCGACCTTCCCGTCGAGGTAGGGCGGCACCCCCGGGGCGCCGAGGCCCACGTAGTCGGTGGCGGCCACCGCGTAGCCGAGTTGCAGCCAGCTGCTCACGTAGTCCGAGGATTGCGGGTCGACCCCCGTCACAGAGGGTGCGTCGGCGTCGGAGTCCCCCACCGTCCCGTGCGCCCACGCAATGACGGGCCATCCGCCGGCGGGCGGCGCCCCGGCCGGCACGAACACCATCCCAGTGCACGGGGTGATGCCGTGCCGGTCGGTGGTCAGGTACGTCATCCGGTACGCGCTTCCGGTTCCGCGAAGCCGGAGTTCGGCGGGCAACTCGGACGAGGCGACGACGGTGCCGGGACGCGATCCGGCCCGCAGAGGATCCGCACCGACAGTTGGTGCCCACAGCACGCTGACCAGTGCGAGCAACGCCACGATGCGCCACCACCTCCGCACCACTCAACGGTAGCTGCGCGGAGGTGGCGCAGTACTGTGAATCGTCCACTCGCGGGGAAGTGGGACGCACGAGACCGGGAGAGCAGAAGAGACATGAGCGACGACAGCCGGATCCTGACTCCCGGCGACACTTGCTGGCAGGTTGCCCGCGCCGATCGACTCGCGTGCATCGTCGATGCGGCGGACTACTTCCGGCACGCCAAGTCCGCGATGCTCCAGGCGCGCAGGCGCATCATCCTCATCGGCTGGGACTTCGACACGAGGATCGAGTTCGAACCGGACGAGAAGACGCTCGACGGGCCCAATCAGCTCGGCCGGTTCCTGGCCTGGCTGACGCGCGAACGCCCGGACCTGGAGATCTACCTGCTCAAGTGGAACATCGGGGCGTTCACCGCGATCGGACGCGGGATGACGCCGATCTTCGTGGTCAACTGGGTGACGGACCGCCGCCTGCACTTCGAACTCGACGCCGCCCACCCGATCGGCTCGGCACACCACCAGAAGATCGTCGTCATCGACGACGCACTCGCGTTCTGCGGCGGCATCGACATGACCGTGGACCGGTGGGACACCCCCGAACATCGGGATCGCAACCACTACCGGACGCAGCCGAACGGCAAGCGGTACGGGCCGTGGCACGACGCGACGACCGCCGTCGACGGGGACGCGGCGAAGGCCATCGGAGAACTCGCCCGCACCCGGTGGAAGGCGGCCACGGGGCGGGAACTCGGTCCGGTCGACGAGCTCGCGGGCAGGACTCCGTGGCCGGAGGGGCTGGAGCCGGCGATGCGTTCCGTCGACGTGGGCGTCGCCCGCACCCTGCCGGAGCTGCCCGACCGGGGCGAGGTCCGGGAGATCGAGGCCCTCTATCTCGCGGCGATCGCCGGCGCCGAGCGGTCGCTGTACATCGAGAGCCAGTACCTGGCGTCCCGCACCCTCGCCGAGGCGATCGCCGCGCGACTACGCGAACCGGACGGGCCGGAGATCGTGCTGGTGCTGCCGCGCAACGCGGACGGCTGGCTCGAACAGAAGGCGATGGACGGTGCCCGCCGCCGGTTGCTGCACCTGCTCTGGCGGGCCGACACCGGGAACCGGCTGGGCGTCTACTACCCCGTCACGGCGGGCGGCGAGCCGATCTACGTCCACGCCAAGGTGCTGGTGATGGACGACCGCCTCCTGCGAGTGGGCTCGTCGAACCTCAACAACCGGTCGATGGGCTTCGACTCCGAATGCGATCTCGCGGTCGAGGTCACCGCGGACACGGCGAACGGTGACGAACTGCGGGAGACCATCCTGGGCATCCGCCGTCAGCTCGTGTGCGAGCACCTCGGCGTCCCGGCCACGCAGTTCGACGACACGCTGACCGCGACGTCGTCGCTCCTGCGCACCGTCGAGACCCTGCGGGGCGGTGGCCGGACCCTGGAGAAGTTCGAGCCGGACACGGTCGAGGACGAGGACAGCCCGCTGGCCGAGAACGAACTGATGGATCCCGAACGCACACCGGCGAGCTTCTGGGAGCGGACCAGTCGGGGCCGGTTGCGGCGCAGGGTGATCCGTCGTCAGAAGGCGGCCGGTTCGGTGCGGTAGATGCGCCGGTAGTCCTTGCGGAACGCCCGCCGCCCCAGGATCGACCACGCCATCCTGGCAGCGAAGGGCATCTCCGACAGGAACATTCGGCGCTCCTCCGGGGTCGCCCCCTGCAGGATGAAGCCGAGGAACACCAGCAGCCGGTCCTTGGGGATCGACGCGCGGCCGCGGTCCCCCATCTCCTGCCACTCGGCGAGCGTCATGAACTGCTCGGCCATCGGGAGGATGTGCCGCTCCTCCTCGGCGAGGTGCTCGCACAGCGCGTCGGACAGTGCGGTCAGCGTCTTCGCCAGCGGTTCGCCGTCCACCGCGTCCGCCGTGAACGCGGCACCCTGCGTCCGCGCCAGCGAGAGCAGTTCGGAGATGCGTTCATGCTGCTCCTCCATCCGCAGCACCAGCGCCGCGTCGGTGGGCGCGCGGTCGAGCAGTTTCGGCCACAGGAGGTCGTCCTCACTCGAATGATGGTGGTGGAGGGCGGTGGCGAGTTCCTCGAAGAACGTCACCACCTCCCCGGCCCGGGCGGTGTCGCCGGCGGGAACCCGGCGGACGAGCGCGGGCAGCGCGGCGAACTGGCGGCGGAAGCAGTTGTGGACCACCACCATCTCGCGGGTGTCGGGGCGGGTCGTGTGAGCAGTCGGAGTCGTCATGCGATCAAGGATCGGTTCGGCGTCTTGGAGAGCACTTGGAGGCCACTAGTGCCTACGCTTGGCACGATGGTGCGGATTCGAGTACTCGGGACGCTCGAGGCGGAGGACGAATCGGGGGCGGTGGACCTCGGCGGCCCCCGCCAGCGGGCCGTGCTCGCCCTGCTGCTCGTCGCGCGCGGCGAGGTGGTTCCGGTGGATCGGCTCGTCGACGACCTCTGGCACGGCGCTCCCCCTGCGCGGGCCGTCGGCGCACTCCAGGCATACATTTCGAATCTGCGACGGGCACTGGAGCCGCACCGCGCGCCGCGGGCGGACTCCACCGTCCTGGTGAGCCGCGCCCCGGGGTACGCGCTCACCCTGCCCCCGTCCGCGGTCGACGCGTGGGAGTTCGAGAACCTGGTCCGCTCCGCCGCGGGCACCGGGCCAGCCGACCTGGAGCGGGCGCTGAGCCTGTGGCGGGGGCCGGCGTTCGCCGAGGTGGCCGGTGAGCACTGGGCACTCGCCGAGATCGCCCGGCTCGAGGAACTGCGGGTGGTGGCGCGCGAACGGGTGGTGGCCGCCGACGTCGCGTCCGGCGACGCCGCGGGCGCGGTACTCGACGCGCAGTCCCTCACCCGGGACCATCCGCTCCGGGAAGAGGGGTGGCGGTTGCTCGCCCTGGCGTTGCACCGCAGCGGGCGGCAGGCCGACGCCCTGGCCGCACTGCGCGAGGCCCGCGACCGACTGGTGAGCGAACTCGGCCTCGACCCCGGTCCCGGCCTGACCGAACTGGAACGCCGGATCCTCACGGGCACCGTTCCGTCCGCACCCGCTCCCGCCGCGGTGCCCGTCGACACCGCCCCGGACCCCTGGTTCCTCGGCCGCACCGCGGAATTGGCGACCCTCACCGGCCTGATGAGCGATTCCGGCACCCCCGTGGTCCTCCTCGGCGGCGACGCCGGATCGGGGAAGTCGTCCCTCCTGCGCCGGTTCCGCCGAACCCTCCGCGGCGCGAAGTGGCAGGTGGCGGTGGGTCGCTGCCCCGAAGTGGACGGCGCCCCGCCCGCCTGGGCGTGGGTGGAGATCCTGCGGGCGCTGCGCGAGACCGTCGACCCCGGCACCGAGGCGGACGCGCTGGCACCCCTGCTCGCCGACGACCGTTCGCACGCGACCCGTCCGGACGACCCGAGCGGACGGTTCCTGCTGCACCGTGCGGTCGCCGACTACCTCGGGGCCGTCCGCGATCACGGCCCGCTCGCCGTCGTCCTCGACGACGTCCACCGCGCCGACGAGGACACCCTGTCGATCCTCGTGCGGCTCGCCCAGCAGCGGTCGCCGATCCTGCTGATCCTCGCGTTCCGCCCGGACGAAATCGACGCGAATCTGGAGAACTGTTTCGCCGACCTCGCGTCGCTGCAACCGACGCGCATCCGCCTCGGCGGACTCGGACCCGAGGAGTCGGCGGAGCTGATTCGGCACGTGTCGGGCCGCGACCCCGACCCCGGCACCCTCCGCGCGCTCGCCGACCGGACCGGCGGAAATCCGTTCTACCTGCAGGAGAGCGCCCGGCTCCTGGACAGTGAGGGCGAACTGGTGGCCACGTCGGAGGTGCCCGAGGGGGTCCGGGACGTTCTGCGCCGGCGGATCGCCCGCCTCCCCGAACTCACCGTGTCCGTCCTGCGACTGGCCGCGGTCGTTGGCCGCGAATCCGACATCGACGTCCTCACCCGGGCCGCCGAGGTCGACGAGGACGCCGTGTTCGACGCACTCGAATCGGGGGTGATCGCCGGACTGCTCGGCGAGCCGCGCGCCGGGACCGTCCGCTTCACGCACGCCCTCGTCCGCGACACCCTCTACTCCGACCTCACCCGGCTGCGCAGGAGCCGCTGGCACGCCCGGGTCGGGTCGGCGCTCGAGGAGTTGCGGCCCCACGACGTCGCGGCGCTCGCCCACCACTTCACCGAGGCCCTGTCCGCCGCGACCGCACGGCAGGCCCTCGACCACAACGTCGCGGCCGCGGCGCAGGCCGCCGACCGCTACGCCCACGACGCGGAGATCGGCTTCCTGAACGACGCCCTCCGCGCGGCCGACCGGTTGCCGCCGGACGCCGCGGCGTCCGTGGACGAGCGCGTCGACCTCCTCACCGAGCTGAGCCGCACCCAACTCGCCGCCGGTATCGGACTGGACGGGGCCCGGTCACGGAAGCGGGCCCTCGAGCTCGCCCGGGACGCAGACCGCACCGATCTGGCGATCCGGGTGCTCGCGTTCGTCGACACCCCGACGCCGTGGATCAACCGGCGCTACGGCGAAGTGGACACGGCCGTCGTGGACCTGATCGAGGCCCTGCTGCGGGACGAGATATTGGAGCCGGCGGTGCGATGCCGGCTGCTGGTCACGCTCGTCCACGAGATCGGGGCGGAGGATCACGAACGCACCGGGACCGCGGTCCGGGAGGCCGAGGTCCTCGCCCGCGACCTGGACGATCCGGTGCTTCTGGGGCTGGTGCTCTGCGCCGTCCACGCCGGCACCGGCTCCCCGACCAGCACACTCGGCGATCACGTCATCGGCGAAGAACTGCTCCGGATCGGCGACCGGACGCAGCTACCGGTGTTCACGATGCTCGGCCACCACCTGCTGGCCGAGATCGCGTCCGGCAACGGCGACATCCCGGCGATCGAACATCACATGTGTCTCCAGTCGGAACTGGCGGACCGGTACCGGTTCCAGCAGGCGCAGGCGACCCGGCAGATGAACCGCGGGATGGTCGCGCACCTCACCGGCGACCTGGACGCCGCGGAACGCCACTACGAGCGCGGCCACGAGTTGATGACCCGGGCCGGCCTCGACGCGGACAGTGTCTTCGCCCTCGCGGTGTTCACGCTGCGGCTCACCGAGGGCCGGGCCGGCGAATTCGAGGCCGTCATCGCGTCTGTCGACAGTGCCGCGACGGACGTGCTCGCCGATCTGCACGCCCTCGCCCTTCTCGGCAACGGCAAACCGGAGCAGGCGCGTCAGGTGCGGAGCCACCTCCGCCCCGTCCGCCGCGACTTCTTCCATTCCCTCATGATGTCGCTGCGCGGCATCGTCGTCGCCGGGCTGGGTGAGCGGGACGAGGCCGCGTCCGTGCACGCGGAACTGAGCCCGTACAGCGGCCAGATCGGGGGCGGCGACACGGCGGCGTTCGCGGTCGGGCCCGTCGACACGATCCTCGGCGACCTCGAGGTGCTACTCGGCAGGCCCGAGGCGGCGCGCACGCACTACGCCGCGGCACTCGCGCTGGCCGAACGCTGCGGCTGTCCGGCCTGGATCGACGCGGCCCGCACCCGGGTGACCACCCACCCAAGCGAGTTCCAAGTCGGTCACTAGCGGCCGGGCGCACAGTCGGAGGCGACAGAACACCCCTGCTTCCGGAGGCACCCCATGAGTTCCCTGCTCGCGCGCCTCGGCGCGGCCGCCGCGACCCGTCCCTGGCGGGTGATCGCCACGTGGCTGACGCTGCTCGTCCTGGTGTTCGCCACCGCATCCGCGTTCGGCGGCACCAACCACGACGACTACAACGTGCCCGGTCTGCCCTCGCAGGAGGGGACGAATCTGCTGAGCGAACGGTTCCCGGAGATGTCGGGGGCGGACGCCCGGGTAGTCGTGCACTCCGACTCCGGCCCGCTCGCCCCCGCGGTGCTCACCGACCTCGGCAGCAGGCTGGCGGAGGTGAACGGGGTGAGTGCCGTGTCGCCGCCCCGCCTGTCCCAGGATTCCGACACGGCCGTGATCAGCCTCAACTACCGCATCCCGGTCACGGACTTCCACGGCAGCGAGGGCGTCGACGCCCTCGACGCCGCGGTCGCCGACACCCGCGCGCAGGGGATGCAGGTGGAACTGGGCGGGCAGGTGCCCGAGAACATCTCCAAGCCGTCGGGGACCGCCGAGGCGGTGGGAATGATCCTGGCGCTGATCATCCTGGTGTTCGCGTTCGGTTCCGTGGTGGCCGCCGGACTGCCCCTGGCCGTGGCGCTCGTCGGCGTCGGGATCGGGTCGGGCCTCATCACGATCATGGCCGGGTTCACCAGCATCAGCACCATCGCCCCGACCATCGCGACGATGGTCGGCATCGGCGTCGGAATCGACTACGCGCTGCTGCTCGTCACCCGCTACACCGAGGGCCTACGGTCCGGGACGCCGGTCCGGGACGCCGTCGCGGCTGCCAACTCCACCGCCGGCGCGTCCGTCGTCTTCGCCGGCACCACCGTCCTCGTCTCCCTGTTCGGACTGCGACTGTCCGGGCTGCCGATGTACGCGTCGTTCGGCTACGCCACGTTCGCGATGGTCGGCATCGTCATGCTCACCTCCGTCACCCTGGTGCCCGCTCTGTGCGGGCTGGCGGGCACGCGGCTGCTCGGCAAGCGGTCCCGCGCCCGGGCCGAACGTCGCACCACGTCGCCGCTGACCGAGCGGTGGGCGATCCGGGTGAGCCGCCGCCCGTGGCTGTGGGCTCTGACGGCGCTCGGGGTTCTGCTGCTGCTGGCCGCGCCGGTTCTGGGCATGCGGACGTGGCCGCAGGACGCGGGCAGCGCACCGGCCGCCAACACGATCCGTCAGGCCTACGACCTGATCGACTCCGAGTTCGGGCCCGGCGCCAACGGACCGCTGATGGTGGCGGTCGACCTGAACAGGGTTCCGGCAGCCGAGCTTCCGTCGATCGCGCAGAACCTCGCGGCCGAACCCGGGGTGGCGTCCGTGACGCCCGTCCTGACGAACGCCGATTCGACGGCCGCGCTGATCTCGGTGCAGCCGACCACCGGGCCCAGCGATCCCCGCAGCACCGAACTGCTCGAACGGATCCGGTCCGACGCCGCCGACGGCATCCACGTCACCGGACTCACCGCGACGTTCGCCGACATCTCGGCCCGTCTCGCCGAACGGCTGTGGCTGGTGATCGCGTTCGTCGTCGCGCTGTCGGTCGTGCTGCTCACGTTCGTGTTCCGCGCGCCGGTGGTCGCGGTGAAGGCGGCCGTCATGAACCTGCTGTCGGTGGCCGCGGCCTACGGCGTCATGGTGATGGTGTTCCAATGGGGCTGGGGCGCACAGCTGCTCGGCCTCCCCCATGCGCTCCCGGTGTCGAGTTGGGTGCCGATCCTGATGTTCACCATCCTGTTCGGACTGTCGATGGACTACGAGGTGTTCCTGCTCTCGCGGGTCCGGGAACGCTGGCTCGACACGGGCGACTCGCACCGGAGCGTCGTCGAGGGACTGGCGTCGACCGGACGGGTGATCACCAGCGCGGCGGCGATCATGGTCGCGGTGTTCGCCGGGTTCGCGCTCGACGGGGACGTCACGGTGAAAATGATGGGCGTCGGCCTCGCGACCGCGGTCCTCATCGACGCGACGATCGTGCGGATGGTGCTGGTTCCGTCGACGATGTACCTGCTGGGCGACGCCAACTGGTGGCGGCCGGGACGTCGGGGTGCGGCACCGGACACTACGGCCGCAGGCGAGCGACTTCCTCTTCGAGCGCGATGACCCGCCGGTAGAGGGCCTGGATGCTCACCATGCACACCCCGTTCGCATCCACCATCGCGATGCGACGGTCGTTGGAACCGAGACCGAATGCGGTGGCGAAATCCTGCGCCATCGGCCCCAGGTGCCGCACCGACTCGTGATCGAAACCGTAGGTCCAGACGCTGACCGGCATCTCGGCGAGGCGGTCGAGCACCTCGCTCGCACTGGCAGGCGGCGCCTGCACGGCGACCCCGCGTTTGCGAGTCAGAACGGAGTGAAACCACGCCAACGGGTGGCGGGTACGGGCCGCTGTTCGCGCCCGCACCCGCCCCCGAGAGGTGTCGACCCACACGGAGTCAGTCCGGGAGTTCGCCGACATCGTGCTTGATCGTCGCGTCACTGAGGAGAAGGCCGACCCCGAGGGCCATGACGCCGATTCCGAGTCCGATTGCGGCTCCGCCCAATCCGAGCATGATTCCGAGCATGTTGTCTCCTGTCGTCGCTGGTGTGCGGGATGTCGTGCCCCCGCTTTCTGAACACCTACGACTCTCGCTGCTCCGAGCCTCCGAGATAAGACCCCTTAGGGGTGGTGCAACCCCACCCCCGGACGCGGCGCCGGGCGGCAGAATGACGGCCATGACGGAATTACCGGAGTGGGCCCGCACCCTCGACCTCGCGCCGCATCCCGAAGGCGGCTGGTACCGCGAGACGTGGCGCAGTGACGTCACCATCCCGGAAGGGAGCCTGCCGGACGACTATCCGGGACCGCGGTCGGCAGGCACCGCGATCCTGTTCCTGCTGATGCCCGGGCAGCAGTCGGCATGGCACAGCGTGCGCGGCGCCGAGATCTGGTTGTACCACCGGGGCAGCCCCCTTCGGCTCGAACTCGGCGGGGACGGAAGCGAACCCGCGGAACCGAAAGCGTCGGTCCTCGGCGCAGACGTCGCGGCGGGCCAGCAACCGCAACTGCTCGTCCCGCCGCGGCACTGGCAGCGCGCGAAACCCGAGGGCGACGAACCGACCCTCGTCAGTTGCGTCGTCACCCCGGGCTTCGATTTCGCGGACTTCCAGCTGTAGGCGCTTCGCGCCCGTGCGCCTTTCCGGTAGCTGCAGCAACCAGAAAGGCGCACGAGCGGCGGAGCCGCCTACGCGCCCAGAGTGTCCGGGTCGGGTCCGATCCGGCCGTCGGCGCGGGTCAGCGAACCGACCGTGTTGATCTCGTCGGGGGTCAGTTCGAAGTCGAAGACGTCGAAGTTGGCGGCGATGCGCTCCGGCGTCACCGACTTGGGGATGACGACGTTGCCGATCTGCAGGTGCCAGCGGATGATCACCTGCGCGGTCGTCTTACCGTGCGCAGCAGCGATCTTCGCGATCGACTCGTCCTCGAGGACGGTGCCCTGCCCCAGCGGGCTCCACGCCTCGGTCGCGATGCCCTTGCCGGTGTGGAAGGCACGCAGGTCGGCCTGGTTGAACCGCGGATGCAGCTCCACCTGGTTGAGCGCGGGCACCTCACCGGTCTCGGCGATCAGACGGTCGAGGGTCTCCGGGGTGAAGTTGGAGACACCGATCGACCGCGCCCGCCCGTCGGCCTTGATCTTCTGGAACGCCTTGAACGTGTCCACGTAACGGTCCGCGGACGGCACCGGCCAGTGGATGAGGTACAGGTCGACGTAGTCGAGGCCGAGCCGGCTCAGGCTGTCGTCGAACGCGCGGAGCGTGGAGTCGTAGCCCTGGTCGTCGTTCCACAGCTTGGTGGTGACGAACAACTCGTCGCGGGCGATGCCGGAGTCCGCGAGCGCGCGGCCCACTCCGGTCTCGTTCTCGTAGACCTTGGCGGTGTCGATGCTGCGGTACCCGGCCTTCAGTGCCTCGGTGACCGCGGCGTGGCTCTCGTCGTCCGGCACCTGCCACACGCCGAAGCCGAGGGCAGGAATGCTGTTCCCGTCGTTGAGCGTGACCGTAGGTACAGGACTCTGTGCATTGTTGAAACCCATGAGACTGTCCAACCGGGCATCCGGACCGGATGTTCCCCACCGTCTCAGAATGTGGACTTTCGCGTGTCGTTTCGGTATCACCGGGTAATCCGACGGCATCGGCGTTCAGGTGGTGACGCGCCCGGTGAAAGGGACGGACATGGGCCTCGGATACACATTGGCCTATCGGTTCAAGATCACGCCCTGGGTGAAGGCGGGCCGGGTCTTCGGGAACCAGATCGAGACGTTGATCGACCCCTTCGACGCACCGCCGGGAGAGGTCCTCGACATCGGATGCGGCACCGGTGACCACGCCATCGAGATGGCGCGGCGGGGGTGGCAGGTGACGGGCATCGACACCGTCCAGCTGGCCCTCGACAAGGCGCGGTCCAAGGCACGGAAGGCGGGTGTCGACGTGCGTTTCATGCACGCGGACGCCACCGACCTCGAGCACGCCGTCGGTCGCGGGTACCACCTGATCCTGGACGTGGGGTGCTACCACGGGCTCAGCGATCACGCGCGGGTCGCGTACGCCGAGAACGTCACGACCGTGACCGAACCGCACGCCACGCTGCTGATGTTCGCGTTCGGGCCGGGACATCGCGGCCCGCTGCCGCGGGGGGTGTCCCGCTCCGACGTGGAGCGGGTGTTCGAGAAGTGGAAGCTCGTGTCGGACGTCGACGCCGACACGACCGGCATGCCGGGACCGCTCAAGAAGGCCGACCCCCGCTGGTTCCGGCTCGTCAAGCGCTGATGCACCCGTGAGTACTTGTCAACCGCCCGCGGTTAACAAGTACTCACGGGTGCTGGGACAATCCTCAGGTGACTGCAACACTGCGCATCAGCGGACTGTCGGCTTCGCGCGGTGAGCGCACCCTGTTCTCCGGCCTCGACCTGACGGTCGCACCGGGCGACGTGACCGGCCTCGTGGGGGCGAACGGCGCCGGTAAGTCGACGCTGCTGACCACGCTCGCGGGGGTCGGGTCGGCGGACGTCGAGGGCAGTGTGGTGCTGAGCCCGCCCGACGCCGCCGTCGGCTACCTCGCCCAGGAACCCGACCGGATCGCCGGCGAGACCGTGCTCGATTTCCTGGGCCGCAGGACCGGCGTCACCGAGGCCGAGCACGCCATGAACGCGGCCGCCGAAACGCTCGGCGAGTCGGACGAGGACCTGTACTCCCCCGCCCTGGAACGCTGGCTGGCGCTGGGCGGCGCCGACCTCGCCGAGCGCGCGGAGAAGGTCGTGAGCGAACTCGGGCTCGGGGTGCCGCTCGACGCGCATATGACGTCGCTGTCCGGTGGGCAGGCGGCGCGCGCCGGACTGGCGTCGCTGCTGCTGTCCCGCTACGACGTGCTGCTGCTCGACGAGCCGACCAACGACCTCGACCTGGTGGGTCTCGAACAGCTCGAGCGCTTCGTCGCCGAGAGCCGGACCGCCATGGTGGTGGTGAGTCACGATCGAGAGTTCCTGGCGCGCACCGTGACCGGCATCGTGGAACTCGACCTCGCGCAACAGCAGATCGCGGTCTACGACGGCAGCTACGACTCGTACCTCGCCGAACGGGAGATCGCGCGCAGGCATGCCCGGGAGGCGTACGAGGAGTACGCCGGAACCCGCTCCGACCTCGAGGACCGTGCGCAGATGCAACGGAACTGGATGGAGCACGGCGTCCGCAACGCCCGCCGCAAGGCGAAGGACAACGACAAGATCGGCAAGGGGCTGCGCACCGAGTCGACGGAGAAGCAGGCCGCGAAGGCCCGGCAGACGCAACGCCGGATCGAACGCCTCGAGGTGGTCGAGGAGCCGCGCAAGGAGTGGGAACTGCGGATGGAGATCGCCGCCGCCCCGCGCAGCGGATCGGTCGTGGCGATTGCGAACGGTGCCACGGTGGCGTGGGGCGGCGACCGCGAATTCACGTTCGGCCCGGTCACCACTCAGGTGGATTGGGGTGACCGGATCATCGTCACCGGCGCCAACGGCTCGGGGAAGACGACCCTGCTGAACGTTCTGCTCGGCAAGATCGCCCTCGACGCGGGCACCGCCTCACTCGGTTCGGGTGTGGCGATCGGCGAGATCGATCAGGCCCGCGGCCTGTTCGAGGGCGCCGAGAAGGTGGCGGACGCGTTCGCGGCGCAGGTCCCGGACTGGCCGGATGCCGACGTGCGGACGCTGCTCGCGAAGTTCGGGCTCAAGGGACACCACGTGCTGCGGCCCGCGGCGTCGCTGTCGCCCGGCGAACGCACCCGCGCCGCCCTGGCCCTGCTCCAGGCGCGGGGCGTGAACCTGCTGGTCCTCGACGAGCCGACCAACCACCTGGACCTTCCCGCGATCGAACAGCTCGAGCAGGCGATGGAGAACTTCGACGGCACGCTGCTCCTCGTCACCCACGACCGGCGGATGCTGGACTCGACGCGCAGCACACGCCGCTGGCGGATGGACGGCGGCCGGCTGTCCGAGGAGTAGCCGGTTCCGGAAGTGGGTCAGTCGCCCTCGGCCATGGGCGGCAGCGCCTTGACGAACGGCGGGTCGTAGTCGACCTTCCCGAGCTTCGCGGCGCCACCGGGCGACCCCAGGTCGTCGAAGAAGTCGGCGTTCGCCTTGGTGTACTCGACCCACTGGTCCGGGACGTCGTCCTCGTAGAAGATGGCCTCGACGGGGCAGACGGGCTCACAGGCACCGCAGTCGACGCATTCGTCGGGGTGGATGTAGAGCATCCGACCGCCTTCGTAGATGCAGTCGACAGGACATTCTTCGATGCAAGCCTTGTCCAGAACGTCGACACAGGGCTCCGCGATGGTGTACGTCACGTCAGTAATCCTGTCCTTTCCTGCCGTCCTGCGCGAATCGCCTCCACTCTGCCACTCTATTTCCCGAGGTCAACCTGTCTGCGGTCAATCGGCTCAGGGTGCGGCGTCGACGGCGAGGAGATGGAAGGTGGTCTTCCCGGCGCGGCCGAAGTTGTTGTCCGTCGCCACCACGAGGGATCGCGATCCGTCCGGCAGTGCCGGACCCCAGGTGATCCCTTCGACACAGTCCGAGTCCTGCATCACGTCGGCGAAGTCGAACACGAGTTGTTTGCTCATCCGGCCGTCGCCGCCGCCGTCGATGCCCGCCAGGTAGAGCTTTCCGGTGAAGCCGCTGCCGGGGATCATCGTCCGTTCCAGCACGAGGTAGGAACGGTCGTCGACCGCGAGGATCTCGGAGACGCCCGTCGCCTCCGGAATCGCTCCCGTCGGCACCGCGTCGGCCGGATACTGCCATTCGCCGACTGCGGCGCCGCCGGCCCGATCGAGTCTCAGCAGCCTGGCGGGTGTGGGCCCCTGCGAATTCGCCGCCGGGCCGTCCTGGGCCAGCGCGTTCTCGGTCATCGCGGACACGACCGCGCCGTTCGGCGACACCGTCATCGATTCGAACCCGAGGTTGTCGCGGATTCCGGAGACGATCACGCCGTCCGCGCCGAGCACGGGACGGTACGCCTCGGGAAGGGGCAGGTCCCGCAGGAAGGCGCCATCCGCGCTCGCCTCCCGGATGAAGCCGCCGACGCCGGCCCTGGCCGCGCCCTCGCTGGCGTAGAGGTAGCCGCCCGTTCCGGGATTCCACCGCACCGATTCGGTGTCCGACGCCCCGGGCGCGTACGGGTTTCCGTCGGCGTCGCGGAGCACCGTCATGCCGTCGAACACCGGCCCGGACGCGGCGCCGCCCTCGATCGGCAGGGCGAGGGTGTACAGCCGCACCGGCCCCTGCTCACCACGGTTGTCGCTGATCACCACGTACCGATCCCGGGCCGGGTCGTAGTCGATCCCGGACAGGCCGCCGATCACCTCGCCGGCGTATCGCTCGGTGTCGGGCATCCCCACCGAATTGACGTAGGTGATGTGCGGGACCGGTGACGGCGGTGCGGTGGAACCGAAATCGACCGAACCGAAACCGGGACCGACGAACGCCAGCGGAAGTGCCGCGCCGACGAGAACCCTTGCGATGACCATGACTGCCGAACGTAGGGCCGCGATGCCGGGGACGACAGGCGCATCTCCCGCCCTCCGGGAGACGACACCCCCGTTGCACACGGTTGACAAACTGTTGGGTTTTCACAACACTTTGTTGCATGAGCCCAGTACGGCGCGGGGACTCCCTCCCCATCTACAACCGCATCGGCGTCCTGCGCGCCGAGCGCGGGATGAGCCGGGCTCAGCTGGCGGGACTCATCGACGTCAATCCCCAGACCGTCGGCGCACTCGAACGGGGCGACCACTACCCCAGCCTCGACCTGGCGTTCCGCATCTCCTGGGTGTTCGAACTTCCGGTGGAAGCCATATTCTCGCGCACCGAGTTCGGCCCGTTGTCGACCGAGCTGTACCGCACCCACCGACCGCCGTCCACGGCAGGAAGCGGGGAGAGTTCCCATGACTGAACCCACTCTGATCGAGCGGTATCAGGGGTTCCGAACACGCAGATTCCTCCAGAACGAAAGCCGTTACCGCACCTGGCTACCGGGCTGGCGGACACGCAGCCGCCGGCGAATCCTGGTGGTCGCCCTCGCGATCACGTTCGTGTTCATGACCGCCGTCGGCGTCGTGTGCCACTTCGACATGGTCGTCGGGCCGCTGCTGTGGCTGCCCGCCTGCCTGTTGTTCTTCCCGCTGTGGACGATGCTCCAGATCGTGTCCGGACGGCAGGGGGACGCACCGCGCGACGCTCTCGACGAGTGGGAGATCCAGCAGCGCAACAGTGCCCGCTCGATCGGACTCACCGTCACCCAGCTGCTGACGCTCCTTCCGGCGCTGTACCTGATCTTCGTCGGCGCACTGGACGTCGATCACGGCAACGTGCCGTACGCCGCCGGTCTGCTCGTCGTCACCGCGCTGATGGTCGGGGGTTGCACGCCCGCCATGATCCTCGGCTGGACCCAACCCGACCCCGATCCCGACGACCTGACCCCGTAGGAACATCCGCCTCCAGATGGGAAGGACCCATGTCTCACACCCTCACGATCGACGGCATCTCCAAACGGTACGGCGACGTCGTCGCACTCGACGACCTGTCCTTCGAGGTCCGCCCCGGCGAGATCTTCGGTTTCGTCGGCAGCAACGGCGCAGGCAAGACCACCACCATGCGCATCGCGCTGGGCGTCCTGTCCGCCGATTCCGGTGAGGTCCGGCTCGGCGGCAAACCGGTCGACCTGGACGTGCGCCGCACCATCGGGTACATGCCGGAGGAACGCGGGCTGTACCCGAAGATGAAGGTGGGCAAGCAACTCGCCTACCTCGCCGAGCTGCACGGCATCTCCCGCACCGCGGCGCGGGACGCCGTCGAACGCTGGACCGAACGTCTCGGCATCGCGGAGCGTGTCGGCGACACCGTCGACGCGCTGTCCCTCGGCAACCAGCAGCGGGTCCAGTTGGCCGCCGCGCTCGTCCACGATCCCGCGGTGCTCGTTCTCGACGAACCCTTCTCCGGGCTCGATCCCGTCGCCGTCGACGTCATGAGCGACGTACTGGTCGAGAAGGCGAACACCGGAGTGCCGGTCATCTTCTCGAGCCATCAACTCGAACTCGTGCAGCGCCTGTGCCACCGCGTCGGGATCATCAGCCACGGCCGGATGCGTGCGATCGGCACCGTCGACGAACTGCGCGGCGGCGGCAACGCCCAACTGGAAGTCCACGCACCGGAGGCGCCGGTCGGCTGGGCCCATCACCTCGACGGGGTCACCACGATCAGTCATCTCGACGGCCGCACGCTGCTGTCACTGGACGCCCACGTGGACGACCAGCTGGTCCTGCACACCGCCCTGAAAACCGGTCCGGTGCACGAGTTCTCGCTGCACAGGCCCACCCTGACCGATCTGTTCCGAGAGGTGGTCACGGCATGAGTGCCCCACTGAGCCCCGCCCGCGCGATCGGCCTCGTGGCCCGACGCGAATTCCTGACCCAGGTGGCGAAGAAGAGTTTCGTCATCAGCAACGTGATCATCCTGCTGGCCATCGTGGGTGGCATCGTCGCGTACTCGCTGTTCTCGGGCGGCGACGAAGACCGGGCCACCATCGGACTCGTCGGCGACCAGTCGCTCGCGCCGGTTCTCGTCGCCACCGGCGAACAGACCGGGACACCGGTCGACGTCGTCCCGGCCGCCGGCGAACAGGCCGCTCGGGACGAGGTGAGCAGCGGCGACCTCGACGTCGCGCTGATTCCCGGCACCGACGGATCGGTCACGGCCGTCACCGAATCCGAGTTGAGCTCCGGGCTTCGCACCGTGATCGACGCGGCCGTCATCCAGCAGGCCCAGGCCGGCGCCCTCGCCGCGCAGGGTGTCGATCCCGCGGAACTCGCCGCAGCGACCGGCCGGGCCGTCGTCACCGTCGACGCACTCGACCCGCCCGACCCCGAAAAGGGCCAGCGCGTTGCCCTTTCCGTCGCCGTCGTCGTGCTGCTGTACATGCAGATCATGATGTTCGGCATGTACGTGGCGATGGGTGTGGTCGAGGAGAAGTCGAGCCGCGTCGTCGAACTGCTCCTGTCGACGCTGCGACCGCTGCAACTGCTCTGGGGCAAGGTGATCGGCATCGGTGCGGTCGGCCTCGTCCAGCTGACCGCCTACGGGGTCGCCGGTGTCGCCGCCGGACTCGCGACGGGCGTGCTCACCGTGACCGGCACGGCGCTCGGTGTGCTGGCCGGAACGCTCGGCTGGTTCGTGCTCGGATTCGCGTTCTTCGCCGTCCTCTACGCCGCGGCCGGATCGATGGTGTCGCGGCAGGAGGATGTCAACGCCACCGCGTCGCCGCTGATGGTCCTGATCGTCATCATGTTCTTCAGCGCCTTCTCCTCGGTGAGCAACCCGGACGGCACCCTGAGCAACGTCCTCAGCTGGATTCCGCCGTTCTCGGCGATCCTGATGCCGCTACGCATCGCCGCCGGCGTGGCGTCCCCGGTGCAGGTCGTCGTCACCATCGCGCTGATGCTCGCGGTGACCGCCGCACTCAGTGTGCTGGCCGCGAAGATCTACCAGCGCTCGATCCTGCGGATCGGCAAGGTCGTGTCCTGGAAGGAGGCGCTCGGAAGTTGACGTCCTCCTCGGCTTAAAGGCCAGGGATTCCTACCAGCGCCGATTGGCGCTCTCGGTGGGTTCCTGCTTCGCCGCGCTGCGCCGGAACACGTTCCGGTCTTACCTGCGCTCCACAGGCGTTTAGCCTCTCCGCCCGTCCGGCGGCGAGAATGTTTCGTGCTGCATTGAGATCCCGATCGTGCTCGGCTCCGCACGGGCAAGTCCACCAACGCACCGACAGCGGCTTGAGGCCGTCGATCCGCCCGCACACCGAGCACAGTTGCGACGACGGGAACCACCGATCGACCCTCGAGAAGTGCCGCCCGTACCGGGTAGCCTTCTCCTCGAGCAATCGGGTGAACATGGACCATCCGGCATCGTGCACCGACTTCGCCAACCTGGTCCGTGCCAGCCCTTTCACGCACAGGTCCTCGACGTACACCGCTTGGTTCTCGCGGATGATCGCCATGGAACGCTTGTGCGCAAAGTCGAGTCTGGCATCGCGGATCTTGGCGTGTGCCCGGGCCACCGTGATTCGGGCCTTGGCCCTGTTCTTCGACCCTTTCTGCTTGCGGGACAGATTCTGTTGCGCCTTACGGAGCCGACGTTCGGCGCGGCGGAAGAACTTCGGCGAGTCGACAACCTTCCCGTTCGAGAGAACCACGAACGTCGCCAATCCGAGATCGAGACCGACGTCGGTGTCCAGCTCCGGCATCGGTTCGTCGTCGAGCACCACCACGAACGACGCGAAGTACCGACCCGACGCATCCTTGATCACGGTCACACTCGACGGCTCGGACGGCAACTCCCGAGACCAGCGCACGTCCACGTCCCCGATCTTCGGCAACCGCAGCTTGCGGCCGTCCGTGATCTGAAATCGCGCACATCAAGCAGCAGAACCGGCCCGTCCAGCCAGGACACGCTCGGACCTGAAGGGGTCCTCCCGCGTACGCCTTCACCCCCACCGTGACCGGCGCACAATCTGGTAGCGAATCCCGGTGGCCGCCCAAGTTCCCCGGGTAGTCTTCGAATCGTCGATCGATGCTGCTCAGCTGCCGTTTCGGAACGGGGAACACCATGGTCGTCCGTCGCAGGAAGCCGATCGTCGCCATCGCCGTCGCCGTGGTCGTGTCCATGACGTCGGCGCTGACGGCGTGCACGTCCGACGAGCCGAGCAGCGCGGGCGGTGGCAACGCCGGCCCCGGCGGCTCCCCGGTCGCCTACGAGGAGCCGGTCAAGCTGTCGAGCGAGAACGGGGTGCTCGAGGTCCGGCTGTCCGCCCATCAGGGCACCGTCCACCTCGACACCGTCTCGGAACCGGTCTCCAATTTCCTGGTCTTCGGATACGAGGTTCTGCAGGGCAGGAGTTCGAACGGCTCGACCACGGGTGACGACCTCTATCCGGCGCCGACGTTGCGCGTCGATCCGGGCGAGCGCCTGATCATCCACTACGACAACGATCTGCGGGGCCTGACGATCGAGGACTTCTACGACCCCGCGTTCACGCCGGCGGGTGGTGACGTCCCGGTCTATCCGCCTGCCCTCGAGTCCGCGCCGCTGAACCTGCACACCCACGGTCTGCACGTGAGTCCGGACGGCAACGCCGACAACGTGCTGCTCGACATCCCCGCCGGGATGGGCAACGTGTACGACTACGCGGTGCCGAAGGACATGCCGAACGGCATGTACTGGTACCACAGTCACCGTCACACGCTGACCGCGCAGCAGACGTACGCGGGGCTCGCGGGACTGCTGGAGATCGGGCGTCCCGACGGCAACCTTCCCCTGGTGACACAGAACGACGTTCCCATCCGCGACATGGCGCTGCAGTACAACTTCGTCTTCGACCGCAAAGGCAAGGGACACCAGCTGAACGACCCGAACTGGCCGCAGTTCGTGAGCACGCTGACACCCCCGCAGGGATCACAGCTGGCCGACGGCACGTACTCGCCGAGCCTCGCCCCGGTGAACTTCGCCGAGACGACGGACGGCGCCCAGTACGTCACCAACTGGTATGCCGGTCCGCTGTCCCCGGCCAATCATCGCGGGCAGAACCAGTTCGTGCCGGGCAATCTGCAGAGTTTCCGCGGTGATTCGACCACCGTCCCCGCTGATCCGTCGCTGCCGGACAACGAACGCGACGTGCAGTACACGATCAACGGGCAGTTCCAGCCGGAGCTGAAACTGAAGCCGGGCCAGACGGAGATCTGGGTGCTGGCGAACATCAGCGACTTCGCGTACATGCCGCTGCGGCTCACCGAGACCGCGACGGGCAAGCATCCCCAGTTCTCGATCGTCGGCCAGGACGGCAACCCGTTCACCCAGGTGCAGCGGCCGGTCGGCGGTGACGGCACCCGGCTGGTCATTCCGCCGGGGTCGCGGTACGCGATCGCCGTGACGATGCCGGACACCGGCGATCTGGTGCTCGACATGCCGCCGCTGGAGGGGGCGAAGCCCGTCACCAATCCCGGCGTGCTCTACACGAACAACGGCACCGGCAATCCGCCGGCCGAACTGGGCACGGTGACCGTCGACCCGTCGGTCATCAGCTACGCCGACGGCTTCTTCACCTTCCCCACCCAAACTCTCGTCCGCGTCACACCCGACAGCGGCGAAGGCCGGACCACGCCGTTCGAGCCCGGCCAGAATCTGGACGCCTACACGTCCTTCGTGGACACGTCGGTGATGACGCCCGACGTCATGCGCACCCTCACGGTGTCGGGCGGGTTCGGCAACGAGAAGGCCAGCAACAGCGACCCGAAGGCGTTCACGTACGAGTTCGACGACAACACGTTCCCGAACATCCCGCTGATCCAGCCGCGCCTCAATTCGGTCGAGGAATGGACGATCACGAACCTCAACAACGACGAGCACCCGATGCACATCCACGTCAACGACTTCCAAGTGATGGAGATCGTCGATCCGATCGCGGGCACCAGGACCGGGGTGCAGCCGTGGGGCGAGGACAACGTCAACGTGCCCGCACCCGTCACCGACGCGAACGAGAACGCGCTGGAGCCCGCATCGGTGACGCTGCGCACCAAATTCACCGAGTACACCGGCACTTTCGTGATCCACTGCCACCGCCTCAACCACGAGGACAACGGACTGATGGCCACCGTCAACGTGATTCCGGAGGTGTCGACGTATGCCGTGGCGGTGCCGGGAACCCCGGGCACGCCCGCCACCGTGCAGGTCCACGACGGCAACGGCGACAAGGTGATCGCCGCCGTCACCCCGTTCCCCTCCTTCGAGGGCGCCCCGACGGTGGCGACGGCCGACGTCAACGGCGACATGATTCTCGATCTCGTCGCCGGTACGGGTGCCGGCGCGGCGCCGGAAGTCGTCGCGTACGACGGCAACGACGTCGGCTCGGGCCCGTTCACCGCCGAGTTGGCCCGGTTCGCCCCGTTCGACGCCGGCTTCCGCGGGGGCGTGACCGTCGCGGGCGCGGACATCGACGGAAACGCGCTGGCCGACAACATCATCGTCGGCACCGGACCGGGCACCGAAACTCAGGTGAAGGTGTTCTCGTCCACCCTGCCCGCGGACCGGGGCGAGGCACCCGAGACCTTCTCGACGTTCACCCCCTACCCCGGTTCGGAGTCCGGGGTCACCGTCGCCACCGGCCTGGTCGACACCGCGTCGGGCCGGGCGAGCATCGTCACCGCCCCGGGACCGGGAGAAGCACCTCGGGTGAAGACGTTCCGGTACGACCTGTTCGAGCCGACCGCCGCGGCGGAGGCCGACGGGACCGCGGACGAGCACGCCGGCCACACCGGTGGCCCGAGGACGACGTCGGAGTTCCTGGCGTTCGACGAGAACTACGTCGGCGGTGTCTCCCTCGCGACGGGCTGGGTGGCCGGCGCCGAGGGCGGCGCGAAGAGCATCGTCACCGGCATGCTCGGAGGCGACGGCACGGTCCGCGTGTGGTCGAGCGGGTCACGCCTCGACGGCGAACCGCGCATGTACTTGGAGAGCCCGAACCATCACTCCGACGGCGCCGTCGCCTTCACCCAGATCGCGTCGTTCGCGCCGTTCGCCGGCGGCCCACCCGGCACCGGTGTGCAGGTGGCCACGACCAGCACCACCACGGGCGCAGACCTGCTCGTCAGCGGCGGCGGGCCGGGCGGCACCGAGGTCCGCAAGTTCGGGCTGGGCCGCCCGGACCCGCAGTCCACGACGGTGGTGCCGTTGCCGCTGGGCACACTTCCCACGCTTCCCGCGTCGATGGGTCCCGTGCCGCTCGGCGGCCGGTAAGCGCGGTCAGCCGGTCCGCTTCTCGGCGGCGGCCGCGATGTCGTCGAGATCCTGCCGGATCATCTTGGTGGTGGCCTTCAGCGCGAACGAGCCGAACACCTTCATCAGGACCCGCGAAATCGCACCCATGCCGGATGCTTCCGCCGAGAAGTGAAACGTCAGGGTGGTGCCGTCGCCGGCGGGCGTCAGGGTGAACACCGTCGTGTAGTCGGCGCCGCGGGACGAGGCCTTCACCACCGTGCGCTTCTCCGGATCGATCTCCGCGACCCACATCTCCTCGGACGACGACTTGCCGAACAGCACCCGGGTCTCACGCCACCGCGTGCCGACCTCGTATTTCGTCGAGTCCAGTCGCTCGAGCTTCTCCACGCCGCTCAGAACCGACTCGGCGTTGTCCAGGTCGGTGAGGACATTCCACACCGCGCTCGCGGGCGCGTCGATCTTTCGGCTCACTCGGATTTCCGAGGCTGACATATGGCACCCGTTTCTCTCGGTGTCAGGGCAGGGTCCAGAACTGGGTGGTCACCAAATAGAAGACGACGACCCAGAACACCATAGCCCCGGAGACGACCGCGAGCCCTCGAAGGTTCGTCTTCGATTCGGGAACGCCCGGGGCCGGCCGTAGCCAGTGCCCCAGCAGCCTGTTCACGTAGTAGGGCATCGTCACGAAGCTCATGATGAAGCTGGACAGCAGGTTTCCGACGAGCAGACCGAGCCACAGCGGCATCTTCAGCGGCGACAGCGCGAGGGTGAGGATCACGACCGTCGGATAGAGGCCGACCCACACCGCGATCGACGTCTTGGTCTCGGACGGCGGCGGCGCCTCGCGGCCGTTCTCGTCGAACGCGAACCAGCTGCCGAAGGAGTTGTCGATGGTGCGCAATTCGAAGTCGTGGAACTTCTCCCCCTCCGCGAGCAACTCCTGACGTTTCGCGGAGGTGAGCCACGCGTCGAGGTCGGCGGCGTTGTCGTAGCGGTACAGCGCGGTCCACTCGTCCTGGACACCTTCGACGGGGCGGAACAGTTCGCTCCCGCGGAAGCCGTCGAACCTGCTCTCCTCCAGTCGCAGTCGGTCCTGCCACGCGAGGAAGTCGTCGACGTGTTCCGGGCGGACACGGTGCGTCACGACGACCGTCACGAGCGGATCCGCCTCCCGCACGCCGCCACCGGTGATGACCTGCTGGGTGGCGGGGCCGTCGAAGTACGGCTGTCCGGCGTCGAGGCGGTCCTGCCGGGTGGCGCTGTTGATCCACGCCTGCACGTGGGCGACGGAGTCGAAGCGGTAGACCACCACCCAGTCGGGTTGCACGGCTGTGGGTGCGGAGATCTCGGCGCCCAGAAATCCGGGGTAACGGGACGCGGCCGCGTTCATGTCCCGCTGCCAGGCCTCGAAGGCCTCCTCGGACCCGGCACGCACCTTCTGGCCGATGATGACCGTCGCGGCGTTGCCGGTGAACTTCTCGGTGGGTTTCTCGGTGTCCATCGCCCTCTCCTCCCGGCTCAGGTCGTCGGAACCGATCGGCTCTCGCCGATGCGGCTGTAGATGCGCTCGGGGGTGAGCGGCAACTCGCGGAAACGCACGCCCGTCGCGTCTTCCAGCGCGTTGGCCAGCGCAGGCGCCACCGGGTTGATGCAGCACTCCGCCATACCCTTCGCGCGCATCGGCCCGACGGAGTCGGACGAATCGACCAGCAGCACTTCGGTTCGGGGAATGTCGGCGAAGGTGGGGATGCGGTAGTTGCGCAGGGTGGGGTTGGTCATCACGCCCTTGTCGTCGACGTGGAAGTTCTCGGTCAACACGAATCCGATGCCCTGGGCGACGCCGCCCTCGATCTGGCCGCGCACCTGCACCGGGTTGATGATCACCCCGGCGTCCGTGGCCTGGACGCTGTAGAGGATGCGGATCTCGCCCGTCACCCGGTGGACGGCGATGCGGAAGCCGTGGGCGTTGGAGACGACGCTGCGCGGCGACCCGTACGCCTTGCGCGCCTCGGTGAACCGGATGCCTCGGGGGCGGGCGGCGTCGAGGAGTTCGGTCAACGGCACGCGTGTGCCGTCGCAGAGCACCCCGTCGTCGTCCATCGAGCAGGACGCGACGTCGACCCCGGTGTGCGCGGCGGCGAACGCCAGGATGCGGGTGCGCAGCGCTTCCGACGCCTGCGACACGGCGTTGCCCGCGACGAAGAGGCCCGCACTGGCGAACGCCCCCGTGTCGAAACCCGTGCGGTCGGTGTCGGACTGCACGAGACGCACCCGCGACGGCGTCGTGCCGAGCTGGGTCGCCGCGATCTGCACGTGCGCCGTCGACGTCCCCTCACCGAATTCGACGGTGCCGACGGCGAGTTCGTACACGCCGTCGGCGCCGAGCGTCGCCCACGCCTCCGAGATGTGTTCGGTCGGCGGCGCCGTCTCGTGCAGCCCGCACGCGGTGCCCACGCCGACGAGCCAATCCTCGCCCAGCACCTGCCCGTTCGCAGTTCGTGCCAAGGCGGCGTCCACGAGGTCGAGGCACTGCCCGAGCCCGTCCTCCCCGAACACGACGTCGTCGGGCCCGTCCTCGATCGCCACCAGTGAGTCGCCGGGGCGGACGATGTTGCGGCGCCGCAACTCGACGGGGTCGATGCCGAGCGCGACCGCCAGTTCGTGGATGGCGGACTCCACCGCGAACGCGGGCTGCGTCATGCCGTACCCGCGCAGCGCCCCGCTGGGCACGGTGTTCGTGTAGACGGAGTACGCGTCGAACTTCTTGTTGAGGCACCGGTACGTCGAAATCGCGGCCCCCGCGGCGAACAACGTCTCGCCCCCGTGGTTGCCGTACGCGCCCGTGTTCGACACGTTGCGCACCTGGAACGCCGTGAGCGTCCCGTCGGCCCGGGCACCGAGCTTGACCGTCAGCTTCATCGGGTGCCGCGGCGACGCCGTCGTGAACTCTTCTTCCCGGGTGAACTCGAGGCAGACCGGCCTGCCCGTGTCGAGGGTGGCCAGCGCGACCAGATCTTCCGAGATCACCTCCTGCTTGCCGCCGAACGCGCCCCCGACCCGCTCGCAGAACACCCGCAGCTGGTCGGGACGCAGATCGAACAGGTGCGCCAGCTTGACCTTCGCGATCGACGGCGACTGCGAACTGGTGCGCACGTGCAGGCGGCCGTCCTCCATCCAGGCGATCGACCCGTGCGTCTCGAGATGCGCATGCTGCACGCGCGGCGTGAAGTACGTGCCCTCGTGGATCACGTCCGCCTCGGCGAACCCGGCCTCGACGTCCCCGACCTCACCGTGCAGTTCGAGCAGGATGTTGCGCACGGGATCCTGGACGAACGGGTCGTCCGAACCGTGCAGTTGCGGTGCGCCGTCGGCCATCGCCTCTTCCGGGTCGAACACCGCGGGCAGCACGTCGTACTCGACGACCACCCTGCGGCAGCCCTCCTCCGCGGCACCGATCGTGTCCGCCACCACTGCGACCACCCGCTGTCCGGCGAAGCGCACCGTGTCGTCGAGGATGTACGTGTCGTCGGGGTCGACCAGGTGATCGGTGTGGATCGCGGTCGTGTACAGCTTCCGGGGCACGTCCTCCCACGTGTACACGCGGTGCACTCCGGGGACGGCGAGCGCCGCCGACTTGTCGATCGAGACGATGCGGGCATGGGCGTGCGGCGAATGCAGCACCTTCATGTGCAGCAGGCCGTCGATCTCCGTGTCCATCGTGAATCGGGCGCGGCCCGTGACGACGTCGGTGGCCGCGGGCGCCCCGACGCTGGTGCCGACGGCCCGGCCCGGCTCGGCGACCTCGATCGCGGCGACTCCGTTCACCGCGTCCTCGATCGCCCGGTACCCGGTGCAGCGGCACAGATTGCCCTTCAACGCACGGGGCAGGTCCTGCTTCTGGGCGTCGGTGAACGTCGCCGAGGTCATGATCATCCCCGCGGTGCAGAAGCCGCACTGGAACCCGGGGGCATCCCGGAACTGCCGCTGCACCGGGTGCAGATCGTCCGGCGAACCGAGGCCCTCGATGGTGGTCACCTCACGTCCCTCGGCCCGGAACGCGGGCGTGATGCAACTGTGCACCGGATCGCCGTCGAGCCACACCGTACAGGCACCGCAATCACCTGCGTCGCAACCCTTCTTGACGCCGTGATGACCGAGCGAACGCACGAACGTGCGCAGGCACTGACCCGGATTCGGCTCCTCGTCGAACGTCCTGCCGTTGACGGTGTACGTCATCGCCGCCCTCCTGCCGCGAGTTCGGTCCGGATCTCCTCGGCGAAATGCTTCGCGAGGTGACGACGGTGGCCGGGGGTGCCGTTGGGGTCGTCGAACCACATGTCCTCGGGTAACGCGTCGATGCGCTCCTGCAGCGTCCCGGCGTCGGGCGCGGCATCGAACGCGAATCGGATCGGACGCGTGGTGCCCGCCGTGATCGTGAGCAGCAGGTCGCCGGTGCCGGGAGTCTGGGTGCCGATCATGAACAGCGTGGACCGGCCCAGGTGTGTCAGCGTGAATCGGCGGTGCGCGTGCCGCTTGCGTAGGGCGCCGACCGGGATGTCGATGCGCCGCAGGATCTCACCCGGCGCGAGGATGTTCTCGTGGTTGCCCGTGACGAACTCGGCGGCGTCCACGGTGCGCTCGGAACCGTCGGCCGCCCACAGTGTGTACGTCGCCTCGAGTGCGACGGCCAACGTGATCATCGGGCCCGCGGGCAGCGCCATGCAGATGTTGCCGCCCACCGTCGCCGAATTCCAGACCTTGAACGACGCCAGAAACGCCTCACAACTCGTGGCGAACAGCCGTCCCGCGAGCCAGTCGGCAGGCGGCGCAAAGGCATACAGGTCACGGACCGTGCACGTAGCGCCGATCTCGAGACCCGCATCGCTCGGCACCAGGGAATCCCAGCCGAGCGTCGTCAGATCGACGAGCCGGCGCAGGTGCGGTTGCTGCTCGGAGAACAACCACGTGCCGCCGGCAAGCCAGGCGTCGCCGTCGCGCCACTCCGAACCCGGCCGGTCGGGAGGTCGCCGAACGACGTCGGTGATGGTGTTGAGGTCCATAGAACTGCTCCACTCGGGAATCTGTCGTCGTTCTCGTACCCGGCCTGCGTCAACCGCATCTGACTCTAGACACCACGGCACGGGTCTCGGCGCTGTTTGCCGGGTTCCGAACGTCACCCGCCGTAGCAGACATCTGCCGGCCCGGCCCGACCGCTACTCTCAGGGCCATGGCCGCCAAGATCACCGCCCACGACGTGCTCGAGTTGGTACTGGACGCCGGCAGCTTCGTCTCCTGGGACACCACGCCCGTCGACGCTCGGCCGAACGAGAAGTACCGCGCCGACCTGCAGAAGGCCGCCGAGAAGTCGGGCGTCGACGAATCGGTGATCACCGGGGTCGGCACCGTCCGCGGCCGCCCGGTTGCGGTGATCGCCTGCGAGTTCGCGTTCCTCGCCGGTTCGATCGGCGTGGCCGCCGCCGAGCGGATCGTCACCGCCATCGAACGCGCCACCCGCGAGGGTCTCCCCCTGCTGGCCTCGCCCACGTCGGGGGGCACCCGCATGCAGGAGGGCACCGTCGCCTTCGTGCAGATGGTGAAGATCGCGGCCGCCGTCGCCACCCACAAGGCCGCCCACCTCCCCTACCTGGTGTACCTGCGGAACCCGACCACCGGCGGCGTCTTCGCATCCTGGGGTTCCCTCGGGCACATCACGGTGGCCGAACCCGGTGCGCTCGTCGGGTTCCTCGGGCCCCGCGTCTACGAGGCGCTGTACGGCGAGAAGTTCCCCGAGGGCGTGCAGACGTCCGAGAACCTGTACCGCAACGGCGTCATCGACGGCGTCGTCCCCGCCTCCCGCCTGCGCAGGCTCGTGCACCGAGCGTTGAAGGTGTTGATCGATCCGCCGACACCACCCGCCGCCACCGAACCGGTGCCGGACGTCGACATCCCCGACGTTCCCGCATGGCAGTCGGTGATGCTGTCGCGGCGCGCCGACCGGCCCGGCATCCGCCACCTGCTGCGGCACGCGGCCACCGAGCAGGTGCCCCTCAGCGGCACCGGCCAGGGCGAGACCGAGGGGACGGTGCTGCTGTCGCTGGCCCGTTTCCGCGGCGCGCCGTGCGTGCTGCTGGGCCAGGACCGCGCCGGACAGTCCGCGCTGAACACGATGGGTCCCGCCGCCCTCCGCGAGGCACGCCGCGGCATGCGGTTGGCCGAGGAGTTGCAGATCCCCCTGGTCCTGGTGATCGACACGCTCGGTGCCGCGCTGTCGCAGGAGGCCGAGGAGCGCGGTCTCGCCCCCGAGATCGCCCGCTGCATCTCCGACCTCGTGACGTTGAAGACGCCGACCGTGTCCGTTCTGCTCGGTCAGGGCACGGGCGGCGGGGCGCTGGCGTTCCTCCCCGCCGACCGCGTGCTCGCGGCACAGAACGGGTGGCTGGCCCCGCTGCCTCCCGAAGGTGCCAGCGCGATCGTCCACCGCGACACCACCCACGCCCCCGAGATGGCGGCCGCACAGGGCATCCGTTCCCTCGACCTCCTGCGGGACGGCGTCATCGACGCCATCATCCCCGAGCACCCCGACGCCGCCGACGAGGCCGTCGACTTCTCCAAGCGGGTCGGCGAGGCCATCTCCCGGGAACTCCGCTCGCTCTCCGGGGCCCCGGAGAGCGAGCGCTTTGCGGCCCGACTCGCTCGCTACCGGAACCTCGGCCTCGATTAGCAGAGTTTGATCGTCGGGTTGTACATGTCCATCCATAACGCGAGGTCGAGGGTGCGCTCGAGTCCGCGACGCGACACCTGACTGATCTGCGGGGTGTCGACGGACACCGCTCGCGACAGCCAGTCCGCGCTGACCAGGCCGAACACCGGGTGCGCGGGGTCGCTCAGCAACTCCTTGCCGTGCTGCTGCAACGCCACCGCGTACTTGGGGTCCTGCGTGGACGGGTACGGCGACTTCACCCGGTCGATCACCGACTGGGGCAGCACATCGCTGGTCGCGGCCCGCAGCAGCGACTTCTCCTTGCCGTCGAACGTCTTCAGCGACCACGGCGTGTTGAACACGTACTCGACCAACCGGTGATCGCAGAACGGCACCCGCACCTCGAGCCCGACGGCCATGCTCGCGCGGTCCTTACGGTCGAGAAGGACCCGGACGAACCGCGTCAGATGCAGGTAGCAGATCTTGCGCATCCGCCACTCGAAGTCGGATTCACCGTCCAGCCGGTCGATTCCGGAGATCGCTGCGTCGTACGAATCCTGCACGTAGTCGTCCATGCGCAGCCCCGCCGTGACGTCCGGGGTGAAGATGTTGCTCTCGTCGCCGAAGTGCTCGGCGAACTGCACGAGCCACGGGAAGGTGTTCGCCTGCTGAGCCTTCGGGTCGAAGAACTGCTTGTAGCCGCCGAACACCTCGTCCGCCGACTCACCGGACAGTGCCACGGTGGAGTGCTGCCGGATCGCCTTGAACAGCAGGTACAGCGACGCGTCCATGTCGCCGAGACCCATGGGGATGTCACGAGCGCGGATGACCTTCGCACGCACGGCGGGATCGGCGAGGTCGTCGGAGTCGAGGACGATGTCCTGATGCGCGGTCCCGGACCTGCGGGCCACGTCGTGCACGTACGGGGTGTCCGGGGTGCCCCGCAGTTCGTCGGCGACGAAATGTTCGGTCTGCCCGACGAAGTCGACGGCGAAGGTGCGGACCGTCTCCCCCGCGTGGGCGAGCTGCCCGGCGGCGATGCCCGTCATCGCCGAGGAGTCGAGACCACCGGACAGCAGGGTGCAGCGCGGCACGTCGGCGACCAGTTGCCTGCGCACGATGTCGTCGAGGAGTTCGCGGACGTGCGCGACGGACGTGTCCCGGTCGTCGGTGTGCGGGCGGGTCTGCAGCGTCCAGTACCGGTGCGTCCGGAGTCCGGTGCGCGAGACGGTGACCACCGTGCCCGGTTCCACCTCACGCATGCCCTCCCACACGGCGTGGCCCGGCGTCTTCACGAACGCGAACAGCTCCCGGATCCCGTCCATCGTGACGGTCGGCTCGGCGATCGGATTGGCAAGAATCGCTTTGGGTTCCGAACCGAACAGCACACCGTCGGGAGTCTCGTAGTAGTAGAACGGCTTGATGCCCATGCGGTCACGGATCATCACCAGGGTGTCGGTGCGCGAATCCCAGATGGCGAACGCGTACATGCCGTTGAGTCGCTCGGCGACGGCCTCGCCCCATTCCAGGTACCCGTGGAGCACCACCTCGGTGTCGGAGTTCGTGGCAAACCGGTGCCCGCGCCCGTACAGTTCCTCGCGCAATTCACCGAAGTTGTACACCTCCCCCGAGTAGACCATCGCCACGGTCCCGCCGGGACTGTCCACGCTCATCGGCTGATGCCCGCCGGGCAGATCGATGATCGCGAGCCTTCGGTGCCCGAGAGCTGCATGTTCGACGACCCACGTACCGCGATCGTCCGGCCCCCGGCAGTTCATCGTCTCCGCCATGGCATCCACGGTGGACTGTTCGACGCGTAGATCGCGGTCGAACGAGATCCATCCGGCGATTCCGCACATTTGTTCCTCCGGCTGTCGCTGGCGCTCTTCCTTCGGCGCATGGTCAGTTGCGAGGCGGCGAACCGAGCCCGAACCGTAGCAATCACATTGACAGTTCTTTACTCTTGCTAACCACCTATATTCCACGGTAACTCTTTTCGGCGCACAGGCGGTGAGCCCGGAGTCGCCGCCGGTCAGAACGGCGCGGGTTCGCCGGTAGCGCAGGCGTCGGTAGCGCAGGCGTCAGGTGCTCGCGCGCCGGGCGACCGGCGCCGCGCCGCATCCAGGCGGGCCTGCCGGCGACGGCGCTCGGCCCGGATCCGGGCAGCCTTGTGCTGCTCGTGGGTGCGGCGGGCTCCTCCGTCGGCGAGGTGGCCACCTCCAGCGACACCGTCTCGTCCGCCACCGAGAAGGCCCGACGACCGCGGTCGGTATCGGTGCCCGGTGGGTGCTGTCAACTCGATTCCGCCCTCGGCGTCCACCTGCCAGTGTCCGGAACGTTTGAGCCGGTGATGATTTCGGCAGCAGGCGGTCAGGTTTCCGGCCACCGTCGGACCTCCGGCGGTGGGATCGGAGTGATCGAACGGCCGATGATGATCGAGGTCCGTGTTCCAGGCCGCGACATCGCAGTGCAACCTCGCACCCGCCGGCCAGCACCCGCAGCCAGGTGTCGAGAACTGTACCGGGACGGTACGTGGTCGCCCCGGCGACGCTCGGCGGCCGCACCGGTTCGACGTCGGCGTCGGCTT